>NZ_JAVDVL010000003.1:0-668045 GCF_031456815.1 Paraburkholderia strydomiana
CACCACCCGGCACCGCTTCGTTCTGCGTCGCTGCATCTGCAGCAGAGAAACGAGATTATGAAGAACTCCGGCTGCGCCGTCAACAGGTTTCTGTTGCTGCCTGAACCTGCTGCCACCGCTCGAAGCCTTGCCACTACTGGCTTTCCCGCTTCCCGTGCCCCGGCGTCCGGAGCACGAAAGAGCGAGATTTTAGCGAGCCGGCCAGCGCCTTGCAAGCGTTATTTCGACACACGGAAATTGCGCAAGAAGCAGCGCCAGGACAACGACATAGACAAGCCAGAACTACACCATCGCGCTCTTACGCATCACGCGCTCCACCACGTCGAGGTAGTGATCTAGACCCGGCGTGACGCGGTGTTCTTCTTTCGCGCGGTCATCCCACTTGCGCAGCCGGAGCGCGTCCTGCGCGTACGGCTTCTGCAGAAATCTCTGCGCTTCCTCGCTGCCGAAGATGCCGCCTTGCAGACCCAGGCTCCGCACCGAATCGGCGGAAAGCTGATCGAAATAGCCTTGGTCGATCGCGCAAAGGCAGCGCTTTGCGTCGACGTGCAAACGAATCGGCTCCAATACCGCATCGGGCAACACCGGCCGCAAGAACGGCAGCGCAAAGTACTGGTGCAGATCGTCGATGCCCCGCTCCGTCGGCGTCGCGCCCTGAAGATTCAGCAGATGCCCGAGATCGTGCAAAAACGAAGCGGCGACGAGTTCGTCGCCGGCACCCGCTTCTTCAGCCAGCGCGCCGCTCTGCAATGCGTGCTGAAGCTGCGTCACCGGTTCGCCGCTATAAGCGATGTCACCGTATTGCTCGAACAGCGAACGGATGTCCGTCACACTCAATGCCACGCTATTACTCCCACGGTAACGAAAAAGTCTTGAGGTTAGTGAAGCTTTTCATCGCTTCCTGAACGCCTTCCTTGTAGCCGAGCCCGGAGTCTTTGATACCGCCAAACGGCGTCAACTCTGTCCGATAGCCAGGCACTTCCCACACGTTGACCGTCCCCACTCGCAGTTCGTTGATGAACCGCGTGATCGCGTCCTGCCGGTTCGTGCATACACCTGAAGACAACCCGAAGCATGTGCCGTTGCTGATACGTATCGCGTCGTCGAGCGTGTCGAAGCTGATGATCGGCGACACCGGCCCAAAGGTCTCCTCTCGCACGAGGGTCATGTCCGGCTCCACGCCGTCGAGCACCGTAGGCGAATACAGCGCGCCATTGCGTCGATTGCCGATACGTAAGCGCGCGCCGCCGGCAATCGCCTCATTCACGCGCGCCTCGAACAGCTGCGCCGCGGCGACGTCGATAACCGTGCCCATCTGATTGGCCGCATCGAATGGATCGCCGAAAGTCCAGGCCCGCGTCTTCTCGACGACCAGGTCGGCGAAATCGGCGGCGACGCGCTTTTGCACGAGCATCCGCTTGACCGCCGTGCAGCGCTGCCCGGAGTTCTTGTACGAGCCATGCACCGCGAGCGTCGCCGCGCGCTCGAGATCGGCGTCCTCGAGCACGATGAGCGGATCGTTGCCGCCTAGCTCGAGCACGACGCGGCGGTACGCCGCCTTTGCCGCGATGTACTTGCCAATCGCCACGCCGCCCGTGAACGAGACGAGTTCAGCCAACGGGTGCGTGATAAGTTCATCGGCGATTTCGCGCGGGTCGCCGGTCAGCACTTGCAGCATGGGCGCCGGCAAGCCGGCTTCGTAGAGAATGTCGGCGAGATAAAGCGCCGACAGCGGCACTTTCTCGGACGGCTTCAGCACCACGCGATTGTTCGTCGCGATTGCCGGCGCAACCTTATGCGCAACCTGGTTCATCGGATGGTTGAACGGGGTAATCGCGACGATCACGCCCGCAAGCGGCTCGCGCTGCGAAAACACGCGTCGCCGCTTGCCATGCGGCGTCAGATCGCACGAGAAACTTTGCCCGTCGTCACGCAATGCTTCGATTGCTGCAAACCTGAACACGTCGGCCACACGACCGATTTCATACCGCGAGTCCTGCTTCGACAAACCCGATTCGAGCGAGATCAGATCCGACGCCTCTTCGGTCCTGTCACGCAACAACGCGGCCGCGCGTTCGAGAATCTGCGAGCGCTCATAACGCGTGAGCTTTGCCTGATAAGCAGCGGCGTATTCAAATGCGGCGCGCACATCATCGACGCTCGCAAGCGCGACCGTGCCCACGCGCGTACCCGTATACGGATCGACTACATCGAGCGAGCGTGGACGCGCCGCGCGCTCGCCTTCGAGCCGCAGCGCTTCCGCGCGGAACGCCGGATGGTCCCGCAGCGTCGCGTTCATGATGCCGACACGCGGTTCAACGCGACGTCGAAGATATCGAAATTGCGCAGTCTCTTTTCGTTCCCCGCGCCCGGCAATCCGTCGACACGCCGGTTGAAAAGGAGCGGCACTTCCTGTTCGGACAAGCCGCCGTGCGAGCGCAACGGCACCGTAAGCCCCGACAGATCGTGCTCGTCGCGGCGAGTACCGAGCACCACATGCTTCGTGCCGATCACGACGATATCGCCGACGCGGTCATTCGGCAGCTCGAAGCGCTCGCACGCCGTGTGATTATCAAGCGCAATTTCGACGCCCTGCAGCCCGCGAATCCGCTCGATCACCTGCGCGACATCGACATCGCGCGGCAAATAAACTGTCGCAAAAGAACCGAGCGCGCCGTGATGCACCACATACGGGTCCGTGATCGGCAAGATCACGCGCGCCTTTCGCGCGCCGAGCCATTCGTCGAGCAGGTCTTGCAGATAGATCACGTTGGGCTCGCCGCTTTGCGGATCGTGCTTCGCGTTCATGCCGTGATCGGCGGTGAGCCCGATCACCCAGCCGAGCGCGTCGAGCTTCGCCAGATAGCCGTCCATCATCGCGTAGAACGCGTTCGCGCCTTCGGTGCCCGGCGCCCATTTGTGCTGTATGTAGTCGGTCGTGGACAGATACATCAGGTCGAGCTCGCGAGTTTGCGCGAGCCGCACGCCGGCAGCGAACACGAATTCCGAAAGCGCCGCGCTGTACACGTCGGGAAGCGGCAAGCCGACCAGTTCCCGTACTTCGTCGATGCCGTTTTCCTCGCGCGTCACCGTGTCCGCTTTTTCCGCGGAAAAGCAGATGCCGTTCAGCTGCCAGCCCAACAGCCGGCGCAACTTGTCTTTAGCGGTGACGACCGCGACGCGCGCGCCCGCTTCGGCTGCCGCGGCCAGCAAGGTGCCGGCACGCAGATAGGCTGGGTCGTTCATCATCACTTCCGCACCCGCGCCGCCATTCGCATTCGGGTCCCAGAAGTAATTCCCGCAGATGCCGTGCACCGACGGCGGCACACCGCAGACGATCGACAGATTGTTCGGGTTGGTGAACGAGGGAATTACGCAATCGCCCTTGAAGGCCGCGCCGCCCTTGAGCATCTTGCCGATGAACGGCGCAACGCCCGCCGCGACCGCAGCTTCCAGATAATCGAACTCGCAGCCGTCGACGCAGATCACAACCGTCGGCTGCTCAGGCAGCCGGTAGCCGCGACCGTTGACCTCGACCGTGCGTTGCTTCGCGTTTTCGTTTGCGCTTGCCATTGTTCCCGTCCCTGCGTGCTACGCACGCGTCCTCAAGCCAATGCGTGACGACAACGCGATCGCTGCAGTCGCCCTGCAGTCGCCCTGCAGTCGTCGTTCAGTCGCCCGCAGCAGACGCGCCGCGCGCCGTTCCCAACTGCCCGGCCGCCACGCCGCCTCCCTCGCACGCCTCGTGCGCGCGCTGCAAGCCGCCGTTCACGTGCGCGTGCATCAGCGCCGCGGCATGCGCGGCATCGCGCGAAGCGAGCGCGGTCAGAATCGCGCGATGTTCCGCTAGCGAGCGCTCCATCGCATCGGCATGCACCACCAGTGCCGCGCGCCGAAAAAGACTCAACTCGCTCACCAGCCTTCGATACGTCTCGTACAACTTCACATTGCCCGCCGCCGCCACGATCGCGTCATGAAACGCGACGTTGGCCCGCGCGTACGCATCGTGATCTTGCGCACCGAGCGCCGCGCGCATGGCATCGAGCCAATCGCGCAGCACCGCCAGCTGACTCGCGTCGATGTTCGCGGCCAACATCCGGCACGCCGCCTCTTCGAGCACCGCGCGCACCGCGTAAATCTCGTCGGCTTCGGCGAGTGACACCGTCCGCACGAACACGCCGCGATTCTTCTCGGTGCGCACGAGCCCGGCCTGCTCGAGCGCGCGGAACGCCTCGCGAACCGGCCCGCGCGACACCTGAAGGCGCGCCGCCCAGTCTGCTTCGTTGAGTTTGGCGCCCGGCGCCAGTTCGCCTTCGACGATGTGCCTTTCGATCTCGTCGCGAACCAGTGTCGTCAGCGAATGCCTGCGCACAACCTCAATCGGATCGACAGAAGCAGTTTGCATATATTCGGTCATTTTGACAAATTTCGCCACATCGAAAGTATGTGGAATGTCTGCGCGCCGCACGACGCGCCACCAGGGAAACGAGGAAAACGCAGGTTCAGTCGATCCGACGGCGCGGCACACGGGCCGCAATCAGCAGCAGCGCGGCGAGCGAGACGAGCAGCAGAATCAGCGACAGCGCGGAGGCAGGCAGGTAGTAGCCCCGCTCCACCTGACCGACCACGACGATCGGCACCGTCGCAAAACCGGGCGGATAAACGGTGAGGGTCGCGCCCAGTTCGCCGAGCGACAGCGCGAACCCGAGCGCGAGACTCGCGCGGATCGCTGGCACGAGTTGCGGCAGCACGACGCGGCGCAGCACCATCGACGGAGGCGCACCGAGGCTCGCGGCCGCTTCGCGCAGAATCGTCAGTTCAGGGCGCAACGCCGCCGCCGCGCACCGGTAGCAGAACGGCAGCACGAGCGCGAGTTGAACAAAGACGACGATCGCCGCGGAACTCGACAGGTCCACCGGCCGCTTGTGATAGGCGATCAGTACCGCGAGACCGAGCACCACGCTCGGCACGCCGTTGGGCATCATGGCGATGGTGTCGACGAACGCGCCGAGTCCGCGCCGGTCTCGTCCTTCGAGCGCGAGCGCAAGCCACAACCCGAGGATCGTGCCGAGCACGGCGACACCCATGCCGATCTCGAGACTCGTTGTGAGCGCGTCGAAGTCGCTGGAGCCGAGCCGCTCGAACCAGCGCGTGCTGAAGCCGGCCGGCAGAATCGTGCCGGACCAGTGCGCCGCCACGCTCGACAAGCCGACCACGATCACGGGCAACACGAAAAGCCAGAAGCACAACAGCGCGGCAAAACCGAGAAACAGGCCGCCGAGCATCCGCACGAACAAACTCCGGCGCACCGGGCGCGCCTTCTTGTGCATGACCGGCAGCACGGTCGGGTCGAGTTCAACGGCCATGGCCCGCTCCTTTTACCTTGCGACGGTTGACCTGGCGATACAACGCGTACAGCGACAAGGACATGATCAGCATGACGACCGCGCCGGCTGCCGCCGTCGGCAGATCGAGGTCGACAGTGGCCGAACTGTAAATGGCGACCGGCAACGTGATCAGATGCGCGCTGCCAAGCACGAGCAAAATGCCGAACTCGTTGAGTGTCAGCAGAAAGCACAGGATCGTGCCTGCAGCGATACCCGGCCACGCAAGCGGCACGATTACCTTGAATGCGACCATCCAGCCGCTAGCGCCGAGACTTCTGGCGGCTTCGATCAGACGCATGTCGAGCGTGGCGAACGAAGCCAGAGTGGGCCTCACGACGAACGGCGCGTAGAACACGACCTCGGCGAGAATCACGCCGCCCACGCCGAACAGGAAATCGAGCGGCGGCGCCTCCAGATGAAAGAGCCGCTGCAAGCCGATGCTGACCGAGCCCTGCGAGCCGTACAGAAAAATCAGCGTGAAGGCGACGAGAAACGACGGGAACGCGACGAACAGTTCGAGAAACCGCGTAACCATGCGCGCGCCCGGAAATGGCTTGAAAAACAGCAACGACGCCAGTGCGACGCCGAGCAGCGATGCAAGTCCGGCGCTCGCGAACAGAATCCACAGCGTCGTGCCGATCACGCCGCGTGTCTCGGGATTGCCGAAGAACGCCGCATACGCCTGCAGGCCGATGCCATGCGGCCCGCTCAGGCTCAGCAACACGAGGCGCACGAGCGGGTAAATGACGAGCGGCCCGAGCACGACCACCGCGATGAACAGGAGATGCCATTGCGCCATGCGCTCGCGGCGTTTTACCGCGGCCCGATGCAAAGCGGCGCTCGCGCTGCGGCGGGCGTCGGCTGCCGACGAGGCGGGAAGCGGATTCGACGCCTCAGGGGTGGATAAGGACGACATCGTCAGCCTCGTAACGCAGGGAAACGCGCGCGCCTTTCTCCGGCATCATGCCGTGGCCGCGCTGCATGGTGACGAGGAGCGGTTCATTCGGCATCGCGTCCAAAGCGACCGACACCGACAATACCGCGCCATACCATTCGACGGATGTTATTGCGCCGTGCAACTGCCCTTCTCCAAGCGGCACGATGCGCAGCGCTTCCGGCCGCAGACAGGCGACCCGCTCGCGTTCGTTGTAGCGCGCGTCGTCCATGCCGAAAGCGACTTGCGGCGGCAGCAGATTCGCCGTACCGAGATAGCGCGCGACAAAGCCGTCGTTCGGCGCGTCGTACAACTGTTGCGGCGTGCCGAGCTGCGCGATACGGCCGTCGCGCATCAACAGCGTGCGATCCGACAGCACCAGCGCGTCATCCTGGTCGTGCGTCACGCAGACAATGGTCAGATTGGGCAGGCGCTCATGCAGCGCCTTCAGTTCGGAGCGCACCGACGCGCGCAGATTGGCATCGAGCGCGGAGAGCGGCTCGTCGAGCAACAGCACGTCCGGCTCGATCACGAGCGCACGTGCAAGAGCCACGCGCTGCTGCATGCCGCCGGAAAGCTGCGCGGGCATCACGTGCCCGGCGTCGCCGAGTTGCACGAGTTTCAGCACCTCGGCCACGCGTCGCGCGATGTCCTTCGCCGATATGCGCCGCGCCCGCAAGCCGAACGCGACGTTTTCGAATACCGACAGATGCGGAAACAGCGCGTAGCTCTGGAACAACAGGCCAAGGTTGCGCTTATGCGGCGGCACGTGCGTGAGATCGTGGCCCGCGACCGTGAGCGTGCCGGACAACCCGTCCGCCTCGATAAACCCGGCGATGAACCGCAGCAGCGTAGTCTTGCCGCAGCCGCTGCGGCCGAGCACGGTGAGCAGTTCGCCGCGCTGGATGGTCAACGACAGATCGTCGAGCACGGTGCGCGAGCCGAAGCGCACCGTCAGGTGATCGATCTGCACGCCGCCAGGCGCGTCCGAACGCGCGGCGCCGAGCGCGTCCAGCGAGGCGTCGAGCGCGCCTCGCCCAGCAAGACTGGCCGTATTCACCGGATTCATCCTCCAACAAGATTGATGCTCAGGCAGCGCGCCGGCGATCACACCGATCGCGAGAGCGCTGCGTGCTTCGACTGGGAAGCAAGACTGGAAAGCCTAAAAAGCGGCTTACTTCGGCTTGACGACTTCGATCTGCTTGCCCGACGAACCGATCACGTCGCTCTTCCAGCGCGCGGTCCAGTCGGCTTTCTTGGCCATCACGTGGTTCCAGTCCACCGGAATCAGCTTCACGCCCGCAATCGCCTGCTTGACGGTCTCGCCGTTCTTGCCGGCGAGCGGCACGTCGGTGCGGCCCGGAATGCCGAAGATGTCCGGCACCTTGGCCTGCACTTCCGTCGACATCAGATAGTCGATCAGCTTCTTGCCTTGCGCCTGGTTCGGACCGTTCTTGATGAGGCCGATTGCATACGGCAACTGGAACGTGGTCGGTTGTTCGCCCGGCGCGGCCGCGAGGAACACGGGCTTGAGCGACAGGCCGCCGTTGGCCGCGTCGTCCAGGTCCATCTGCAGATCGCCGTTCGCGAACGCGATTTCGTTGCGCGACAGCAGAACGTCGAGGTAACCCGTGCCCTTGGTGTGGAACTTGGCGCTTTGCTCCAGCTTCTTCAGATAGTCGAATGCCTTGTCCTCACCCATCAGCGATGACGTCAGGATGATCACGGCCATGCCGTCGCCCGCCGTCGCCGGGTTCGAGTAAGCGACCTTGCCACTGTAGTCCGGGTGCAGCAGATCGGCAAAAGTTTTCGGCTGGTTTTTCGTGACTTCCGGGTTGATCGCGAACGAGAAATAGTTGTTCACGAAGGTCGCCCACGAGCCGTTCGGCGCCTTGGCAATCGCCGGCACGTTCTTGTAGTTCGCGCTCTGGTATGCCTGAAGCAGACCGCTCTGATCCGCCTGCTGGATGAACGGCGGCAGCGTGACGATCACGTCCGCCTTCGGCTGGTCTTTTTCAATTGTCGCGCGGTTCACGACTTCCCCGCTGCCCGCGGTCACGACGTTGACTTTCACGCCCTCTTTCTTTTCGAAGGCCGGCAGCACGTCTTTATAGAGATTTTCCAGGCCGTCGGCGGTGTACAGCACCACCGCGTCGGCAGCCCGCGCCTGCATGGCCACGCCACCGAACATCGCGGCGGCGACCAGCGCCGGCAGAAGCTTACGTGCGAGGCCCGTGGTCTGAGGGGAGTTTGTCTTTGTCATGTCGCTTTCTCCGAAAGGCAAAAAAACCAGACGGTCGGGAAAACCCGATACCTGTTGTGATTGAACGGCGCGTGGTGCGCGCCGTTTGCGCTTTATTTGCTGCGTGCGTGTTGCTGATGTGCCGCTTATTTGCCGCTAATGTTCCGCTTACGTGCTGCTTGCGTGACTTGTTGCATGTTGCCGCAGCCGACTCCGATGCGATCGACTGATTGCAGATTGCCGACAACTTCGCGGCGTCTTCCAAGCGAGACTTACAAACCGTCTACCACGTTCGCGCTGCCTGCCATGCCTGTATGGGCACGGCAAGGATCACAGGTTTCGGTGACAACGCCATGACTATTCTGTCGAATTCCAAAAAATGACACAATTCGCCAATAATAGCCAAGCCGAACGAGGTAGCGGGAAGTTGCGTGAAGAGATTGACAGAACCGCTGCTGCATGACCGCTGATCGGGAATCGGATCATGCGGCTGCGCCCTACCAGCAGCAGTCGGCGCGACGCGTGTCGCAGCTTGACGCCGTACCACGCGCACCGGCCGCGCACGTGGACTCAGGCAATCACGATTTCCGGGCCATGGGCCGTAATCGCCTTGCCGATGGCGCGCTCGGGCGCCAGTTCGGTCACGAGATAACGCGCCGACTCGATGCCGTTGATCCGCACCGGTGTGACGCGGCCGAACTTCGAATGGTCGGCCACGACGACCACCGTGTCGGCGGCGGCGATCATGCGGCTGCGCACTTCGGCGGCCATACGGCTGTAGTCGGTGAGATAACCGTCCGGCGAAATGCCGCCTGCGCCGATGAATGCGAAGTCCGCGTGATATTGCGTGAGCTGGTGGACCGTGTCGAGCCCGAAGGTGGCGTCTTCGATATCGGACAGCTCGCCGCCCAATAGCGTGACGCGATTGTCGTTGCGCCGTCCGAGCAGCAGCGCGATGCGCCAGTCGTTGGTGTACACCGATAGACGGTGCCGGTCGAGTAAGGCTCGCGCGACCGCCTGCGTCGTGCTGCCGGAGTCGACGATCAGCGACGCGCCGTCGGGCACGAACTCGGCTGCACGCTCGCCGATCGCGCGCTTCGCGCCGGCGTTTGCCGCTTCACGCGTGTCGAGATCGGGCTCGCGCCGGTCGCTCGAAAGCGCGCCGCCATGGGTGGTGACGAGCAGGCCGCGTCCGGCAAGCGCGTTGAGGTCACGGCGAATGGTCTCGCGCGACACGTTCAGTTCGCGCACCAGCTCGGCGACTGACAGCGCGCCCGTTTTGGCGACTTGCGCCAAGATGTATTGGTGACGTTGTTCTGCGAGCATTCAGCGTTGTTCCTTCATCTTCCCGCGAGCGGTCGTCGCGCGGGGCATTTCTTCGTCAAGCCTTTTGCCATAACGGCTTTATGTATCTGCAAGCGGCGTCTGTGCAACTCCATGTTGCCGGGCTCGCACATTGGTAGATGTTTATCTGCGCATTGGTCCGCCCGCGACGCTGGCAAAGACCCGGCTTACACACAATGCATTCAACCGTGCCGCAATAGCTTTCGACGCCGGAATCATACACGGAGAGAAAATTGTGTGACGATTTCCTCACAGGCCGCATGGAACGCCTTCAATGCGACGCGAATGCCGCGTCTGGCACGCGCAATGCGCACAGTTGACTCCGGGTGTGTCTCGATGCGAGCAAGCGCGTCCATCAGTACGAAGTTCGCGCGTCCATCGCAAAGACATGATGGTTCTCTTCTTTTCCGGAGGTTGAAATGGCAACAGAAACTTACGCAGGCCGCACTCAGGACGATCGCGCCGCGGCGCGCAAAGGTGAACGCGTCCCTGCCCAGAAACAGCCGGGCGGCTCAATGGCAGTAGAAGGTACGAAACCGGACGCGTCGCACAGCAGCGGAGAGTTGTCCGAGGAAGGTAAGCGCGCCTGGCAACAAGGCAACACCATCGGCGGAAAGCCCGGGGCTTGATTGAGGTTGAGCTGGGTCGTGACAAGCGTCCCGCCCAGGCGGGACGCGGCGTTGCAGGCGGCAGGAACTGCTGGGACGATCGGCTCTCTGCCGCCTCTCCACCGCACACCGGCTCAACGTTGCTCCGAACGCCTGGCGAGCAACTTGAGGTGGCGCGCTTCGGTTTCGTCATCGGCGGGAAACATGCATTCCAGGCGTATCTCCTGCGCGGCAACGTTCTGCGGCGCACCAACGGTCGTGACCATCGAGAAATATCGAAGCACCGCGTCCCCGCTGATGAAGCCTAGCGGAATGACAGGAATCGTGGGCCCGGCGGACGGCGCATGATGCGTCTTCCAGTCACGCGGCACATCCGGATAGGCGAGCAGTTCGTCGAGCAGACGCCTCGTGCCGGCATCGACGACGTGACCAATCGACTCCCGATACACCCGCTGCAGCAAGCTTCGCGAGACCGTGTCCCAATCGGCCACGAATGGACGCATGCCCTGCGGGTCGAAGATCAGATGCAGCATATTGCGTGGACCTTTGCGCGAGGCCATGTCGATGAAACAGTCGAAGAAGCGCGGCGCCGCGTCGTTGGTCATCAGAACGTTCCAGTGGCGATCCATCACGATCGCCGGGAAAGGCTCATGCTGGCGAACGACGCGCTCCAACGCGGCGATCACACCGTTCATCTCCTGTGCGTTCCATGGCGTTTCCGAATACACCGGTGCATAGCCAGCCGCGAGCAACAGCGCGTTACGCTCGCGTAGCGGCACGTCGAGCGTCTGTGCAAGCGTCAGCAGCGTGTCCCGGCCCGGCACGCTGCGCCCGCTTTCGATAAAGCTGATCTGGCGCTGCGAAACGCCGGCTTCGAGCGACAGATCCAGTTGACTCACGCCACGCATATCGCGCCAATAGCGCAGCAAGTCGCCAAGCTCACTTTGCGGCGCTTTCGGATCGGGACTGCTCGCGTTCATCGGATTTCCCTGATCAAGATAAAGAACAAAATAATTCAGCGTGCGGGTGCAAGCCAGACGAATTCCTCGAACTGCGCTTCGAGCTGCGGCTGGGTGACGCTGCCCGTATAGTTTGTGATCGTCGATGCCGCAACCACCGCAATAACTTCGAGTATCTGCTCAGCACTGAACCCGGCTTCCAGGAAACTTGTCTGGTCCGATTCGCTCAGGTGGCCGCGCTTTTCTATCAGCGTGCGCGCCAATGCGGATAGCGCGGCCAGTTCGCCGTCATCAGGCAAGACACCGCGGCGGATTGCGTCTACGTCGGCGGCATTCACCCCTTCTTTCAACGCCAGCGCCGTGTGAAATGCGACGGCCCAGACACTTGCATTCGTTACGGCGTTGGTCAGCAACAGCGTCTGGATTTGCGGCTCGGTGAAACTGCTCGCATGCACGCGCTCGAACAGGCCGATAAAACCGTTGATCAGTACCGGCGATCGCGCCATCCTGGCCGCGATGTTCGGTATCAGGCCGAACGCCTGTTGCAATTGCTGGAGCACGGGCATTGATTCTGCCGGAGCGGATTCGATCGTGTATGTGGGAAAGCGGGACATGGTATCTCCTTGGCCTTGAGCGCAACCGGAATGGAAGCGCGACAGACACAGACTAGATGCCGCCGCTCATGGCGCCAATTACATCGCATGTAATCGCTGCGCTACATCGCAGCTCGTTGCCACGCGGCGAACCGGAGGCCAGCACGTGAACTCGTAGCCCGCTTTTATCTATCCAGTTCAGCCATAGAAAGTACTCGCAAATAAGTTCCCTCCACTGGAATAAACCCGATCGCCCTCTCGTTCATTGAGCGTTGTGACCTTTGGACGGAACAAGGAGTGCGGCCATGAAGTCTCTACTCGCAGCGTTCACCGTCGTAGCCTGCAGCGCAGCTATCGCGACACTCGCGTCATGCGGCGGCAGTTCCAGTTCTCCCAGTTCTGGGCCGCCTGCACAGTCGTCGTTCACCGCAAAGGCGCTCGTCTCGGATGGCGCCGTGTCGGCAGCACACACCGACGTCAATCTGAAGAATGCCTGGGGCGTGGCCTTTAATCCGAAAGGCTTCGTCTGGGTCGCCGACAACGGAACCAACCTTGCAACACTTTATGACGGCAACGGCGTGCCGCAATCGCTCGTCGTCACGATTCCCGACGGCAAGAACGGGACAGCGTCGCCAACAGGCATCGTATTTAACGGCACGCAAAGCTTCAACGTGACGCAAAACGGCAAGTCTGGCGTCGCCGCATTTATCTTCGTGGGCGAAGGCGGCACCGTCACAGCATGGGCGCCTGCGGTTGGGCCGACCAACGCCTTCGTCATGTACGACGACGGCACCGGCGGCGCCGTGTACAAGGGCCTCGCGCTCGCGGCCAACAACGGCAACAACTTCCTCTACGCGGCCGATTTCCATAACAACAAGATCGACGTCTTCGACACCAATTTTGCCAAGGTCGCCATGCCCGGCGCCTTTACGGATCCAGCCATTCCTGCCGGCTTTGCGCCGTTCGGCATCCAGTTGATCGGATCGAACCTGTTCGTCACCTACGCGAAGCAGGATGCCGAGAAACATGACGACGTCGCCGGAGCGGGACTCGGTATGGTGGACGTATTCGATACGGCAGGTAACCTCAAACAGCACTTTGCAACCGGCGGTGCGCTGAATGCACCATGGGGTATCGCGCAAGCGCCAAGCAATTTCGGCTCATTGAGCGGCGCGATATTGATCGGCAATTTCGGCGACGGCACGATTAACGCATTCAACGCATCGAGCGGCCAGTCGATGGGTGCCGTCAAGAGTTCGAACGGAAGTGCGATCGTCGAGCCGGGCTTGTGGGGCATTGCGTTCGGCAACGGGCTCAACAATCAGCCTGCTACTACGCTCTTCTTCGCGGCGGGGCCCAATGACGAAGCAAACGGCGTCTATGGAAGAATCGATCTGAATCCGGCATCGACCTCGAGTTCCCCCACGGGAACGAGCACAGGCACGAGTTCAAGCGGAGGGTCTAGCATCGGCATGTAGGTTCGAGGAGAAGGACGGCCGCTCATCCACAATGAGCGGTCGTATTGATTGAATAGTGTGAGGGCCGGAGTCTGTGACGCAACTTGCGATGACACCGCTGTTGCGTTCGAAACTGATCCGGCTCGCAGCAAGTGGAACCGGATCGTTGCCTCTTACGCAATGGCGATCTTCACTTGCCCCTCGCAGCACGTTCCTGTCCGGGTGTGGCGTCAAAGAGCTTCCGATAACACCGCCCCAGATGCGAGGCGCTTGCAAATCCGCACTGCATCGCAATGTCGAAAATGGAAAACGTCGATTCGTGCAGGAGCTTTTGCGCTGCCTTCAGGCGCACGCCCAGGTAGAACTGCGAGGGCCCCATGTCGAAGTGCTTGAGCCACATACGCTCGAACTGCCGAGGCGAAATGCCTACCAGCGAGGCGAGCGTCTGCACGGGAACGGGGCGCTCTATGTTCTGCTCCATCAGCGTAATTGCATTGACAATGCGCCGGTCCTCGATACCGTAACGCCACTGAATTGCCATCTTCTGGCTCTCCTGCGACGCGCGAATACGCGTATGCAGGAACTGGTCGGCGACATCGGCCGCAAGCCGATGGTTATGCGCGCGAGCGATCACATCCAGCATCAAGTCGATCGCGGCTGTGCCGCCGCCGCAGGTGAGCCGGTCGCCGTCGATACAGTAGAGGTCGCGCGTGACGGCCAGCGAGGGAAACTCGTCGGCGAGCGCTTTCAGCGCTTCCCAATGAATCGTGCAACGCCGCTTGTCAAGAAGCCCGGCGCGCGCCAGGATCATCGTCCCGAGGCTCACGCCGCCGAGCGGTTTGCCTGTCGCGGCATAGCGGCGCAAAAAGTCGAACACCCGCTCGTTGCGGTAGTTCTCCACATCGATACTCGCCACCACGAACAGTTGGTCTACGGCAATCGACGAGGTCATAGCCGATTCGGGCTGCAGTGAGAATCCTGAACTGGACGACACCGGCTCGCCGTCCGCGCTGATCAGATGCCAGCTGTACAGCGGCTTGCCGCTCACCCGGTTGGCCGCGCGCAGCGGCTCGCTCGCGGAACTGAGCGCCATCATCGAGAAGTTGGGTACCAGAAAAAAACCGATACGTTGCGTGTCGGGCCGCCGCTCCTGGCTCAAATCCGCCGAGCTTTCCGTCGCCGTGCTTTCCGCGTTCGCCGCGACGAGTGCACCCTCTCCCGCCGCTGGCCATTGCACCTGGCGCGCGGCGGCAGATTGCGGCGTCTCGTCGTTGATTTTGCTGCGCATGTTCATGCTGGATCGGTCAAGGTGGCGAAACTGTCGCATATTGCGCCGCGCCGGTCCATTGCCTCTTTTGCTGCGATTTACCGGTCCGTTCGCATTAATCGCCGGTGTAATTCGGCGTGCGCTTCTCGAAAGTGGCGGCGAGCGCCTCGCGGTGATCTGCCGTGCGATGCACGATTCCCTGAAACGCCGCCGACAGTTCCAGCAGGCTCGGCAGGTCCATCCGCTGTCCTTCGCGAATGAGGCGCTTGCTCATGCGCAGCACGTTCGGAGGATTACTCGCGATGCGCGCCGCAAGTTCCCTGGCCGTCGACAGCAACTCCGCGTCGGGCACGACCCGCGATACCAAACCCCAATCCAGCGCGCATTGCGCGTCGATGGGCGTGCCTGTAAAAATCATTTCGGCTGCACGCGAGAGGCCGACCGCACGCGGCAGCAACCACGCGCCGCCGTCGCCGGGAATGATGCCGATCTTCGCAAAGCTTTCCGCGAAAAGCGCGCTGTGCGCGGCGATACGGATATCGCACATCAGCGCAAGGTCGCAACCCGCACCATGCGCAGGTCCGTTGACTGCGGCGATGCAAGGCAGGTCGAGTTCATGAAACGCGCGCGGAATGCGTTGAATGCCACGCCGGTAGTTCTCGCGTATCTGCGCGGAGTTGCCGCCGAACGTTCCCACCTCGTCGCGCATGTGCTTGATGTTACCGCCCGAGGAGAACGCGGGACCCGCGCCCGTGAGCACGATTGCGCGCACGTTCAGATCGGCTTGCGCTCGCTCGAGGCTCTCGACGAGCGCATCGACCACTTCCATTTCGGTCAGTGCGTTGCGCGTTTCAGGACGGTTCAGCGTAATGGTGGCGACGCCGCCGTCCAGTTCGTAAAGTACCGGTTCGTTCATGATTACGTTCCCGTTTGCAAAAGATTCTCGTGCACCGAGGCGGCCAGTTCGCGCCGCAGAACCTTGCCGCTCGGATTCAGCGGCAAGCGCTCGACAAACAGCACTTTCTTTGGCCGCTTGTACGGCGCGAGGTCGTCACTGGCCTTGCAGAATGCGATGATCGCGTCCTCCGTCAACTGCGCGTCGCTGCGCACGACGAAAGCCGTTACCGCCTGGCCCCACTTCGCGTCCGGCACGCCGATTACCGCGGCCTCCTGAACGCCAGGGCAGTGGTACAACACCTCCTCGACTTCACGCGGATAAATGTTCTCGCCGCCCGAGACGATCATGTCGTCGGCGCGACCGTGGAAGTGGAAATAGCCGCCCTCGTCGACGCTGAACAGATCGCCGGTGTACAGCCAGCCGTCGCGGAACTTCCTGGCCGTTTCGACCGGATTGTTCCAGTACGCACGCGCGAGTTGCGGGCCGCGCACAATCAGCTGACCCACCTCGCCCGGCACGACGCCTTCTGTGGAAGGCACGGCGCGCGCCGGGTCGTTCGTCACGACACGGCAGGTGCTGATCAAAGTCGGCTTGCCGCAGGAGCCGAGGCGCGCGAGTGCGTCGCGCGGATGCAGCAGCAGCGTGAGGCTCGCCTCCGTCATGCCGTAGCCGTTGTAGACGTTCGGACAGAACTCATCGATCACGCGTTGCATCGCTGCGGCCGGAATGGCCGCGCCGCCCGTGGTGATCATCCGCAGGCTGCTGTGATCGCTCTGCGTGAATGCGGGATGAAACAGCATGTCCTGAATCTGTGTCGGCACGGCAAATAGTGTCGTGATGTCATATTGCGCGATTGCGGCGAGCGTGCGCGCCGGATCGTAGCGCGGCAGCACGATGTTGGCCGCGCCGACCATCAGGTGCGGCATGAAATACGCCTGCATGCCGCCAACGTGGTAAAGCGGCGCGATGTGGAGCGCCGAGTCGGTGCTCGTGAGGCTGTACTCCATGACGCAGTTTGTCGCGATCGCGACGTCGTTGGCATGGGTGTGTATCGCGCCTTTCGGACGCCCCGTCGTGCCGGACGTGTAGACGAGCGCGGAAATATCGTCGGGCGTCAGCGTGGGCAGCGGCGCATCGCGATGGCGCGTACTGTCTATCAGCGCATCGAAGTCGCGGTGATACGAAGGCGCATCGTTTCGATCGGGCTCATCCGTATGGTTCCCGTGCCCTGCCACGCGCACGTAGATGCGAAGATCGGGCAGGCCCTGCTCGATCTTCGCGACGACCGGCTGCATCGAATGGTCGTAGATCAGTGCGCGTGCACCGGCATCGCGGATGATGAATATCGCTTCGTTCGCGGATAGCCGGTAGTTCATCGGGACGGCAATCGCGCCCAGCAACTGGCAGGCAAGATAAGCGGTGGCTGTTGCGTCCGAGGTCTTCTGGAAGATTGCGACGCGGTCCGTTTGCCGCACGCCCAGGTCGAACAGCGCCTGCGCGAGTCCGCGCACGTGCTCATCCCACTGTGCGTAGGTAAAACGCGAGTTACCGCAGACCAGCGCGAGACGGTCGGGGTACTTCGCGACCGTATTTTCGAACAGCGAGGTAATGGTCAGCATGATGGAAATGGAATGCGCTCAGAGGTTGATCTTCAGATCCGGGAGATCGCGCGAGGCGATCAGGTATTTCGCCATTTCCGACGTCCCGCCGACAATTGTCAGCGCGCGCGCGTCGCGATACAGCTGTTCAGCCCGGCCGTATTCCTTGGTGAGGCCATCGCCACCCAATATCTGCACCGTTTCGTTCACACAGAAATTCGCCGTCTCGGTCGCGACGAGCTTGGCCATTGCCGCTTCCTTCATCAGCGCCTTGCCGTCGGCGCCGGCGTCGTACATCTTGGTGGCGCGATAGGTAATCAGCTCGGCGGCGTCGATGCGCCAGCTCATCTGCGCAATCTTGTCCCAGATCAGTTGCTTGCAGCCGAGGAATTGCCCGAACGTCCTGCGTCTTTGCGCATGCTCACGCGCGATTTCGAACGCACTACGCGCGACGCCGAGGCCCGAGCCGCCCAGAATCGCGCGCTCGAAGTTGAACATGCCGCGCATGATGGCGGAGCCCTCGCCCGCGCCGCCCAGCAGGTGGTCGACTGGCACGCGGCAATTGTCGAATTCGACCTCGCCGACGATGCAGCCGTGCCGGCCCATGAACGTGTAATTGCGAGGAAAGCTAATGCCGCAGGCGTCCTTCGGCACCGCCACCGCCGTAATGGCAGGCTTCGCGTCATCGCGCGGCGTGATGCCGTAAGCAATATAGACGTCCGCTACCGAAGCGTTCGAGATATAACGCTTGAAGCCGTTGACGACCCATTCGTCGGTACGTGCGTCGTATTCGACGCGTGTTTGCATGTCCGCCGAATCGCTCCCCGTGCCCGGCTCGGTCACACAGATCGCGCCGACCGCGCGGCCATCCAGAATCGGTTCGAGATACGCATCGCGCAGCGCCTCGCTCGCGTGACGATGCAACGGATATGCGCAACTCAGCGCCGTGGCAATGGTCGTTTCGAATGCATAGTTGATGGCGGACGCTTCCTCCGACAAGATCGTCGCGTGCGTGAGTCCGGGCTTTTTCAGCGAGCCGCGATAAAGGTCCGCGAACATGAGCCTCAGATAACCGGCTTCGGCCAGCGCGCGCACCACGTGCTTGACGGCTTCCCAGTCGCGCCGGTCTTCGATATCGGCCGCGCGCGGCGCAAGTTCGCGCTGCAGAAAGGCCCGCACTTCCGCGCGGAACGCGCGGTCTTCGTCGGTAAGGAGAAAATCTTGCATGGCAGGCGACGCTTCAGGTGTTGACAGGTGAATGAGCCGCACGGATGCCGCGGCCCGCATAGACGCGGGAGTCCCGCACGGTCGGCAGCAGGAAGCGCGCTTCGCGCAGCGCCGCGTAGTCGAGTTCGCCGACAACCAGCTCTTCGTCGGTAGTCGAGCCCATTGCAACCGTGTTGCCGAACGGATCGAGAATGCGCGAACCGCCCCAGAAGCGCAGCATGCCTTCGGTGCCGATCCGGTTCGCCATCACCACGGCGACCCCGTAGGTCACCGCGTAGAAGCGCAGATTCAGTTCCCACGCAGAAGGGTTGTCGAAACCGCCGCCTACCGCTTCGCGCGCCGAACTGATCGGAGCGGCGAGCAGCGTCACGCCGTCGCACATCAGGTCGTGCACGAGAGCCGGATTCCACAGGTCGTTGCAGATCGGCGTGCCGACGCGCCAGTCGCGGTCGATGCCGAATGCGCCGAGTTCCGCTCCCGGCGCGTAATACAGGCCATCGCGCAGCTTGCCGTAGGTCGCCAATTGAATCTTGCGATGCACGTGCACGATCCTTCCGTGCGTCACGGTCGCCTGGCTGTTGTAGAACTGGCCACCAGGCGCTTCTTCGATGAAACCGAACGACGTATGGAGCCCGACGCTCGCTTCGGCAAGTGCGGCAATGGCCGGGTGATCGACATGCATTGAAAGCTGCAGCGCGTCTTTGCCCGCGCTATGTCCACACAGCGACAATTCGGGGAACAGCAGCATCGAGACGCCGTGCTTGCGCGCTTCACCGATCATGCTCAGGTGCTTGCCGAGGTTCGCGTCCAGATCGCCGTACGAACTGTCGATCTGCGCGGCGGCAACTTTCAGCGCGCCGTCTCGCGGCGCGTCGAGGGAAGACGAAGGCATGTTCTTGTCTCTCAGGTTGGGTCGGATCGCGAGCGTTACAGCAGACCCGCTTGCTTCAGGAAGTCATGCGAAACTTCGCTGAACGATTTCTTTTGCACGTCGACGGAGGCGTTCAATCGAGCCATCGTCGGTGCGTCGAGCTTTGCCGAGAGCGAGTTCAGGATTGGGCCGAGCTTCGGGTTAGCGTCGAGCGTCGCCTTGCGGATCACGGGCGTCAGCGCATACGAAGGAAAGAAGCCCTTGTCGTCCTTAAGAATGACGAAGTTGAATGCCGGCACGCGGCCATCGGTGGCGAAAACGAGCGCGATGTCCACCTGACGGTCCTTCAATGCCTGATACGTGAGACCCGAGTCCATCCGCTTAACCTCGTCCTGCGAAAATTCGAAGCCATACAGTTTTTGCAGCGGACGCAGCCCGTCGGGGCGAGCATAGAACTCCGAGTTGGACGCAAAGCTCAGCGTCTTGCCTGACTTGATGGCCTTTGCAAGATCGCTAAGGGTTACGATGCCGAGCTTCTTTGCTTCGTCCTGATTCATCGCTAACGAATACGTATTGTTCGCACGAGAAGGATCGAGCCACACCAACCCTTTCCCAGCGTCCAGTTCCTTTACCTTCCTGTATGTGTCTTCCGGCGAAAGGCGATCATTGATCTTGTTGTACGTGATCAGCGACGTTCCGGTGTATTCCCAATACACGTCGACCTGTCCGTTCTCTTGCGCCGCGCGCAACACCGCGCTGCCCAAGCCGTCTTTTTTCGTAACGGTGAAACCCTTGGCCTGCAATAGCTCGGTCGTCATCTCGGCAAGCAGTTGCTGCTCCGTGAAGTTCTTGCCGCCGACCACGACATTCGCCGCCGCACAAGTAATGGTCCACGACGACGCAAGGGAAATGGCGACGAGCGCGCAGGCCCGCTTGAAGAAGGCAATGTTCATGATGTCCTCGAAGAAACGCGTATGCGTGTGATTGAACTAGCGTTGGGGAGTGACGCCGCGCGACACGAGATGCACCTGCATCTGGCCGATGAGCACGTCGGTGAGAACCGCCAGCACCGCGGTGGGAATCGCGCCTGCCAGCAGCATCGAAAAGTCGTTCATGTCGATGCCGGTAAAGATCAGTTCACCGAGTCCGCCGCCGCCGACCAGAAACGCAAGCGGCGCCGTTCCGACGGTGATAGCGAGCGCGGTGCGGATGCCCGCAAAGATCACATAAAGCGCGTTGGGCAATTCGACGCGAAATAAGACCTGCCTCGGTGTCATGCCCATGCCGGTGGCCGCTTCGATCAGCGCACGCGGCACGGCGCGCAGGCCTTCGAGCGTGTTGAGCACAATGGGCAGCAAGGTAGCCACCCACAACGCGAAAATCGACGGCCAGCGGCCAATGCCAAGTACGCTCATGGCGAGCGCGAGCAGCGCGAGTTTCGGCACGGCCTGCCCCATGTTGAGCGTCTGCAGGAGCGCTTGACCTGCGCGCGCGTGCTTGCCCGACTCGCGGCTCAGATAGATGCCGAGCGGCACCGCAACGACGATTGCAAGCCCGCCGGCTATGGCGACCATCGTCATCTGCGTGATGGACTGGTAGACGATATCGGTGCGATATTGCGCAATGGATAGAAGCCAGTTGTCCGCACGCGCTTGCAGCGGCGCAGCGCAAGCGAACAGGAGAGCGCAGCGTGAGAGCAGTGTATTCATGCGCGGGCCTCCGCTGGCAGACGCAACATGTCGACAATGTGCGCCTGATTCACGTAGCCGACGAAGCGGCCCTCGTCGTCGACAGTAGCAAGCCAGGATTGCCCAAGTGAGAACATCGACGAAATCACGCTGCGCAGGTCATCGCTATGACGCGCCACGCCTTGCACCGGTTTCGCGTGGGCTGCCATCAGCGTGCCCTCGATTGCGCTGAGCTCGGCAGCGCTCAGATAGCCTTGCGGCTTGCCCGCCGCATCGAGCAACACGATCTGTTCGACGCCGTGCCGTTCGAGCAACGCCCGTGCGCGCTCGCTGCTGTCGCCCACGCGTGCGGCGCAATCGCAGGCCGACAAAGCGTCGCTGGCACGCACGAGGCGCAGCCGCTTCAACGCTCGGTCCGCGCCGACGAAGCCGGCAATGAACGGGCTCGCGGGTCGCGCGAGAATCGTGTCCGGTGTGTCGAACTGCTCGAGCCGGCCTCCGCGAAAGATCGCGATGCGGTCAGCCATTTTCACGGCTTCGTCGATGTCATGGCTGACGAACATAATGGTCTTCTTGACCTGCTGCTGAATGCGCAGGAACTCGTCCTGGATCAACTCGCGATTGATCGGGTCGATTGCGCCGAACGGTTCGTCCATCAGCATGACGGGCGGATCGGTCGCGAGCGCGCGCGCTACCCCGACGCGCTGCTGCTGGCCGCCCGAAAGGTCCTTCGGATAGCGCGACAGATACGTCGAAGGATCGAGCGCCACGATCTCCAGCAATTCGGCCGCGCGACGCTTTGTCTTCGCCTTGTCCCAGCCGAGCAGACGCGGCACCACGCTAATGTTCTCCTCGACCGTCATGTTGGGGAACAACCCGATCTGCTGGATCACGTAGCCGATCTGCCGGCGCAATTCGACCACCTCGAACTCGTCGGTATCGCGGCCGTCGATGAAGATCTTTCCCGAACTCGGCTGGATCAGGCGGTTGATCATCTTCAACGTGGTCGTCTTGCCACAGCCCGACGGGCCGAGCAGCACGCAGATTTCACCCGCGCCGACTTCCATGTCGATGCCGTCGACCACCGGGGCGCTCGCGCCTTCATAGCGCTTCGAGATGCTGGAGAGCTTGATCATGATTATTGCGCGTGATGAGGAGATTTACGGAATGACGCCCACGCGCCAAGACGTAATGCCAGTCGGCCGGTCCGCGACGGGCTGCGAAGACCCTTCGGCGTCAGCAGACGTTGCACCCAGCCGAGGCCATAGTCGGCGGCAATGGCAAGAAGGCTTACGAGAATTGCGCCGGCGATCAACTGACGCGGGTCCGATTGCGAAATGCCGCGGCTGATCAGCTTGCCGAGCCCGCCTGCACCGATATAAGCGGCGACAGCGGCAATGCCGACATTGATCACCACGGCCATCCGCACGCCCGCCATGATGATGGGCAGCGCAATGGGAATTTCGACCTTCCACAGACGCTGGCGCGTGGTCATGCCGATGCCGCGCGCGGCCTCGCGCAACGCAGGGTCGATGTTGGTGATCGCGGTGTACGTGTTGCGCACGATCGGCAGTTGCGAATAGAGAAAGAGCGCAATAACGGTCGGGAGAAAACCGATGCCCTGGCCGATCACCGACAGGACCGGGATCATCAACCCGAACAGCGCAACCGAGGGAATGGTCATCAGGATCGCCGCGGAATACAACACGATCTTCGCGGCGCGCGCATTGGCCGTGATCACGATGCCGAGCGGCACGCCCGTGACAATGGCGAGACCGACACCCACGCCGACGATCTCCACGTGCTCGACGGTGAGCCTGATGATCGACGCAAAGTTATCGAGCATGAAAGCAAGGGTTTCCACGTTGTCTCCCGTTCCGGCGTTGACGGCCTGTTCCAGGCGCGTGTCGGTGTGCTTCGCTATGCGGCAAAGATAGCCGGACAAAACTGGGAACCCTTCATCTGCATTCGACTTCGTTTGTCACAAAAGCGACATCGCGTTTTCGCCGCCCGGCATTTCCCTTACAGCACGGGCGTTGGCCGACGAAGCGCTAAGGGTAATCCCCGTCCTCGAAGCGACAGGTCATGGCGGTCGAATGATTCTGGAGAATTCGGAGAAGTTGCCGGGTTCGCTGGAAGCCGCCGGAAGGCGACGGCGCGCGTGGCGTGGCGTTATCGACCGTGCCGACCCGCCACGCTGCGCATTGTCAGCGTGGCGAGCGCGCCTGTGACGAGCCCCGTGAACAGATAGAGCCCGGAAGGACCCGCGACCGACATCGTTGCGGACGCGAGCGTCGGGCCGGCGCTCGCCCCCACCGAGAAGATCAGCAACAGACCGGCGCTCACGGCAACGCGCTCATCGGCGGGGATGCAGTCGTTCACGTAGGAGGTGACGACGCCGTACATGGAAAACGCTACCGCGACATAGAGATAGCCGAAGGCCCGGATCAACCTGTCATCGTGCAGCAGGAACAGCAGCACGCTTAGCGACCCGGTAACTGCCGCAAGACATAGCAGCACCTTGCGCCTGTCGAACCGGTCGGCCAGCCGCGCAACCGGCCATTGCGGCACGAGCGCGGCGAGCAGGGCGAAGCCCATGAAGTGAGACACGTCTGGCACCGCATAGCCGATGCGCCGCATGAATACGGGCTGCATCGTGTAGAACGCGCTATTGAGCGCCCCGGCCGACAGACACGCGGCAACGCCGAGCGGCGCCCAACGATAGATGCTCTGCAACCCCGACAGCCCGCGTGCGAGACGCGAGCCGTATGTGGCACGAGACGCGTCGAGCGCGGCCGTGGCTGCGGGCGCTGTGCCTGCGAGCGCGACCGGGATCAATGACGCCGTGAACAAAGCTGCGACCGCGCTGAAAAGTTCGAACCCACCTGGGTCCGCAAGGCCGATGAGAAACTGCCCGGTGCCGACACCGAGGTAGTTGGTGATCAGATAAGCCGAGAACACGCGGCCCCGTTGAGCGTTGCTCGCGACCTGATGCAACCAGCTCTCGACGACCGTGAAAATGCCGACCAGACAGAAGCCTGTGACGAAGCGCAGAACGACCCACATCGCGGCCGCGCTCCACACGGCGTACCCGAGCGCGCAGCACGCCGAGGCTGCGGCGAAGGTGACGAACGCGCGGTGATGACCGACGCGCGTAATGAGCGCGCCGCCATAAACAGCGCCCAATAGAAAGCCGATGTAATACGCCGATTGCACGACGCCCACCGCGATCGACGGCGCCTGCTGTTGAATGAGGCGCAACGAGATAAGCGTGCTGAGCAGACCGTTTCCGGTGATGAGAATCGCGTAGCCCAACAACAGGACCGCAGTGGAGCGCAAGCTCCCGACGACTGGCGCGGACCCGACGACAGCAGCGGCGGACTTCGCGCCTGCGGTCGCCTCGCCCGGCTGGACAGCGGCGCTGAGCGAACCCGTGCTTTCCCACCCGTCGGCAAGCGGTTGCGTGTCCAATAAATAGGACGCGCCTGTCGGCTGATGGGCAGCCGTTTCGCGTGCCTGTTTCATTCGGGCTGAGTCTCGTTCTTACTGTGCGGCACGGCTGTAGCGACGTGGCGGGGTTCCTTCGAATGTAATGGTCAACAGCCGCGCCGGCATGCCGCGAATGCGACGTCCGCTGGCAGAAAAACGACATTCTTCGAGCGGCCTTACGCACCGTAAGCGGCTAGCCGATCGGATGCATGATGACCGCGCTCACCGAGGAAGCATTCGATAGAGTCGATGTTCCGGTAGCGTCGCAACGAGTTGCCAACCGGTTAGTGTTTCAGAAAGACGCCGTTGCGGATCGAACACAGCGAGATAGACTTCCGTGAAGCGGGTTTGCAGGTCTGGAAACCTGTTCTGCAAATCCGCGGCCCATGCGCGCAACATTCCGTCGTTCGCCCGGAATGCCGTGTCGCCATTCTCGATATCGTCCTGGAACTTCCTCAATGCCGCGTTTTCCGCGCGATAAAGCACCGGCTGCTGGCCCGCTTTCAGATAGAGATCCGGTACGAGAACCCGATCGAGCGTTGCAAGCGCAACGACCTTATCCAGATACGGATTCCAGCGGTGAGGCGCGGTCCTTGGGGAGGGATAAGTCGTGTCCTGTTTGTATTGAAACAGGACCGAGCCCGATTTCAGCGACGCGAAAGTAGCGCGGTACGCCTGAATGGAAGGCTTCGCCGCACGCCAATCGGCAGTTACCGTCGCAATGCGAAACAGGAAAACAATCGCGAGCGCTAGCGCGCCGACCCGTTGCAGACGCGGTGCCGAAGCCCGTACATCCACGAGCGCTGTCAGCAGGAATGCGAAGCTCAGCGCGCATCGCTCGACCACGCCATAAGAAGCAAATGCGGAGAACGGCGCAAATAGCGCTACCAGCGGAAGCGCAATCACCGTGATCCGGCACTCAGGCTTACAGGACCACCACCTCATTAGAAAGCCGATGGCTAATGTCAGGCCCATGCTTGCCAGCACTGCGACGTCGGCCGGGGGATTGCCGATTGCGAAGACATCGAGCCAACGGCTGACTTTGGCGAATATATGAACGAAGCCGAAGTCGACGGAGCCACGAAGTCCGCCGGTACTGCTATGCGCCAGTAATACCACGGGAAGTATCAACGGAACCAGGCTTGCGCTCGCGTGCGTGATGAGCGAGCGGATTCGCAATTTCCCTTCCTGCAGGAAGCAGCCAAGCTCCCATGTTCCTATGACCAGTGCAAAAACGGCCAGAGGAAAAAGATGGCAAAAATAAATCACAAGGGCGCTGCAAGACGACGTTATGATCCGCGCGACCGTGAACCGGCGAAGCGCCACATGCAAGGCTATCGCCCACAAACAAAGGCCAGTCCCGAACAGAAAGTTATCGTAACCGCGTATCAGGATCCAGTTGTAGAGAAGCAGAAAACTGAATAGCGGAAACCACGACCACCGGCCATTCAGAGCACGGCTAAGAACCAGGCAGCCCGAGCTTAGCAACGAGAGTTCGACAACGATAAAGAACCATGCAGCCCACTCCACCGGCATCAACTTCGCGATCCACGGCAGGGTCAGGTCCATCGCAAGGTCGGGCAATGGGTCCCACCGAACTACGAAGTTGCCAGCGTAGGAACCCGGATGCGCCAGAATGTCTACTCTGACGATGTTATAGAAGTGCTGTCCCAATGGCGGAATCGACGAGACGAAGAGCGGCGTGCAAGCCACAACAGTAGCAATCAGCCAGACGCTCCACAAATACAACGGCCTGCCGGTATACGCCGTTCCGTTTCGAGCAGTCATCAACACCCCTTTTCAGATTGTGCAGACCTTTGGTCTTTGGATATCACCTGGAGAAGGACGGCGCTCATCTCGGCTCTTATTCGCGCAGCGAAACACCCACGTCACTGCATGCTACGTGCGGGATAAGAGTCGAGAGGGCCGCATTCGCGTAACGCGCTCCGCTTGAATCGTTCGGTCCACCGTCTGAATGACAAACGAATCAGACAACCTTGAAGACGGAAGTGGCGAAGGCTCTGATTTCATCGAACTGGGTAACGAGCTCCAGGCACAGCACGAATCCCAACATGGCCGATGGTCCAGGATTGCGCTCGATCCAGCGCAACATGGGCGTCGCGTAATGCACTCTCACGGAATCACGAGTCATGATGTAGGTGATGACGATGCCAATCGCGGCTCCGGCCAACAGGTCGGTTGGGTAATGGAAGCCGAGGTAAGCGCGCGGCATGCAAATGAATATTGCAACATACAGCAGCGCAAGAATGCCAACGCGGCGAGAAACGATGAAGATGCCTACCGCAACCGACATCCACAACATTGCGTGATCGCTTGGGAATGAGCTCCACGCTGATAACAAGCTTTCGCTTTGCGGGACAACTGGGAAATGAAGATGCAGATCGGGCGAAAACGCCGGTCGCGTGCGGAACGGTAAAAAATGCGCCAGAAGTCTTCCGGCAAGAAGAGCCAATAGCCCACTCACGGTAGTCGCAATGACGACTTCACGCCGCCATTGCCGACGCTCGGCCGACTGAAACCATAGCCACCATAAAACGGGAATCAGTACCAGACCTTTGAATGTGTACATGTCCGCGATGGCTTGCACCGCATGATTGCACAGGACACAAGAATGGAATCCGCTAAAAAAAGTCTCGATGCTCGTGTCGAAGCTATTCATTTTTCGCGTAGACAATAAGGTACGTACTGGGACAGGACGGTGACCATCCGTCTTGCGGAGTAGGCCCGCCCAACGAGTCGCTTTGCTGCCTGCGGTACACCCAGATTATGTTATTTGCCACCGTACGATGCCGGGAACCGGCTCCCGAATGCGCGCTGGCGCACGCAAGAATGAAGAAAAATCTCCGCTCGGCCGCAAAATGCGGAATGCTTTCAGATCGCCTCAGCCTATCTAGTCGACGTCAGCCGATTAATCGCCGTCATCGGGCATTGCCACTGATCACAACATATCGTGCGAAGTACCCGCACAGGCGGGGGACATTTACGGCCGGAAAAGCGCGCGCCGCAGCGCCCGCACTTTTGAAGGAAGATATGGGCATTCGGCTTGCTCACAGATTTAACCGAGGAGGCGTTTAGAGTAACGGAGCGCTGAGGAAAAGAAAGCGAAACCGAGTTGCATCGATTGAATGCTCAGAGGTCAACTTGCCGCTATCACCGTCGCCACGCAGAGAAATACTACGAGCAAGCTCAGGCGATTCTTGATGGTGAAGACAATTGGATCGTCATGCATCTCGCCGCGAAACGCTAACATCCATACACGGCTGATCCAGAAGAGCAGCAGTCCGAATAGAAACCACAGTGCGTGTGGATGTCGATAAAGCACGCGTACATCGGATGAATTCATATACAGCGCGAGAACCAGTACTGCGACATAACCGGAGGCCGTGCCGAATGAACGCAGAATGCCCAGATCCTGCGTGACGTATCCGCGCCCCACTGCGCAGACTTTTGCTTCACGTAATAGCGCGTCGAGTTCCGCATAGCGTTTGACCATGGCGAGGCTCAGAAAGATCAGAATCGAAAACATGATCAACCAGTCGGAAAGCGGGATGTCCCCCGCAGCGCCGCCGGCCACGACTCGCGCGGTGTAAAGAGCCGCGAGAACAAAGACGTCGACAAGCATGAACCGTTTTAGCCTGAGCGAATACGCAAGCGTGGTCGCAAAGTAGCCGGCCAGTACCAGCTGAAAAGTGAAAGGCAGTAGCAGAGCAAATCCCGCAGACGCGATAAGAAGCACACATCCGAGAAGCATGCCGAAGGCCAGCGACAACTGTCCCGACGCAAACGGCCGATCGCGCTTGTGGACATGGCGTCGATCCGCGTCGAGGTCCAGCATGTCATTGAGCAGATATACAGACGAAGCGCAGAAGCAGAAAGAAAAAAATGCAATGACCTCGGCTTGCAGCGTGTCTGCTTCGGTAAATCGGTGCGATGCAAGCAGCGGCACAAAAATCAGGAGATTCTTGACCCACTGGTAAACACGCATTTCCCTGACGGTAAGCGCGATTAGCGATCGCCGATCCTCGAAGAAGAGAACCTTGTGATTGACCATTTCGGCCGCCTCGGCAATCTGGCGCGTCCCTACAACGATCGCCCGTCTACATTGCTTCCACACCGGCACGTCACATAGCGCGTTGCCGCAATAGTCGAAACCGTGCGGACCGAATTCTTCGGACAACGCAGAAGCTTTATGAACACCCGACAGATTGTGGGCGTCAGTGCTTGCCAGAATCCCTTTGAAGAAGCCGAAATACGAGGCTATCTCTTCAGCGAACTTGCGGTTTGCAGCGGTGCATAAATATAGATCTCTGCCATACGACCGTTCTTCTCGCAGATACTCCACGAGGCGCGCGTTATAAGGCAGCACCGTCACGTCGATGGCGGCACGCTGAGCAATCTGCGCCTTCAGATGAGCCTTGCCGCGCAACAGCCAGCCAATACATAAGAACGCGTACAGTGGATTTCGTTTTACAAGCACGAGGAACGATTCCACCAGGAGGTCGGTGCTCGTCAGCGTTCCATCGAGATCGACACAAAGGGGTACGCTCGCTTCGGCCATCATTTCCTCGTGTGAATGTGTTTGGATGCTCGATACGTTCACGCAACGCGCACTGCATACACTTCCCGCTTCGAGAATAGTGGTCTAGTTGTTCCAAACTGTGCGCCAGAACACATTTGTCACTGCGTCGTTAAAAAAACTGTCATAAAGGCTGCAAAGCGATTTTCTTCAGGTTTCCTTAAGTTTTTCGCCATACCATCGTGGCGGATGTATGTTCTCCGCTGTGCCGCACTCTCCGCTGTGCCGCACGAACACCATTTCGAGAACTGCTCTCCTCAGAAAACAGCGGCGCTCACACGTGTCGCTTATGTGGGTCATGAGCTTGGTTCGTTCTTCCTGCATGTGCTCGATACCGAATCGATCAGCGCAATCGCGAGCATCATTGGCTTCGAGAAAAACCAGCGTTGAAGTTCGAACAATGGTCAGATGCGATCATCAAAGGGCGCATAGCGAGACTGACGCGTCCAGCACGCTGCCTCCATAGCAAGACCGGGCTGCCGGTTCGCAGAAGCGCCCGTCGGCGCGCATTCCTGATAATCTGATTGTCCTGGCCCCGCGGCGCCCAGTTCTTGTGCGCCGCATTGCCGCCAATCGAACTGCCGATGCCCCCACTGTTTCGCCGCTTACTCCTGCTCTACCACGCACTGCGTTACGGCGCGCGCCTGATCTGGCTCGCCGCGCCAGCCAATCGCAAGCTGCACTGGCTGGTCGAGCTTGTCGGCCGCGTGCATTCGTCGACACGCAGCGCGCGCAGTGTTCACAGCCTGCTGCCCGCGCTCGGCCCACTGGCGGGTCAGTTCGCGAAGACGCTGGTCGAGCGCCCGGAACTGGCAACCTCGACATTGCACGACGCGATCGATGCGATCGATCATATGGAAGCGCCGCTGCCGCCGCGCGGATCCGAGGAAGCCTTGACACGAGCGTTCGGCCGGCCGCTCGCGACCCTCTTCAGCGCGGTCGACCTGATACCGGTGCGCAGCGGCTTCGCCGAACAGACGCATTTCGCGCGATTGCTGATGCCGGTCAACGGTCATCGCGAGGTGGCGATCAAATTGCTGCGTGCCGAACAGTTGCAGCAGATCGGCGACGAGCTTGCGCTTTTGCGATGGGTCGCCCGCTGGCTGGAAAAACTGTCGAGCACCGCACGACGCCTGCGGCTGCGGGCGCTGGCTCAAACCTTCGCGGACGAGATTCAGCGCCGCTTCGACCTGCGCGCCGAGGCCGCCAACCTGAGCCAGACCGGTCATCATTTCGAGGGCGACACGCGCCTCGTCGTACCCGACGTTATCTGGGATCTTTGCACCAGTCACACGCTCACGATGCAGCGCATCGACACGCTGCCGGCTACCGACCTGAGCGGTCTGCACGCGCATCAGGTGAAGCTCGCACCGCTCGCCGCGCATATTGTGGAAGTGGTGACCGAGCAGGCATTCGAACACGGCTTCTTTCACGCGACGCTTGACGCGCGACGGGTCCGCGTAAGCGTCGAGCCCGATTCTTTAGGACGACTCGTGCTGGCGGAATTTTCGATCATGTCCAGCCTCTCGACCGGCGAGCGCGAGTTCTTCGTTCATGGCGCGACCGCCCTGTTCGAGCAGGACTACGGCCGGCTCGCAGAACTGCACCGCGACGCTGGGCACGTGCCGCATCAGACTCGCCCCGAAATGCTCGAAGCTGAATTGCGTACCCGAGCCGAAGCGCATTTTGCGGCGGCTGCGCAAGATCGTTCCGCCGGGTCGCTCTTCCACCAACTGCTGCACGCGGTGCTTCCGTTCGATGGTGTTGTTTCCGGTCGGCTCGCCACCGCGCAACGATCGTTCCATCAGGCGGAGATGCTGGCGCGCGCGCTGCATCCGGGCGTCGATACCTGGAACATCGCGCGGCGCGTGCTCGCGGACATCGCGCGCCGCGACGTCGATCATCGCGGCTGGTTCCAGCGCATTTCACGCGAGCTGCCGCATCTCGCCCATATGCTGCCACGCGTGCCGCAACTGGCCGTGCGCTATCTGCAGCACGAACACGACCGCGCGCGCTCGCCGCAGCAAAACGCCCGGCTGCTCGCCGACATCGGTCGCGAATACCGGCGTACGCGGGCGCTGTTGTGGGCGTGCGCTTTGTGCGGCGGAATACTCGGCGCGGGCACGATGTTGCTGATGCGTTGATGGATGCGTTGATGGATGCGTTGATGCGTTGATGGCATGGGGTCGGCGGCACTAATGCGCGGACCGCATGGCGCTCAAGACGCTGACCTCCGACCAAACGCCGCGCATCAATCCGCCGTGTCCGCCCCCGCCGGCACTTTGGCGCGCGTCCTGGCGTCGGGCGCCGGCGCCCACGCCGGACGAGCCTTGCGCGCCGAATCCACCACGACGATATACCGTCCTGCCCACGGCATGACCTGCCGATCGCTCTTCAACACCCACAGCGATTTGCCCGAGTCGACGAGCGCCTCGTATTCCGCGTCGAGGATCCCGTAATGATCCAGAAAAGTGTTGAGCGATGCGGGGATCCGGACGCAACCCTTCGAGTGGCGCACGCCGAGCAACGGCTCCAGCCGGTCGGGGTCGGTGGCGTGCATCTGGAATCGCATCTGCGAAATCCCGCCCTTGCCCCAGCCACGCTCTGCCTGCGCCCAGCCCAGATCGAAAATGCGCATGTCACGCTTGCCGTAGCCGCGGATATGGTTCTCGTTCTCGGTGCCTTCAGAGCGGAAATCCATGTTGGACGGCGTGTGCTCGAACACGCCGAGCGGCGTGACGAAGTGGTCGTACTCGCCTGGCCGTCCGGTGGACACGGGCGACGCGCCGATCATCTGCCAGGCGTCGGCGGGCGCCGCGCGGAAATAGATCAAGAGCGCCTGCACGTTTGCATTGCGGTCGACCATCACGACGTATTCCCCGGACAGTTCGCCGAGCTCGTGCTCATGCAACGCCGTTTGCAGACGAGCGGCGTAAGCGCGCTGCTCGGGCGCCGGTACGTTGAGCCGTCGCGTGACGTGGCGGGCGAATACATCCCGCAGCGCGAATGCCCGGCGCGGGTCCACGCCGCCTGCCGCATCGGGTGCCGCGACGGACGACGCATCGACGGAAAACGCCGCTTCGCTCGTTACCGCAGGCGGCCCGGCAGCGAAGGCCGCACAAGCGGAGACGGCAAGCGCGACGCCGCATGTAAGCTTGCTCAACCTGGCAAAGGTGGATAGCGCCTGGCCAGGCGTCCTCCGCATTACGGGAAACAACTCACGCGTGGCGCGCGACAAGGAAAATGCATACGGCATACAGCCGGCTTTGCACTGGGCGGCCACTCGTGCAAGAGTCGGACAGACGAATACAGGCGGGCGAGGCCGCTTGAGATGGTTCATCGCGGGTTCGCACTGATGTGATTATTATTGGTTGCTCGCAGGTTGATGCGGCTCTCGGAACGAGGATGTTACTCAGCGCATGGCAATCTGTCGATGGACCTTCGGCGGGTCCGCTACGTGCTCGCCACTGTCGCGCTGAAGTTGTTTCTTTGACATTGCGCCCGGGCGCGAGGAGCAGAAGATCATGAAGCAAACCGATCCAGCCGCGATTCAAGCGGACATCGCCGCCGAAATGCACGTCACTGCCGAGTTCGACGCCAACGCGGAGATCGAACGCCGCGTCTCTTTTCTCGCGAACTATTTGCGCGGTAACGGCCTGAAAGCGTACGTGCTGGGTATCAGTGGCGGCATCGATTCGACTACGGCCGGGCGCCTCGCGCAACTGGCCGTCGAGCGGTTGCGGGCCGCGAACTACGACGCGCGTTTCGTCGCAATACGTTTGCCGCACGGCGAGCAGAAAGACGAAGCCGACGCGCAGCAGGCGCTGGCATTCATTCGCGCGGACGAGACCGTGACCGTGGACATCAAGCCCGCCGCGGACGCGATGCTCGCGTCGCTGCATCAAAGCGGCCTGCCGTTCGCGGACGAAGCGCAGGAAGATTTCGTCCACGGCAATATCAAGGCACGGCAACGGATGATTGCGCAGTACGCGATAGCCAGCACGCGCATGGGCGTGGTGATCGGCACCGACCACGCGGCCGAGTCGCTAATGGGATTTTTTACGAAGTTCGGAGACGGCGGCGCCGATGTCCTACCGCTCGCCGGACTCAACAAGCGGCAGGTGCGCGCGGTCGCGAAAGCACTGGGCGCCTCCGACGCGCTCGCTCACAAGGTGCCGACCGCGGACCTCGAAGCGTTGCGCCCGCAACGGCCTGACGAAGACGCCTACGGCGTTCCATACGAGACGATCGACGACTTCCTGGAAGGAAAATCCGTAAGCGATGAGGCACGCAAGATCATCTTGCGTTTTTACGAGATCACGCGGCACAAGCGCGCGTTGCCGTACACGCCGTTCGATTGGCCGGAGGCTGGAAGCGGAGACTAAGACGGCAAGAGCCGCTGAGCGACACAGCGAACACCGGTTGGGCGCGCCGCCGGATCAAGTCTTGAAACGCCGCTTTCTGCGCCTTGCCCGCACCCTACTCGCGCCTTCGCTGCGGAAGACGCCAGAGGAAGGTCCAGCAGTCACTGCTCCGGTGGCGGCTCGTCGGTGAATAGATCGGCGCTCGCCTCGAGCACCATGCCGCCCAACTGCTTGCCATGAATCTGACGCGCGATGACCTCGCCGACATACGGCACCTGCGCGTCGAGTTCGACCGTGGCATAGGCGCCGGGCGTACCGGCGTCGACGACTTCGACATTGCGAGCGTAGTGCCCCAATTCGCGCTGGAGGAACTCGCGCACTTCCTGCTCGCTGCACGACGGCGCGATGTTGCGCACGATCAGGTTCATGCGGCCTACCCTCGGCGGCTAGTGCGGTCGGAGGAATGTATGTGCACGCGGCGCAATGCGGCACGCTGTCTGGCCTGCGCGGCGGCGAGTTCACGGATGAGTGCGGCGCCCGCTGCGCCAAGCGCGGCCAATGACAGGTAGAAGGCAATCATTCGAATCTCCGGTAATTGGGCTGGCCCTGTTTCAGAAGCCACTTGCGACCATGCATGCAGTACGTCACGGCGTCCTGGAGGACACCGCGTTACGGACGCAGTCAGTGCACTGTACCTGAACAGCGGAACATTCGCTGGGTAGCGAAGCCGCATGCTCCCTCGGTGCGCCGGACTATGGACCGCGCTTCTGGGCATGCGGAAGCGGGTCGCAAGAAACGGACCGCCGCGTCAATCACCGCAGAGATCACGCCGGGGTGCAACGCGGCAACCTGGCTTGTCGCGGGAGGATCAGTCCGCCTGTTGAACGTTGGCTGCGCTGACCCACCACGCGTTCTTGCCTTGCGGCAGTTCGACCAGGACTGCGGACGGATCGTCGACGCCGTCGTCCGCGACTTCGCACACTGCAAGTCCGTCGGGTAGATGCTTTACTTCGCCAGCCGACTGGAACAGCGCGACGCGTTGCGCATTCAACGGACGCAACTGGCGGTACACGTCGAAGCTGATGGCTGCAGGCACGTCGCCGCGAATTTGCAGCGCGTCCGCTTTACCGCAATGAACCGGCTCGGCGGCGAATACGGACGCGCCGGCGGCACACGCGATGGTCAGTGCGGCAAGCGTCGCCGCGGCAAGAGGTGAATGGGTCATGATGATTCTCCAGGAATAAGTCAGGTGGTGCGATGAACGGCAAGCGACTCACGGGCGCACGTTGAAAGAAAACCCTCTTCCATCTGCATACGAGCGCGGCCAGGTCCATGCGAACGAATTTGATCAGCGGCACGCAGTTTCCGGGAACACAGCCTCAAGGCTGCGAGCCATGTCCGGCTGCCCGCCCGCTCTCGGCGCTGGTGGCGACGTCCAGCCGGCTGACGTCGCACGAGGTCTGGCTGAAGCCCGAATAGACCACCGACCAGTCGCCGACAATCGCCGCTTGCGCTTCCGCGAGACTGATCTTGCCCTCGCAGACGCAGCGCTTGAGCATGACCGCCGCGCGCGCCTTCCGGCGCTCGCCCTGGCGGCCCGCCCACGGCAGCAGACCGAGGTTGGAAGGCGCGTCCGGCGAACCGCCGAGCACCACGGGTACGCGCCTGTCCAGCGCGAAATCGGCGCCGTCGTCGGCGTCGATGCCGCGCTCGGCAAGCATCCGGTCCTTGTGCGCCATGAGTTCATCGAACGGCGGCGCGACCGCGCTGGCATAGCCCGGGCGGCATATCGTTTCGCCGATCGATTGCTGTGTGACGCGTTCGTCGAGCATGCGCGCCTCCTGCGCATACGCGCCACCCACGCGCAACGCGAGAAGCGCGGTGGCGCTCAGCGCCACGGCAAACCGCAACGAGCGCGGACGCCGGGACGCAAGCGCGAGCAGATGTGCCCTGAAGATCCTACCTGTGTGGTCGCTGGAACAGCCGCTGCGACGCCTGTCTGCAATTTCTGCGTTCATTCGTCGGCGCGCCTGCGGAGGCACGCAATAGTCAATTCGCAAGGTAATTAAAACACATTCAATACGCATGCGAAAAAAATGCTTGCCCGCCGGATGCACGACGTGCGTTGCGATGACCTTCCACGGCGACGCAATGCCGCCGCGGACCCACCACCGCCCGACCTACTGTGCCACGCGAGCCTGCAGCGCCCGAATACGGCTCAGTGCCTCGGTGTTCGCCACCGCCGAATCGTACATTGCCGCGAGATCCGCCTTCAACGCGGTACGCGAGCCGCCGTCGAGATAAATCATGTGACCCGACGGATAGAAGCGCGCCGAAAGGTTCTGCCGAACCTGCTGACTGAGCAGCGGCATCTGCTGCAGGTCGAGCACAGTCTGGTAGAACGGCGTGACGAAATCGTAGAAGCCGTTTGCCGACAGCACCTTGAGGTCCGGATTCAGTGCCATGACGGCGGCCAGATCGCCGGCCGTGTATAGAATCACGTTGCCCTTGTCGTCCACGCCCTTTTGAGCACCGGTCGGGTCGGTATGGCTGAAGTCCCAGAACTGGAACGCCTGATCGTTCAGGTCCGTGAACGCCGAGTTCGACGTGTATTTCAACTGCTCGTTCAGATAGACGTTCCACATCGTCGTGTAGACGCCCGAGACCGCCGTCATGGTCGGATCGTTGCCGCCCGAATTGGGATCGACCTTGCCGGCTATGCCGGTTCCGATCGCGGTGACCCGGCCGTCGTATGCGCCAAGCACTAGACCTTGCGGCTTGAGCAGCGTGGTCAGAAATAGCGAATTGCCGCGGCTGTCGTACGACGCGACATCGAGACTCCACGCAAGCAAGGTCGTCTTGTCGATGCCCGTGTATTCGGCGAGTTTCTCGACCGTCGCAGAATCGGTGGTCGGGAATTTGCGCAGCGCCGCCAGGTAGTCGGTGCGCGCGAACTGCGCGACTTCTTCAGCGAACGCGCCCAGATCGGTCGGCCGCGGCGCGATGCCGAGCTTCTTGTGATACCACGCGTCCGCGGCGGCCGTGGGCAGCGCGCCGACAGGATTGCCCGCCTGCGTGTAGTCGAGAATCGACGATTGCAGCGTGATGCCGTTCAGATCGACACCGCCTTCGTGCAGCCGGTAGGCGACGACGCAACTACGCGCCGTGCCGTACGACTCGCCGAACAGGTACTTCGGCGAATTCCAGCGGTTGTTCTTCGTGAGAAAGCGCTTGATGAATTGCGCGATCGAATCCGCGTCCTGGTCGACGCCCCAGAAATCGCGGTTCTTCTTCGGCGCGATCGCCGCCGAATAGCCAGTGCCGACCGGATTGATGAAGATCAGATCGCTTCTGTCGAGCAGGCTGTCGGGGTTGTCTTCTATCGTGTAGGGCGCGGGCGGCGTGAAGTTCGGCATCGACGTCTTGATGCGGCGCGGCCCGAACGAGCCGAGCAGCACGAACACCGCGGACGAGCCCGGTCCGCCGTTATAGAAGAAGGTGAGCGGCCGGGTTTCCTCTTTCTGGTTGTCTTGCGTGAACGCGACGTAAAACATCCGCGCGGCGGGTTCCGAACTGCTCGGATCGACGATCACGAGATGACCCACCGTCGCCGTGTAATTGATCTTCTTGCCGTCTATCGTGACCGAGTGATGCGTGATCGCGGCACTCTCGTCCGTGGCCGTTACGGAGTCGTCAGGCCCGTTGCCGTATGCAACCGGATCGAAGAAAGGCTGATCGGCCGGCTTACGTTTCCCACCGGCCGCTGGGGGCGTGCCCGAGGTTTGAGAATTCTGCGACGATTGCGGACTAACGGACGTTGACTCTGTGCTTGTCATGATGACTCCCTGGGTACGTTCACGTCTTGTGCCGGGTGCTGCGGATTCCTGCTGACTATAGTGCTCCGGCCACTTTCTGACCATTGGGGCTGCCGAGTCCCGTACAGGCGTCCCAGCCCGCCGACGCCGCGAAGCTGCCGTTGTTGCCCTGCGTGATGTCGTTGCAGACGCCCGCCGCCTTATAAAGCTTCGGGTTCACGAAACCCGCCGGCTTGCCTTTCGCCGCGTTGATGCGGGCAATCAGCGCGGCCCAAAGCGGCGCAACCGCGCTCGTCCCGCCGACCACCGTTTGTGTGCCAGCGACGAGCACGGTGTAGCCGGTCAGCGGCGAGGCGTCGCCCGCGACGTCGGGCACGCCACGCTTCGCAAGCGGCTTCTTGCCACCTTTCGACAGCGCAACCGACAAGCCCTCCTGCCAGGCCGGCAACGAAAAAGCGCCACTCACGCCTCCGCCGCCGGCGCCGCCTTGCGGGCCGTCGTTCCAGACCACCTCATGCGTGATGGACGTCCCCGATGCGCTCAGGCTCGTGCCGCCGCACGCGAGTACATACGGGCTCGCCGCCGGGAAATCGACCTGATCTCCCGCGCCCGCGCCGTCGCTCGATCCGCTATCGCCCGACGCGGCGCAGACCGTCACGCCGAGCGCGGCCGCGGTTTGCAGCACGCTGTTGAACGCCTTCAGCGACTGGCTGGTCCAGATGGATTCCGGGCCGCCCCAACTGATCGAGATGACCGACGGCTTGTTGACCGTATCGTGTACCGCACGGCTGACGGCGTCGATGAAACCCGCGTCGCTGTTCGGCGCAAAGTAAACGGCAATGGTCGCGCCGGGCACGATTGCGCCGACGATCTCGATGTCGAGAGTGACTTCGCCGTCGGGACCGTTAGGGTCGCCAGTCGGCTCATTGCGCGCCTGGTCGACGCTCACCGACTTCACCGTGGGCGACGGCACGCCGAGGCTCTTGAAGTACGACGAGAGGTCAGCCGGGTCATACCCGCCGCCCAGTTCAATGATGCCGACGCACTGGCCGCCGCCGTCGCCTTCGGGAAATTTGTAGAGAGACGCCAGTTCAATCGGCGTGAACGAAGCCTGATGCGTCCGGGCCGGGCGGAACGGCGGGCGGATGCGAAAGTGCGGCCGTGCCTGCGGACGGTTGTCGAGCCCGAGCACCGCCTCCACGACGCCGTGCAGATCGTCGGGCACGTTGACCGCGCCGGTACGGCCGCGAAATTCCCCGGCCGTATGGTGCTGATACTTTTCAAGCTTGACTCCGAACGCATTCTGGAATTGCTCAACGGTTCCCGACAGCAGCACGGAGCGCGCGGCCGGGTCTTCACGCACCACGCTCAGGCCGTGCGCAGCCGCGAATGCCTTGACTTTGGCGATGTCGTCGGGGGCTGCGCCATAGTCTTTGGCCAACGTCTCACGCGACAGCGGTTCCACGTTCGGGTCGCCTGCCTCTATGCGTTTCATCAGCGCGTCGAACTGCGCCTGCTGCTGGCGGCGCAGCATTACGAAAACCTCGATCTTTTCCGACGGATCGCAAGCTCCGATGAGTTTCGAACCTTGTTCTACCGTTCGCTCGCTTCCGGGCAGCGGGTGCTTGGTGGCCATGTGTCGACTCTCCTGTTGGCGTGACGGCGCCGGATGCACGAGGGACTGGCGGGGGCGCCCTGTCCGCTCTCTGCCCGACGACAGACGGCACGTTGCTGATTTCAAGGTGCTGCTTGCAGGACTTCGCAAACCTTCGGACCAATGCATTCGAACACAGTTCCGGCGCAGGCGGCAGTCGGCCGAATGGCTAACGCGGCGGCGCGTCATGCGCGGTTCGCGTCGCTCCGCTATGATGCTGCAGCGGCTATCCCGCCGTTACATTGCCTTACGCGCCGTCCGCGCGGGCAATCGAGGAATCAGAGGAACCCATGTCAATTTCGATGTATCAAGCATCACTGCCCGTGCTGATTCGCGGCCTCACCAATCTGCAAGCCATCCTCGGCAAGGCTCAGGCACACGCAGCCGAAAAGCAGATCGATCCGTCGGTGTTCACGAACGCCCGCCTCGCGCCGGACATGTTGCCGCTCGTGCGTCAGGTGTATATCGCAAGCGACACCGCAAAGGGCTGCGCCGCGCGTCTCGCCAATGTCGAAGCGCCCAAATACGACGACGTCGAACAGACCTTCGACGAACTGCATGCCCGCCTTCAAAAAACGATCGACTATCTGCAGGAATTCAGTCCGCAGCAGATCGACGGATCGGAGGAGCGCACAGTCACCCTGAAAATGCGCAACGGGCCCGTCGAGTTCACGGGCCAGTCCTATCTGCTGGGCTTCGTGCTGCCGAACTTCTTCTTCCACGTGACCACGGCGTACGGCATCCTGCGCCACAACGGCGTGGAACTCGGCAAGCTCGACTATCTGGGCGGGTTGAAGTAAGCGATTGGAATAGCGAATGCGCTGGGGCCGCGCCGGAATCGCGCCGCGGTGCAGCGGCACCCGGGCGCGCTGGTTCACGCGCTCAGGCGCGCGGCTGGAATGCGATGATTGCCATGCCGGCCAGCGTCACTGCGACGCCGGCTGCGTCCCACAGCGTAGGCCGCACCTTGTCGACGCACCATAGCCACAAGATCGCCACCGCCACATACACGCCGCCGTACGCCGCATACACGCGGCCCGCGGCGGTGCCGTGCAGCGTGAGCAGCCAGGCGAAAAGCGCGAGGCTGAGTGCGCCCGGCACGAGCAGCCAGACAGAGCCGCCCTCTTTCAGCCATCGCCACGGCAAATAGCAGCCGATAATCTCGGCGACGGCGGTAATCGCATAAAGCAGAAATGTTTTCATTGAAGGCGAAGCATGTCGGTGGTGTTCGTGTCATCGCCGGCCGGAGATGGCCGCTGAATGGGCGCTCCATCGGCGCTCTATCGGCTTTATTAACACAATCACTTGGCGCACAGGCATGCGTCATGCGAAAGTCGCCTCACCTCCTCTGCCCTCCACAACCTGTCCACCGGCTATGAGCACAGCATCGCCCTGTATCGACATCTGCAAATTCGACAGTGAAACCGGCTTTTGCATTGGCTGCTTGCGCACCCGCGACGAATGCAAAACCTGGAAGAAGATGAAGGACAAGCACCGCAGGAAAATTATCGACGACCGTTCGCGCCGCGAACGCAAACTGAACCGGTAGAGCCGGTCGCATTCGCGTCAATCGAGAGAAAGTCGCAGTGCGAATCCGATCAGCGCCGCGGAGAAGGTCCAGCGCTGCAACGTTTGAGCAAGCGGGTGCGCGCGCATCCATCCCGCGATCCGCGCGGCGCCGATCGCATACGTGAGGTCGAAGCAAAAGCCGACCGCGAGCAGCACTGAACCCAGCTCGATCATCTGCAACGCAACGGGCCCCGCCTCCGGACGCACGAATTGCGGCAACAAGACCGAACAGAACAGCAGCGCTTTCGGATTCAGCAGATTCGTCAGCAAACCCTTGACGAACGCCGCCCTCAACTGCCGCATGCCTGCTGTCGCCGTTGCGTCCGTCGGGCGGTTAGCTTCGTCGCGCGCCGCGCCGCCTTCTGGCAACGCGAACATCGGCGAGCGGAAAATCTGGATGCCGATCCACGCGAGATAAACCGCGCCGCCATAACGCACCACGTCGTACAGCCACGGCGCGTTGCGCAACAGCGCGGCGGCGCCGCAAGCGGAGAGCGTGACGTGAGTTGCACGCGCCAAACCGAGTCCGCAAGCCGCCGCAAAGCCGCTCCTCACACCGCGCCCAATACTGGTTTGGAGGATCAACGCCATGTCGGGCCCGGGTACGGCATAAACGACCAGCAGCGCGGCAATATAGACAGCAAGAAGGTGTGCGGAAATCATGGGAGCCTCGTTGTTTCGAGGCTCTATCTTGCTATTGTCGACGGAGGTTTTGCTGGCGAATTTCCGGAGTTCTGGCTGGAAATTTGGCGGAATGCGCTAACATCACGCTGTTTCCGTCAGCTTCCCACTAAAACTCGAAAAGCGCCCGCCAACCCATGTCAACTGACCTCGATAAGACCGATCGCGCGATCCTCGCCGCGCTGCAGAAAGACGGCCGCATGTCGAACGCGAAGCTCGCCGAACTGGTCGGCCTGAGCGAAACACCGTGCGCGCGACGCCTCAAGCGTCTGGAGAACGACGGCTACATCGGCCAGTACCGCGCAGTGCTCGCACGTTCGGCGCTCGGCTTCGGCGTAGTCGCATTCATTCTCGTGCGCTTCGCCGTGCACGACAAAGATCTGGCCAACCGCTTCGAGCGCGAGGTGCAGGCCATACCGCGGGTGATCGCATGTCACAACGTGTCGGGCAGCGCGGACTATATCTTGCAGGTGGTGGCGCGCGATCTGGACGACTACGGCAGCTTCATGCGCGACCAGATGCGCAGTCTGCCGGGCGTGACGTCGGTCGAATCGGCATTGTCGTTGCGCGAAGTAAAGGCCGACGGCGGCTTGCCGCTATCGTGAGCCCGAACGTGGCATAGTCACGCCATTTCACGCGGCGCGCGCCGCACCCACGAACACGGAGTACCGAATGGACAACACCGGCAACATCGATCACGAAAAAGCCCGCGCCGAAGAGAGCGCTGCAATGGAGCGCGTATTGACCGCGACGCAACGCGTGAAGACGGCGTTTGCATCGTTGCAATCGCAATTTCCGCCGGCCGGCAGCGGCAATCCTTCGCAATTCGCGCTGCAGACTTTCGACGCCGCGTTGCAGGAACTGGAAGACGCGCAGGCCGCGTTCGACGAACTGCTGGGCGATCTGCTCGACGGCAATCGCTAATGCGCTGGAAATGCCCCCGTGCGGTAGCGGCTCAATAGCTGCTCGGTACGCGCTCAACACCCAGGAAAGGCGCGCTAGCTTCCGGTTACTTGCAGCCAACAGCGCCCGGCGATAGATCGCTCAGTCCGGGCTCGTCTCGATCACCGGCTCGCACAGAATCGGAAAGTTCACCGAGTTCGCGATATAGCACTTCTCGTGCGCAACGTGATGCAGGCGCCGCGCGAGTTTTACATCGCCGCCCGGCTGAATCACGACGTGCGGGCGCAAAACGATCTGCGAGAAGCGCCCTTGTTGCGGACTGTCGAGCATGGTGCCTTCGGCGTGATCCTGGTACTGCACCACGGCAATGCCGGCGTCCGCGCACAGATGCAGATACCACAGCTTGTGACAGGCCGAAGCGGATGCGACCAGCAAGTCTTCGGGGTTCCACCGCTTTGCGTCGCCGAGAAACGCGGCATCGGACGAGCCTGGAATCTCGGGCTTGCTTCCCGCCGCAATCACATGATCGCGGCTGTAGTCGCGATATCCCGAGGTGCCGCTGCCGAGGTTGCCTGTCCACTGCACGGAGACTTCGTATTTGTGCTCACCGTATGCCATGGGCGCTTCCTGTAGTCGAATGAACCGGTTGGTGGAACGCCCATTTTAAGCCGGCCGCGCCAGTCAATCCGGCCCTCGCGGCTCGATCTATCGCGGCGCCGGGGGCCTTCCGCTCAGGCTCGGTACGCGCGGATCGGGGTTCTGGTTCAGGCTCGTGCCGTTCGCACGCATGTTGTTCGGCACGCGGCCCGCGCCGGCACCCATCACGCCAATCCCGCCGGTTCCCGCAGCACCTCCCGGCGTTGCGAGGCCGGGCGTGGGCGCCAGCGTCGTGCCCGCTGCTCCACCGCCATTGACGCTTCCTCCCGACGGCGTAGCGCTCAAGCCGTCAACGCCAACGCCCGCGCCCGCGCTGCCCGACTGCGCGCAAGCCATTCCACTAAAGCTGGCGAAGCATGCCGCGATCAGCACCGTCCGCCCCACACCGCCAGTTGCGATTTTCATCTGCTGCACTCCGTTAGGTAACGCGCCCCTCAACCAGTATGACGAACCGTTGCCCACTTCGTTCACCGCCGTCACAGGTTCTACGGGACGCCCTACCCAAGTCCTCACTCAAGCCGACGCCCGCGAAAAGGACAGGTTGGAGAATAAAACGCTCCGTGCGCGTTATGATCGATCGTTACGCCATAACGGCTGATTACGCACAATGGAGCAAGCCTACCTTCACCTTTTGCATCAGCTGGCCGGCCATCCGGAATGGATGCTCACGGTTGTATTTTTCGCGGCCTTTCTGGAGTCGGTCGCGGTCATCGGTACCTTCGTTCCCGGCAGCACCGCAATGTTTCTCGCGGGCGCATTGACCGGCACCGGCTCGCTGAGCCTCGGCTGGGTCCTTGCATGGGCAATCGTCGGTGCAATCGCCGGCGACGGCCTCAGCTTCTGGCTCGGCAGCCGCTACAAGAAGCGGATCGTCAAGCTCTGGCCCTTCTCCCGACATCCCGAAGTGCTCGAAGCGGGTTACCGCTTCTTCGACAAGCACGGCGCAAAGAGCGTGGTGCTCGCGCGCTTTGTCGGACCGCTGCGCGCGATCGTACCGGTGGTTGCCGGCATGCTCGGCATGTCGCCCGTGCGCTTCTACGGGATGAACGTGCTCTCGGCGCTGCTGTGGGCACCGGCGCATATCCTGCCGGGCGTCGTGTTCGGCGCTTCGGTGCTGCTCGCCGGGGCCGTCTCGTTCCGGCTCGTGGTGGTCCTCGCGCTGCTCGTCGGCAGCGTCTGGCTCAGCTACCGCGCAGCGGCTTTCCTGCTGTCGCACGCCAACGCGTGGTCGAACGCGGCTGGGCGGCATCTCGGCATCTGGGCTTGCCGTCATCCCGGACCGCTTGGCCGGGTCGCGCGAAGAATGCTGGACCCGCAAGCGCCGGATGCCACCAGCGTCCTGCTGGCGTCGCTGGTCGTGCTCGTGTGCGGCGCACTGTTCTTCGGCGTGCTTCATCAGGTGATCACCGGAGATCCGCTCACCCATGTCGACGAGTCCGTGTACCGCTTCATGCAATCGGTGCGCACGCCGTGGGGCGACACGGTGCTTGCCGCTCTCGCGACGCTCGGCAGCAGTGCGACGCTCGCCGCGCTGATCGTCACCGTTACGCTGTGGATGTTGCTGGAGCGGCGCTGGCGCACCGTGGGCTACTGGCTCGCGGCCGTCGTCTTTTCGCAGATGCTGATCTTCGCCTTGCAATTCGCCATGCAGCGCGCCGCGCCCAACGCGCTCATGACGAATACCTACGCGTTTCCGAGCAACCACGTGGCGGCCACGGTCATCGTCTATGGGTTTCTTGCGTTCCTGCTCGCGCGGCGGGTCGGCATGCTCGAAGGATTGCTGGTGGTCACCGCGAGCACGCTCGTCGTGACCGTGGTCGCGCTTGCGGGCGTGTACTTCGGCCGCTACTGGGTATCGGATGCGATTGGCGGCGCCGCGCTCTCGTACGTGTGGGTGGCGATCGTCGCGCTTACTGCGATGTTGCGTCATCCGGAGTCGCCACCGGCGCGCAGCTGGATGCCGGCAATCGTCCTCGTGGTGGTGCTCGCCAGCATGGGTCTGCAGTCGGGTCTCGGCATGATGACGCCGCCCGGCACGCCAGCGCCTCTGCCGCTCGCACGCGTGACGCAACAACAATGGACGCTTTCCGTGTGGAAGCACTTGCCATGCTATCGCTCGGACATGGGCGGCGACCGCAAGGAGCCGCTCACGCTGCAATGGGTATCGGATGGCGACGCGATCCGCCGCCAATTGCGCAGCGAGGGATGGCTCGAAGGCACCGACGTATCCGCCCATAGCCTGCTCTCGCTGGCCTCGCCGGACGTACCCGCGGTCGCTCTGCCCGTCCTGCCGAAGCTGAACAACGGAGTGCCGTCGTCGCTCGTTTTCATGCGTCCCGGCGACACGCGCGCCGAGCGCGACGTGTTGCGCTTCTGGCCGAGCGGTTATGCGGTCGGCGACGGCGCGGCTGCCGTGCCGCTGTGGGTCGGCGCCATTGCGCATGAACGGCTATCGCATTCATCGTGGCCGCTCAACATTCTGCGCGTCGATAAACAGGTGTCGCCGTTCGAGACTCGCGTGAAGTTCGTCGAAGGCCTCGGCGTCGGGGTTGTCGCGACGGTGAGCTGTCATGGCGTGCCGGTATCGCTGCTTGGCTCCGTCGCAGAGTGACCCACGTCATTCGAACGACGGGTTGAGGCGAGCGCTGTATTGCATCGAACATAGAAAAACTCAGGACGAAACGCAAGCAGACAATTCGACGTGTCTGTATTTTCACGACCTCCGGTTTTATGTCCTGAAGCAATAGATAAATCGTTCTCTTAGGTGATCGTTTCGCCAACTTCAACCTGAATATATTTTCCCGCGCATTGAAATTCCATATAAAAGCCGGTTAATAATCTGTCCATTGGCGCACTACCGGGCTTCAAAACGCGTGCATGAAATGTTTCCTTCAGACGCCATGTCTTTCGGAGTCCGATATACGTTGTACGCCGTAATGAGTTGACGCAGCTTCGAATAGGGAGAGTTCATCGTGAAACGCTCACGCGCAAACCAGAGAGCGACGCTGATCGCCCTCGCCATGCTGGCAGGTTTGCCTGTCATGCTTCAGGTCGCGGTTCCCGCGGCTCATGCGCAAACCGCAGCCAATGTGTCGAAGCAGCAACTCGATTCGCTCACCGCGCCAATCGCGCTCTACCCCGACGCACTGCTCGCCCAGGTGCTGATGGCATCCACCTTTCCGCAGGACATCGGGGCCGCAGCGGCCTGGTCGAAAGCAAACTCCAACATCAAGGGCGACGACGCGGTCAAAGCGGTCGCAGCAGAGCCGTGGGACCCGAGCGTGCAATCACTGGTGGCCTTCCCCCAGGTGCTTGCCACGATGGCCTCGAAGCCCGACTGGGTCGCGCAACTGGGCAATGCGTTTCTTGCGCAGCCGAACGACGTGATGGACTCCGTGCAACGGCTGCGCAAGCAGGCGCAACAGGCGGGTAATCTGAAGACCTCCGAGCAACAGAAGGTTATCGTCGAGCAGAGCACGATCCAGATCGTGCCGGCCAATCCGCAAGTCGTGTACGTGCCGACGTATAACCCGACTGTGGTCTACGGTGCGTGGCCCTATCCAGCGTATCCGCCCGTATATGTACCACCGCCTCCGGGCTATGCGGTCGCGAGCGGACTCGCCGCGGGTCTTGCGTTCGGCGCGGGCATCGCGATCACTAGCGCGCTGTGGAGCGACGTCAACTGGAACAATCACAGCGTCAATATCAACGTCAACCGGTACAACAACGTGAACGTCAACCGGCGCCTCGATGTGAACAGCAACACGACCCGGTGGAACCGCGACACCACGTTCAACCGGAACGCCTCCGCGAATATGGGTAGCGCTCAGCGCGACGCTTACCGGGGGCGCGATATGTCGGCATCTCGCGCGCAGGCGCAACAGACCTTGCAGAACCGCACGGGCCAGAATCTGGGCGGGAGCGCGAGCGAGCGTTTGCAGGGTATCCAGCACGGCGGCGCCAACGCGAGCAATGTCCGGTCGAGCGCACAGAATGTAAATCGCGACAATGCGCTGCGCGGCGCCGGCAACGGCGCGGCGGCGCAGCAGGACATGCACCGCGGACAAGAAAGCCGGCAAGCGCAAGCCGGCGCACGCAACGGCTTCGGCGCGGGCGGCGGCGGACAAGCGCGCGGCGGTAGCCCGGGTGCTGGCGGCGGAGGGCAGTCTCGCGGCGGCGGTTTTGGAGCGGGAGGCGGACAGCCGCACGGCGGCTTTGGTGCGGGCGGCGGCGGACAGCGTCACCTCGGCCGGCAACGTTGAACGATACCCAGGAGCCGCTCATGCACCGCATTCACTCGATCCGCGTTTTCTTCGCGAACGCCGCCGCAGGGCGCTCATCGCATCGCCTTGCCAGCGCTGCAATCGCACTGTCGACGCTATTGTTTTGCACCGCACCGGCGCAGGCCCAAGCCGTTTATCCGACACCGGAAGCCGCCGCCGACGCACTCGTCGACGCGATCGCCACCAACGATCACCCGGCGATGCAGCACGTGCTCGGCACGAACTACAACCGCTTCATTCCGACGAAGGACGTCGGCGAAGAAGACATCTACGAATTCCTCGGCGCATGGGCTGCGGGCCATCGGATCGTGGAGGACGCAGCGCCGCTTCACGGCCGCCCGAGCAAGCACCTGTCGGTGGGCACGAGCGGTTGGACATTGCCGATTCCGCTCGTGCAGGCGGCCAACGGCTGGCGCTTCGATCCGCCGGCGGGCAGCGACGAAATTCTGACGCGCAAGATCGGCCGCAACGAACGCGCAGCGATCATGACCTCGCTTGCCTATCTCGACGCTCAGCGTGACTACCGCGCGTCGACCGGCCACTATGCGCAGCGGCTGCTCAGCACGCCGGGCAAGCATGACGGTCTCTACTGGCCCACCGCCGAGGGCGAACCCGAGAGCCCGCTTGGCCCGCTCGCTGCCGCCATGCCGAAAACCGGCTCGTTGAGCAAGGACGGCTACCACGGTTATCACTTCCGTATTCTGACCGCGCAGGGACCGCACGCGAAAAACGGCGCACTCGACTACGTCCAGAACGGCGCGATGACAAACGGCTGCGGCCTTATTGCGTGGCCGAGCGAGTATGGCAAGACCGGAGTAATGAGCTTTATCGTTAATCAGGACGGCCAGGTTTATCAGAAGAACCTGGGACGGAATTCGGCGCGAGAAGCGGCAGCGCTGAAAGCGTTCGATCCCGATCCGACATGGCAACCGGTTCAGCCTTGAACGGGCCGCGAATCATGAAACGCCGATGACGGCTGTAAGCATCGGCGCAATACATCCGGCAAATTTTGCCGGTCCCCATCTTGCCGCTCTATCCACGCCCCGGCCCGTCGCGGCGCGGCTTGACGTCGTCGATTACAAACAACCTTCAGTATTCCGTCAGGCAGTCGTAAACCAGACATACGCCTTTCTGAATGCGGACGGAAATGAAAAACATCAAGGTATCGACACGACTGCAAGCCGGCTTCGGGCTGTTGACGGCATTCATGCTGGTGCTCGCCGCCATTGCCTTTTATGGTCTCTCGGAACTGGACGCGAGTCTGGACGGCATCGCTCGCGTGAATAACGAGGAAACGCGTCTTGCGAACGAGTTGCGCTCGTCGATACAGGATCGCGCCATCGCGCTTCGAAACCTCGCGTTGATCAGCGATCCGCGCGATGTTGCGCAAGAGGCGGAACGCATGAAAAAGCAGGACCAGCTTTATGCGGACGCATTCCAGCAACTCTCACGTATGTTCGCCGAGCCCGGCACCGCGCCAAAGGAGCGTTCGCTGCTCGATCAGATCAAGCAGGACGAAGCCGCAGCGATGGCGCCGCAGCGCAAGGCCATGGACCTCGCACTGGCGCACGACACCGCCGGCGCGATGCAGGAACTGTTGCAGAACGCACGCCCGCCGCAGCGAGTGTGGCTCGCACGCGCAGTCGAGCTGGCGGCTTTAGAGGACCAACAGAACAAGGAAGCTCGAGAGAACGCTGTCGCCACTTATGCAAAGGTCCGCACGATGGTCGCGGTCATTGCGGCTATCGCCGTCCTGCTGGGCATTGTCACCGCCGCGCTGATCTCGCGCAGCATTCTGCGCCAGTTGGGTGGCGAGCCGAGCGCCGCGCAGGAAATGGCGGCACAGATCGCCGAAGGCAACCTCACCGTCAGCGTGCAAGTGGCACCCGGCGACCGGACGAGTTTGATGGCTTCTCTGGAGGCAATGCGCGAGAAGCTCACATCGATTGTGTCCGGCATCAAAACATCGGCGGAATCGATTTCCGTGGCTGCCGGCGAGATCGCGCAAGGCAATCAGGATCTCTCGCAACGCACCGAGGAACAGGCCGCATCGCTTCAGGAAACCGCGGCCAGCATGGAAGAGCTGACCTCGACCGTGCGTAACAACACCGATAACGCGCGCCAGGGCAGCACGCTCGCGTCGGCGGCGTCGGCGACGGCGGCCTCGGGCGGCGAAGTGGTTCAGCAGGTCGTGGCCACCATGCAAGACATTTCTTCGAGTTCGACGAAGGTGACTGAAATCATTTCGGTGATCGAAGGAATTGCGTTCCAGACGAATATTCTCGCCCTCAACGCGGCGGTCGAAGCCGCTCGCGCAGGCGAAGACGGCCGGGGCTTCGCGGTGGTTGCCGGCGAAGTCCGCACGCTCGCGCAACGCAGCGCGACGGCGGCAAAGGAAATCAAGGACCTGATAGAAGCGTCGGTGTCTCATGTGACAAACGGCTCACAGCTCGTTGAAAACGCCGGTCAAACGATGGGCGAAGTGGTGCGCTCGGTCAAACAGGTGACCGACATCATGGGCGAGATAGCGTCGGCATCGTCCGAGCAGACGAAGGGTATCGAGCAGGTCAACGTGGCCGTCACGCAAATGGACGAGGTCACGCAGCAAAACGCGGCGCTCGTCGAGCAAGCCACCGCCGCTGCACAGGCCATGTCGGACCAGGCGGAAAGCCTTCGTGCGGCGGTGTCGATCTTCCGGGTCGACGCGGCACAGCAGGCGGTGCAAAGCACGGCGCACAGCGTTCGAATGAAGCCGGCGCGCGCCATTGCGACGTCGAAGAAACCCGTGCCGTCGCATTTAAAACCGGTCACGACTTTCGCAAAAGCCGCCGTGGCGTCGCCCATCGCGCCAACGCAGCCCAAAGAACGCGAATTGCAGAGCGCAGGCGCGGACAGCTGGGAAACATTCTGAGTTTTTCGCCTGATAAAAAAACCGGCCTGCGGGCCGGTTTTTTTATTGCTCCGGGCAAGCGTTCACGCCGCGTTCCGCGCGAGTTTGCACGCTGAGAAAAAAATCTCACCGGCGACGATGGTGCACTGCAGTGTGCTCTGCCGATTCGCGCGTGCTACAAACGTACCGTACGTTTCAGGCTGCGGAGACACGCGCAGGATAGCGGCGCAGAATGTCTCCAGCACCCAGTTCGCGCTGAGTTCGCCCGGAGGCTCGTCATGCCCTACGTTCCGTCAACGAGACATATCGACCGCATATGCAACGTCATAGAAGGACGGACGACGCGTGCGGGCGTCGACGGGAAGCGGCTTGCGTCGTCGTATAAACGTTCGCTCGAGCAATATCACCTCGATCCGGGCGCGACCGCCGGTCCGCGCATTCTGACCGTGCCGGAATTACGCGACGTGCAGCATCGCGAGGAATCGTTTCTGCGCGCGTCGGGCCAGTGCCTGTCGCGGCTGCACGAGATGGTGCGCGAGGCCGACTACTGCGTGATGCTGACCGACGCACAGGGCGTCACGATCGACTACCGCGTCGATAAAGACCGCCGGCACGACTTCAAACGCGCGGGGCTCTATCTCGGCTCATGCTGGTCCGAAAGCGAGGAAGGAACCTGCGGTGTCGCGACGGTGCTGCTCGACGCGGAGCCCATTACCGTACATAGAACCGATCACTTCCGTGCGGCCTTTACCACCCTCACATGCAGCGCATCGCCGATTTTCGGTTTGCATGGCGAATTGCTCGGCGTACTCGATGCGTCGGCCGTGCGCTCCCCCGACGACCGCGAAAGCCAGCGGCTCGTCAATCACATCGTGCGGCAAAGCGCGCTTCTGATCGAAGACGCCTGTTTCCTCAACGCGGCCGCGGATTGCTGGGTGCTGCTTGCGCATCGCAACCGCCATTACGTCGAAGCGCAGCCCGAGATCCTCATTGCGATCGACGCCCGCGGCCACGTCATCGCCGCAAACCGCCGCGCACGCGAATGTGTGCCGGCGCTCAACCAGTTGCCGCGTCACGTGTCGGAAATTTTTGACGTTCCCGCCGAGCGCCTCTTCAACGCGAAAGCGGGCCGCGGCCTTGTGTCGCTGAGACTGGGCGACACCGGCTCGCCGCTCTATGCACGCGTCCGTCAGCCCTCCGCCGCGCGGCTTGCGCGAAGCAGGACGGCGGCGCCGCGAGAGAACAGCAATAGCAGTAACGCTGAGAGTGCCGCGCCGCACGCTGCGCCGGCTTTGTCCGATAGCGACGCGCTCGAACGCCGCCGCATCGTCGATGCAATGAACGACGCGAAGTGGCGCACCGAACTGGCCGCGCAAGCGCTCGGCATGTCCCGCGCAACCTTGTACCGGCGGATTGCGAAGCTGCGCATCCTGCCGCCGCACAAGTGCTAGCGGCGCTGCCCCGATTCCCCTAGCGGGCGTAGAACCCGCGCTACCAATGAAGTCCGACTATCCGTTTCAAACGGAGGAGCAACCATGTCTGAAGACACTGCAAATCAAGCGATATCCCAGGTGCTGGAAAGTCTCGAAGCCGCGCTGAAACGCGGCGATACGCAGGCCGCCGTCGACCTGTTTCAGCCGGAGTGTTACTGGCGCGATCTGGTCGCGTTCACATGGAACATCAAGACGCTCGAAGGCCGCGAGCAGATCGCCGCGATGCTCGATGCGCAGGTGGACGCGATCAAGCCGTCGAAACTCCGGCTTGCGGAGAATGAAACGGCGACGCAGGCCGACGGCATTGCGCAAGGCTGGATCACTTTCGAAACCGGAGTCGCGCGAGGCAGCGGTTTCATTCGCCTGAAGGACGGCCTCATCTGGACGCTGCTCACGACCATGGCGGAACTCAAGGGGCATGAGGAGCCGAAAGGCCCGAAGCGGCCGATGGGCGCCGAGCACGGTGCGCGCCGCGACCGCACGAGCTGGAAGGAGCGGCGCGAGGCGGAACTCGACGCACTCGGCACCTCGGAAGAGCCGTATTGCCTGATCGTCGGCGGCGGGCAAGGCGGTATCGGATTGGGTGCGCGGCTGCGGCAGCTTGGTGTGCCGACCATCATCATCGACAAAAACGAGAGGCCGGGCGACGCATGGCGCAAGCGCTACAAGACGCTCTGCCTGCACGATCCGGTCTGGTACGACCATATGCCCTACCTGCCCTTTCCGGACAACTGGCCGGTTTTCACACCGAAGGACAAAATCGGCGACTGGCTCGAGATGTACACGAAGGTCATGGAGCTGAACTACTGGGGCTCGACCGTGTGCAAATCCGCACGCTACGACGAGGCCCAGGGCGAATGGATCGTCGAAGTCGAACGGGAAGGCCGCAATCTCACGCTTCGGCCGAAGCAACTCGTGCTCGCCACCGGTATGTCGGGCAAGCCGAATATCCCGAGCTTCAAGGGCATGGACGTGTTCAAGGGCGAGCAGCATCATTCGTCGCGGCATCCCGGTCCGGACGCGTACCACGGTAAGAAAGTCGTCGTGATCGGCGCGAACAATTCGGCTCACGACATCTGCGCGGCCCTGTGGGAAGCAGGCGTCGACGTGACCATGGTGCAGCGCTCGTCCACGCACATCGTCAAATCGGATTCGCTGATGGAGTTCGCGCTCGGCGATCTTTATTCGGAGCGCGCGGTGGCGGCGGGCATGACAACCGCGAAGGCTGACCTGACCTTTGCTTCCATTCCGTATGCGATTCTTCACGAGTTCCAGATCCCGGTCTTCAACGCAATTCGCGAACGCGATGCGGCGTTTTACGCGCGGCTCGAAGAAAGCGGCTTCATGCTCGATTTCGGCGACGACGATTCGGGTCTGTTCATGAAGTACCTGCGTCGCGGCTCAGGGTATTACATCGATGTCGGTGCGTCCGAACTCGTCGCCGACGGCAAGATCAAGCTGAAAAGCGGCGTGGACGTGGTGGAACTGAAAGAGCATTCGGTGCTGCTCAGCGACGGCAGCGAACTCGAAGCGGACCTCATCGTGTATGCGACAGGCTACGGTTCCATGAACGGCTGGGCCGCCGATCTCATCTCACGCGAAGTGGCCGACAAGGTCGGCAAGGTGTGGGGACTCGGCTCGAATACAACCAAAGATCCAGGTCCGTGGGAAGGCGAACAGCGCAACATGTGGAAGCCCACGCAGCAGCAGGCGCTGTGGTTTCATGGCGGAAACCTGCATCAGTCGCGGCATTACTCGCAGTATCTCTCTCTGCAACTGAAGGCTCGCATGGAAGGCATTCCGACGCCTGTGTTCGGATTGCAGGAAGTGCATCACCTGTCGTAGGCGTCGAGCAGTCGGGCCGGTTTTTCAGTTCTTGTTTGTCATTCCGCCGGCCCTTCTATGCCTCCATCTCCGCCAGCAGGAAGTCGACCAGCGCGCGCTGATGCACGTTGAGCACGCCGCCGGAGCTGACAAGTGCGAGTTCGGTCGGCGGCAGAGGCGGAAAGCCGCTGCATACGCGATGCTCGGGGAGTACCGCTGTAGTCGGCAGAACGGAGATGCCGAGCCCAGAAGAAACCGCCGCCTGGATACCCGTGAGGCTATGGCTTCCGAATGCGATTCGCCAGCGGCGATGCGCCTTGTCGAGACCCCTGATCGCGCGCTGCCGGTAGACACAGCCTTGCGGAAATAACGCGAGAGGCACGGGTTCGTCTAACGACTCCTCCGGCGCTTGAGCATGCGCGCCTCGCACCCACACGAGCGACTCCGGCCATGAAGCCAGACACTCCCCGCTCGCCGGCTCGCGTTTGACCAGCGCGATCTCGATCTCACCGCCCGAGAGTCTGCGTTGCAGCTCGGCGCTCATGCCGGCCACCGTTTCGAGCCGCACGCCTGGTTTCGTCTTGACGAAGCCGGACAACATCGCCGACATGCGGCGCGCGTCGAAATCTTCCGGTACGCCGATGCGAAGCGGCGTGACCGCGACGTCGCTCGTCAACGCATCTTGTGCTTCCTGCGCGAGCGCGAGCAGCCGCCGCGCGTATTGCGCGAGCAGTTCGCCGTGCTCGGTTGCCGTCACCTGATTGCCGGTTCGGTCGCGCATCAGCAACGTGCGCCCGACGAGTTCTTCGAGACGCCGCACCTGCTGGCTCACCGTGGACTGCGTGCGATGCACGCGCTCGCCCGCACGCGTGAAACTGCCTTCGTCGACGACGCAAATAAGCGTATTCAGCAGGTCGAGATCAAGCATGGCGGACTCGCTTCGTTATTTAAGATGCAACTGACGTCGAGAGATTAATTTAATTTTCAAATATCTGTCAATGTGCTTAATCTGACGTCATTCACAGATCTACTTACGTCGGAGTCCATTCATGTCACTGCACAACACCGCCCGCCCCCGCTGGCTTACGTTCGACTGCTACGGCACGCTGATCCAGTGGGACGAAGGCTTGCAGGCGGCCGTCCGCGAAATTCTCGAAACCAAGCACGGTCACGACGTCGATCCGGCACGGCTCATCGCAGTGTACGACCGGCACGAGCATGCGCTCGAACAGACCGCGCCGCATCGCTCGTTTCGCGAGGTGGCAGGCGCTGGGCTTCATCTTGCACTCACGGAACTCGGGCTGCCCGCTGACGAACGCGATGTCCGCACATTGACTGACCGCATCTCCGCCATGCCGCCATTTCCGGAAGTGGTCGACACCTTGCAGAGACTGAAGGAAGATGGCTACCGTCTGTGCATCGTGTCGAATACCGACGACGACGTCATAGCCGGCAACGTTGCCCAACTCGGCGGCCATATCGACCGCGTCATCACCGCTCAGCAGGCGGGTGCCTACAAACCCGCGCGAAGGCTGTTCGATTACGCGCATGAGCAACTCGGCGTGACGCGCGACGAGGTGGTGCATATCTGCGCGAGTCCGCATCTCGATCACGCGGCCGCTCGCGACATAGGCTTTCGCTGTGTGTGGATAGATCGCGCAACAGGCCGCACGCTGCTGCCCGACTACACTCCCGATGCAACGCTCTCCACACTCGATCAGGTACCGGCGCTTTTCGCTTCGCTCGGCTGGTGACTTTCAGGAACTACGACCATGGCGCATACGCTTTCATCCATTGGCGCGACGAATCCGCAGCCGACGTTGCGGCTCGAATCCGACGCCATCAACGAAGCACGAATTCAACTCGCGGCATGCTTTCAACTGGCGTCGCAATACGGTTTTGAAGAGGGAATCTGCAATCACTTCTCGGCTGTGGTGCCCGGGCACGACAACCTGTTCTTCGTCAATCCGTATGGTTATGCGTTCTCCGAAATCACGGCTTCACGGCTGCTGGTTTGCGATGTCGACGGGCATGTCGTAGCCGGCCAGGGCCAGCCGGAAGCAACCGCGTTTTATATCCACGCACGTTTGCATCGACTAAAGCCGCGCGTGAAGGCCGCGTTTCACACGCATATGCCGAATGCCACGGCGTTGTGTCTGCTCGAAGGTCCGCCGCTATTGTGGCTCGGGCAGACAGCACTCAAGTTCTATGGACGCACCGCAGTCGACGAGAACTACAACGGACTCGCGCTCGACGATTCCGAAGGCGACCGCATTGCCGAGACAATCGGCGATGCGGATATCCTGTTCCTCAAGAATCACGGCGTAATGGTTGCGGGCGCGAGCATTGCAGAAGCGTGGGACGATCTCTACTACCTGGAGCGCGCCGCGGAAGTTCAGCTAAAAGCGATGAGCGCCAATCGCCCACTCAAAGCCGTGCCGCACGACGTGGCGCAGCGCACTTATGAACAGATGCGCGCCGGCGACAAGGAGAGCGCACGCGCTCATCTGGACAGTGCAATGCGAGAACTGCGCAGGCGCGCAATCGCGTTCGACCAATAGAATTACTTGCGCGCCCGGTGCGCTGCGGCGATTGCGTCGAGCCCCGCCATGACGAAGCGCACGAGGTCTTCCACGAGCGCATTCTTATCTTTGGCAACGGCGGGCAGCAACGCTGCCTGCGCCTGCCGCGGCGCAATCATCAACGCAATGCAGGGCAGCACGGTGAACATCACCGCTCGCTGCACAGTCGGCTCCTGCGGATTCAACTGCAATACTTCCCCCATCAAACCGAGCAGAACAGCAGCTTTCGGCCGCACCGCCTTTTCGATGAGCGCCGGAATAGCCGGCGACGGCGACAGCATCTCGCGCAACATCAGCATGAATCCCCACGGCGCGCTCGTGCTGGTGGACAGGCCGACGAATCGCGAGATCACCGCGCGCAACTTGTCGCGAGCGTCGCCCGCCCCTGCTGTCAGTGCGGTCAATTCATCGAGGCTCACCACCTGACGATGCGCCTCCACGAGTGCCGCCTCGTATAGCGCCTCGCGACTACCGAAGTGATAGTTGACGGACGCCATCGGCGTGCCCGCACGCTCGCATATTTCCTTGCTGGTGGCATCGGCGAAACCGCGCGCTGCAAAAACCTGCCCCGCAATGTCGAGCAGATGCTGGCGTGTCGCCGCTCCGTCAGGCCGGCTCGCGCGCTTCGCTGCTTTCGGCCGTGGCGGCGTCTCACGCTCGTTCGATTGGTTCGCGCGAGGCTTACCGTCGGGCTGCACTGCCCGCTTCGTCTGTTTCGTCTGTTTCGTCTGTTGCGTCGCTCTCGTCTGCGTTGTTCCCTGCGCTTTTCCAGCCTTCTCTTTACGGTCGACGCGCCCTGCGGTCGTCACTGGTTTTGTTGGCATGAGTCAGTTCCGCTGAAAAAACAGTTTGAATTTGAATTCAAATTCACATAGCATTTATTTTACTTCATCCTGGCGGACAGGGCATTCGCGGAAGCATCAGGAGCGGCCCTTCCCGGCGATGAAAATGGAATGCCCGCTGAACACGCGCCGCGACCGCAGCACGGAGAGTGGAACGAGATCAATGAAGAACTTCATCACATCAATCCGGCGGCCCGCATGGACGCTCTTCTTCGGCGTCCTGCTCATGGGGTGCTCGCATCGCGACGAGAATGCCTGTCAGGGCTATGTAGAGGGCGAGTATGTCTACCTGGGTTCGTCGCAGGCGGGCAAGCTCACGCAATTGCAGGTCACGCGCGGACAAACCGTCAAGGCAGACGCGCCGCTTTTCGCTCTGGACGTCGTCGACGAAACAGCCGCCCTGCAGCAGGCGCAGGAACAACTCGCGGCTGCGCGCTCTCAACTCGCCGATATTCAAACCGGCAAGCGCGTGCCGGAAGTCAACGTCAATCGTGCACAGCTGGCCCAAGCTGCCGCGAACGCGCGCAAGGCGGCGCTGCAACTCACACGCGACGAAGCGCAATACAGCGCAGGCGGCATCTCGAAAGCTCAACTCGACGATTCGCGTGCGAATGCGGACGCCACGTCAGCGCAAGTGCGTGAACTTACGAATCAGGTGCAAGTGGCGCGTTTGCCCGGCCGCTCGCAACAGATCAGCGCCCAGCAGGCGCAGGTCGCAGCGGCTGAAGCCGTGGTCGCGCAGGCGCAGTGGAAACTCGATCAGAAGCGCGTCAATGCGCCCGCCGACGGACTGATCTACGACACGCTCTATCGCAACGGCGAATGGGTGCCGGCGGGCAGCCCAGTTGTGCAGATGCTACCGCCGCAGAACATCAAGGTGCGCTTTTTCGTGCCCGAGACGCTGGTTGGCGCACTCACGCCGGGTCGCGAAGTAATCATGCATTGCGACGGTTGCGCGGCGGATGTGCCGGCAAAAATCACCTACGTTTCGAACAATGCGGAGTACACGCCGCCAGTCATCTATAGCAACGAAAGCCGTGCAAAGCTTGTTTATATGATCGAGGCGCACCCTTCCGTTGCGGATGCAACAAAACTTCATCCCGGTCAGCCGGTGACGGTGGTGCTCAAATGAGCAGTGACTCCGACTCCCGCGAGTACGTCATCGACGTGCATGAACTCAACAAGCATTTCGGCGACAAGCACGTCGTAAACAACGTTTCATTGCGAGTGGCGCGTGGCCAGATTTTCGGTTTCCTCGGACCGAACGGCAGCGGCAAGACCACGTGCATCCGCTTGATGTGCGGACTGCTCACGCCCGACTCAGGCACCGGCACCTGCCTCGGCTACGACATCCGTCGCGACAGTGCACAGATCAAGCGCAATGTCGGTTATATGACTCAACGGTTCTCGTATTGGGAAGACCTGACCATTCGGGAGAACCTCGACTTCGTTGCGCGCATTTACCAGATGCGCAACCGGCGCGAAACAGTCGATAAATCGCTCGAAGCACTCGGGCTGCAAAGCCGCGCGAATCAGTTGACAGGGTCGCTTTCTGGAGGCTGGAAGCAACGTCTCGCGCTTGCGGCATGCATGCTGCACGAACCCCGATTGCTGCTGCTCGACGAACCGACTGCGGGCGTCGACCCCACTGCACGCCGCGACTTCTGGGAAGAACTGCACCGCCTCGCGGCGCGCGGCATATCCGTACTCGTCAGCACACATTACATGGATGAAGCCGAGCGCTGCCACAAGCTCGCCTATATCGCCTACGGCAAGCTGCTCGCGCAAGGCACGTCGAAAGAGGTGATCGAGTCGCAGGATCTCGCGACGTGGTCCATTCAAGGCGAGCAGCTGAGCGAACTGTCGGAGAAGCTACGTGCAACGCCCGGCGTCGATCAGACCGTTGTATTCGGCGCCGCACTGCACGCGAGCGGGCGGGATCACGCGGCGCTCGAACGCGCCGTCAGGCAGGCCACCGCAGGCACGACACTTCGCATGGAGCCCATAGAAACAGGTCTTGAAGACGTATTCATCTATTTGATGAGCCATTCGAAAGACAACTTTGGAGCGCGAACGTGAGCACAGGTACTGCTTTTTCGTTGACGCGCTGGTGGAGTGTGGTACTCAAAGAGTTTCTGCAACTGCGGCGCGATCGCGTCACATTCGCGATGATCGTGGGTGTGCCCATTGTTCAACTCGCACTCTTCGGTTTCGCAATCAACACTGACCCGAAACATTTGCCCACTGCCGTCATCGTGCACGATCAGAGCGAGTTTTCGCGCAGCTTCGTTGCCGCAATGACCAACTCTGCTTATTTCGACATCGTCGAGACGCTGCCAGACGAAGAAGCCGGGCGCCGCGCGCTTGCGAGGGGCCGCGTGCAATTCGTGCTGAATATACCCGTCGACTTCTCCAGAAGGCTGGTGCGTGGGGAGCACCCGTCGCTGCTGCTCGAAGCCGACGCGACCGACCCTACTGCAACGCAAACCGCCGTTGCCGCGCTGCCGCACCTTGTGCAACCGGTCGCCGACAAGGACATCACAGGACCGCTCGCACATCTGAATGGCGGACAACGCGCATTTGGCGTTCAGGTTCACAATCTGTACAACCCCGAAGGCATTACCCAGTACAACGTCGTTCCCGGACTCATGGGCGTAATCCTGACGATGACACTCGTCATGATGACTGGCCTCGCCGTTACTCGCGAACGTGAGCGCGGCACCATGGAAAACCTGCTGGCTACGCCGGTTCTGCCGATCGAGGTCATGACCGGCAAGATCGTGCCGTACGTCGCCATCGGGCTTATCCAGGCATCGATCATTCTGTTTGCGGCGCGCTTTGTGTTTCATGTGCCTTTTGTCGGCAGCCTGATGGCGATCTACCTCGCCGCGCTGCTCTTCATTGCCGCGAACCTGACGGTAGGAATCACCCTGTCGTCGCTCGCACAGAATCAGTTGCAGGCCATGCAGCTTACTGTGTTCTATTTCCTGCCGAATATCCTTCTGTCCGGTTTTATGTTCCCGTTTGCGGGTATGCCGCAATGGGCTCAATTCATCGGCAACCTGTTGCCGTTGACGTATTTCAACCGGCTCATTCGCGGCATTTTGCTCAAGGGCGTCGGATGGGCGGACCTTTGGCCTTCGGTGTGGCCCATGACTCTGTTTACCGCCATCGTCATGGCAATTGCGCTGCGCTTTTATCGGCGCACGCTCGACTAGGAGAATGTTCATGAAAACACTTCTTCTTGCCTGCGCAGTGGCTTTGAGCGGCTGCACCGTGGGACCGGACTTTCAGGCACCGGCAGTACCGCGCACGCAAAGTTATACACGCGAGACATTGCCCGAGCGTACTGTCGAGTCCAACGGAGCGGCAGGCGCCGCGCAGAAATTCAGCCTCACGCCAAGGCCGACGTCGATGTGGTGGCGTCAATTCCAGTCAGACGCACTGAACCATCTCGTGGACGACGCATTGCGTGAAAGTCCGACGCTCGCGCAGGCGCGCGCCAAGCTGATAGAAGCGCGCGAAAATTACACCGCACTCGCGGGCGCTACGCAATTTCCGGGCATCGACGCAACTGTTTCGGGTGCAAGGCAAAAGGTAGACCCCGCAGCGTTCGGTATTCCGCATGTCGAGAACCCCGGGCCGTTCTCTTTATTTAGCACATCGGTCAGCGTTTCGTATGTGTTCGATATCTTCGGCGGCAATCGGCGCGCGCTTGAGGCAAGCATGGCCCAAGTCGACTACGAATCGTATGAGTTAGATGCCGCACGGCTCGCGATTGCGGGAAATGTGGTGTCTACCGCCGTGCGCCGCGCCTCGCTGCAACAACAAATAGCGCTCACGCAGCGGCTTGTCGACGCACAGGCACATCAACTGTCGATCATGGAAACGCGTTTAGCTGCCGGCGGCGTGTCGCAACTCGACGTACGCAGCCAGCGCACGCTGCTTGCACAAACTCGCGCGTCTTTGCCGCCGCTGGCAACTCAGTTAGCTGCTGCCGACCATCAGTTGGCCATTCTGCTCGGGAGAGCGCCATCTGAAGCGGATTTCGACACCCTTACTTTCGACGCGCTGCATCTGCCAGTCGATATTCCAGTGGCTTTGCCGTCAACACTCGCTCGTGCGCGGCCGGACATCCAGGCGTCGGAAGCTCTGCTGCATCAAGCCAGCGCAAATGTCGGCGTCGCCACGGCGAACCTGTATCCGCAATTCGTGTTGTCGGCGGGAATCGGCTCGGAACGCACGCGCATTAGCGACATTGTGAATGGCCTGAACGTGTGGAATATCGGCCTGAATCTGACTCAGCCGATCTTTCACGGCGGCGAACTGCACGCGAAGAAACGCGCGGCGCAGGCTGTGTACGACGCGGCATTTGCGAGCTATCGGCAAACCGTGCTGGAAGCATTGCAACAGGTCGCCGACTCGCTGACGGCAATGCAGAACGACGCACGAGAACTTCAGGCGCGCACCGAGGCCGCTCAGGAGGCCGAGGCGAGCCTTGGCGTTGCTGCTCAACAATATGCGGTCGGCGGAATCAGCCAGTTTGCTCTACTCGATGCTCAACGTCAGATGTTGCAAACTGCACTCGATCAAACGCGGGCTCAAGCAAACCGCTTCACCGACACCGCTGCGCTGTTTCAGGCGCTTGGCACGCAGCCTGACAGCCAGGCTGGGGGTTCGCCTGGGGATCCGCTTGGGAGTCCGCTTGGTAGTCCGCTTGGCAGCAACCCATAGCCGCCTGCTCGCTTTGCGTGGCATTACAACTGCGCTTCGATAGCCGCCTTATCGATCACGGACCACACCTGACCAATTCTTTCGCCGCGGAACTCGTAGAACACATTTTCGGTGAAAGTCACCGTTCTGCCGTTGACGTCGAGACCGAGAAATTTTCCTTTCGGTGTGCAATTGAAGCGCAGCCGTGCCGCTACATACGCGGGGTCGGTCACCATCAGTTCGATGTCGAAATGAAGGTCTGGAATCTCCGCAAAATTCCTCTCCAGCATCGTGCGATATCCCGACAAGCCGATCCGCTGATCGTTGTAGTAACCGTCGTCATGGACGAATTGCGTCAACCTGGTCCAATCCTGACTGTTAAGGCACGCAATGTAGCTTCGGTACACGTTTGATAGATCCGGCTCAGTCATGGCAAGTTTCCATTTCTCGTCCAAGTGAGTGGGTTCCAGCATAACCGCTCGAAAGCTGGAATTGCGTAGTCGCGTTTCTCGAAACGACGGTACTGCGCGCGGCATACGCATTGCTGTCTCGTCGCAATGCGGCGCGCTCCTTGCGTCGCCTCTCGCCTCAACAGACGTTATTTCACGACCATGAAAAATTCGGCTTTGTGGGTCACCGCGTGCGCAGCCGCGCTCGCGATCGCGCTGGCCGGCTGCAACCGCTCCGGTACTTCGTCGACAGATCAGGCGAGCGGTGCGGCCGCAGTAAGTGGTGCCGCGCAAAGCGGGCCTGCCGTGTCGGCGCCCGCCACTGCGGCAAGCGACGCGCCTGCAGGCGCAAGTCAATAGTAATTTGACGCTGGCAGCCGCGCCACTGGCGAATTGCCGACATGCGTTCGATCCGTTTGCATGGCGAGGAATAGCCGTTGCTTGAACACTGCGCGTTGTTGCGCATTCCCTCCCCCCGCACTGATACGGAGCACCCTTATGAACGCTGTTGTATTGACCCAGCCGGAAGTTGGCCACGAAGACAACGCAATTGTCGCCTACCAGATGGCGGCGAAAGCAGTTGCCGGACTCGAGAAAGTGGTCGAATTGAATGTGCAGACCGTCAAGACGTCCTTGTCCGAGCAGCAAGCGCTTGTCGATGCCGCGCTTTCTTCGGTATCGCTGGATCAGGTGATCGATCTGCAATTCCAGCAAGTCCCCGCCGCAATGAAGAAGACCTGCGCGTATTGGGGGCATGTCGAAGACATCGCCGTGGATACGCATAACGAGCTTGCAGGTGTGCTCCAGGACAGCGTAAGCAGCTACCTGTCCACGCTGTTTTCGTTTTTTGGCAGCGCCGCTTCGATCGGCATTGCACCGGCGGAACGCACCACCGTAACAAGCCCGCTCGTGATCGACGAACCGCCAGCCACGCAAAGTGGACCTGTCGCAATCCTGGACAGTGCTGGCAATGTCGTGTCGTCCACAGGGCGAACCGATCTGCACTGACATAGCGCAAGGTGGCGCGGCTAAGGCGTGTTCGCCTGCCGCGCCCTCGCGGCCGATGGCGACGTGAAAGGGCGTTAACGGCCATTACACTCAACGTTTCGCGACAAATGTCCTACATTTAGGGTCTTTACTAATATCAAAATCTGTCGCGTGTTTATCATTGGGCCACATGCATTCCAGGCAGAGGCGCGTGCGCCGTCCGCCCTCTCGGGTCCGATCAGTTTCGGGCCCCGCCTGCTTCCCACCGCACCAAATTTCCCAATGGATAGACTATGAGTAGCGCACGTTTCGCGTCGTTTTGGCATGGCCCAGAGCTTTCAGCCTATGAGGTAGCCTGTTTGAGTTCGTTCACCGCCTATGGCAGTGATGTCGCGCTTTATACCTATGGCGAGGTAGAGAACGTACCCAAGGGCGTGGTCGTCAAGGACGCAAGCGAAATTGTGAAGTCCGACGCGTTAACAGCATTTTCTATTGACGGTACCCCGTCAATGGCGCATTTCACCGATTATTTTCGCTTCGTCATGTTTACGAAGACGGACGAAATCTGGGTTGACACCGACATGCTGCTTTTGCGCGCGTTTGATTGCAGCCTGGAGGGCAACATTATCGGCCGGGAGTCGGCCACCAGCATCTGCACCGCTCTGCTGCGCCTCGATCCCGCCGATCCGCGCCTGCTTGAGCTTTTACAACGGATCGAGGCGATGAAAGGCACCTCCATAAAATGGGGTGACACAGGTCCGCGTTTGCTGACGTCCGTATATGGCGTAAATGCGGGAGTACCAGAAAGCGACTTCTATCCTGTACATTTCGACGATTACTACAAGGTATTTCTTCCGCAGTACTTCGACGAGTGCGCAGCGTTGTGCGCCAATTCGTACTCGCTGCACCTCTGGAACAATCGCGTTGTGAAGATGGGTTTGTTCAAAAGAGTCGGACCGCCGCGCGGCTCATTTCTTCATTACGTCTTCGAGCAAATCGGTGCGAACAGACTTTTCCGGGAGTTTTATCCCGCGAATGTCATGCAGGCGATGATAGATAACGTCGAGCAAAAGGTCGGGCGCGACGAGGGCTTCCGCAAGCTCTTGCAGATTGGCATGCCGGTCGTAAAGACGGCAATTGTGAAGCGTCTGGGGGTTTGAACACTTGAGCGGCCGCGTGGCCGTTCGGTCATGCGCCTCGCGCGACTTCGATAAGCTCCTTCACTCGCCGCGCGATATTCGTCAACAGACCCTGCGACGACCCGCCCTGCTGCTGACGGTGCGGCATGCGCTGCAAGTCTTCCCAGTCGCTCTCCAGCGCGCGGGCGTGGCCCTCCGGCGGGAACGGCCATTCCATTGCGACCGCGCGCGCATGCGCGGCGCTCTGAGCTTGCCCTGAGCGCTCCACATACGCATTGATAGCCGACGCTTCACGCTGCGCCGCTTCTCGCGAAGCCATAGCAATGAAGTCGTCGGGTCCCTCAATATGGACGCACCACAATTGTTCGCTCACGCGCGTTCCTCGCTGAATACCGTCATAAGGCGCTACCCTTCAGCAGTTCCCACTTCAGGTCCTGAAAGCAGGGACCCTGGGTCGCCTCACTGAACTTCACATCGTTGTGTTCGCCGTTCCATTCCATGATCTGCACCTTGCCGTCACTGTCGACTGTCACGTCCCACCCAATGCATCGCGCAAACGGCACCTTGCGATGGAGTTGCAGAACGGTATCAATGCAATCGCTGAACGCAGGCATTTTCAGTCCGGCGAACCTGACTTTGGAATCGGGGTGCTCTTCAGTCGCGCCCCAATCGCTCATGAAGCCTTTGCGAGCGAATTCACCCGTTACCAGGTCCACGGGCACACAAACTTCGTCGTCCACCGTGATATGGGTATGACTCGCCCTGCCCACGCGCAAAAATGCGGCGCGCAGCGAGGCGCGGCCAAGGTCGTCCACCGCCGTGGTGAGGCGTAAGGTCGCGACCGAGTTGGCAGCGAACGCGCTCAGCAATGGATGCTGAACGATGAACTTCTGTATTACTCCGTTGCCGAGCGATTTGATGAGATCGCAGTCGAACGACTTTCGGTCGAAGAAATGAATGCCTTTGCCTTGCCCTGAGCCGTCCAGTTTGAAGACGACCTTATCGCAGTCGCGGAACACCGCGTCTTCGAGCTCGCGCTCCGGAACCACCACGTTGCGGTCCGTAAAGAACAGGCCATTCGCGAAGTAGGCAATGTCGGGAAACGCGTCACCGCCGAAGATAACCCGCGACATGGGCTTCAGGTTCGAGATCCTGCCGTAGCCGCCTTTCATATTGGGCACGACCACGCCGCCGTAAAAGTTGTCGGGGATCCAGCCTTCCTTGAACGTGCCGCTGAACGCAGCGTAAACGCGAAGCCAGGGTGCGTAGATCGCATCGCCGAATACGTCGAGTGCATACGTATCGGCCTGCTTGAGAGTAGCCGGGTCCGCTGGTCCGTATTTCTTCTCCAGTTGCCGCAGGACGCGCTTAGCCTGCACGCCATGCACCCGGTGGAATGCGTATCGCCCCACGCTCTTTATTGAACGTCTGGCTACTGTCTCAACGTCGATCAGTTTCATAGTCCCCTCCCCCTTCTGATTATGCTTAAGCTCCGCACGCACTTCACTGCATTACTGGGGCCTCGATCCAACGGACGGATCAGTAAGCGTTGGGATGATGCAGCCCCTTGAATACAGTCGCGAAAATGATCTTGACGTCGAGCGCGAACGACCAGTTCCGAAGATAGTACAAATCGTGCGCTACGCGGCCCTCCATCTTCTCGATGCGGTCCGTCTCCCCGCGAAAGCCATTGATTTGTGCCCACCCGGTGATACCGGGCTTGATCCGATAGCGGTGAATATAGCCCGATACGATGTGCTGATAAAGGTCGTCGTGCTCGAGCGCGTGCGGCCTCGGCCCCACTACGGACATGTCGCCACGCAGCACGTTGAAGAACTGCGGCAACTCGTCAAGGCTCGTACGCCGCAAGAATCGTCCGACCCGCGTGATGCGGGGGTCGCCACGCGTAGCCTGTTCAAGCACTCCTTCCTTCTTCGCATGCAAGCGCATACTCCGGAACTTGTAAATCATAAAGACGCGACCGTCCGCGCCCTTTCGGCATTGCTTGAAGAACACAGGACCCGGCGAACTGAGCTTCACCGCTATCGCACACGCGAGAAGAATCGGCGAGACAGCAATCAACGCAATCAGTGCGAAGATGCGATCGAACAGTTCTTTTTTCACGAGAGCGTTCGGCGGCAATGGTGAGGCGGCCAGGTTGATGGTTGGAAAGCCGAGCAACTCGGTCACGCTTCCATCGAAAAGGGCAAGCGCCCGGACATCCGGCATGAAGCGCACATTGATCAGATCGTTGCGGAATTCATCGACCAGTTCCAGAATCGCGCGCTCTTCCGACAAAGGCAACGCCAGCCACACTTCGTCTATCTGCTGTTCGCGCACGTATTTCGCAAACGCGGCGCGCTGCTCGAACACAGGCACGGACATCGTGGTTTCCTTGTCCGGACGCAGGTTGTAGACAGCGTTTGCACGAAAGCCTGCGGCCGGCTCCATCTCCATCTTGCGCAAGATTTCGTCGCAATGTTCTCCGCACGCGGCGACAGCGACCTTCTGGAGATTCAACCCTGCGTTGCGCACTCGACCGAGGAGAACGTGGGTCACCATGCGCCCCGCGATCATTGCGCCGCCAGCGATGCCAGTCCAGTACACAAACCATAACCGGGAGACGAAATCGATGCGGTGCAACGAGAACATCAACGCGAGTGCGCAGGCCTGCACCACGAGCCAGCCAAGCGCCACCTGCCCGGCGAGAACGCGTTTCGACCGGCCGCGCCACGACTGATAGACGCCCAGCGCCGGAAACACGGCGAGCGAAAACGCCGCCGCGAACGCGACAAATGCCAGGTAGAAGTTTCGTTGCGCGAAATCGTCGAAGCGAATGTGAGACGCGGCAACCGCGCCTCCGAGGATCATCGCCACATCGAACAGCCTGGCCATCAGACCTGTGATCAATCGCATAGCAGTTCCCTCGTACGCTCTCTGGTTCGCCACGGCCGATCAACCAGCACGGCCATACTTGTCGTCGAATCGAACGATGTCGTCTTCGCCGAGATAGGTTCCGGACTGCACTTCAATGATCTGAAGCGGAACGCAACCGGGATTCTCGAGCCGGTGACGAATACCCAGCGGGATATACGTCGACTCGTTTTCGCCAAGAAGGAATTGTTCTTCGCCGCGCGTGACGAGCGCGGTACCGCTCACCACGATCCAATGCTCTGCGCGGTGATGGTGCATCTGCAGCGACAGGCGCGCGCCCGGCATCACAACAATTCGCTTCACCTGGAAACGGTCGCCCTGATCGATCGAATCGTAAAAGCCCCACGGGCGACGCACCTTTCTGTGCGCATCCGCTTCGGGTGACTTCTCCGCCTTGATACGCGACACGAGTCCCTTGATGTCCTGCACGTGCGAACGGTCAGCCACCAGAACGGCGTCGTCCGTCTCGACGACAATCAGATCGTTCGTACCGACGCACGCGAGCAGTCGGCCGCCTTGCGAGCGAGCGTAAGTTGCAGTCGCACCTTCGAAGAGGACACGCCCGCTCGATGCGTTGCCGCAATCGTCCTTTTCCATCGCCTGCCACACGGCGTCCCACGACCCCAGATCCGACCAGCCGGCCTCGAGCGGCACGACCACGCCCGAGAATGGCGATTCGGGCTTCCCTAGATGTTCCATGACTGCGTAGTCGATCGAGTCCGACGGCGACTGCAAGAACGCTTCTGCGTCGGGAACGACACAGCCGTCGGTGACCTTGGCGCCTTCATAAGCTCGCACGCAGGCATCGTGTATTTGCGGCTGGAACTGACGGATCACGGAGAGCCATACGGATGCACGTACTACGAACATGCCGCTGTTCCACCAGTAATTGCCGGACTCGACGTACTGCGCAGCCAACTCGGGCGCCGGCTTCTCGACAAAACGTTCGATTCGATGTGCGCCGTCCGACAGTGCACTGCCGAGACGGATATACCCAAAGCCTGTGTCCGGGCCGGTAGGCGGAACGCCCAGCGTGGCAATAGCGCCCGCGTCCGCGTGGCGAGCCGCAATTTCAATTGCCTTATGGAGCGCCGTCAGATCTGCAATCGCATGGTCCGCAGGCATCGCGACGAGAATTACGTCCGTGCCTTCAGATGCTGCAGTCAGCGCGGCAAGGGTCAGGGCAGGTGCTGTATCGCGGCGACCGGGCTCGACGACGATACGGGCGTTCACGCCACTTTCGCGAGCCTGCTCAGAAGTTGCGAAATAATGTTCGGCACCGCACACAATTACCGGATCGGGCACGACGCTCCATAGTGGATTGAAGTCGTCCATCCGGTTCATCGTGGCCTGCAACAACGTCTTGTCGCCAATCACATCGATCAGCTGCTTCGGGAACTGCTCACGCGACACAGGCCATAGACGCGTGCCCGAGCCGCCTGCGAGAATGACTTGCGCGAGCGGGGGGCATTCCTGCGATGCTACGTGCTGAGCTTCGAAGTCGGTCTCGCCGGCGGTTGCAAAAAATTTATCCATTTATCGCTCCAAGACATATGGGCCGGACAGCGATTAATCGCATAAGCGCCGACGAAATACGCTATACGTCGGCACTTTCCGGTCTCACATGTGATCAATGACGGGGTGTGGGCATCAACGGGCTACGCGAGCCGTTCTGTCCGCGTAAAGCAAGGATGCACACCGGGTTCTCGTCCGTGAGCGTCCACCCTTGGGCACTCAGGCAGCAGCGGGTCGCTCACGAAAAAACAAACGGCATACATATCGGCGTGGCGCCAGAATGCAGATGCCACTGAAGCATTACTCGATGTGATCAATCATAGACACCTCACGCTGCACCACAGCAATCGTGGCGCGAACAGTTGAGGTTTTGGCCAGCGTGGTGGCATTAGCGAGCGCGCCCGTCTGCGAGACCATTGTTATCGCCCGCCGTCTGTGCGGCAGCGCGTGGAAATCAGTGCCTATACGTGGTACCTTCATGGGTGCTTGGGTAGCTCATTCATCCATACGCAGGACCCAATTCAATTCAGGTTCGTCGCCCCGCTGCGGCGCGCCGCATCTCCAACCAGGTTGTGTTCGCACGTAATGGCCATGTCATTGCAGGCTATGCGCCATTTGTTTTTCGGGAGTCGCAATGGCTTACATTTCGCTACTTGCGTTGTTTCTTACTGTTACGAATCTCGTGCCACTTAGCGCGGTCGGCTTTGTACCGATCGTTCTTTACTCATGGCGTTTTTTTGGCCGGCGCTATCCGGCTTTTATTACACCATTGACGGCACTCACCGCCTTTATCGTCGTATCCACGCTGCTTTACGATCCGAAATCGTTTACCGAATTCGAGTTTTACCGGCGCGACGGCAACTTCTTCATTTCCTACGCTCCCATTTTTGCCGGTTGCCTCTATGTGCATCGGCTGGATCTGAACAAAGTGCTTCGCACGTTCTTCATCTTCGCGGTCGGGATCAACATTCCGCCATACGCTTACTACGTCGTCGAGACCGGCATTCTGAGCATCTTCACGAACCCGGACAACAGCTTCGGCAGTTACTTCATCGCGCGCAACGCAGCGGGCGGATTCTTCGCCATGCTGTTCTGCCTCGGTGTTGGATGCTATCTGCAAAAGCGCAGCAAACTGCTGCTCGCGCTGATCGCGGCCAACGCAATGATGCTGTTTTCAACATACAGCCGTGGCTCGCTGCTCGGTGCCGCAGCAGTACTGCCATACCTGTACTTCGGCCGTAAGCGCTGGCTACTGGCTGTGTTGATGGGCGGTCTGATTGCGGGCTCCCTTGCAATGGCCTTCTTCCATACCGACGGGACCATCGACTACATGGGCTACCCATTCAATATCCACAATCAGGATGCCAAGGTCGCCAACCTCAACATCCGCTATGAATGGCTGTGGCCGCGCGCCCTCGCCTATTTTGAGCAAAGCCCGATCGTGGGCCTTGGCTTCGGTTCATTCGACGATCACATCGGCACTGTAACGTCGTACTTTCACCTGTTCGGTGCACCTTCCGACATCGTGGTCGAACACAGCGATTCGCACGCTCATAACTCTTACCTGAATGCGCTCGCCGAAACGGGTGTGGTGGGCCTGTTCCTCACGCTGACTTTCTTCTGGAAGCTGGTGGAGTGGAGTAAAGATGGAGCGGCTGCCAGCGCGTTGGTCGGAGGCGGCCAGAACTTTTCCGCGTTCCGCTTCGTCGAAATCTCGTCCGTGTGTTTGCTGGTCATGGCGGCAACAGAGCATCGGCTCGTATCGCCTTCGAACGTTTTGATACTCTCGCTCGTCATCTCCCTGCTGCTGGCGTCACAATCCGCCAATGCGATCACTGCGGAATTCAATCGGCGCAAATCGCTGGCCCGCCGTCGCGTCTAAGAAGTTGCTACGCCTGCTGCGCTATAGCGGGAACGACAGTTCCCCGCTATAGCGAAACCCAACAAGAACGGGAACCCTATGTGGACAGTATTCACCAACATAGGCGATGCCGCCGTCACCTTACCCGTGGCCGCTGTCTGCGCCTGCTGGATCGCTCTCTTTAACGTCAAGCTCGCCTTCCGGTGGATCGTGATGCTTTCTGCCGGCATCGCCATTGTCGGCGCGAGCAAGATCTTCTACGCCGGCTGGGGCATCTCTCTTCCCGCTTCGCATTTCCGCGTGATTAGCGGCCACGCGATGCTGTCGACATGCGTGTGGATGGTCGCGCTCGCACTGCAATTGAAGTGGTGGCGTCTGCCGCCGTCGCTAGGAATTGCAGCTGGAATGGGAATCGGCGCGCTAACGGGCGTATCGCGCCTGATGGACCTCTCGCATACGTTGCCGGAGGTGATTGCAGGGTGGATTCTTGGCGCGATCGTAGGCCTGATGTTCCTGCGAAAGGCCCTTTCCGAGCAGTCCGAACGTGCGCGGCCCGCGTGGTTGGCCGCGAGCCTTCTGTTCGTGTGCGCGCTCGCCTATGGACACCAGGCGCCGCTTCAGCGGCTTATTGAAACGCGGTCACCGCAAATACACAGCCACGCTCACTCGATCATGGCTCTTGCAGGCCGCGTCAAATATCGCATTCAAACTTACGAAGGCACGCTCGCCAGATGACGTTCGTCGACAGCCCGCTCGCGCACGAGGTACGGGCGGAGCTGTTCGATTGAGCTGCGCAGAAGCCGTGCGTCAATGAAATCCGTCAATGCGGTTTTAAAGTTCTCAGTCGAGAACCGTTCGGCATTCTGGCGGCAATTGACCGGGTCGAACAACGTAGCATTGCGCTCAAACCGTGTTACTGCTTCGAGCAAAGACTCAGCCGTTTGCTCACCGAAGAAGACACCGGTTGGCTGCTCAAGTGGCAAGCCTACAACCGATTCCAGTGCGCCTCCCCTGCCGAACGCGATCACAGGCGTTCCGCACGCCTGAGCCTCCACCACGGAGATGCCGAAATCTTCTTCTGCAGCGAACACAAAAGCGCGAGCGCGCCGCAGATGATCGACCAGCACTTCCAGAGGCTGGTGGCCGAGTATCGTCACGTTGGGGCCCGCGACCGCCTTTATGCGCTTCATTTCCGGGCCGTCGCCGATCACCACGAGCTTGCGCTCCGGCGTCTGCGAGAAAGCCCGCACGATCAGGTCTATGCGCTTATACGGCACCATGCGTGATGCGGTCACGTAGAAGTTCTCTTTCTGCGTGCACATGACCATGTTGTCGAGATCGACCGGCGGATAGATAACCGTAGCGTCGCGCTGATACGCCTTCCTGATTCTTCGCGCAATGAAGTGCGAATTCGCAAGCAGATGGTCCACGCCATTCGCCGAACGCGAATCCCAGCCGCGGATGTAGTGCAACAGCGCACGGGCCATGATGGACTTGAGGCCCTTGTTCAGGTGCGATTCGCGTAGATACTGATGCTGGAGATCCCACGCATAGCGAATCGGCGAATGCACATAGCTGATATGAATCTGATTGGGGCCCGTCAGCACGCCCTTGGCCACCGCGTGCGAACTCGAGATAACGAGGTCGTATGCAGACAGGTCCAGTTGTTCGATTGCGATCGGCATCAACGGCAGATATGCACGATAGCGTTTCCGCGCAAAAGGCATCTTCTGAATGAACGACGTGTTGACGGGCTTGCCCTTCACACAATCGCGATCTTCGAGAAAGTCGACAATCGAGAAGATGTCCGCTTTCGGGAAACATTCGACGATGCTCTTTAAAACCTTCTCTGCGCCGCCCGAAACCACGAGCCAATCGTGAACAATAGCGACTTTCACTTCAACCTCCTGTGAGATTACGCGCCGGACGCTTCAGCGCCGGCAATCCGGTTCAGTCGTCCTTGGTCGCGCCTGCCTGGGCTCTTGCGCCCCATGCAAGCCCCAGCATTCCTGCAGCGCGCCGCGCGCCCGGCACGAGCCCAACCAATTCGAGCCGGACCATGATGACCATCAGGATCACGGCGAGGGTCGCCTCGCCGATGACCCGCGCAGTTGCCATGCCAATTGCTCCGAAGCGCGGCGCGAGAAGCAGCGCCGCGGCCAGATTGACGAGGCCGGAGGCTACACCTGCAAACGCAAGCAGCCGGTCCTTTCTGCGCGGAACGAATACATAGAACGCGACGAACTCGTTGAATGCGACGAACGGGAACATCCACGCGAAACATTGAAGAACTCGAGCGGCAGGCTCGAACGCCGGCCCGAGAATCAGCGGCAAGACAAAGGGCGACAACGTCATTGCGCCGCAAAAAACGAGTAGGCCATAGCCGAGCAGAAGCGCCGCGCCCTGGCGAGTGGTCGCATGCGCGCCGTCCTTGTCGCCTTGAGCAAGCTGCCGCGAAATCGTCGGGACGAATACCTGCGATGCGGGGCCCATCAGGCTGAGCGCAATAGTCGCGAAGCGCTCAGCCGCGCCGAAATACCCAACCTGAGCAGGCGTGGACAACAACGTCAGCAGATACGTCGACGACGCCGTGAGTACCACGGAGCCCGACGAATAGCAGAACAGCATCGTCGAGCTGCGAATCAGCGGCATCACGCCTTCTAGTTTCAGACGCGGCAATCCCAGTTGTGATGTGGTAATGCCATACGAAATGATCGACGACGCCACTCCCGCAATCAGCAGGCTCGCAAGCACCCACACCGAATCTGAGGGTTCCTTCACGAAGCTCAGCACCAGCACGAGGCTCACAGCGAAGCCGAAGACCTCGATCATGATCGGGGTACGAAAACGCTGACGCCCCTGAAATAGCCAGCCCAGATTCAGCGCCGAGACGATGCCGAGCAATGTAGCCAGTACACCGATAAGAGGTCGCTCAGACAATGTCGGCGAGCACATGGTGGCGACGAGGCCGATGCATCCGCCCAGCGCGGCCAGCAAGAGCCGCGCGCTGACGTGCAGCGAGTAGATGGAATTGCACTCTTGCACCGAATGCGCCTTCGAGACTTCGCGCATTCCAACAAACGTGAATCCGTAGCTCACGAGCATCCAGATCACGTTCATAAGCGACATTGACGCGAGCACTCGCCCGTACTCGGACACGCCGAGAATTCTTCCGTAAAACGGCACCACGATGATGAGGTACACGTACCTCATCAAATATCCGCCGTAAACAAACGCAATGACGCTTGCGTTGTCTCGTCTTTCCATTCCGTTCTCCAATTGCGTATTCCTGACTTCAGCGCTGCGCCACGCGTCTGCGTGCGAGCGGGTTCGATATGTAGCGAACGACGAAGTCAGAAAGTGGCGAGTACGGTACGAGGCACAGGCCGGAAAGAAACAGCGTGCCGAACTTCTTCTTCACGCTCCAGAAAGGGTTAGCTACGATCGCATGCAGGTAGCCGCGCGAATCGTGCAACATCCAGCGCCACCGATGAACGAGCGTCGCCCGATACACGCTTGAACAGAAGATTGCCTTCTCGTGGCCAAAATCATGAAATGTCGCGGGCAACTCGATCTCCAGACGCGACCTCGCAACATTTCTCAGGATCGCCCAGCGCATGCCCAGCGCCTTCGGCGCCTTGGAAATCTGCTCGGAATTGGCGAAGGACACCGTGCCGCCGTCGGCGTTATGCACGCGATAGCCGCCGAGCGACTTGCGCACCGTGGCCACCGGGCCGACTAATGCAGCGCCGTAGATCGCGAAGAAGTCGGCGCCGTAGCGATTGATTCCCGGCGCCGGAATGGGAAACACCTGCTTGAGTGCGCTTACGCGATACGCGTTGCCAGAGGCCGGCGGCGACGGATAGAGCCAGCCCGCCTGCAGAAGTTCTCCGCAGTTGGCGGGCGGTTCGGTGTTCGGCACGTAAGCCCCTGTCGCCGCTCCGCTGGCGTCCATGACGTCGAGCCGGAACTGCACCTTCGCCCAGGAGCCGCTGTTAAAGACCTGCATTACTTCCGACACGGCGCTCGGATACAGGATGTCGTCCGAATCGAGAAGGATCGCGTATTCCGTTTCCAGCGTACTGATCGCGTGGTTGTATGCGGCAACCTGGCCGCCGTTTTCCTGGAAGATCGCGGTAATTCGGCTACCGTAGCTTTCTATGATTTTCCGCGATCCGTCAGTCGAACCGTCGTCGAGCACGACAACCTGCGTGCCTGGATAGTCCTGGTTGAGCGCGGAATCGATCGCGGCCGCTAGATAGCGTTCGTAGTTGTAGTTGCATATGACAACTGTGACCTGGTTCATGGCATTCGACGCTATTTTGAAGTTTTCGGTGAGTCGGAATTGCTACGCAAGCGAGCGGACGGCGATATAAGCAAGGTGGGTTGGCGGATCGTTTTCGGCGCCATTGACCTTGTCCGGCACCTTGAATCGCAGTTGCAAACCGTCGTTACTCCATGTGGTCGTAATGGCATCAGGTGCACTTACTGTGCCCGTCACCGCGTCTATGAAATCAATCTTTACTTCTCGGCCCGAAGGCCGCTTAAGCCCCGCCACTGTGACAGCCCGCCAGCCCGCGGATCCATTGACCTGCAGCACGATGTCATTGCCGGAGCGCAGACCGCTGCCGGATGCGCCTGGACCAAATTGCAACGGGTTCGTCAAACTTGCCAGCGAGCCCGAAACAGTCTGATGAAGTACGACGAGGCTTCTGCCCGACGCGTTGTAGGTCCGCCTAGGTGGACCGCGATGAGTTAGACGGAACGGCTCGTATCCGTCCCAGTGATAGATCATGGACACGTACTTGTTGGGTTCGTTCCAGTTCCGATCGAGCGCCCACACCGCGAAGTCGAAGAAGTACTCCGCCAGGTAATGCGGATTCTTCATATACGCATCGCCGATTTCGGTCTGCCAGATACCGCGCGCCGGGCCGTTCTTCACGTACTGCTGATACAGCGGATCGAGATCGGCGACGCCCAGGTAGTGCGTGTCGAGATAGTCGACCCAGTCCAGCATGCGTTCATTCGAAGCGGGACTTCGGTACTCGAGCCACTTGCAGAAGTTGGACACGCCGCCCTGATCGGGCCAGCCGCCGTAGACGATATACGCGTTGTACTTCCGGATGATGCGGGCGGCAGGCAGATGCACACGTTCAACGTAGTCCTGCATCGCACGGTCGTACGGCTTCGCGTGCTTTTCATCCTTGTTGAAGTTCGGACCGTGCCAGAAGGTAGCCTGCGGTAAACCGCCGGACAATTTCCCGGCCGCCTCGTTCCAGATCTGGAAATAGCGCAGGTTGAACGGCGGTGCGGAGTACTTGCGCACAACTGCCTCGACGTAACGGGTCCACGCCCGGACATCCACGGGCGCAGAATTGCTGTCACCGGGCACGGTGGCATTCCACGGCGGCGTATAGCCAAGCAGCAACAGCGACTTAATGCCATTGCGGTTGTTCAGCAGCAGCGCTGACGGAAGATCGTTGTCGAACTGCGATCCAGTCTTGTCGACACGCATGGGCTCAGCGGGTGAATCCGGCTGACCGGGGCCAACCGAATCGCGCCCCCAGGTGATGCCCATTTGCCGCCACATCTCGACGTCGTTGCTTGCGCCAGCCCATCCATTCGAGCCGATCAGGTCCGTGATCCTGCGACCTCCCGTACTTCCCGTACTTCCCGAACTTCCCGCTTGCGGCACTGTACCGGCCGACGACGAAGTCTTGCCGCGCGCAAGCGGTATGGCCGCACCAAAAAGGGCGGCGATTGTTCCCAACGCCCGACGTCTGCCGACACTCTTTCGAATGCGAAACATTGGCCTGCCTACCGACATGCGCTAGCCCGCCGACGCGCGGGCCGGCACGCCCGTCAGCTGCACGCCTGCCTGCCCTTTGAGAATCTCGAGCACGGTCTGCGCGGTCACGTCCCAGCGAAACTCGCGCGCACGAGCGAGTCCCATTGCCCTATAACGTTGTCGCAATACGTCGTCTGTCATCATTAGAGAGATCTTCGCGGCAATGTCGTCCGCCGATGTGGAGTCGCAATACATCGCCGCATCTGCGCAAACCTCCGGTATAGAGGTCAGCGACGATGCGACTACCGGACAGCCGCAATACATGGCCTCGAGCGGAGGCAGGCCGAAGCCCTCGTACAGCGACGGAAAGATAAGACACCCGGCGTTTTCATAGAGTGCTTTCAGCTCGCCGTCAGTGACGAAACCGGCCCACACCACTCTTTCCGATTGCGGTTTCTCTTCAGCGAGTTCGCTATTGAAGATGCGCGCATTCTTGCCACCGACCACTACGAACTTGACGTGGTCGAGATGCCCGAGCTTCTCTATCGCTTCCAGCACGCGTTGCAGGTTCTTGCGCGGATCGAGACTGCCGACCACGACGCAATAGGCGTCCTTGACGAGATTGAGCCGCTCGATCACCGCAGGGTCCGAGGTAACGCGGTCCAGGTGGTCCGCAGCGGGACTCACTACTGCGACTCGCGATTCGTCGATCTTCAGGTGGTGGCAGATCCGCGATCGGGAGAACTTCGACACCGTCAGAATCATCGGCTGCATTCGTGGCAGTATGAAGAAACAAAGGCGGTACCACAGTACGAATTTTTTGGAGAATCCGCCCGGCACGTCATACACCGCCATGTCGTGGAGCATCACCACCTGCCGGCGTTTCAACACCGGGTTCATGTTGCAGAGGTTGACGAGCCTGACGCCTCTCGTGGCAATGGGCAGTGTGATCTGTTCCCACAGCGTGCCGCGAAGCCATGGGAAGCGTCGCTGCCATTTCAGCAGCGCGCCCGGCTCCTTTGCATCGCGCGGCACGAATACCTCGAGCTTCTCGCCCGGCGGAACCCGCATTTGCATCGCTCTCGTCAACTCATACGCGACTCTCTGCACACCCGTGACCGGCTGCGAAGTGAATTTACCGTTGATTGCAAACGCCATCTGCTTCTCCGTTTTGCGAGTTCATCGAACGACGTAGCAACTCGCTCACGTTCGCAGGGATCCACCGGTTGCGTCGGCATCGCCATAGTCGCTCGCATAGTTGGTTGCATAACCGTAGGTGCGAGTACTGCGTCGAAGCGGAATACCGTTGAACACCGCACCGGCGATGCGGCCGTCCGCGCGCTCCATCTTCTTCACGGTGTCCTCGATCTCTTCCTCCGATTGCATGCCCGAGCGCAACACAAGTAGCGATGCACCCGCTTCGCTCGCAATGATCGACGCGTCGGTGACCGCAAGGAACGGCGGCGTATCGAAGATCACCAGATCGAACTGCCCGCTCAGGCGCTCCAGCACTTCCTTGAAACGCGGCCTTGCGAGCAAGGCAGCTGGATTGTCAGGGCGCGAACCGCACGACATGAACGAGAGACCGTCGATACCCGTATGACGCAGCGCATTGCGCAGTGGCATACGGTCCGAGAGAACCTCGGAAAGACCGCCGCGATTGTTCTGATTGAAGAGCGATGCGAGATGGCCGCGACGCATATCGGCATCGATCAGAAGAACTCGCGCGCCGATCTCGGCCTGCAGCGTCGCAATGTTGGCCGCGACAAAGCTCTTCCCCGCCGATGGAGTCGGCCCGATCACCATCAGAATGTTGTTGCGTGAATGCGCGAGATCGCGTGCCAGCGAAGTGCGCACTGCTCGCAGCGCCTCCACAGAAGTGTCGTTCGGGAAGCGTTCAGCAAGCACCTTGGTGCCGCCGCCTGCCACCTGGATTTCTGGCACGCCGCCCGTGGCCGGCTGAGGCAGCCCTGCCCGCGCGGCAGCACCAGGCAGCGATTTCGCGCCGGCATTCGTTCGATCGAGCAACAACTGCTGCTGGCTGAACAGGATCTCGCCGAATACCGGCACGCTCATTCTGCGTTCGACATAACGCGGATCCGTTACGCCCGTCAGCACATGTCGGCGCATGAAGACGAGCACAACGCCGGATACGAGGCCGAGTACGAGACCGCCAGGAAGCACCAGAATCGGCTTCGGTTTAACCGGACGATGCGGCGTAATCGCTTCGTCGACCACGTGCGCTCCGCCAGTGGTACTTGCACGCCGCACCTGCAATTGCTCGGCCTTCTGCACCATGCCCAGGTAGATCGTTTCCGCCACCTTCTGCGCGCGAATCAGATCGACGCTCGAACGTTCGGACGCGGGCATACCGTTGAAATGTCCATCGAAGCTCGCCTTCGCGTTCTTCAGTTGCGCAAGCTGCGTGTCGACGCTTTGTACCCAACGGCTCTGCGGCGTATAGCGCTCGAGCAATTGCGTGCGTTGCAGCTGGAGCGTTGCGATTTGCCGGTCAATGTCGAGGCCGCCTTGCAAGTAGGCCTGCGCCTCTGCTGTCGGCTGCATCGACTGAGAATTGGCCCGGAATGCCTTTAGCGCTTCTTCGGCTTTCCTCAGGTCTGCGAGCAGGCGAGGAAGTTCTCCGTTGATGAACGCGAGCGTGGTGGTGTCGTTGAGTTGCCGGCTGGCAATCGCCGTCGCCAGGTATTGCTGGCCCAACGCATTCGCGACTTCAGCAGCCTTCGCCGCGCTTTTGTCGGTGTACTCGATCTGAAGAAGACCGGAGTCTTTGACCTTGTCGCTAACCTTGATGGTTGCGTCGAAACGCTTGATCGCGTCCACCGCATTCCACCGCACTACCGTGAATTCGGTGCCCGGGCGTGCGACAAGTTCATCCACGCGCATTGAAATGCCATTACTGGACACCTGTTTGCCGATAACGCCATGGAGGAATACCTGATCTTGCGGCCCGCGCAATTCGTAGGTATTGTCCTCTCCAGCAACCAGCGTCATTTTTTCTTCTTCCAGATCTTTGGGAACGTCAAGCGTGCCGATCTTTACCTGCTCGCCTCCCCATGCGTACGACTTGAGTCCAAGCCATGGCCGGGACGGCTCACCAGGCGTCGCAAACTTCTCTGCAATGTCGCCGAGCAGCGGTAGCTTGTGCGGCGTCACGGAGACGTCGAACCGGAAACGTTGGATCACTGGCTCGAGCACGGAGCGGCTGCGCATGACTCCCATTTCCGTCACGGTAGACGGTGCGGGCGGAGGCAGGTTCTCCTGATTCTGGAGTGCAAGACCGAGCGCATTCGGTTCGGGCGGATCTACGCGAATGAGTACATCCGCGGAATAGATCGGGGACGCGATGAGCAGATAAGCGGCGGCGAGGCTGACCACGACGACCGTGGTAAGTACGATCTCCCAGATATGGTCGCGCATCAGACGCAACATGGCACTGGGGCTTAATTGGCCGCGCTCTGTACTGGCAGTCGCCGGGAGCGAATTCAGAGGATAGTAGTCCACCGGTTTGATCCTTCCATGTTTGATGGGCACAGTAATGAGTCGACACCGCCTGGCTCAACCAACGGTCCGCGGCTCCTGCCGTCTCTGACAGGAACGCATATGGCGTAGGCCCGACGTTTGATCGGGGACTACGTCATGGTTTGCCAAGCCAAGTGGCTGTCCACCTGCTTGAATTGATCAAAGGCTGCGCCGTTGGCAACACGGCTCGCCCCCGTCTCCAGACTTTCAATCCCCCAGATCACGAAGCGATACGCTTGACACCGCGCTCCGCGTTTAATTCCGTACTACAAATCGTTAGCTTTTTATTACACCAGAGACCGACCTACAGTCGACTTCGCAAAGCGCGGTCCGGCCCCGGACTCATGTGAGCGATGCCTCGTCGTACGTCGTCAGTGCAAAGCACTTAAAGACACGGCAATTACTACACCTCAATCAACTTCTTTACGTGACAAAGGTGAAGAAATTGCGCATTGCTGGCATTCGATAGCGCCTACCGGGGCAACCGCTACTTTTCTACAGATGCTGCAGTGAAGCATAGCGTCGGTTCGAATGAGTGCATCACCCGGGGCGTAAATTCGGGTGCTAATGGCCGATTCCGTGGAAGAGATCACCACGCAACACACAATTTAGAAAGTGTTGTAGCTATCTGCAATGGATGTAACAGAGTGATACCGGTCTGTGCATTCAGCGTTATGCGCCATTTGTGTCTCTTCTCACGGGGCCGATCCGGCGCTGCCGGCGTGAAATACCTCGTAAGCCTTCTCCCACGGGGCTTTGAAGGCAAAGACCGCTCTTTTGCCCTGCAAACGCGCATTCGTTCGTTCCAGCAATTGTTGCTGACTCGGACAGGCTTTCGTATGCCTTTATTCAGGCGCACAAGGTAAGTATTTCTCCAATCCTCCGAATTGCGCCAAAACACCATCGATTACCGGCCACCATCGCCAGGGTCATTTGAGTACGCTAATCTCGACACGTAGGCAGTGATTCACCCTGTTTGGAGAACTAAGCGTGACGACTTCCACCGATTTTCTCAGGTCGTACATTGATGCGCACCGGACCAGTCCAAAGGCTGCAACACGGAAAGCAGCGAAACACATTGGGCTCTTAGTGTCCCAGGAATGCTCCATGGCGACTGCTGGATCTATCGGCGACGCATTCCGTCTGGCAAACGAATTGTCAGAAGACACAGCACCCGGGTCTCCCTATTCGCTTTCAGTACTTTCTGAAAGCGGCGGGCTCGTAACCAGTTCGTCTGGCATATCGATCTGGACCCAAAGTATCGAGCGCCATCGGCTCGGCGAATTCCACGCGTTGTTCGTCGCCTGTCGCGACGCGGCGAGGGCGTTGGAATCCAACGACCGTCTGCTTTCATGGATAGCCCGTCAAGGCTCTATTGCATCGTTCGATATCCAGCAAGGCGCCAACATGGTCGTCATTTGCAAGGATCCGATGCATTCCACAGTGCCGATCTTCGTATTCGACGACGCTCCGACGACGACGCGGACCAGCAGTGCCACGCCGACAGACCTCGCCCTTGCGCAGATCGAACGCGACCTCAGTACCGAGATCGCCCGAAAGATCGCCGACATGCTGCAAACGACCTACGTCGAGTCAGACAAATTCGAACTCGACGATGCGAGCATTACCACCACGACAGAGAAGATTCGCGAGTCCGCGCGTTGGATCAAGGAGAACTACAGCAATCCTATCTCCGTGGCAAAGGCTGCGGAGTGCGCGGCCATGAGCAAACGAAACTATCAGCGCCGTTTCAAATTCGAGTTCGGCATGACTCCGCTCGAATACCTGCTGCGCACGCGTTTTGAAGTTGTTCGTGCGATGCTGCGCAACACCGATCTGCCGGTAGACAAGATTGCCCGGCGATGTGGAATGGGCGACGGCAATCGCCTGGGCCGCCTATTCAAGGAACGCTACGGCATGTCTCCCACGCAATTCCGCGCGCAGCAGCGCCTGGAAGTGGCAGAACGATGCGTCGCAATCGACGACTGACGGTCCGGCATCAACACAGCCAGGCGGCGCGCGGTTGAGAGACCGCGCCGCCCGGCTTTGCGCGCGCATCGAGCGTCGCCAAGCTATCAGATATGGAACAGAAAATGACAACCACCAAATCTGCGCGGTTCTCCAACGAAGCCGGTACATCTACCCTGCGGGGCAGGAAAGCCGATATGTCGGAAGACGACGTACCCGACGACTGGCTGCTCTCGCACGACGCCGCAAAGCCAGCGCAACCGCGTAGGCAATCGAGCGTTAGAAGACTCAAGGAAGCGGCCAAATCGATGCTGCCGGCGCCCTTGTTTCTTAGTCTGCTGCATCACAAGGAGATTGGCCGCTACCCGAACCTGCGTCGGCCCACCACCTTCAACGAAAAGATCCTGCAGAAGAACTTGCGGCCGGATCCATGGTTCGTCGAGTTGACCGACAAGCTCACGGTCCGTGAGTACGTCGCGAAAAAGCTGGGCGAGAAGCACGTTATTCCGTTGCTTTCCGTCCCCGACGCTTTCACGCAAGAAGTATTCGATGCTCTGCCGAATGCGTTCGTCATGAAGGCAAATCACGGCAGCAGTTATGTGGAGGTTGTCAAAAACAAGTCGGCAACTTCATTCGAACAGTTGCGGGACCTTGCAAACTACTGGCTGTCGCTCGACTTCTACAAGATTGCTCGTGAAAGTCACTACCGCAAGATCAAGCCACGCATCTTCTTCGAGCAGCTGTTACTCGACAGTAGCGGCAACATTCCCGCCGACTACAAACTGCACTGCTTCGGCGGGCGTAGCGGACGACCGATCATCTACATCCTGGTGATTTCCGACAGATTTGGCGGGAACACAAGAGGTGATGTATACGACGTCGATTGGAACCATCTCGACATAGCAATCGGCTATTACAAACGCAGTCAGGTGCCGGCACCCCGCCCCGAGAACCTCGACGCGATTCTGCAAGCGGCCACGAAGCTCTGCGAAGACTTCGACTATGTTCGCGTGGATCTGTACGCGCCGGATAACCACGTGTACTTCGGTGAACTAACGTTCACACCGGGAGCAGGTGTTCTGCCCTTCACGCCGGATAGCACCGATTACGACTGGGGAAGATTGGTTCCGGACACGTTCTGCCGCTGATATCGGACAGTAGCTTCTGTCCCGGCACGGACCACTTAGTAGCCATCAAATGCAAAATGAACCCGGCCCCATCCTGCAAGCAGGCGGGAACCAGGTTCATTAACCGATAAGCGGTGAAGCGCGCTCAGGTGTCGGCGTGGCTCGAAGTAAAGCTGGTGAATGCGTTGTACGGCGCGTCTATCGGTGTGCCGTTGATCATGATGCCGTAGGTGTTGTTCCCGCTATCCAGCACGTAGTACATGACCGACTGAATGTTGTGCGTCTTTCGTGCGCCGTAGAAGGCGGCAAGCCTGTCCGAGATGTAATTTCCGCGATAGCTCTCCGAGCGCTCCGGACCTGCGTTCCATTCAGTGACGATAAGCGGCACGCCATAGCGGGCCTTGCAGTACGTTGCAAGGTCGAAGCCCGGACCTGCGCCGTCGGTCCCGATGTTGAACAGGTCGCCATAAACTTCGTAATTGTGCCAGGTCGTAATGTCCCAACGTACCTGCGGATGACCACCGCTGCCGTCGGGTTGCCTGCCGTCCCATAGTGCGTCGGCTGCACCGACGTCTGCAACGCAGAAATTGATGCCGCACTTCGCGGACGACTGCACCGACTTCACACCGTCGATCATTCCGCGCATGACGCCGCGCATGACTGGCCAGTTCGCATTGTTGAAGTCGCTCGCCTTTGAGCCGGCGTAGGTGAAGTCCATCACGGTCGCGTCTTGGCGCGTCAACTCGTTGCCGCATTCGTAGATCGTCACGCCGTAGGGCTTCAATGCATTCGCGACAGTCGAGCCGACGGAGTAACCGCGGCGATATGCGGTCGACTCACTTCCGATCACAGCGCCGCTTGCGTCATATACACCCTCGTCGATCAACACGAGCAGCGTGAGTCCTGCCGACTGGAAAGCCTGCGCGAGCTTGACTACAGCATTCAATTGCCTCGGATCGTCGGATACGCCAACGCGGTAGCTCGTGCAATTCATGGCCTTCAGCATCGACACGACCTTCTCAGGCGTGTACGTATAGTCATAGTGGCCATTCATGCCGTAGAAGCTTCCTGGAACAGGAGCCACGTCGATGCGAGGATCGCTGCAAGGAAGCCATTGCTCTGCGACATCCGCGTTCACGAAGAACTGACCGGCGGTGCCGCAATGCCAGATCTTGCCGCCATACCAGAGCACAAGCGACACGTTGTACGTATTGCCAACGGTAGAGCCGTTTCTGTAGATCACACCGTTGGCGAGCGTCCATACGTCGCCGGAGCTGTCGGTGATAGAAGCGGCCGAAGGGATGACCGTTCCGTTCGCGGATGCAGCGGCAGCTTTCGCCGTTGGGCTTGCGGAAGCTTTGGCTGCCAGACTCGCGCCGCCGTCTTCACCACCACCACCACAGGCGCTCAAAAGATAGCTACCGGCAAGGGCCGTCAGGCCTCCAAGAAATTGTCGTCGTTTTACCATGTTTGTTTTTCCCACTGTCGAGAAAGTCTCGATAAAAAAGCCGAAGATGAGTTTTTGAAGTTCAGCAGAGTTGTTTTTAAACAGCTCTTATTAATTCGTTGTGCTTAATGATTCAGAATGACGTGTCATATCGCCAGCAACCGCTGTAATTGCAATCACATTGCCAAAGACAACGTGGACTAACATGCCCGGGCAAACAGACAAAGCTGCGCCTATCGCGATGCGCTCGACGCCGCGATACTTAATGAACCATCTGGAACGAACGCTGCGGCACATTCGCCGCTGGAACACGTCGCATTGCCGCGCAAACGTTTAACCAAGAGAACGCAATTGACTGCACTGCTCGGAAAGTTGTTCGCTTCCATGCCGCGACAGGGGTAAATCGTACCCGCTTATGTCGGGTAGGTCACATGGAAAATAGTCGTTTTCGGCCAAAAAGCACGATCCTTTCCGTGAACTTCGCATTTCGCAAAAATTTCTGCTTTCTGATGATGATCGGAAGATTAGATGGATAGCACGTCGGGCAAGCTGACCCCGGTAAGAAGTTTCGTTTTCCATGTTCCTTGCAGTAATAGTTCCCCAATCAGCCGTGCGACGCGAGAGAGACGGGAAATTTCTTCTTAAATCAGACGATTGCAGCCTGAACAACATCACGGTTCGGTTTGCACACGGATGGAAATTTCCTCTTCCAATCTTCGTAAGAAATTTCCTTTCTCGTGGTTTACGCTATTCCGCTTTGATTTCCCGGCGCTCGGGACGAAACGGCCGCCCAAGGCGATGCTTAACCGGGAGGTGTAGCGACTCACTTTACGAAGGATCTAACGCAGCCAAAATATCCTCAATGCTCAGTCACCGTGCCGCGATTTAGATTTAACGCTGTGGTAATCCAGATTAATTCATCAAGCGTCTAGTTTTGATCTCGGACACTGATCCGCGCGAAATCAAATCATGACGACCCCCGCCCTGACCTTTTCGAATATCGCGCTGATCTTTAGCGCATCGTCACGTGTAAACAGCGTGTAGACACCACGGCGATGTCAGCCCAGGCGCTGTACCGCGCCTCGCGAACTTTGCGCAGGAGAAAGCACGCTGTATATAAAGGCCGGGCACATCCGCCGTCCCGCCGTTCAACGACATTGCAGAACAAATAGGCTGGCGCGTGAACATGCTGGTGGCGAGCACGACCCAGAAAGAGTAGCCAGACAAGACACGTTAGCCGGTTCGCCAAGTTCGCGAAATTGAATGTGCGCGCAACCGGCCGTCAGACGCAGCAACTACTCGGCTACAAGCCAACAAAAGCCAACTTGCCCGCCGAGATAAATCTCGCAGAAGATTTCACAAGCCAGGACGATGCAGCGCGACCTCTTGCGACACAGGCGACAGCACGCGGCTAAAGCTTTGCAATGAATGGCAGACGAGCACTACACGAGGCCCATCTATGAGTGCGCCAGCACACGTAGAGGGCTATCACGCAGCGGTAGTGTTGAGCGTCCGGAGCGGATGGGCCGGACACCTCGATCGCCGCGACCATTTCTCCTTGCACCGCGGCTGATCACAAGCTACCTTCCTTGTAAGTACTCTGCTGACTATCGGATAGTGTCCGCGAATCGATACCGCAAGCATCGCCTTGCTCCGTTGTCGGCGATTCTGTTCAGCGCCCTGGCGGGCCTGTCGCCGCACGCGCACGCACAGGAATTCTCGCTGCTGGCCGGACCGCTCTTTAGTGCGGGCACGAATACCTATTCATGGAGCGCCAATTATCGCGAGGGCTTGGGACGATACGCGGCATGGAGTTTTTCATGGCTCAACGAAGGCCATCTGCCCAACCATCATCGCGACGGACAGGCACTCCAGGTGTGGGGACGCCTGCCGTTATGGAACGACCGGCTCGAGCTGTCGGCGGGCGCCGGGCCATATCGATACTTCGACACGACCGCGGCGAGCGCCGGAGGCGACTATTCAAACACTCACGGCTGGGGCGTATTGGGGAGTCTGCGCGCCGCCTACTACTTCGACCGACGCTGGATCGCCCAGGCGCAATTGAACTACGTGCATGCGTTCGGCGGCCCGGACACCACCGCGTTGATGTTCGGCGTCGGTTATCAACTCGAGGCGTCGGGTGAGCCGGGGCCACGTCAACGGCCGGTGTCGCGGACGTCGAATGTCACCGGTAATGAACTCACCATCCTGTTTGGCAAAACGATCCTCAACAGCAACGAGTCGGAATCGAGCAGCGCAGGAAGTCTTGAATATCGGCGGGGATTGTGGCGCTATATCGACGTGAGCGCGTCATACATTCACGAGGGCGGGCATATTCAATCGCGCCGCGACGGTGTAGCGGCGCAACTGTGGGCTACTCGCGCATTCTTTGGCGACCGCCTCGCATTGTCGGCCGGCGTTGGTCCGTACGTCGCGATCAAGCAGACCGACAACGTTCCGCAAGACCGCACGGGCGACGGTCGCGTATCGGCGCTTTTCGCCGTGTCGGCGAGCTATCGCTTCGGATCTCGCTGGCTCGCTCGTGTCAGCTGGAACCGCATAGTGACTCGTTACGACCGCGATACGGATCTGATCGAGGGCGGTATCGGCGTGCGGTTTTGAGGGCTTGTACGAAGCAGCCAGCGAAGCCGGGCCGCTTCATACATGGATGCGCAATCCCAACGGACTACCGCGACATCATGTTCATACTGACGTTATGCATGACCCACATCGTGCCGCCGATCAGAAACAATGCGGCTAATGCCGTATAACCGAGCGCCATGACGTTCCAGCGTTGTCCGGCCGACATGTCGATGTGCAGGAAAAACACCAGATGCACGACGATCTGCACGAAGGCAAGAATCGATAACGCGATCATCGCCGTCTGCGCCGGGAAAGTGCCGCGCATTACGAGCCCGAAGGCAGCGGCGGTCAACACCACGGACAGCAGGAATCCGCCAACATAGCCGCGCATGCTGCCGTTGCCCTGCTGCGCCGGAACTGATTGCATATGAGCCATTTACAGCACGCTCCCGAGGTAGACAAAGGAAAAGACGCAGATCCACACGATGTCGAGGAAATGCCAGAAAAGACTTAGGCACGTGAGACGCGTGATCTGGCGTTCCGACATTTTCGGACTCCGCATGATCTGCACGGCCAGCACCGCCATCCATACGAGGCCCACCGTAACGTGCAGTCCGTGCGTGCCCACCAGCGTGAAGAACGACGACAGAAACGCACTGCGGGAAGGTCCTGCGCCTTCGGCGATCAGGTGCGAGAACTCGCGCATTTCCAGAAAGAGAAACGCAAGACCGAGCACGAAGGTCACCGCAAGCCAGCCCAGGACGGCGGCGGACTTACCGCGCCGGGCGCCTAGCATGGCGAAGCCGTAGCTGATGCTGCTCAACAGCAGCGCGGCAGTCTCCACCGCGACGCCGCCGATGTCGAACAGATCCTTGCCCGACGGGCCGCCCGCGAACTGATGCGACATAACCGCAAACACGGCGAATAGCGATGCAAACAGCACGCAGTCGGTCATCAGATACAGCCAGAAGCCGAACACCGTATCCGACGAACCGTGGTCATCGTGTGCGCCGTGGTGCGTCACGGAGATTGTTTTCTGCGACATCGATCAGGCCTCCACAGCTTCGAATTCGCGGCTCTGCACCGCAGCGGCCGCCGGGCCACGCTTACTTTCGATTTCCCGCACGGTGTCGGCGGAGATGTAATAGCCTTCGTTGTCGCCGAAGCTGCGTGCAATTAGCGTGGCCACGATAGCCAGCAGTGCCGCGACAGCGAGCCAGGTGATGTGCCAGACGCCGGCAAAGCCGAGCACGAGACTGAACAAACCGATGAGCAACCCTGCACTGGTATTGGACGGCATGTGAATGTCCTGATATGCCTGATTGGCCGGGACTTTCGCGAGTCCGCTTGTCGTCGCCTTCATGTGAGCGTATGCGTCGAGCTCGTGCACCGTCGGAATGACGGCAAAGTTATAGACCGGCGGCGGCGACGCGGTCGCCCATTCGAGCGTACGGCCGTTCCAGGGGTCGCCCGTTACGTCGCGGTACTCGGGTTTATTGCGGTTTGCCACGCTGACCCATACTTGCGCCACCTGGAAAACCACGCCGACCGCGATCAGAGCTACTCCGCATGCAGCCGCAATCATCCACGGATGCCACGCCGGGTTGTCGTAGTGGTTCAGACGTCGAGTCACACCCATGAAGCCCAGCACGTAGAGCGGCATGAACGAAGCATAGAAGCCCACGAACCAGCACCAGAAGGCGCACTTGCCGAGCTTCTCGTTCAGCTTGAAACCGAATGCATTCGGGAACCAGTAGTGGAACCCTGCGAGGTAGCCGAAAACGACGCCGCCAATGATCGCGTTGTGAAAGTGTGCAATCAGAAAGAGGCTGTTATGCAGCACGAAGTCCGCGCCGGGAATCGCCATCATCACGCCGGTCATGCCGCCGATAGTGAACGTGATCATGAAACCGATCGTCCACAACACAGGCGCGGAAAACTCGAGTCGCCCGCGGTAGATCGTGAACAGCCAGTTGAATATCTTCACACCGGTTGGAATGGCAATGACCATTGTCATAATGCCGAAGAATGCATTGACGTCCGCACCCGAGCCCATCGTGAAGAAGTGATGCAGCCAGACGAGAAACGCGAGGACCATGATTGCGCACGTTGCATAGACCATCGTCCGGTAGCCGAACAACGGCTTCTTCGAAAAGGTCGCAATGACTTCCGAATAAATGCCGAATGCGGGCAACACCAGAATGTAGACCTCGGGGTGGCCCCATGCCCAGATCAGATTCAGGTACAGCATTGCGTTGCCGCCTGCCTCGTTCGTGAAGAAGTGCATGCCCATGTAGCGGTCGAGCCCGAGCAGCGCCAAGGCCACCGTGAGAATCGGGAACGTGGCCATGATCAGCACGTTCGAACAGAGCGCCGTCCACGTGAACACCGGCATTTTCATCAGCGTCATGCCGGGCGCGCGCATCCGCACGATAGTCACGAAGAAGTTGATGGCCGTAATCAGTGTGCCGACACCTGATAGTTGCAGACTCCATATGTAGTAGTCCACCCCGACGCCCGGACTGAATTTCAACTCCGACAATGGCGGATACGCGAGCCAGCCGACCTGCGCGAATTCGCCGATCACGAGCGACAGATTCATCAGGATCGCGCTAATCGCGGTCATCCAGAAACTGAGCGAATTGAGGAATGGAAACGCGACATCGCGCGCTCCGATCTGCAGCGGCACCACCAGATTGAACAGGCCGACCATCAGCGCCATTGCCATGAAAAAGATCATGATGACGCCGTGAGCCGTAAAGATCTGATCGTAATGGTGCGGCGGAAGATAGCCCGGAGAGTGATACGCCAGAGCGAGCTGAAGACGCATCATGACCGCGTCGACGAAGCCGCGCACGAGCATCAGCACCGCGACCACGATATACATGACGCCGATCTTCTTGTGGTCGACGCTAGTCAACCACTCGTGCCATAGCCATTTCCATTTGTGAAGCCGGGTCAGTGTCGCGACCACGGCGAGCACCATGACGATCATGAGAGCGCCCGCCCCCATGATGATGGGCTGATCGAACGGGATCGCGGAGAGTGTCAGATTTCCGAGCATATGCTAACCCCTTGTGCGGCAATTGCTGTTCTGCAAATCGAGAACATTGCCGTTGTTGTACTTTGCAATGATGTTCGTGAAGACCTTTGGGTCCACCGTCGAGAAATAGCCGACCGGCTCCTTCTCGCTCGGTTGCGCCACCGAGTTGTACTCGTTCATATCGAGCCGGCGCGGCGAGGCCTTCACTTTTTCGACCCACGCATCGAACTTAGCGGGTGTGACCGCGAGCGCGCGGAACTTCATGTCGGAAAAACCTTTGCCGCTGAAGTTGGCGGAGATACCGGCGTAATCGCCGGCATGGTCGGCTATCAGATGAAGTTGCGTCTGCATGCCCGCCATTGCGTAGATCTGGCTTCCCAGTTGCGGGATGAAAAACGAATTCATCACGGAATCGGATGTGACCTTGAAATCAACCGGTGTACCCACGGGGAACGCAAGCTGGTTGACCGAAGCAACGCCGAGTTCCGGGTAGATGAAAAGCCACTTCCAGTCGAGCGCCACGACCTCGACCTTTATCGGCTTGACCGCCGATTCAATGGGTCGGTATGGGTCGAGTTCGTGCGTGGTATTCCACGTCAGAATTCCGAGGAACAGAATAATCAGAGTGGGAACGGTCCACACTACCGTTTCGATCGCGGTGGAATGCGCCCAATCTGGTGCATAGGTCGCGCTACGATTGCTTGCGCGGTAACGCCAGGCAAACACCAGGATCATGATGATCACCGGCACGACGACGATCAGCATGGCCATCGTCGCCGTACTGATCAGCGACTTTTCGGCCACACCTACGCTGCCCTTTGGATCGAGCACGTCGAGATTGCTGCACCCCGCAAGACACGCGACGAGTCCAGCCCCCACGGGTACCAACACCCGTTCAATGGTTTTCTTATTCACCATATCTGCCTGATTTCCATGGACCGATCTGGAACGCTACACAATGTTCTCGCCATGAAGACCAGACCAATTACTTCATGCGCGGTCGGATTTTAGGAGCGCCCACCGGCCTGGAACATGATCTCGGACAAGCTAAATCAAACAATGTCCGCATCGGCATTCGATGCACGTGCGCATGCACATGCGCAATAGTCGCGAGTGAGTGTATTTCTGATCTGCGTCAAGTATTGCGCGCTCGCGGCGGCTCGATTCGCCGCCTCGTCAATCGCAAAGACACCAACGGAAAGAGGCCATGACGGCCTGACAGGCGCCGCTTATTCAACGGCGTGATGGAGATATTGCCGAAGCCGGATCAGGTCGTTGCGCGCTCCACGATCTGGAAGCCCACGTCGGTTACTTTGTTCTGCTCGGTGCCGGCCAGCCGGTCTAGCAGGCAGCGCGCCGCGGTGAGCCCGATCCGTGTGCCGTCGACGTGCACAGAGGTGAGCTCGGGCGTCGTCTCGGTCGCGAACTCCAGATCGCCGAAGCCGCAGATCGCGAGCTGCGACGGCACGCTCAGTCCCAATTGCCTGGCCGCGCTCAACGTTCCAATGGCGAGCAGGTCCGACCCGCAAAAAACCGCGTCGATATCGGGGGACTGCTCGACGAGCCGAGGCAATGCCGCCTTGCCGAGTGCAACCGAACTAGGCGGCGCGACGAGTACTTCTGCGATGTCGTGAATGCCCGCCTGCGCGAGCCGCTCACAAAAGCCACGGCGACGCGCGAGCGCCCGTTGGTCGTTTGCCGACACAAGCCCGGGCTTGCGCACATTCCTTTGCAGGAAGTGATCGGCCACCGCCGCGCCGATCCGGTAATGCGAGAAACCGACGAGCATGTCGATAGGCTGATCCGTCATGTCCCACGTTTCGACGATCGGAATGCCGACGTTCGCAAGCCGCTCGCGCAAGGAGTCGGTGTGCGCGACGCCTGTCAGCAGCACGCCTTCGGGCCGCCGGCTCAGCACTGCGTCGAGCAACGCCTCTTCACTCGAATCGTCGTAGCCGCTCAAGGCGAGCAGCACCTGGTAGCCCGCGCGCGACATCGTCTCGCTGAAGACCTGGATCGTTTCCGAGAACAGCGAGTGGGCGATGGTCGGCACGATCGCGGCAATCAGCCGTGAGCGCGACGACGACAAGCCGCCCGCAAGCCGGTTCGGCACATAGCCGAGCTTTTGTACGACCTGGCGCACGCGTTCGAGTGTTTCGGGCGCGACCGTCGCAGGACTGTTGAAGACGCGCGATACCGTGATCGGGGAGACACCCGCCTGCGCCGCGACGTCGGTGATGCGCAGGCCTTTCGGGCCGCCGCGCATGCGTCTGGCGGGCGCCGCCGCGTCGGGCAGACCGGCGTCGGCGGCAGCGGGCGGTTTCTGATTCGGCATGAGTGCTGACGGAAGTTAATGGATCGCGCGCCGTATTCTAAACTGGCTGAACCACGCTGACTTTCGCTAAATCGCGGCAACCCGAACGCAGCTCGGTCAGACGCGCCGCATGGCAAAGCGTGGTCGCACAGCCTACTCGGTCACGGGGACAGCATGTTGCGCCCCGCGTGCGCCTCTTTCGCGGCGCAAGATCAACAGCGTAATGACAGCGAACACGAGCAGACAGGTCGCGGGAATCAGCATCGGCGCCTTCACGCTGCCCGTTGTCTGCCGAACCCAAGGCACGAGATTCTGCGCGATAAAGCCGCCGATATTGCCGAGCGAATTGATCGCCGCGATGCCGGCTGCAGCACGCGCGCCGAACAGGAATTTGGGTGGCAAGGTCCAGAAGCACGGAATCAGCAGATACATGCACGGCGCGCCAAAGCACAACGCGATGAATCGCAGAGTGTTGGTCGGCAGAAACACCGCGCTCAGAAAACACACGACACCCAGCAGAGCCGAAACCAGCATCGCGACGATTGCGCGATTGCCGGCGCCGCGCAGCCTGGAAGGCAGCCACGCGAGCACGATGGTCGCCATCAGCCATGGAATGATGTTCAGCAGCCCGTTCGTCGTATTACTCACGCCGAAGCCTTTCACCAGCGTCGGCAACCAGTAACTCACGCCGTAAACCGAGATCGACAGCATCATGTAGTAGAGCGCCATGCCGATCACGCGCGGCTCGGTCAGCACGCTGAGCAGCGAGCCGTGCGTCGCGACGCCCGACTTGATCTGCGCGCGTTCGGCGTCGAGCGTGTGCGTGAGCCACTCTTTCTCGTCGGCGGAAAGAAACTTCGCTTGTTTCGGCGACGACGGCAGCAGGAACAGCACGACGACCGTCAATAGAACCGACGGCAGCCCCGTGACGATGAACACCAGTTGCCAGCCATGCAGCCCTGCAATCCCGCCCTTGTCGAGCAGCCAGCCGCAGATCGGCGCGCCGACCATATTGCCAAGACTGCTGCCCACCGTGAAATAGCCGAGCATGCGCACACGGTGTCGCGCCGGAAACCACAGCGTGAGGTAATAGATCACACCAGGATACAAACCGGCTTCCGATGCACCGAGCAGAAAACGCAGCACATAGAACATCGTGGCGTTCTGCGTGAAAGCGAGCAGTATCGTCACGACGCCCCATGTGAACATGATGCGCGCCATCCAGCGCGGCGCGCCGTACTTGTGCAGCATCACGTTGCTCGGCACTTCGAAAATGAGGTAGCCGATAAAGAACAGCGACGCGCCGAGCCCATAAGCAACCTCAGAAAGTCCGAGGCTTCCGAGCATTTGCAGCTTGGCAAAGCTGATATTGGAGCGGTCGATATAAGCGACCAGATAGAGCAGCCCCAGCAGCGGCATCAGGCGCAGCGCAAGGCGGTTGATCAGGCGCGATTCGGCAATTGCCGGTGTCGTGGTGCTCACAGCGTCTCCTCCGGCCGCGTTCGATGCGCGGACCTGTGTCCTGCGATAGATCAAGCGTGAATGGCATGTATTCAGGCGTCGCAGCGGCTCATTGGCGTTGTGCTCGCCATTGCGCATAAGTGGCCATGGTCTCTTCATTGGGCGGATACGTGCCGCGCAACGGCCGGCCTTCGTCGATCCGTTGAGCGATGAACGCCTCGAGCTGTTCCTGCTCGGCGGCATCGCGCGCGACATCGGCGGCCATCTCGCGCGGCACGATAACGACACCGTCCACATCCGCGACGACGATATCGCCCGGATAAACCGGCACGCCGCCACAGGCGATCGGCACATTCATATCGACGGCATGATGTTTCGCGAGATTCAGCGGCGCGCTCGCGCCCGCGCACCAGATCGGCAAGCCCAATGCGGCGATGGTTCCGCTATCGCGCACCGGACCGTCGGACACCATGCCCGCGACCCCGCGCTTAGCGAGGCGCAGCGCGAGAATCGAGCCCACCGACGCCACCGAGCGCTCGCCGCGGCAGTCCTGCACGAGCACACTGCCGACAGGCGCGGTCTCGACTGCCTTGCGTTGCGGATGGTCCGGGTCCTGAAACACGCCGACGTGATCGAGGTCTTCGCGCGCCGGGATATTGCGCAACGTGAACGCGGGCCCCACCAGATTCGGCGTGCCTGGTGCCGGTTTGGCGAGTGGTGCGACGCCTTGCAAAAACACGTTGCGCAAGCCGCGCTTGAAAAGTTGCGTGGTCAACGTGGCCGTGCTCACGTGCCTCAGTTGTTCGAGCGTCGCTTCGCTCACGACGATTTCGGATGCGGTCATCTCAGGGCTCCGGTTTGATTAGTGAATTTCGGGTTCGCTGCTTTTCGCACCCGGCGCATCGTGTGTGGTCGGCGCGCTTGGCACGGCCGCTGTTTTCACCGGCTCTTCGAGGAAATCGAAATCGCAACCCTTGTTCGCCTGCAATACATGCAGTTGATGCATCACGCCGAAGCCGCGTTCGAAGGGAAGCTTCGGCGGCTGCCATGCGGCCTTGCGCGCACTCAGCTCTTCATCGCTCACTTCCAGATGCAGACGTCGCGCGGCCACGTCGAGTTGGATCATGTCGCCGTCCTTCACGAGAGCAAGCGGGCCGCCGACAAACGACTCCGGCGCCACATGCAACACACACGCGCCATAACTGGTGCCGCTCATGCGCGCGTCGGAGATACGCACCATGTCGCGCACGCCCTGCTTCAACAGCTTCTGCGGAATCGGCAGTTGGCCCCATTCGGGCATGCCGGGCGCGCCCACAGGCCCCGCATGCTGAAGCACGATCACCGAATCGGCGGTGATGTCGAGGTCCTCCATGTCGATGCGCGCCGCCATATCCGCGTAGTCCTTGAACACCACGGCGCGGCCGCGATGATTCAGCAGATGTGCCTCCATCGCCGCGGGCTTGATGACGGCGCCGTCCGGCGCGAGGTTGCCGGTCAATACCGCGAGGCCGTCGCTCGCCACCACGGGATTGCCGCGCTTGCGGATCACATCGTCATTGAAAATTTCAGCACCCGCGATGTTCTCGCCGAGGGTCGAACCGTTGACCGTCATCTGCGAGCCGTCGATCAGATCGCCGAGTTCCAGCAGCAACGCGCGCAGGCCGCCGGCATAGAAAAAGTCTTCCATCAGATACTGACCCGACGGGCGCAGATTGCCGATCACCGGCGTGATGCGCGAAAGCTCGTCGAACCTTGCCGTCGTCAGGTCGATACCGGCGCGGCGCGCGACCGCCACGAGATGCACGATCGCGTTGGTCGAACCCGACATGGCCAGCACGGTGGTCACGGCGTTATCGAATGATTTCGCGGTGAGAATGTCCGACGGCTTCACATCGGTCCACACCATTTCGACGATGCGCTGGCCCGTCAGCGACGCGAACTGCGCATGCCGCGAATCGACCGCGGGAATCGACGAAAAGCCGGGCAACGTAAGACCGAGTGCTTCGGCAGCGCTCGTCATGGTCGACGCGGTGCCCATCGTCATGCAGTGCCCAGGCGAGCGCGCGATGCCGCTCTCAATGCCCTTCCACTCGTCTTCCGTGATCTTGCCCGCGCGCAATTCGGCCCAGTACTTCCACGTGTCCGACCCGCTGCCGAGCGTGCGGCCGTTCCAGTTGCCTCGCAGCATCGGGCCGGCGGGCAGGAAGATCGACGGCAGGTTCATGCTGATTGCGCCCATCAACAGGCCGGGCGTGGTCTTGTCGCAGCCGCCCATCAGCACGCAGCCGTCGAACGGATACGACTTCAGGATTTCCTCGGTCTCCATCGCGAGGAAGTTGCGGTACAGCATCGTGGTCGGTTTCTGGAACGGCTCGGCGAGCGTCATGACCGGCATCTCGACCGGGAACCCGCCGGCCTGCCAGATGCCGCGCTTGACCTCCTCAACGCGTTGCTTGAAATGCGTGTGACACGAGTTGATCTCGCTCCACGTGTTGACGACGGCGATCACCGGCTTGCCCATGTAATCGGACGCGTGATAGCCCATTTGTGCAGTGCGCGACCGATGGCCGAACGAGCGAAGGTCGTTGACGCCATACCAGCGATAGCTGCGCAGCTGTTCCGAGGTTTTGCGGTTCGCCACTGATGTCTCCATGGTAACGCTACCATCACGCCGCAAGCACTGCCGACGGGTGGAGCTTTTCGGGATGAATGCGATGGTAGCGATACCATCATCGCCTGTCGCTCAGGGATATCACCGACACGACGCACGGGTCAGTGATTGACGGCGAAAAGCGATCGGAATAGCATTGTTCCATCTGACGAGTATCAGTTCTATCTGATAGAACACAACGGAGACGGACATATGCCTCGCAATAGCGAAACCGTGCGCGCGCCGCAAGGCGTCACGGCCAGTGGAATCGACGTTCTGGATCGTGCGGCGTCGATTCTCTTCGCCTTTCGCCGCGACGACGAACCGCTCACGCTAACGCAGCTGTCCGAGCGCACGGGACTCTACAAGAGCACCCTCTCGCGGCTTGCGCAGGCGCTTTGCCATCACCAGCTTCTGATTCGCCGCGACGACGGCCGCTTCTGGATCGGGTCCACGGCAATACATCTAAGCGCCGTCTACGAGGCCGGCTTCGATCTGCGCGATGTCCTGCTGCCCGCGATGAAGGAGCTCAGCGCGGAAACCGGCGAGGCCGTCTCGTTTCATGTGCGCGAGCGCGATCACCGCGTGTGCCTCTACCGCATCGCATCGCGTCATTCGATTCGCGCGGAAGTGCAGCAAGGCGACACTCAGCCGCTCGAACGCGGTGCGGGCGGGCGCGTGCTGCTCGCGTTCGCAGGCGAGCCGGGCGAGCCGTACGAAACGGTCCGCTCCCGCTACGTCTATCTGTCGATGGGCGAACGCGATCGCGAAACGTCGGGCATCTCGGCCCCTGTGTTCCGCCTTGGCCAGGAACTGGTCGGCGCGCTCGGCATCGTCGGGCCGTCCGCACGCATGGGCATGGAGGAAATGGAGCGTTACCGCCCGCGCCTGCTGGAATTCGCGGCGCGCGTGACGAAGGCGCTAGGCGGCGACCCCGAGCCTTTGTTCGAAGCGGCTTCTCTTGACGCGGCGCCTGCACACGCGCCACTTGAGCATCAGTCATTGGACGACGGGCGTTCCGGCGCCTCGGAACAGACTCAGGCGAACGAGAAGGCCTAGGTAGTCACGCGAAAAATCCCGTCATACCGCATTTTATTTCGGAGTACATAGATGATCATCGACATTCACGGTCATTACACGACCGCGCCCAAAGCGCTGGAGGCGTGGCGTAACCGCCAGATCGCCGCGCTGGGCAACCCCACCGACGCGCCCAAGCCGTCCGAGTTGCAGATTAGCGACGACGAGTTGCGCGAGTCGATCGAGACGAACCAGTTGCGCCTGATGCGCGAACGCGGGCTGGACCTCACAGTGTTCAGCCCGCGCGCCAGTTTCATGGCGCATCACATCGGCAACTTCGAGGTGTCGAGCACGTGGGCCGCGATCTGCAACGAACTGTGCTATCGCGTAAGCCAGTTGTTCCCCGAGCATTTCATTCCCGCCGCGATGCTGCCGCAGAGCCCCGGCGTGGACGTGGCCACCTGCATTCCCGAACTCGTGAAGTGCGTCGAACAGTACGGCAATGTCGCGATCAATCTGAATCCCGACCCGTCGGGCGGCCACTGGACGAGCCCGCCGCTCTCCGATTGCTACTGGTATCCGATCTACGAGAAGATGGTCGAATATGACATCCCGGCAATGGTCCACGTGAGCACGAGCTGCAACGCGTGCTTTCACACCACGGGCGCACACTACCTGAACGCGGACACCACGGCTTTCATGCAGTGCCTCACATCGGACCTGTTCCGCGATTTCCCGACGTTGCGTTTCGTGATTCCCCACGGCGGCGGCGCAGTGCCGTACCACTGGGGACGCTTTCGCGGACTCGCGCAGGAAATGAAAAAGCCGCTGCTCGAAGAGCATCTGCTTAAGAACATTTTCTTCGACACCTGCGTGTATCACCAGCCGGGGATCGACCTGCTTACGAACGTAATTCCCGTCGACAACATTCTGTTCGCGAGCGAGATGATCGGCGCGGTGCGCGGCATCGACCCGCAAACGGGCCACTACTTCGACGACACGAAGCGCTACGTCGAGGCAGCGGCCATGAATCCGGAACAGCGCCACCAGATCTACGAAGGCAACGCGCGGCGCGTCTATCCGCGCCTCGATGCCGCACTCAAAGCACAAGGACGTTGAACATGTACGAACTCAGAGTGGTTTATCGCAACATCGCGCGTGCGGACAGCAGCGTCGCGGATGGCCTCGGCGCTCTCGGCAGCGCGACCGTTCACGAAGCCATGGGACGCGTGGGTCTGATGAAGCCGTACATGCGCCCGATCTATGCAGGCGCGCCGGTGAGCGGCACCGCCGTCACGGTGCTGCTGCATCCCGGCGACAACTGGATGATGCACGTTGCAGCCGAGCAGATTCAACCCGGCGACATCGTAGTGGCAGCCGTCACGGCCGACTGCACCGACGGCTATTTCGGCGACCTTCTTGCAACGAGCTTCAAGGCACGCGGCGCACGGGCGCTCATCATCGACGCGGGCGTGCGCGACGTGAGCGTGCTTACCGAAATGGGCTTTCCGGTGTGGAGCAAGGCGATCTCGGCGAAGGGCACCATCAAGGCGACCCTCGGCTCGGTCAACATTCCGGTGATTTGCGCGGGAGCGCTCGTCACACCGGGCGACGTGATCGTCGCGGATCAGGACGGCGTGGTCGTGGTGCCGTCGGCGAAGGCACAAGACACGTTCGATAAAGCCACCGCACGCGAGGCAAACGAAGGGCAGAAGCGTGAAAAGCTTGCCTCGGGCGTGCTCGGCCTCGACATGTATCAGATGCGCGAGCCGTTGAATCAGTTGGGTTTGCGCTACGTCGACTGAGTATGACGTTCGGCTTTTGCTGGCCCAACGCGGCGAGCGAGCGGTCAATTCTTGCTCTCACGTATTTTCACCGTTCACTTCGCACAGGCTGTTTTCCGCAGTCGACGATGACAGCCTGCCTGTGCTGCTCATGTCATTGCTGATCGGCTTCGCGCTCGTGAAATTCGCGAGGCTTTTTCCGGAGTTCCTGTATGCCTCAGTCATTCCAACAGTTCACCGGCCACATCGCGATTATCGGCTTCGGCGAAGTCGGCCCCATCTTTGCGCGCGCATTCACCGAAGCGGGCCATACGGTTTGCGCGTTCGACGTCAAGCTGCAAGACGCGGCCGCGCGCGGCGCAATCATCGAGCGCGGTGAGAAAAGCGGCGCCCAAATCACTGACGATCTTGCGTCCGCACTGCGCGATGCGCAGCTCGTGTTCTCCGCAGTCACCGCGAGCCAGGCCGAAGCCGTCGCCAGCGCCGCCGCCGCGCATCTCAACGCGGGCCAGGTGTTCATCGACCTCAATTCAGTGTCGCCCGCGGTCAAGCAGCGCAATAGCGTGGCGATTCAGCAAAGCGGCGCCGATTACGTGGAAGCCGCGGTCATGGCGCCCGTGCCGCCGCAAGGCATCCGGGTGCCGATGCTGCTCGGCGGACGCGTCGCCACGCAAACGGCCGAGCTTCTCAACGGACTCGGCATGCGCTCCGAAGCGGTGGCTGAGGAAGTCGGGGTCGCGTCGGCAATCAAACTGTGCCGCAGCATCATGATCAAGGGCATGGAAGCGCTGTGCGTTCAGTCGATGCTCGCCGCGCATCAATTCGACGTGGACGGACGCGTGCTGGCTTCGCTCGCGGCCACTTTTCCGGGTGTGGGCTGGGACAACGGCTACGAAGCGTATCTGATCGGACGAGTGGTCGAGCACGGTCAGCGGCGCTCGGAGGAAATGCGTGAAGCCGCGCTCATGCTGGACGGTCTCGGCATGTCGAGCGCGCTCGCAACCGCCGTGGCTGATGTGGAGGAGCAACTCGCCGCGCGCGCCGCGCCGCTCGTCGAGGCAATCGACAAGAAAGGCAGCCTGCCGGAATGGCGGACACTGCTGAAGCCTGCGTAAGCAGTCGCGGCTGACCTGAAGCTGTCCGCTCGTTGCCCTGCCCTCGCCGCTCTTTTTCTTTTAGTGTCGCGGCGCCGGACCGGGCTTTAATCGCTGTCGACAGAACGAGCCACTCGTCCAGCCCGAGGCTTAGTTGTCTGGATGGCTCGCAACAAAGCTGACAAACGCGTTGTACGGCAGATTGAGTGTCACGCCATCTATCATCAGGCCATATGTCGCGTTGCCGCTATCTAGCACGTAGTACATCACCGACTGGACGTTCTTCGTTTTTCTCGCCTGATAGTAGGTCGCATAGCGCGAGCTGATGTAATCCGCGCGATAGGCCTGAGTCTTCTCCGGTCCGGTGTTCCACTCCGTGAGCAGAAACGGCGCACCGTACCGCGCTTTACAGTACGCGGGCAGATCGAAGCCGGGGCCGGAGCCGTCGGAGCCGATATCGAAGATGTCGCCGTACACCTCGTAGTTGTGCCACGTCGTGAGGTCCCAGCGTACCGTCGGATAACCGCTTGTGCCGTCCGGCTGCGTGCCGTCCCACAACGCGTCGGCCGCGCCGACGTCGGCGACGCAGAAGTTGATTCCACACTTCGCCGTGGCCTGCGCCGATTTCACGCCGTCTATCATGCCGCGCATGACACCGCGCATGATCGGCCAGTTGCCGTTGTTGAAGTCGACGGCCTTCGTCCCCGCATTGGTCGAGTCGAGAATGATCGCGGGATCTCGGGTCAACTCGTTGCCGCACTCGTACATGACCACGCCATACGGCGCGAGCGCGGCAGCGACCGTCGCGCCGCACGAATGTCCCCGGGCGTACGCCACTGACTCGCTTGCAAAGAGCACGTTGCTCCAGTCCCGCACACCGATGTCGATCAGCACGAACAGCGTCAACCCTGCTGCCTGAAAAGCCTGCGCGAGACTGACCACCGCGCCGAGCTGCGTCGGGTCGTCCGTGGCGCCGACGCGATAGGTCGAACATCCCATGTTCGTCATGATCGACACGACTTGCGCGGGCGTGTAGCGATAATCGTAATGCCCGTTAATGCCATGGAACGTGCCGCTAGTAGCCGCCACGGAAATGCGCGGATCGGTACAAGGCAGCCATTGCTCAATGTCGTTGCACACGTAGAACTGGCCGCCCGTTGCCCTGTACCACAGCTTGCCGCCGTACCACAGCAACAGCGAGACATTGGTTGTCACGCCGACCGGTGCGTTGTTGCGCAGCACGACACCATTTGCGACGCTCCAGACCGCGCCCACTTTGTCGATGATGTACGACGCGCCGGGGATCGTCGTACCGTCGGCCGAGGTGCCGCCGAGGCGCGGATCGTTGCATGCGAACCAGTTGGAGCCGTTCCAGCCGTAGAACTGGCCGCCGGTTCCCTCGTGATAGATGCCGCCGCCGTACCAGAGCAGCAAAGACACGTTGTACGTATTGCCGGCGCGTACGCTATTCCGGAAGACCGATCCGCCGACGAGCGTCCAGACCGCCGCCTGGTTGTCGGTGATCGACACGGCGGGTGGGACCAACGTGCCGTCCGCCGATGCAGGCGTGCCGTGGTTCGACGCGCCGCCGTTGCTGTTCGACCCCGACGACCCGCCCTTCGAGCCCGTCGACGTCGCGTTGGTCTGCGTGCTCGGGCTCCCTGTTGTCGCCGGCGCTCCGTTGCTGCCTGTGCCGCTCGAACCGGGCGTCGCGCTGCTGGTCACGCCGGCATTGGCTGTGCCCCCGGCACTTCCGCCCGAGCCACCGCCGCAGGCGCTCAACATATAACTGCTGCCGACAGCCGTCAGCAAGCCGAGAAACTCACGTCGTTTAACCATGGCAAGGCAATCCAGCGCCGAGGCGCGCCCAAAAAAATCCGCGATCAGGGGATGTGGGATGCGTGTCCGGGAGGAGCGCCGATTTCCTTCGACATCTTTATCTATGGCGTTCGCGCCAATAAGGGAACGCCACGAGAAATGGGGCTCGGTAATTTCTTCCCGTCGCCTGCTTCAGGCGATGCAACTCATGTCTGGATGTCGGCAATAAATAGCCGCTTGCGTAGGGTGCGTATGCAAAAAAACGTTTGAGCGTGAGAGGCATGCCAAAGCGGCAGGCATTTGCCACCTGCCGACACATCCGCCAAAAGCGGCATCGTCAGGCGCAAATTGATGTGATTATTACGGCGTGTCAGCCAAGCGCGCTGCTAAGCTGATTTCAGCCAGTTATGTCAGACGATGCGTCGTTAGCCAGCTGCAACTGTTTACCGCCGCAGACGAATATCGGACTGATACCGAGGAGGCATCCATGTCGTTTCGGTTACCACTATCACCGGTTGAAAATTCGGCTTGCCGAGTCGTTGGCACATCGCATCGCTCGATCGCGATCGCCATCGCACTCGCACTTGCGGGAGTCTCTTCGGCTACCGTCGCCCTCGCGGGCGGCGTATTACCGCAAGGTGGTCAATTCGTCAGCGGGCAAGGCTCCATTAACGCAAGCGGCAGTAACCTGGTCGTGACGCAGCCCGGCTCGACGCGCGGCGTGATCGACTGGCGCAGCTTTTCAATCGGCAAGGACAATGCCGTCACGTTCCAGAACGGCTCGGGCGCAACGCTCAATCGCGTGACGGGCGGCTCGCTCTCCGGAATCCTCGGAAAGCTCAGCGCGACAGGCGACCTCTATCTGATCAATCCGCAAGGAATCGTCGTTGGGCCGTCCGGCGTCGTGAGCACGGGTGGACGCTTTCTCGCATCGACGCTGGATGTCTGCAACTGCGCGTTCATGAACGGCGGCTCGCTGACGTTCTCCGGCGACTCGAATGCGAGCGTCGTCAATCTGGGCAAAATCAGTTCGATTGGCGGCGACGTATTTCTGATCGCCCGGCAAGCTGTCGTCAACGCAGGCACCGTCGAAGCACCGAACGGGACAGCGGAATTCGGTGTAGGCGCAAAACTGTTGCTGCAGGATTCGTCGAGCAGCAAGCAGCTTTTCGTGCAAACCGGCAGCAACGGCACGATTGCGAACGTGGGGCCTTTGCAGGCCGCGCAGATCAACCTGCAAGCCGCGGATGGCAACATCTACGCGCTCGCGGGCGGCGGCACACGCACACGCGCAACCGGCACCGCAACGCGCGACGGCCACGTCTGGCTGGTCGCCGATACGGGCGGGGTCACGCAGGGCGGCACTATCTCCGCAATCAATGCGAATGGCAGCGGCGGCATTGTCGATACACAGGCACGTGTGCTTTCGTTCGTCCCCGGCGCGCAAGTGCTCGCGTCGCAATGGAACGTAACGGCTCCCGCTTTTACGATCGACCAGCCGGCCGCCGGAGCACTTCGGCGCAGCCTCGACGCGGGGACATCGGTGAACGTAACGACGACGGGCGCGAACGGCGCATCCGGCGATCTGAGCGTCACTTCAGGCATCGGTTGGCAAGGCCCTGCCGCCCTATCGCTCGCGGCCTACCACGACGTGTCGATTGCTCCCGGCGTCACCCTCAAGAACTCGGGCTCCGGCAATCTGACGTTGCGCGCGGACGCGTCGGGCATCGACAACAGCGGCAGCGTCGTCAATCACGGCACGCTCGACTGGTCCGCGAGTACCGGCATCGTCAGCGCGCTGTACGACATGAACGGCAGTTACAGCCCCGGCACAGTACTTACCAACAGCGCGTGGACGGCCGCGCCATACAGCGGTCTATTGACCCAGGCGACAGCCTATAAACTGATCAATTCGCTGAGCGACCTGCAGCAGATCTCGACGGATCTCGCCGGCAGCTATGCGCTTGGCAAAGACATCGACGCAAGCGCGACCTCGGGCTTCCCGCCTCCGTTCCCGTTTACACCAATCGGCGACGGCGCAACGCCGTTCTCCGGTCAGTTCGACGGCATGGGGCATGCAATCAATGGACTCTCACTGTCGAGCACGGTGCTCGTCACACCCGGCTCCATGACCGGCGGTCCCGATCAGCGCGCAGTTGGCCTGTTCGGTGTGATCGGCGCGGCGGGCGTCGTGCGTCATGTGGACGTGAATGGGAAGATCAATAATCAGCAAGGCTACGGTTCGTACGGCATGCTGGCCGGGTTCAACTACGGACTCGTCACTTACGTACGCACTAGCGGATCCGCTTCCGCGTTTGGAGGCTACAGCTACACCTCCAGCACCGGCGGGCTGGTCGGGTACAACTATGGCACGATCACGCGCTCGGGCAGCAACGTGGATGTCTCCGCCGAAGGCACGCTCGGCGGACTGGTCGGAATCAACGCGGGGACGATCCGGCAGTCGTATGCAACGGGAGCAGTGGCCGCGCAGGCGCACACGGGAGGCGGCGGAGGACTGGTCGGCAGCAACTCGGGACTCATCTCGCAGTCATACGCGACCGGACAGGTGTCATTCCAGCCGAACTATTGCGGCGGCGGAAACGGCTCGCAGTGTTCGGACGGCAGTGCCGCGCTGGTTCAAAGAAACGACGGCACGATCGAGCAGTCGTTCGCAACCGGCAAAGTCGTACAGAACATTAATCCGACGCTCGGCCCGCCTCCGCTCGGCGTTGCAAGCACCAACAACGGCACCATTGCGGGCGACGTTTACTGGGACATTCAAACCACGCTGGCAACGCGCGATGTTTATAGCGGGACGGGCACCTCGGCAGCGAAGGGGTTGACCACGGCACAGATGAGCATGCCGTCGAGCTTCGGTCCCACCTACGACTTCAGCTCCACCGGCGCGTGGGCGATGCCTGCGGGCGCGACGCATCCGGTGTTGCGATGGCAGGTTGCGCAGTAGTTGCCCAGTAGTTGCCCAGTAGTTGCCCAGTAGTTGCCCAGTAGTTGCCCAGTAGTTGCCCAGTAGTTGCCCAGTAGTTGCCCAGTAGTTGCCCAGTAGATAGCGTCTGTCATTTTCGCGGACCACGATTCGCAAACGCATTCAGCGCAATGACAAATACGCCCACTAGTGCAAACGCTATTCTGGTTTCGGATCGCCTCATCGCGCTTCCGGTTCGTTAGCTTCACGAACGATCTGGCGTGCCCACTGTTCGCGGCGCGTCTTGCTCTACCCTCGCACCCGTCGGGACGTCCCGAGGATAGAACAGGACGACCAGCCGCGCTATTGGACCAAAGGCTCATTGTTTGCCGCGGTGCCGCCGCATACTCTAGTGAATCATCAACCGAGGCTGTGGCGGCGCGCGCGGAGAGATTGCAATGACGAAGCACCAAAGCAAACAGGACGACCCGGTTAAGCGTGAGACGTTATCCAACAAGGAATATCTGCGCGAACTCACGCCAATGCAGGTCGAACTGGTGAAGCTGCAGGAATGGGTCGTACAAACGGGGCAAAAGATCTGCATCGTTTTTGAGGGGCGCGACGGCGCCGGCAAGGGCGGCACGATCAAGGCAATCACCGAAAGAGTGAGTCCGCGTGTATTCCGTGTGGTCGCATTGCCCGCACCCACGGACCGCGAAAAAAGCCAGATGTACGTGCAACGCTACCTGCCTCATCTGCCTGCAGCCGGAGAAATAGTGATCTTCGATCGCAGCTGGTACAACCGTGCAGGCGTTGAGCGGGTAATGGGTTTTTGCACCGAAAACGAAGCCGTGAGCTTCCTCAAGGCGGTGCCGCTAGTGGAACGTGCAATCGTTCATTCGGGGATTATTCTGCTTAAATACTGGCTCGAAGTCAGTGAAGAAGAACAGACTCGCCGTCTGCAAGCTCGCATCACAGACGGGCGTAAAGTCTGGAAACTCTCCGGAATGGATTTGAAGTCTTATAGCCGGTGGTACGACTATTCGCGTGCGCGCGACGCAATGTTCGAAGCGTCCGACACCGATTTCGCCCCATGGTTTGTCGCGGTATCCAACGACAAGCGGCGTGCGCGACTCAATATCATTAGCGATCTGCTACAAAAGATTCCCTATAAGACGATCGCGCGCGAAAAGGTCACCCTCCCGGCCCGGCAAAAGCCGAACGGATACAAGGAGCCCGACTATCCATTCAAATACGTGGCCGAACGATTCTGACCGCGCCGATTGCGTTGCTCGTCTTGCGCAGCAAAGCGCGGTGCTGTCACTGAAATTGAACGACCCGCCGGACGCGGCGCGCAGATCCTGCGTATCGTCACGCCCGGGTGCGTTCGATCCGCTATTTCCTGAGTATTTTCCACGGTCCGCTGCCAGTCTTGCAGACAGTCGGTGTCCAACTTTGTGTCTGGCCTTTCGCATTTGCCACGAGCGTCGTGGTGCGGCACGTCCGGTCCCCTTTCGTCGACGTGTCGTGTGGCGTGATGGTTCCATTGATCACAACCGGGTTACCGGTTCCTGCGTTACTCCACGGAACAACCTCGCCGTCTTTCTTTTCCAGCGCCTTTTGCGCGGCGTCGTTGAGTGCCTTGCGATCAGCATCTCTCATGAAGCTGATCGGCGTGTTTTTCAGGAAGTTCAAATTCGAAGCGACACTGCCCGCGCTCACGGCAAGCAGCACAACTCCAGTCAGGCAACGTACGAACAGGTGAGCAAGCGAACGCGGCGGTCGCATCTGGGCAAGTGCGGGGCGCCCGGTTATTGAAGGAGACGGCTCGAAACGCACCGGTTGAAAGAAACAGGCGACCGCAGCCGGAACCGGAGCTGCGGCGATCGCACGAACTCGCGAGTCACCGCTCATCTGTCTGTTCATCTCGTTCTCCTCGTTACCGCCAAACTGCATTGAGTGGGTATCATGTACTGACCTGCTAAGGCGGCACGATCGCGGCACACCAAAATATGCAGCGCCAATAGCCTGCGTCGCTCGAGTGCTTTTTGGCGCCTTTCCCGTTACGAACCTTGCCGCTTCAGTCCGGTTTACTCACGACCGTCTTCACCGCTTGTTCCGTGTCGCGGTGGGGATCTTTCGAGTCTGCCGCACGGCCGGATTCGAATTCGTCTACAACGTCTGCCACCGAATACCGGCGTCCAATCGGACCAACACGTGCCTCCAGGTTCTCGGCGCGGAGTATGTCGCGCGCCTCAGCGTGCGCGCCGACTATCCGCAGGTCTATCCCTTCAGCCTGTAGTGCGCCATGCAGCGCGGCCAGCATGCGCGCTCCTGAAAGATCGACCACGGGCGACGTCGACAGATCGCATATCACGAGCTTGATCGGCTCGCTGACTTCGTGGACTTTTGCCCATACGGTCTGACGCACGTGCTCGATATTGAAGTACAGCAGCGACGCCGCAACCCGAAACACAAGCACGTGTGCAATAGATTCGTTGTCGGCATGACGCTGGATATCCGAAAAGCGCCGGGTTCCGCGAATTCGGCCAAGAAACGCAACATGCGGGCGTGCGGCCCGCCTGATAATCAGCAGCATCGATACGAGAACGGCGACGATCACGCCCTTTAGAATGCCGAGCATCAGAACCGCCGCAAATGCGACAAACGAGACGGCGAACTCATAGCGACTCACGCGCCAGAGATGACGAATCTCTTTCACGTCGACCAGTCCCTTGACCGCGACCATCACAATTGCCGCGAGAACCACGGTCGGCAAGTTCCTGAGCAGTTCGGTCAGAAACATCAGACACAAGGCGATCGTCAACGATGCAAATACGAGCGCCAGCGGTGTTCGTGCACCGGCCTTGTCGTTCACTGAAGACTGGGACAGTCCACCGGCAACCGGATAGCCCTGGAACAGCCCGGCGGCCAGATTCGCCGCACCGAGGCCCAGCAATTCCTGACGGGCGTCGATCTCATAACCATGGGCTTGCGCGAGCGCGCGCGCAGCAGAGACGCTCTCGACGTAAGACAGCAGCAGACAGGCAAATGCGAGCGAAACGATGCCGTCGACGTCTCGCACGCGCAGCGTCGGCAGATGGAATTCGGGTAGCCCTCGCGGCAAGGCACCTACAACAGAAAAGCCGTGCGACGCCAATGAAGTAACGGAAACAATAATGGTCGACACGATAACGACCGCGAGGGCGACCGGCCTGCCCGGCAGGTATTTTTCGCCCAACACTAGAACGGCGATGCAGACGAGACCGAAAATCAGCACCGTCAGCGAAGTAGTAGGGATCTGCCCACCGAGAACAATGAGACGTTCGAAAAATGACTCACCCCCTCCTTTCGTGCCCAAAAGTTTCGGAAGCTGGGTCAACGCGATGGTTAGCGCAGCGCCCGCCTTGAAGCCCACAAGTATTGTTTCGCTAATGAAGTTGACAAGCGAACTCAGACGCAGCAACCACGCAATGCAGCACATGCCTGCAATCAATAAGGCAGTCAGCGCGGCAATCGACGCCCAGCGAGCGGGATCGCCATCCGCCATACCTGCAATGGTGAGACCGACCAGCATCGAAATAGCCGACGTCGGGCCGATGGCGAGTTGCCGCGACGACCCGAAAAGCGCGTAGCACACGCCGCCCACGAGATAGCAATAGATGCCGTATTGCGGCGGCAAGCCGGCAAGCGACGCATAAGCCAATGACACAGGAATGCCATACGCGGCTAACGTGACGCCGGCAATCGCGTCCTTCTTTAGCCACTTTGGCTGATAGGAAGCGAGCCATTGTGCAGGCGGAAAGACCGAGCGCCAACCGCTGGGCGCGGCCGCATCCGTCGCCCGGCCAGCGGCGCGCACTTTATTGGTCACAAAAGTTTTCCTCCAGTGCGAGAGCCGGCGAGCAGCACGTCCCAGGCAACTGGGACGGCTGCGTTGGCGCTACTGGCAGCGCGCATGACCGTACTCACAATCAAGCGTAAGCCGCTGATCAGAGACCTGGAATCGGACTTTGGTCCTAAGCGAATTGCGGGTTCTGCTACCTGACATTGCGGTCACGGTGGCCGCGTGCCAATGGGGCGTAAATGCAACATCACGACGAATGCATGACCAGAGGCTGATGGGAGGCCGATGTGGCGTCGAAACCTGGCCGAATAGGACCATGGTCTCATTGTGTGCGTCGGCATCTGAACGCAATCATCAGGAGACGCGCCGCTACCGGCACATAGCCCGACAGAGGAGGTGCTGTGAACACACTAAGGAAGTGCTCCGTGTACGGTTTCGCCGTTTGCATACTACTAGGCTCCGGCGCGCCGCAGGCCAAACCGATCGCCTATCCAGCCAAAGGACAAAGCGCCCAGAAGCAGCAGCAGGACGACGGTGCCTGCTATTCCTGGGCGAAGAACAACACGGGCGTCGACCCCGCTGCGGTCGCCAACGCTCCGCCGCCGCCATCGGGCCCCGCAGTGGGCGGTGGCGAGCGCGTTCAGGGTGCCGCGCGGGGCGCCGCCGGTGGCGCAGTGATCGGTGCGATTGGCGGAGATGCCGGGAAAGGCGCGGCCGTCGGCGCAGCGGCGGGCACCATGGTCGGCGGTGCCAGAGCGCGGCAGAACAGGCGTGCAGCGCAAGCTTCCGGCCAGGCGCAATCTCAAGGCGCCATGGATACATTCAACCGCGCATATGCCGCATGTATGGAAGGGCGAGGCTACACCATCAAATGAATCGCGCCTGGTGATCGCGTTGCGCACATCCCTGTGCGTGACGCCGCCGCCGCGCGATTCGCGCGGCGGCCCCCGGTCGGACACTCGAGGAGATCAGCAATGAACACCACAAAGCTCGTAATCGTCGCGCTGGCTGCGGCCTTTTCACATGGAGTACTCGCCGATACGACGCCGAAGTACGACGTGACGAGAGAGCCGGGCAAGGTTTCCGTGACTGGAACAGTCAAGACAAAATCGACCATCGTCGGCATTGAAGCCGATACCCGGACTGTCTGGCTAAAAGACTCCAAAGGGAAGATCGTGCAAGTCACAGTTGGAGAAGAAGCGAAGAACTTCGACCAGTTGAAGCTCGGCGATACGGTCGCAGCCGAGTACACGCAAGCACTCACCTTGAGCCTGAAAAAGAGCACCGGACCCGCGACAGTCAGCCAGAGTGAAACGCTCAACCGCGCACCAGAAGGCGCAAAACCCGGAGGCTCGGCCGCCCGTGCAATCACGGTGATGGCCAATGTGGTCGCCCTGAACCCGCAGACCAGAACGGTGACGCTGAAGGGTCCGCAGGGCAATTCGGTGGATATCGTGGTAGAAGATCCCGAACAGTTCAAGCGCGTCAAGAAAGGGGATCAGGTAGAAGTCGTCTACAACGAAGCCGTTGCCATATCGGTGGAGCCGCAGCAGATCAGCAAATAAGGCTGGCTGAAAGTCACGAGAACGGATGTGCGCGCTCAGCCGTGTTGCGGAGCTGCGTGCGTTGATTGATCGAGCGGACCGGACAGATCTGGATTCGGCAACGTCGAGAATTTATTTCGGATTACCGATAGAAATAAGAACCGACGCCTCTTACTGTTTTTCGTGCATCGCAAAAGCTTCTCCTAAACCCCGACAGATCGGACATGTGCGTCGACATTGTCCGCTCACGCCATGGTGCGCCCGTTAGTTACTGCGCAGCGCCGATCCCATTTGCCTTTGCATCACAGCATGATCCGCATGCCGCGTTTGCCCGCATTCATGACAACGTCAATCGGGTCCACCTGTGCAAAGTGCTAGGATGCATTGTCGGGCTTACAAACGACGGTACGCATATGGCGCATTACGCACGCAAAGCAACGTTGGCGGCATCCATCGACGAGCTTCGGCCCGCACCTGGCGAGACGGCTGCGCTCACCGACGTTTTGCGCCATTGGCGAGCCTTTGCGAGAATGACAGAGGCGTTGCAAGACAATGCCCCTCTCGCAACCATCCTCGACGAGGCGGCCAAATGCGCCGCCCTCGGCTGCAATGCGCCAATGTCAAAGGTGCTCGAAGTCGAAGGAGACGGCGACACGCTGGTCGTCAGGGGACAATACGGCATGGGCGCAGACGTGATTGGCCGATCTGCGGGGGCCGTCCAAGCGTGGAATCCAGCCGGCGAGGCACTCACCAATGCGAAGCCGGTGGTCGAGCCAGACGTTCGGCTACGTCCCCAGGATAAGGTCCCGGCCATTCTCATCGAGCACCAGGTCGTCACGTCCGTCAACCTTCCTCTTATCAATCGCAGCGGCGCCTACGGAATTCTCGAGGTGGACTTTCGCGAGCCGACGCACATCGGGGCATTGGAGATGTCGTTTCTCGCGTCGGTGGCGAGCGCACTTTCGGAGAGTATCGAGAAGTACCGGACGCGCTCCATGCTCACCGCCGATCGCGATGCCAAGGTAGACCTGTTAAGGGAGCAGCAGCACCGCATACGTAACAACTTTCAGCTCATCGTTGCAATGCTTCAACGCAATGGCGCGCTAGCCAAAGATCCGCATGTGCGCGATAGCTTCAAGCAAGTCGAGCGCCGCGTCTTCGCCATGGCTTCGCTGTACAACCATCTGCTGGGGCTAGGCGATCATGGCGAACTGGTCGATCTCGGGCGATACCTTGCGTCGATGGCCGACAGCTTCCACGACTTTTACGGCTTGCGCGAGAGCGGTATCACGCTTGAGATCAATCTCGTATCGGGCATCTCCGTGACTCTGGACACGTGCACCGCAATCGGGACGGTGGTGAACGAACTCGTTGCGAACGCGGTAGAACATGCTTTCGCCGGGACTTCAGGGCAGCTGACAATAAGTTTGACGCGAAACCCGTCGGGCGGATACACAATCTGCGTAGCCGATAATGGACGCGGCTTGCTCCCGAGCGCTCTTGAACACATCGGCCTGCGTACGAGTCGCAGGATACTGTCGAGCATCGGCGGGCAACTTCACCACCGCTCGCAACCTACTCCCGGAACTGCGTGGGATCTAACGCTTCCGGAATAGGTCCGAACTGCAGGCGCATTGGTAAATATGCAGGTCACGCGGACGGCGCTGCAGCGAACGGTCTCACTGCACTGGGCTTACTCCACGCGCGCGCCGCACCGTATGAATGGCGAAGAATGCCCGATCAGGCCTTTCCGCGGCCGGTCTTGCCCTGAAGTTCGTCAATGCGTCGAGACGCTTCTGCCTTCGTCAGCGAGCCGTCGAACGGCTCTTTTGCTTCTTCGCACAGCGTCTTCAAGTACGAGGCTTGAGCGCCCGTCATCGGTTCTTCGCCCGTGACCCAGTCGTCCGGATCTTTCTCTGCATTGGACGTGGGATGCACCTTCGGATTGTCGTCGCCAGACCCGGCGTTCAACGTCGATTCATCTTCCGTTTGTGCGATTTTCTTTTCCGTCATATTGAATTGCTCCGTCATGTTGCGCGACGCCGACGTGGCCCGCCTGCAATCGCGACCGTCGCAACGGTCTCAAGACGTGAGCAATTCGCATGCCTTTTAGAGTGGTTGCAGCATTTTTGACGACGCGGCGCCGGTCGCGCGTCATGCCACGACGGCTCCGCGAAACGCAGGCTGCGCGAACGCGGCAGCGTCAGCCGCGTGCCGGACGGTCAGCTGCGAGTGCGGAGAATATTTCGTCGACGTTGGCGTTTGCGATCTGCCGAGCGATGGTCGGCAAGTCGCCCGAGGCAGGCGTGCCGATTAACGCATACGCAAGTTCATTCTGCCGCCAGGACACAACGGTCATGCCGTCTACCTTCTTCTGCGCAATCGACTCGTCGGGCCGCGAATCCTGGATTACGCAAAGGGCGACGGGCACGCCGCGCTCCGGCAGGTACACGATCTGCACAAGCGGCTTGCCGTCATAACGCAAGCGCTCAACCGACTTGAACGCCAGTCCTGCCGGCCGCAAATCCGGAACGCGCAAGCGAATGCCGTCGACGTTGCGGATTGCGTCGATCTTGTCGACCGCCGCCGTTCGATCCGGCGCGACACTCTCAACGGTCTCGCGCGTGTACATCCGTTGATAATCCGCGGCGACGCTAACCCACGACCGCCTGTCGACGCTCGCAGTCGTCGCCGCGCCGTTGCTGAACGCGCCCGGCAGGCGCGCGTTCAATTGTTGTACGAGGCCCACGCAGAACGCTCCAGCGACGAAAGCCGCGGCAAGCCACAAAAGGCTTGGAGAGCGTCGTGCCGGCTGTCTCGCCGCGAAACCGTTTCTTTCTTGTGCGGCACTCGCCATTGCCTCGACGCGTCGCCGAAGTTCATCCGGCACCGGTGGCAGCTTCTGCCTCGCGAATGCCTCCCGATAAGGAAGCCGCGACGCACGCAGCAATTCCACGGTGCGCCTTAGATCGACCGATTCGGCCAGCGCCTGCTCGACCGATGCAGCATCGGCAGCGCTCAGTTCGCCGTCGGCATATGCGATCAGTAGGCTGTCGTCGAGCTTCATTGGACGGTACGCAAAGGGAGGAAATGAGGATTGAGCAGGCTCGGGCTCACGAAACTTACGTTTTCAAGCGGACATCTATGATAACCGCAGCAGGAAGGCCCATTGATCACGACCGTTAAGGCATAGGTACCCTCATGCAAAATCAATGCGTGCCTGCATGCGCTGCCGACTCTTCCTTCATGCGGCGGCCAAACGACTCGGCATAGGTAGCCGAGCGCGCTGCAAGCAGCGGATCCGACGACGGCGCAATGCCGTTGGGCAGGATCGTCGGGTCGAAAATGATATCGCGGCACGGGCCGTCTATCTGCGCTTGCGCTCGATCGATCACCAGAGTGCCCACGTCGATCCGCATTCGATCCGGCGACCGCGCCCATTGCCGTGTGGAGTCGTCGGTCGTGTCACCCGGCAAAGCGACGTTCAACATCAGGTGCCAGCGCAACGGACCGCTGCGCAGATGCTTCATCAGATCGTAGGCGAGGAACTCGGGATCGCGCAGACGGCCTGCATCAGCGGGACGATATAAATTTTCCGGCACCACTTCCCAACGCACGAAGCGGTGCACGCCCTCTCCATTTACAGCCTCGAACGCGCTAATGCCGTAGTACGTCGCATTGTCGTAGCCTGACGAGGGAGGATGCCGTTCGAGATACCGGCCGAACGCGCGGGCCTCCGGATGGCTATCGAGAAACGCCTGCATCTTCGCAGGGTCAGCGCGGCCCGTCCCCGGATCGCGCGCATCCGCCTCAAGCTGCTCGAACAAAGCCTGAGGCGTGCGTACGGCGAATACAGGGACTGAATTCATCGCAAGACGCCATTCTTCGCCGTGCGGTAGCAGGACGCGCAGGGCGAAACTGCGCACCTGGGCGGCGCCATCGCTCTGCCCGGGATCGCTGCCAGGTATCGATAGCCGACCGACAACTGGATACTGGCCGTGCGCGAACACGCTCGCGCGCGACAGTAGTGTCCCTGCCCCGTTGCTCACGAAATTCCCAGTCACGCAAACGCCCTTCGCGTGATTGCGCCGGAAACCGGGATGCGGCGTGGTCGTCGCCTGGAATGCATCGACGATGCGCGCCGGGCCGAGCCGCGGTGAAAACCATCCGGCGCACCAGACGAACAGCACAGCGAGCGTCGCCGGTATGGCGAGTACGGCGAACCAGCGCAATGCATACAGGACATGCCGGTGGCGGTGCCGCCACTCGTGCAAGCGATCATCGTTCATTGGCATCGGAGAGTGCCCGAAGCCGCGGCATCATGCCCGGTAATAAAACGGGCAAACCCTCGACATCTGCTGTTGACATGATTGACTGGCGAAAAGCTGAGGCCTGCCGGGCGGCGCGCGAACCGCAAACTGCGCGCTTATTGCCGGCAGACGAAAGTTCGCGGATTGTACAGCGTAGGCCAGAGGTTCGCTCACAGCCGCAATGCACCTTGTGCCGTGTTTCCGTTATCGGTACGGCACCACTAGCCTACGTTGCCGAGCCTCGCCACGCGCTACTTATAGAACACATACTCGGCTAGATAAGGCGAGCTACCAGCCTCACCCGCCGCTGAACACGGCGCGGCAGGCGCCACGCCACCCACGGTCTTGACGCGCTGCACGTACCGCACCGTGGACAGCGTGCCGCTTCCCGCCGTGCTATGCGTTTCCAGCAGGAGTTGCGGCACGCTCGCTTTCGTATCGCTCGGCAACTGTGCGATTGCATGCCCAACGATGCGGCTACCGTCGCTCGCTTGCCATGAAGGCCCCGCTGCGTGATTGACTACGGCGTGGCCACTCGTGTCGTATAGCGTCGCCAGCGGGCTTTTGAATACCCATTGCAGACGATGCTGCGCGTCGAACTCGCACGTGTACGTCTGCACTCCCGACGCAGTCAACGCCATGAGACGCTCGCCGGCTGGGGGATCGATGGAAGACGACGAACGGCTTGCAGGCGTCGACGCGCAGGCGGCCAGTGTCAGCACACCCACAAATGTCACGCCGCCCCATTGCAGAACTTTTCTGAACATGGATCTTCCTCGAACAAACGCCAGGACGCTCGCACCGCGGCAAATGCAAGGTGAATCCGGCTCACTCGCGCTGAACATTCGCAGAGCCGGATGCTCCGGTCAAATAAAGCGGAACGGTCGCTCCAACTTGCCGATCATGACCGTCCATTCATAACAGCCGACGCAGCACGACTATTCCACAGCACGCTGAAATTCCTCAAACGGACGATCCATAAACCTGTTGTCATGCAATGGAATAAAACTGTCGCCTCAGGTGTCGCGCCGAGCAATACCGCTCGTCGGTGTCTCCCGGAAAGTTGCAGCGGACCTAACGAACATGTTGAAAGCGATTCATATTGGTATCCTTCAATACCGACCGTCTTGCACATGATTCATGCCTCGCTCCAAAAACAGCACGTGTGTGCACGCTGCGCTCTCAGGCGAGCGCTAAGATTGCAGCCGTAGTACCCGCGCGGCGGACCTTTCGCGTGGGCTTGTCAAGCCGTTCGAACCGGCGGCAGCCGTTCTGCATAACGCCGCGGTACGTCATGGCCCCGCATTCAGGAGTTTTTCTTCCATCATTGGAGGTAGTAAGTGAAGAAGCTAACGACTGCTTTTGGCGCACCTGTTGTAGACAATCAGAATGTTCAAACAGCCGGGCCGCGCGGCCCCGCATTGCTTCAAGACGTGTGGTTCCTCGAAAAGCTCGCGCATTTCGACCGCGAAGTGATTCCCGAGCGGCGTATGCACGCCAAGGGGTCGGGCGCATATGGCACCTTCACTGTTACGCATGACATCACCAGATATACACGCGCGAAGATCTTCTCGCAGATCGGCAAGAAGACCGACCTGTTCGCGCGTTTTTCAACGGTTGCCGGCGAGCGCGGTGCCGCCGATGCCGAACGCGATATTCGCGGCTTTGCAGTGAAGTTCTATACCGACGAAGGCAACTGGGATCTGGTCGGCAACAATACGCCAGTTTTCTTCTTGCGCGATCCGCTCAAGTTCCCCGACCTGAATCACGCGATCAAACGTGATCCGCGTTCGGGCCTGCGCAGCGCCGAAAGCAATTGGGACTTCTGGACGCAATTGCCCGAAGCGCTGCATCAGATCACGATCGTGATGAGCGATCGCGGCATTCCCAAGTCTTTCCGACATATGCACGGCTTCGGCAGCCACACGTTCAGCTTCATTAACGCGGACAAGGAACGCTTCTGGGTCAAGTTTCATCTGTACACACAACAAGGCATCCAGAACCTGACCGACGCCGAAGCGACGGCGCTTGTGGGCGTGGATCGGGAAAGCTCGCATCGCGACCTGTACGAAGCAATAGAGCGCAATGAACACCCGAAGTGGACAATGTTCGTGCAGGTCATGCCCGAGCAGGATGCCGCAAAGACGTCATTCAACCCGTTCGATCTCACCAAGGTCTGGTCGAAAAAAGAGTATCCGCTGATCGAAGTGGGCGTGATGGAATTGAACCGCAATGCGGACAATCATTTCGCCGAAGTCGAACAGTCCGCGTTCAACCCCGCGAACGTCGTTCCGGGCATCAGCTTTTCTCCGGACAAGATGCTGCAAGGCCGCCTGTTCTCATACGGCGACGCGCAGCGCTATCGGCTCGGCGTGAATCACAGCCTGATTCCGGTCAATGCGCCGAGGTGTCCGACACACAGCTACCATCGCGATGGATCGATGCGCGTGGACAACAACATGGGCGGCACGACGCCGTACAACCCGAACACGCGCGGCGAATGGCTCGATCAGCCGGATTTCAGCGAGCCGCCGCTTTCGCTGGAAGGAGCTGCGGATCACTGGAACCATCGGGTCGACGAAGACTACTTCTCGCAGCCAGGTGCCCTTTTCCGTCTGATGTCGCCGGAGCAGAAGCAGGCGCTCTTCGACAACACTGCACGCGCGATGGCGGGCGTGTCAGACCCGATTCAAAAGCTGCACATCGAGCACTGCACGAAGGCCGATCCGGCTTACGGTCAGGGAGTCGCGGCGGCTATCGAGTCGGCAAGCAGAGCGAGTCCGACGCCTAATCGCGGGTTGTGATGTAACGTCACGCTAACTAGCAGTCGGCAAACCGGTTGATATGCGATCGCTGCGAGCCTTTACGAAAAGCTCGCAGCGATCGATGATGGAATCAAGCCTCGTCATTCTTCCGCGCAATGGCAAGCTCGATCGAATCGAGCAGCACTTCCTCAGCGAAGGGCTTTCGAAGAAATCCCACCGCACCGTCGCGCATAGCCCGTTCGACCGTCTGCCCGTCGCCATGCGCCGACATGAATACCACGGGTATTGAGCGGTGGTCCGCATTCAATCGACGTTGGACTTCCAGTCCCGGCATGCCGCGCATTCTGACATCCAGCAATACGCAAAGTGCATCGTCAATTAGCGGCGACGCGAGAAACTCCTCGCCGGAAGAGAAAGCCAACGTGCTGTAACCCACGGCTTTAAGAAGATTGCCGACGCCGCTCCGTATGGAGGCGTCATCGTCAACGATGCACACAAAACTCATAGCTGCCACCACTCCAATGCCGTTACCAGGAGGCCACGGCTTCAACCACAGTCAGACTGCGTCGTGCGACCACACCCAAACCGCGCTCGGGCACGGTTTCCGATTTCGCGAGAAACGCCGCCTTGCGCGACAACGCCTCGTTCGCCTCCTGGGATCCGTACAGCTTGCGCAGCGCGTATTCCCGGGTACTTTCGAGCAAAAAATATTCCTTCGTGTTGCTGCCGCCAGTGGTACTCACGAAGCTCTTCGACGCGAGGCCGACGATCGCTTCCGTGACCTCGTTGCACGACAGTTGACCGAAGGCGGCGACAGCGCATGCCGCTTCCAGTGAAAAACGCGCTGGAAATACACCGAGCCGTTGCAACACGAGTTTCTCGAAGTCACTCAGCAATTCATGACCCCAATCGAGCGATGCCTCCAGGGTCTGCTGACGGCGCGGAGCGGTACGGCGCCCACCGGTCAGAAACTGGAACCGGTCGTCGAGTTCGAATATCAGCCTGCCGATGCCGAACACTGCTGCGCGCGCCGCCGCCAGTTCGATAGCGAGCGGTACGCCGTCGAGCCGACGGCAGATTGTAGCGATCATCTCGAGACTGCAACGGTCGCTGATTGCGGCGGCATTGAACGCGCTCAATTGCGCAAGGAAGAGCTTCACCGAACTGCATGCGAGGATGGCGTGCAGTCCCGCCCCTACTGCGGGCGTCTCCATTGGATCGACCCAATGCGTAATTTCGCCTCTCGTTCGGAGCGGCTCGCGACTGGTCGCAAGAAGCCGCACATCGGCGCTTGCCTGCACCAGTACGTCACAAACGGTCGCTGCCGACTCAATGACATGCTCGCAGTTATCAAGCAGAACGAGCAGCTTGCGGCCCTGGACGGCCGCAGCCAGATCTTTCAGCTCAGGAGCGTCGCCATTGCCGGCTTCTATACCCAACGCTTCTGCCACCCTGCTGACGATGCTCTGCGCCCTTGCGACCGATGCCAAAGGCACGAAACACACTTCCATCCCGGCCGCATCCGCGATTGACCGCGCGACTGCGATACCCAGTTGGGTCTTGCCGATGCCGCCCGGGCCCACCAGCGTGACGATAGGCCCCGTAGTGAGCGCCCGCGCGAGTTCCGCGGTCGTGCTGTCGCGGCCAATCAAAGGCCCGTGCATCGCCGGCAAACTGTTCAGACGACCGGCCTTAACGCAAGGCGTCGGCGCAGATGCGGGCACTTCCACAGATTCGTCTGTCTCGACCGCGAGGGTCAGGCGATAACCTCTTCCGGGAATCGTGCGGATAGCCTGCCTGTCTTCGCCGAAAATCTTGCGCAAGGCGGACAGTTGCACATGGATGTTATTTTCCCCAACCACCGACTTCGACCACACGTGCTCGAAGATCTCGTCTTTCGTAACGGTTGCGCCGCGGGCCCGGATCAGCAGTTCGAGAATGCCGAACGCGCGCGCTCCCAGCGGTACCAAGTCTGCACCGAGATAGACCTCGCGCATTTCCAGCGACACTGTTATTCGACCGATTTTGATCATGCGGGATTCACGTCTGGTTGATTAGCGGGACGGCGAAGCCATAGCTTTCATAGCTTTCGCAACCTTGCCCACGAGGCCGTGACGAGGCCAGCGCCGGTTAAGTCATGGTAATGGGAGGCGTCAGCCGAAACCACTATCCATAGGGATACGGCAGTCACCGCTTCGGCAGGCTGCCGCATCCTTCCCGCTGCCCGACTGCGCGCCACGGGCTCTTTCACGTGGCTCGTCATGGTTTACGCGCGCTTACTCACACCTTCGTATGAGACCGTCATGCTTGCGGATGCTCGACGCGAGTCGTGGCCGCGCGAAACAGAAAGCCGGCGCCACGCATCGGCCCCCCACGTGCGAATAGACAATTGGCCGTGCAGGAACGAAAGCCCGCATGTGCGACGGTCGACATACTGGCCACCATCATCCGACTTGCTGCTCTGGCCACACGGCCTATTGCGGCTTCCTTTTGGGGAGAACACGACATGGCCGCGCGCAGAGCAATGCAATTTCGTCCCGGCTATCGCCTTGCAGCCGTTGCGGCGGGCCTTCTGCTTTCAGCGTGGTGTGTCACGAGTAGCCACTGCGCACCGGACTTGCGCAAAGCGCTCGAACAGACTGACCGCGACACCCGGCTGCCGCTCGAACGCATCGCGCTCGAAGCCGCCGGATCGGACACACCGCAGCGAGCGTCCGTGATGCAGGCGCACTCCCCGTTTCCAACATCGGGATCGTTGGCCGCTTCCAGCCGCCTGCCAGTCGCGTGCGACGCAGGCAAGCGGGAGACTGGCGTGCGAATCTGAAACGGACGGGCGTTTGCACAATTGCCGCGTCAGGCGGCGTGCCATGCTGCGCCCATGCCCTCTACAAAAATGGCGGGAAATGGTGATGGCAAAGAAGAAGCAGATCCGTATCTACAGCGAACCCGCCGGCGGCTGGGGTGCGCTCAAAGCAACCGGCGAGGCATTGGCATTGCAAGGCGTCGCGATATCGGGGGCGAAGACGTTGCTTCGAATGAATCAGCCCGAAGGCTTCGACTGCCCCGGCTGCGCGTGGCCCGATCCCAAGCACACATCGTCGTTCGAGTTCTGTGAAAACGGCGCGAAAGCAGTGGCGTGGGAAGCCACCGTCAATCGCTGCACACCGGCGTTCTTCGCAGCGCATAGCGTTTCGGAGTTGAGCGCCTGGGACGATTACGACCTCGAAATGGCCGGCCGCCTGACACATCCAATGGTGTACGACCGGGCGTCTGACCGTTATGTGCCGATCGAATGGAACGACGCATTCGCGCTCGTCGCGAAGCATCTGAACGGTCTCGACCATCCCGATCAGGCAGACTTCTATACGTCGGGGCGTGCATCCAACGAAGCGGCGTTTCTCTATCAGATCTTCGTGCGCGAATTCGGCACGAACAATTTCCCCGACTGCTCGAACATGTGCCACGAAGCAACGAGCGTCGGGTTGCCTCAATCGATCGGCGTCGGCAAAGGCACTGTGCTGCTCGAGGACTTCGAGCATGCGGATGCGATCTTTATCTTCGGTCAGAATCCCGGCACCAACAGCCCGCGCATGATGAGCGATCTGCACAGCGCCTCGCGGCGCGGCGCGAAAATCGTCTCGTTCGATCCGTTCCGCGAACGGGCGCTGGAGCGCTTCGCGGCGCCCCAGGATGCCGTGGAGATGGCGACGCTCGGCTCCACGCAGATCAGTTCGTTCCTCTATCAGGTCCGCGTGGGCGGCGACGTCGCGGCGCTCAAAGGCATGATGAAAGCGCTCATCGAGGCCGACGATGCGGCGCTCGCCGCGGACCGGCCCCGTGTACTCGACATTGAGTTCATCGAAGGACACACACACGGCTTTGACGACCTCGCCGCCGATCTGCGCGCCACCGGGTGGGATCTCATCGTCCAGCAAAGCGGTCTGTCGCGCGACGATATTCAGAACGCCGCCAACATCTACATGAGCGCGAAGAATGTGATCCTCGTGTATGGCATGGGGCTGACACAGCATCATCGCGGCACGGAGAATGTTCAGCAGGTCGCGAATCTCGCGCTGTTGCGCGGCAATATCGGCCGGCCCGGCGCGGGCGTGTGCCCGGTGCGCGGACATTCGAACGTGCAGGGCAATCGCACCGTCGGGATCACGGAGAAGCCGTCGGCCGCGTTGATCGACGGCGTCGAGCGAGCGTTCGGTTTCCGGCCGCCCGCAGACCACGGCCACGACGTGATCGCCACGATCGATTCGATGATCCGCGGCGACGCGAAAGTCTTCGTCGCGCTGGGTGGGAACTTCGCCGCGGCGGTGCCCGATTGGGTGCGCGTGCAGGCCGCAATGCGCAAACTCGACCTGACCGTACACATCGCGACCAAACTCAATCGCAGCCATCTCGTGCATGGCAAGGAAGCGTTGATCCTGCCGTGCCTCGGCCGCACCGAGATCGATATTCAGGCAGACGGACCGCAGTCGATTACCGTCGAAGACTCCATGTCGATGGTGCATGCTTCAGGTGGCCGGAACGAGCCAGCCTCGCCGCATCTGAAAAGCGAACCGGCGATTGTCGCGGGCATTGCGCGCGCGACTCTCGGGTCTGGCTCACACGTCGACTGGGAACACCTTGTCGCGAGCTATGACCGCATCCGCGAGAAGATCGAAATCGTCTATCCGATGTTCCAGGCATACAACGAACGCATTCGCGTGCCAGGCGGTTTTCATCTTGCATCGACTGCCCGGGAGCGGGTCTGGGCGACGCCCAACGGCCGGGCCAACTTCCTGGTTTTCAAAGGACTCGACGAAGATCCGGCACACCACGATCCCGACGCGCTATGGCTCACCACGATGCGCAGTCACGATCAGTACAACACCACGCTCTATTCGCACTCGGACCGCTATCGCGGCGTCTTCGGGCAGCGCGATGTCGTCTTCATGAACCCGCGTGAATTGCGCAAGCGCAACCTGCATCCGGGCGAACGCGTCGATGTATGGGCCTCGTCGACCGACGGAATCGAGCGCGTGATTCGAAGCTTCAAGGTCGTCGAATACTCGCTGCCCGACGGCTGCTGCGGCGCCTATTATCCGGAGGCGAACCCTCTCGTTCCACTGTACGCATTCGACCCGCAAAGCCGTACGCCATCGTACAAGTCCGTGCCGGTGACGATCTCGCGCGCCGCGGCCGTTGGCGCCGATTCTTCCCACCATGCGGCCGTTCTCGATACTGCGAGGGTTCATCATGCATCTGAGTGACGTGCTCGATCTGTCACGTGCGCAGTTCGCGATGACAGCTATCTTTCACATCCTGTGGCCGATTCTCACCATCAGCCTGTCCGCATTCCTGGTCCTGATCGAGGCACTGTGGCTGCGCACCGGCAAATTCTCCTATTACCGCCAGGCGCGCTTCTGGAGCAAGCTGCTGGTGCTCAACTTTGCGGTCGGCGTGGTCAGCGGCATTCCGATGGAGTTTCAGTTCGGCACGAACTGGGCGGGCTTTTCGCGTTATAGCGGACAGTTCTTCGGCAACATTCTCGGCTTCGAGGGCGCGATGGCCTTCATGCTCGAAGCGGGCTTCATCGGCGTGATGGTGCTCGGATGGGGACGCGTGCCGCGCGGCGTGCATCTGTTCGCTACCTCGATGGTCGCGCTCGGTTCGAGTATCTCGGCGTTCTGGATCATGGTTGCCAATTCGTGGATGCAGACACCCGCGGGCGTAACGGTCGAGAACGGCAAGATCATCGTCACCGACTATGCCGCCGCGATCTTCAATCCGGATATGGTTTGGGGCGTCACCCACATGTGGGTCGCGGCGATCGAAACCGGCATGTTCGTGATCGCGGGCATTTCCGCATGGAATCTGTTCAAGCGCCGCCATCCGGAATTCTTCGCGCAATCGTTCAAGATCGCATTGCTCGTGCTCGTATTTGCAGCGCCAATCCAGATCTGGCTAGGCGATTCGAGCGGCGGTAGCGTGTTCAAGACTCAACCGGCCAAGGGCGCGGCAATCGAAGGACATTGGATTACGAATGCGCCCGGCACCGGCGCGTCGTGGTCGCTGCTTGCGTGGCCGAACAAGGCGGCACAGCGCAATGACTGGTCGATTGAAATTCCGGGCATGTTGAGCATTCTCGGCACACATTCGCTGCACGGCCAGGTGAATGGGCTCAAGGACTTCGCGCCCGACGACCAGCCGCCGATGCTTCCGCTGCTTTACTACGCGTTCCGTGTGATGGCGGGCATCGGCTTCCTCTTCATGGTGCTCGCATTCTGGACCGCATACGTTCTGCGCAAGACGCGCGGCAATCTCGAACAGTTGCTCGCGCGACGCAAACTGCTGCTCGCATGGGTGCTATGTATCCCGCTGCCTTACGTGGCCGTCGAGGCCGGCTGGATCGTGCGCGAAGTGGGACGCCAGCCTTGGGTCGTCTATGGTCTGCTGCGCACGAAAGACGCCGTTTCCACCGTGTCGGCTTCGTCGGTAACGTTGAGCATGGTTATGTTCTTCGCCTTCTACGTGGTTCTGCTGCTGACTTTTTTCGTACTGGCGCGCAACTGGCTGCGAACCGGCCCCGATCTCAGCGTGAATCCGCAGTCCGCTGCGCCAGCAGAGCGCGACACGGCAGTCACCGAGTACTAAACCACTTCATTGCGAGGCCCGCCAATGGACAGCTCGACTCACACGATGCTCGCGATCACATGGTTCGGCGTGATCGGTCTCATGCTCGTGTTCTATGTCATCGCCGACGGCTTCGACCTCGGCATCGGAATACTCAGCCTGCTGCGTAAGCGGCGCGAAGATCACGATGTAATGGTGCAGACAATCGGCTCTGTGTGGGACGCCAACGAGACCTGGCTCGTCGTGCTGGGCGGCGCACTTTTTGGCGCTTTTCCCGAGGCCTATGCGCTGCTTCTGCAAGATCTCTATTTGCCCATCATGCTGCTGATCGCGGGTCTCATCATGCGCGGCGCGGCAATTGAATTCAGGCACAGCGTGAGCCACGGTCCGCTCTGGGACAAGGTATTCGGAGTCGGCAGCCTCGTCGCCGCTATCGCGCAGGGCATCGTGCTCGGCAAAGTCATTACGGGTCTCACGCCCGGCGGTTTGAGCGACGTGTTCGTCGTGGTGTCGGCAGTCGGCGTGGTGGCCGGCTATTCGTTGCTCGGCTCGACCTATCTGGTCAACAAGACGGTCGGCACGATCGAACAATGGTCGCGCCGGCTTGCATTGCTCAGCGCGTTCGTCACTGTGGCAGCCGCCGTGATTCTGACCGTTGCTACCTGGTTTGTCAGCGACGTAGGGCACGTCCGCTGGAGTCAACCAGGCGTGTTCCACGTACTCGTCATGCTGGGGCTTGCCGCCGCCGTTGCCTTCGCGTTCATCGTGGCCGCGCTGTATCTGGGCAGTTCGCGCGGACCGTTCCGGGGCGCTGTCGTGCTGTTCGTGCTGTCATTCGCCGGTCTCGCAATCAGCCTCTTTCCCGACTTCGTGCCGGGCAAGCTCGGCATCGTGGAAAGCGCCTCGGACACGTCGACGCTGGTGTTCATGCTGATCGGGATTGGCTTTCTGTTCCCGGTGATGATTGGCTATAACCTCTACCAGTACTACATTTTCCGGGGCAAGGTCGTGACCGGATCACATGCGGGCGACTAGCGCAACGTGCTTCGCCTGATACCTCGCCGATGCGAGGAAACTGAGCCGGCTTCGTGCCGGCTTTGTTGCATGCGGATCATGCCTCAAGGGCAGTGTTCAGGACGGTACACAGAATCATTGCGCCGGCGTTGAGCGGCGCGGGCCGGCACGGACGCGGCTTGTAAATTGCATCGCCGCGCTGGATCGGCCGTCCGCTCATCGCACACACGCCGGCAACGCGTGCATGGCTCATGTGCCAGACCTGGTCGCCATATGAGCAGTGCGTCGAGTCGCGCCACGCCAGCGTCGCGGTGGACGGCGAAGGCCGGTCGATCACGCGGACCTGGACCTCGCGATGGTGTCCCCGGACCGACGCGCGGCGATCCCACTGTCCGTTGTGTGTAAGAGCCGCCACGAACTCGTGGTCGTCCAAATCCGTGTCGCCCGACAGCGCGGACAGCAAGCCGAGTGTGCGCAGCCACGGGTCCGTGTAGTTCGCTTTGTCCAGCATGATGACACTCCTCTATCAGGTGAATCAGCCGATCAGCGGGCACCGTTCTTCGTTCGATATCGCAGCGCCCGAACCCGCCAGCACGTCATTTAAAATCTTCATGTCGTTATGCGCGTACGCCCTGCTGCCGTCGCTGCATGCAACCTCATTGCCGTCAGCGTCAATTGCCTCAAGTGCTTGTTGGTCGAGAGGCATTGCGAAGAAATGCATGGGCGCGCCTGACTGCCGCAAGAAGGCTTCACTGACTTCCAGAAACGCATGGATCTGCTTAGCGATCGACATTCTTTTTCATCCTCCAGCAATACGGGGTCTCTCCAACCAGCCGTTTGAATACGGTCGTAAAGTGAGCTTGCGAGCGGAAACCACAGCTGAGCGCCACGTCGAGAACGTTGTGGCGCGAGTTGAGAAGAAGCTGCTGTGCATGTTCGATCCGCCGGCGCAACAGATATTCGTGAGGTCGCATGCCGGTCGCACGGCGGAATTGCGAGGCGAAATGCATGCGGGTGAGGCCCGTGCTGTTGGCAATGTCCGCGAGTCCAATGGGCTCCGACAAATGGGCGTCGACGTATTCGATCGCGCGACTCAGCCGCCACGGCGGCAGTGCGCTTGCTTCCCGCGACTTGCGTTCCACCACAGTAAAGTGACGCGCAATGACACGGGAAACAATCGCGAGACTGACGCTATCGGTAAAAAGCTTGCCGAGCGTTGCGTCGTCCGACTGCGATACGGCTAGCGCCTGTGCGAGACGTTCAAGAGCGGGATCGCGCACCAGCTTCGGATCGTCGATGCGTAGTTCGCCTTTGTGCGGACGGCCGAACGTGTCCTCGAAACACTCGCTCAGAACCTGCTGGGAGACGAATAGATGCAGCACGTCGGCGGCAGAGTCGAACACCGCGCCGCATGGCACGTCGGGAGCGGTAATCTGAATGGCCCCAGCAGTGACGCGTCCGCGAACCAAGATTTGCCCCGCGTGAGAGAAAGTCAGCGACGTGCATTTCAGATTCATCGCAATACAATGATGCGCGGTATTGCCGTGATTGACTACCTCGATCCGCTCGCTGTCGTTACGTATCCACCGCGATACGACAATAGCGTTTTTCTGCGGCACGTTGTCGTCGCATTCATCGCCGGGACAGCGCCATTGACGCTCGCTGCCGATCGAACTCACCCTTCTTTTATGGATGACATCCACGGCGGACAAAGACATCGAACTGGTCATGATCGGTCATCCAGAATAAGTGATGTGATAGTGCGAATTGGAATGAATGCTGCAGTGACGACAAGGTAACGCACCGCAAATGCGCCCACTAGCCCTACATAAGGTTGAGTCAAATGACCAATGGTTCGGTCGACTCATCTGCAGGTTTAATTGCGCAACGGGCGTGCGGGCGCGGCCCTGGTCCGTGCGTCGCGTGCACCGGGGTTCTGGCGTGTCAGGAAAGAAAGCATTGCCGCGCTTTTTTCTAAAGCGAAGCGGATATATGACCTATACGCGCGTATAACGCGGATCGTCTTCGGGGCGAAACAGCGCTCCGAAGACGTTGAAGTCGAAAGCGCTGCCTGTTCAGTTACGCGAGCCGCGCGCCGCCGGACTAGCGGTACTTTGCGGCGCTTTTACGCCGAGTGCTTCGGCCTTCAAGACGAACTCCGCAAGCGAACGTGCACCCATTTTGCGCATGGCTTGCCCGCGATGGATCTTCACAGTGATCTCGCTCAGGTTCATCTCGCCCGCTATTTGCTTGTTCATCAGCCCGGCGGCGACGAACGCCATCACTTCGCGTTCCCGCGCGGTCAGCGATTCATAAGAACGGCGCAGATCGTCGACGACCCGGTTGGCTTCGCGCCGCTCCTGATCGCGCGCGAGCGCGTGCGTGACCGCATCGAGCATGTCCTGGTCGCGAAACGGCTTCGCCAGGAAATCCATTGCGCCAGCCTTCATAGCCTTCACGGTCATTGCAATGTCGCCGTGCGCCGTCATGAAAACGATCGGCAAGCCCAGTTTGCTCGCCGCGATCTGCTCCTGGACCGCAAGTCCGCTTTGGCCTTTGAGGCGAACATCGAGAATCAGGCAACTGGGCACGTCGGGCATCTCGAAGGCAAGGAATTCCTGCGCGCTGGCGAAGGTTTGCACGGCTAGCCCCACCGAACGCAGCAACATGCTGACGGCGCCGCGCATCGACTCGTCGTCGTCCACGACGTAGACCATCGTTGCGGCGGCACCGTCGGGCTGATCCCGGCTCGTATTGCTACTGCTCATGACATCTCCCATCGTCGATCGGCAGGATGAACTGCAGCAGCGCGCCGCCTGTCGCCGGCGACTCCGCCCAGATACGGCCGCCGTGAGCCTCGACTATCGAGCGGCAAATCGACAGTCCCATGCCCATGCCTTCGGACTTCGTCGTAAAGAACGTGCTGAACATGCGGTCCGCATTGTCTTCGCTGATGCCCGTACCCGAGTCCTGCACGCTCACGAGCGCATGGCCGGGGTCGAACATACCTGTGGCGATACGAAGCTTTCGCGGGCCGCTCACGTCGGCCATTGCCTGCACGCTGTTCATTAGCAGGTTGATCAAGACCTGCTGCAATTCCACGCGGTCGCAGCACGCTTCCGGTGACGGCTCGTTAAGGTCCCATTGCACTTCGACTGCATGCCACTCGAACTCGCGCCGCATCAATTCCGCGGATTCCGTGACGATGGCGTTCAGAGCGACCGGTGCAGGAACACTGTCGCGCTTTTTAGCCATTGCCCGGATTCGCTGGATGATCTCACCGGCACGTTTTGCGTCCCGGACAATCTGCGTGACGGATCGCGTGGCTTCGTCCAGTTCGGGCGTCGGTCTGTTCAGCCACCGCAACGCTGCGCCGCCGCATGCCACGACGGCCGCAATCGGCTGCGTGACTTCGTGTGCAATCGACGCCGCGAGTTCGCCGAGCATGGTGATCCGGGTCACGTGGGCAAGTTCGGCGCTCGAGCGCGCGAGTGCTTCCTGAGCGAGCGTGGTTTCGGTGATATCCATCAGTGCACCGACATATTCCGTGCCGCCAGATTGCGGCCTGGTCAAATGAGCAACGTAGTGCACATATTTGACGGAGCCGTCGGGCATTGCAAGGCGGTACTTGACATCGACTAGTGCCGCGCCGACTTTCGCCTGTTCAAAAGCGCCACGAACCGTCGCGACGTCGGCGGGATGGGTCCGTGCGAGGATCGCGTCGAAGGACGGGACGACTTCCCGGCTGTATTCGAAGATCCGGTAGGACTCGTCCGACCACCACATCGACGCGTCGGGAAAATGCGTGGCAATACTGCCTGTGCGGCTCAAACGCTGGGTGTCGGCGAGGAATGCCTCACTGCGTTCCAGCGCCTGCTCGGCCTGCTTGCGGTCTTCGATGTCGGTATTGACGCCATACCAGCGCAAAATCGCGCCGGCTTCGTCGCGCAGCGGCTCCGCACCGAGATGCATCCACCGGTAGGCGCCGGTGCCGGTGCGGATCCGGGACACGTTCTCGAACGACGCTCCGGTTGCGATTGCCGAGCGCCAGGCGCTCTGCATCTGCGGCAAATCGGCCGGATGCACGATCGCCGACCAGACATCCGCGCCGCTCCCGCCCTCTTCCAGCGTCACGCCCATGTCGGTCCAGCGGCGGTTGATGAACGTGAGCGTGCCGTCGCCGGATGAACTCCAGACCATGCCGGGAATCGCGTCGATGGTGGCGCGCAGCTCTTCCTGCTGACGCTGAACCCGAGCCTCCATTTCCTTGCGGCGGGTTATGTCGTTGTTCGTGGCGAGCACTGCACGAGGTGTGCCGGTCGCGTCGCGCCAGAGCGCCGCGCGGGTCGAAACGGCGACCACGCGGCCGTCGCGTCGAACGCGCTGAAGCTCGCCGTGCCAGCGATTCGTACGCAGCAGTTCGTCCTTGATGTCTTCGGGCGAAACCGGAAAAGAGGTCTGTGTCAGTTGATGAATCGACTGGCCGAGCGCCTGTTGCGCAGTCCAGCCATACAAGGCTTCCGCGCCGTGGTTCCAGAACGTGATGCGGTCGTTCATGTCGTGAACGACGATCGCGTCATGAGCCAGGTTGAGCAGCTGGATCTGCTCCTGTAGCGTCGTTGCGGCGGCCTGGTTCCTCAGACTGAGGACCGACGTGGTGCCGATCGCGACCAGGCTCACGAGGCAGCGCGCGGCCGCACCGTTCAGATAGCCGCCTTCATGCGACATCACGAATCCGAGGAGCGTGAGCGCCACGCAGCCCCAGGTGGTCGCAACAGTGACCGCTCGATTGTTGGTCGACGCGACGAGCAGCACCACCACCACGTAAAGGACGGCGATGGCGATATCGAGCGGGGTGAGCGCGTCGATCAGGAACACGACCAGCGCTATGAGCGCGGCGAGCGCCATGGGGATGCTGGTGTCGCGGTTCGCGGCGAGTAGAACGCTTGGGTAAGTTTTCATGGCGGCGGATCAACGCGCTACCAGGCGAAAACCAGGCGTGACGAGGCTGACAACCATGGACATAGGACTTTTTGGAACGGGCGTTCGTGAACGAATACCGGCAGCCTGTCCGTCACCGGTCAGCCGGCGCGGCTGTCCGGGCACATGACACTCAGATCTACCGGAACCAATACCTTTCAAATCTGATGGCATCATGCGCGAGCCCGCGTCAAAGGTGATACTTATTTTTCCTTAAACGTTGCACGGCGAGTTGCCGCCGTAGAACCGCAAACCGCCGTGGAAGCCATATTCCACGGCGGTTTGCGGGCATCATGCCAAGGCGGGAGGACGCCTCAATGGTGGCCGAAGTCCTTGCGTGCGATCGGCACAGTACGGACCTTCGTGTACTGGAAGACAGGCATCGCCTTGACGGCGTCGCGAGTCGCGCCCGCCCACACCAGCTTGCCGTTCACGTAGTCCAGTTGCGACATGGGAATCGCGACATCGTGCACCGACACGCCAAGGAACTGATGCGCCGCGACGATTGCGAACGACGCGGCGTTATCAGGCGCGATGATGATGTCGTGCAGCGCGCCCACTTTCTCGCCGTTGTCGTTGTAGATGCTCTTGCCCAGCAAACTCTTCTTGGCGCTCCAGCCTTCAATGATCAATTGAGCCTGCTCGACGCTGATGCCGATGGGTTGCGCGCCCGCCACCTGTGCGCTCGCGGATTGACACATAGCACCGAAGGTCGATGCCGCCACGAATACCAGTGCCCACTTGAGCTTCATATTGTTTCTCCAAAAGACCAACCGGTTGAAAATGCCCGCTCGCTGCCTACCCATTCGCACGCTCGCAGCCGCGTGACGGCCCGAATGCATTGCGCTGTCCCGGAGTTTGGCGTCATTTCGGCCGGCCTGTTTTCGAATTCGCACGGCGTCGGCTGCATAGTCGCTCAACCGCCCCTGCGGGCGCCCCTTCTCCCGGTCAATCCACGCTTCGTGGCTGCAGCGTCACGGTGCAGGTCATTCCCATGGCAAGCTTGATATCCGCAGGAATCCGGTCGAGATGTACGCGGGCCATCTCACGCGTCTAGCTTGCGATAGACGGACCGCCGCGATTTGCGCAAATGCACTCTTTTTGTCTATGCGACGTTCAAGAGAAAGCGGCCGGTAGCGGCCGCTTTCATGTGACGCCTGTCACGGGTACGGCTAGCGCAGATTGGTCCGTGCCAGCTCGACGATCTCGTCGCCCCGGCCGTTCAGGATCGCGCGCATCATGTACAGACTGAAGCCCTTTGCCTGCGCGAGCTCGATTGTTGGCGGCATGGCGAGTTCGTGTTTGGAGACGACGACGTCGACCAACGCCGGCCCAGGATGCGCAAACGCCTGCCGCAACGCGCCCGCTACGTCCTCCGATTCCTCGACGCGAATGCTGAAGATGCCGGCGCCCTTCGCGATCGCCGCGAAATCGGTCTTGCTCAGATCGACGTTCGTGTCGAGATAACCGCTCGCCTTGAGTTCCATCGAAACGAATCCAAGCAGGCTATTGTTGAACACCACGACCTTGATCGGCAGATCGAGCTGGCGGGCGGTGAGCAGATCGCCCAGCATCATGGACAAACCGCCGTCGCCCGAGAGCGAGACCACCTGCCGCCCAGGGTTTGCGCCCTGCGCGCCCAGCGCCTGCGGCATGGCGTTCGCCATGGACCCGTGGTTGAACGAACCGTGCAGCTGGCGCTTGCCGTTCATGGTCAGATAGCGGGCGGACCAGACCGTGGGCGTGCCGACGTCGGCTGTGAAGATGGCGTCGTCGCTCGCGGTCTCGTCGATCATCTTCGCCAGGTATTGCGGATGGATCGGGCGGCCCGCGCCGGAAGGCGTCGCCAGATCGTCGAGACCCTTGCGTGCCGACGCATAGTGCTTGCGGGCGTTTTCCAGGAAGCCGCGGTCCGCTTTACGTTGCAGCCTGGGTAAGGTGGCGGCCACGGTTTCCTTCACGGTACCGACAAGTCCGAGTGCAAGCGGCGCCCGGTGTCCGAGTTGCGAGCCCTTCCAGTCGATCTGGATGACCTTCGCGTCAGCCGGATAGAACGGACGATAGGGAAAGTCGCAGCCCAGCAACAATAGCGTGTCGCACGACATCATCGCGTGATAGCCCGAACTGAAGCCGATCAGCCCCGTCATGCCGACATCGTAGGGATTGTCGTATTCGATGAACTGCTTGCCGCGCAGCGCATGAACCACCGGGGCGCCGAGCGTGTCGGCCAGTGCGACGACTTCGTCGTGCGCACCTTGCACGCCGCTGCCGCACATGATCGTCACCGCGTCGGAATCATTGAGCATTTGCGCTAGCCGGTACAGATCCGCCTCGGCCGGGAGGATGCGCGCCGGTGCACTGTCGACCCACGCAGGTGTTTCCGCCGGCCCTTCGCTCAGCGCGACATCGCCGGGCAAGACGATGACGGCTACGCCGCGTTCCTCGATCGCGGTGCGCATTGCGCGCGCCAGCACACGCGGAAACTGGGACGCGGACGACACCAGCTCGACGTAATGGCTGCATTCCTTGAACAATTCCTGCGGATGCGTCTCCTGGAAGTAGCCTGTGCCGATTTCCGTCGACGGAATGTGCGCCGCAATGGCGAGCACCGGCTGATGATTGCGATGGCAATCGAACAAACCGTTGATCAGATGCAGATTGCCCGGTCCGCAACTGCCCGCGCATACGGCGAGACGCCCGGTCGAAGCCGCGTCCGCGCCGGCCGCGAAGGCGGCCGCTTCCTCGTGACGCGTGTGCATCCAGCGGATCGAGCCAATCTGGTCGAGGCTGTAGGCCAGCCCATTCAGACTGTCGCCGGTCACGCCCCAAATCCGCTCGACGCCTGCCGCGGCGAGACTGCTCGCAAGATATGCGGCGATCGTGTTGCTAGCCATGTTTGACTCCTTTCTCGCAAGATGAAGATCGACTGGGCGCCGAACTCGAACGCGTGTCCGGACCGACGCGACTGCGCCCCCGCATGCGGAGGCAAATGCTTTCAGACCTGTCCAACATTATGTGAGTTACGGCCAGATGTCCTGAAACGCATCTAAAAACTACTTAATTACCCGGACAGAATTGTGTCTGCCGCCCGGCGGCACGAGGCCCCACCTATACCTCCGGATTAGATGGCTGAATGCATTGATGATCTTGGCACCCGTTTGAGGTGATGGTGCGCGCCTGCTGCCAAACGTATTGTTCTCTCAACGGGCGACATTGAATGCCCGGCTCAATCTGATCGGGAGGCGAAGCGGTTATGGACAGAATCTTCAGCATGCGCGTGTTCTCGCGAGTCGCGGAGACCGGCAACTTCAGCGCAGTGGCAAAACACATGGACTGCAGCACCGGCAACATTTCGCGCGCGGTGGTATCGCTCGAAGAACATCTGCACACGCGGCTCCTGCAAAGAACGACACGCAGCGTGTCGCTGACGGAATGCGGCGAACGCTACTACCACCGTTGCAAGAAGATTCTGGCGGATCTCGACGCGGCCGAGGCGGAAGCGAGCAATGCGCACACCCTGCCACGCGGCAGATTGCGAGTTCACGCCGTACCGGATATTGGGCTAAAACAACTGACCTCGACGATCGTCGAATATCGCGAGGCATTCCCGGCTGTCTCCGTGGACCTGAAACTGCTGCCGCGCATGGCCAATCTGATCGAAGACGATTTCGACGTGTCGATCGTATCGGCGTCGACATTGCCGGACTCTCGCAATATCAGCAAGCTGATCGGGCAGTGCGAACGCATTCTCGTGGCCGCGCCCGAATATCTCGCACGGCATCCCATCGCCGCAGAGAAAGACCTCGCGAATCACACGCTCATGCAAGTCAGCTCCTCATTCGACGCGCCGCCGGAGTGGCCAGCGGACACGGCCGGCAATGCAGTCGGTACGGAGCTGGCCGGGCATTTCATCGTCAACAATATGCAGGCGCTTCGGATCGCATTGCTCGAAGGCGCGGGCGTGGGCGCGGTGCCGACTTATTCGGTCGCGGAAGACATCAAGGAAGGCAAGCTCGTTCAGCTCTTCCCCGATTACCCACTGGAAAACGTGAATGTGTTCGCTATTTATCCGTCGCGCCAGTACGTCGATGCGAAGGTCAAAACGTTCGTTGAATTTCTCACCACCTCGTTGCGGCAGAAACTGGATGTGCAGGTTGCACGCTTGCAGCCGGGGCGGCCGGTACAGACCGTTAGCGGGCAACAATACGCCGCGTTGCAATAAGTCGGCGTGATGCCGACAACCTGCGCCTGAAGTAACGAAGCGGAGGTATCGAAGCGGACGTATCGAAGGCGAGGCGGAATCCAGACTTCAACAGGAAGCGGCCTACACGTTCGCGCGCTCTGCTTTCGCGGACAAGTCCGGGCGGCGCGCCGGGTCGAAGAACTGGCGAACGTAGCTCGACATGGCGACCGATCCGGCGACTGCGATCAATACTGGAATCATGAACTCGGGCGACGGCCGGGTGAACTCGAAGATCAATGCGATTGCCGTCAACGGAACGCGCATCGACGTCGCAAGAAACGCCGCCGCTCCGATCACAGCGAACGCGCCCAACGGCGCACCAGGCCACCACGCCGACCAGACACTGCCCAGCACGATGGCGAACAATGCGCCGTTGCACAAGCCGGGCGTCAGCAGTCCGCCTGCCGCGCCGGCGCGCAGACTCGTCCACGTTATCAGCACGCGGAGCACGAGCAGAACAGCGGCGAACTGCAGCGTGAGCGAACCGTCGAATCCTACCTGCGCCGGTCCCTTGCCGTTACCCAGCAACAGCGGGAATTTGATGGCGAGCAACCCGATGCAGAGAAAGTTGGCCGCGCACAGCAGCACCAGTCTGCTATCGCGCGGCGCGCGGGCGCGAGCATGGTCGGTGAGCTTCGTGAACTGCCAGGCCGCGAGGCCAATAAGCGGTCCCGCCAGCGCCGACCACACGATCAACGAAGCGGTGCACGCATAATGCGGCACGTCGTATTGAGGAAAGTCGCCGAGACCGGCTCGCGCAATGAGCCCCGCGACCGCCGAAGTGACGACAGCCGGCACAACGGCTCGCCAGCCGATAGTGAAAAGCAAGCCTTCCAGCACATAAACCGCACCCGCGACCGGCACGTTGTAGACGGCGGCCAAGCCCGCGCCGGCGCCACATGCGACCATGATTCTGGATTCGGCCACCGTGAGTCCGGCGAACGACATCAGTCTGCCCGCCAGCATCGCGCCGATTTCGCGAGGCGCGACTTCCCGTCCCAACGGCGAGCCCAGCGCGACGGTGACAATCTGCAGCAATGCGTGGCAGACAGTCGCGAAAACAGGCATGCGCGGATCGTCGCTCCTCACCGCTCGCGCGATGCTCACCAACGGTTTGCACCAGCGATAGACCGCCCACCAGCCGACACCCGCGACCAGCCCGCAGAGCGCGAGCATTTCCACTCGCCGTGAGCGGCTCGCAGCCGTCACGCCCTGTTGAAAGCTCTCCTTGCTGAAGATTGTTTCGACGCTGTAGCCGTAGGCGACATGCTGAACCGTATGCAACAGCGCGGCGAGTCCCAGCCCGGCCACGCCGCCGGCTACCCCGATCAGAACCACTACTGCGGCCCAGCGCAACGAATGCCCCATGGAGCGCGATTCAGGTAGTGGATGCATGTGGATGGTTCGAGATAAGGGATTCAGAAACCGGCGTGCGTGCCGGTTAAATAGAGGCCCATTCTACCGATGCGGTTGTGATGCAGCCTGTAGAAAACGCACTGAATCTTCGTATAGGAACGCCTGCAAAAGTACCGTTGATTGCCGCGTCGGCGCTCAGCCTTCCAGCGCCATCTGAAGGCGGGCTTCGAGAAACTGCACGAGCGCACGCACCTTGCTCGAATGACGTCGATTCGGCAGGTACGCCGCATACACGATTGCGTCGCCCTGATGAGGGCTTGCATCGAAGTTTTCGAAGAGCCGCATCAAACGTCCCGCACGAATCTCGTCGCCGACGAGCCATTCCGGCAGTAACGCCACGCCCCGTCCTGCAAGAACCGCTTCGTGAAGGATATCGAGGCTGTTGGATAGCAGATGGCCTCGCACCTCGACACGCTCTTCGATGCGCCCTTCAACCGACTCGCGCCGGAAGGTCCACACCTGCCGCGAACGATAGCCGCCGCCGTATGCAATCCGAAGGCACTCGTGCGAGGCGAGCGCGTCTGGAGTCGGCGGGGTGCCGCAACGGGCCAGGTAGTCGTGGCTCGCTACGACATAACGCGGGTTGTCCGTCAGTTTGCGCACGATCAGGTTGGCGTCGCGATCGGGCAGACCGATGCGAATCGCGACGTCGATCCGGTCGAGCGCGAGGTCGGAGAAGTGATCCGCAACGACGACGTCGAGAAACACGCGAGGATTGGCGCACAGGAACGCCGCGAGGTGCGGGGCAAGCCGCAACCGGCTGTAGGTGGACGGCACCGATATGCGCAGCGCCCCCACCGGCGAGGCGCCGCTGTCGAACACGCTCTCGTCCGCCTCGGCCAGATCGTCGAGCACCTTGCCCACCTGTTCCACATAAGCAATGCCGGCGTCAGTCAGGCTCACCTTGCGCGGCGTGCGAGTCAGTAAAGCAGTGCCTAACGAGGCTTCGAGTGAATCCATCAGTCGCGTAACCGACGAGGTCGCCACTCCAAGACGCTGTGCGGCCTTCGAAAAGCCGCCCGCATCGGCGACTTCGAGCAATGTGGTGAGAGCGAGGAGTTTGTCCATATCTGAGCCAATCGACGTTTCATTGCGCCCAGCGCAACGCGAGATTGCATTTTAGGCCCATTCCGCCACCACTGCGCAACGCCTATGCTGCATTCCTACACATCGTGAGAGGTGCAACATGCAAACCGTCGATATCGAGGTCAATTACGACTTCATTTGCCCGTGGTGCTGGATCGGTCAACGCAACCTTGCCGCCGCGCTCGCGGATTCGGGCCTGGCTCACGCGGTTTCGATCCGCTATGTGCCGTTCGAATTGAATCCGTCGATGCCGGTCGCAGGAATGGACCGGCGCGCCTATCGCAGCAGGAAGTTCGGTAGCTGGGCGCATTCGCAGGCAATGGACGCGCAGGTCGCGGCCGCCGGACTGACAGCCGGCGCGCACTTCGACTACAGCCGGGTGTTGCTCACACCGAACACGCGTCTCGCGCATCGTCTGATGCAGTTCGCCCAGGACCGCGACCAACCGAACACGACAGCGGCGCTCTACGAGGCCATCTACCGCGCCTATTTCTTCGAAGGACGCGACATCGGCTCGCTCGACACGCTTGCTGCAATTGCCGCCGCGCATACCTTCGACGAACAGGCGGTGCGCGCGTATCTGCTGTCGAACGCAGGCGAAGAGAAGATCGACGCTGCGCGCGCGCGGGCCGACAAACTCGGCATACAGGCAGTGCCGACCACCGTGATCGAAGGCGAAACAGTGAGCGGCGCACAGCCAGCCGTCGTCTTCGCGCATGCGCTGCGATCCGCGGCGCTGAGGAGCGCAGCATGAGTTCCGCTTCCGGACTTCGCGCCGTGATCATTGGCGGTTCGCTCGGCGGCCTGCTGACGGCCGCAACGTTGCGCGCGGTGGGTTGGCACGTGGACGTGTTCGAGACGTCGCCGAATGAACTCGAGAGCCGCGGCGGCGGCGTCGTGCTGCAGCCCGACGTACTGGAGGCGCTCCACTTTGCCGACGTCGAATTGCCCGACCCGCCCGGCGTCGCTTCGGGCGAGCGCATTTATTTAGACCGGCATGACGACATTGTCGAGAAGCTGCACATGCCGCAGATGCAGACGTCGTGGAGTCTGCTGTATCGCGCAATGAAGAACGCACTGCCGGCTGAACATCTGCATGCTGGCGAAGCCTTCGTCAACTATCGCGTGCAGGGCGAGCAAACCATCGCGCTCTTTGAAAGCGGCCGCCATGAAGAGGCGGATCTGCTGATCGGCGCCGACGGTATCCGCTCGACGGTGAGAGGCCGCCTGCTGCCTGAAGTGGTGCCCGCGTACGCAGGTTATGTCGCCTGGCGTGGACTCGTCCAGGAACGCGATCTGCCGGTTCACGCGGCCGACACGCTGCGTGAGCGCTTTTCGTTCCAGCATGGCGACGGCCATTCGGCGCTGTCGTACCTGATACCCGGCGACGATGATTCGACGGTGGCCGGAGAGCGTCGCTGGAACTGGGTCTGGTACCGCAAATACAGCCGCGCGCAACTAGACGCGCTGCTCATGGACCGTGACGGCGTGGCGCGGTCGTTCTCGTTGCCACCTGGCTCGACGAAGCGTGCGGACATCGCCCAGTTACGGGACGACGCGAGGCTCATGATGGGCTCGACATTCCGCGCGCTGGTCGATGCGACCGACGAGCCGTTCATGCAGCCCATCGTCGATCTGCGCGCTCCGCAGATGGTCTTCGGCCGCGCCCTGCTGCTCGGCGACGCCGCTTCGGTGCCGCGTCCGCATACTGCGGGCAGCACGGCAAAGGCCGCTTCCAATGCACACGCGCTGGCGCTCGCGCTGCGCTCGGCACAGCAAAGCGGCGACTCGATCGATTCGGCGCTCAAGCGTTGGGAGACCCAGCAATTAGAGCGCGGCAGGCGCATGACCGAGCTGGGCATATCGCTCGGCAACCGCCTAATGAACATCTCGCGCTGATTTTCGCTTTCCCTATTTCGTTACCCCAGTTCAAGGAGCTGTCATGTCAACCGAGGCATCCGTTGCCACTCCCGGCACGAGTACCGTCAAACTAACGCGATCGCTGATCGCGCTGTTCGCATTCTGCTGCGGCGCGATCGTCGCCAACCTCTATTACGCTCAGCCGATCACCGAGCTGATCGCCCCGGACATTCACATGTCCTCCAATACGGCGAGTCTGATCGTGTCGTTGACCCAGATCGGCTACGCGCTCGGCCTGTTCTTTCTCGTGCCGCTCGGGGATCTGCTCGAGAACCGCAAGCTGATGATTACGACCGCGCTCGTGTCCATCGCGAGTCTGGGTGCTGCCGCGTTCGCTCATCAGCCGGGCTGGTTCCTCGGTATCTCGCTGCTGGTCGGCTTCAGTTCCGTAGCCGTGCAGATCCTCATTCCGCTTGCCGCCCATCTTGCGCCGGACGAATCGCGCGGCAAGGTAGTCGGCACGATCATGAGCGGCTTGCTGCTCGGCATCCTGCTGTCCCGTCCGATCTCCAGCGTGATAGCCGGTCATTTCGGCTGGCGCGCGGTGTTCGGCTCCGCCGCCGTTCTCATGGCACTGGTGACGGGCGTGCTTGCACTGACCATTCCGCGCCGCCAGCCGGAACATAAGGCCACCTACTTCGAGTTGATCGGCTCGCTTGCGCATCTGCTGCGCACCATGCCCGTTCTGCGTCACCGTTCGTTGTACCAAGGGCTGATGTTTGCTTCGTTCAGCCTGTTCTGGACCGCCATTCCCGTCGAGTTGACGCGGCACTTCGGTCTGTCGCAAACGGCGATCGGCATCTTCGCGCTAGTCGGCGCAATCGGCGCGACGTCCGCACCGGTTGCAGGACGCCTTGCCGACGCCGGGCACACAGTCCGCGCCACGTTGATCGCACTCGTGGTCGGCGCGCTTGCCTATACGCCGGCCTTGATCCATCCGGCGTGGGGCGTGTTCGGCCTCGTCGCGACGGGAATCATTCTGGACTTCGCCGTGCAGATGAACATGGTGTTGGGTCAACGCGAGATCTACGCGTTACACGCAGCGAGCAGGAACCGTCTGAACGCGCTGTATATGACGAGCATCTTCGTCGGCGGCGCTTCCGGTTCCGCACTCGCAAGCCCGCTGTATCAGCACGGCGGCTGGCCGCTGGTCGCGGCGGTAGCCACGGCGTTTCCCGTCGTCGCATTGATTCATTACCTCGTCATCGGACGGCCGCACGCCGCACGCAACGCATAAGCCGATCTTGCAGAGATGCGAGTTGCCGCCGGGTCGAGCGCACATGCCGACCGGCTTAACAAAAATTCAGCGCGATTTCAGGAATAAGCGCGGCACTGCGAATACGCTACTGCGTGCAGTGCCGCGTCTGAGCAACACCCGATCGTGCAAAAGGAATAGAACATGTCTTCCCAATCGTCCCTGCTGAACAGCTACGACCTGAATGGCCTGAGTCTGCCTAATCGCGTGGTCATGGCGCCCATGACGCGTTCGCGCGCACCCGTGCGTGGGCTGCCAAACGAAATGATGGCGCAATACTATGCGCAGCGCGCGTCGGCCGGACTGATCATTACCGAAGCGACGAATGTCAGTCCCGCATCGGCTGCATTCGAACTCACGCCGGGCATCATGACCGCTGAGCAGATCGAAAGCTGGCGCATGGTCACGAGCCGCGTGCATGCCGCCGGCGGTCGCATCTTCATGCAGCTCTGGCACGGCGGGCGTGTCAGTTCATTCACGCTGCTCGAAGGCGACGTGCCGCTGTCGCCCTCCGGCGTGAATGACGACCTGGAACGCTTGCAGGTGTGGGCGCAATTGCAGAACGGACACTACACACGCATTCATGCAACGCCGTCGCGCGCAATGTCGCTGCATGAAGTCAGATTCGCGATCGATGCGTTCAGGCAAGGCGCGATCAACGCGATCGCCGCAGGACTCGACGGTGTGGAAGTACATGCGGCAAATGGTTATTTGCCGCACCAGTTCCTCTCGTCCACAATGAACACCCGCGACGACCGCTACGGCGGATCGATTGCAAAGCGGGCCAATTTCCTGCGCGATGTACTGACGGAAATCGGCACGGCGGTTCCGCTGAACAAGGTCGGCGTGCGCATCTCGCCGTACGCGCATTACAACAACGTTCGCGACATGAACCCCGACGGCACCTACGACTACGTCGGCGCGATGCTCGACGAACTTGGCGTCGCGTATGTGCATGCGGCTGATACGAACGGCTGGAGCGGCGCACCGGACTTGCCGCGCATTATCGAACGAACCCGCAAGGTTTTCGACGGCACGTTGATGGTCAACGGCGGCATTGACATCGACCGGGCCGACGCGTTGATCCGCGCTGGCGACGCCGATCTCGTCGCGTTCGGCCGCGCCTACATTTCCAACCCCGATCTCGTCGCGCGGATTGCAACGGCAACACCGCTCGCGGCGCCGAAATCGGCCGGCTGGTATGGCGGCGGCGAGAGCGGCTATATCGACTATCCGTTCGGTAGCAGCGCCGGCCGCGGTGTGCGACCCGGTGCTGCAGAAGCCTGACAGCGCATCTATCAGGGTATGCATCAACGCATACGATAAGGCATCCGAAGTTTTGCAATCAATCCATTTGAAAAGGGCGTGTGAATGACTCCAGGACCCAGATTGCTGTGGGGAACCGGCGGGGCCGTCGTGGCCGTGCTGGCTATCGCCGCGGCCTTGATGTGGAAGCCGGCCATCGCGCCCGTCGGTGCGCCGCCAGTTGCATCGTTCGACGCGCAGACGAAACTTGCCGGCGCGCGCGTGGTGGCGCTAGGCGATTGCATCGTCTGCCACACCGCCAGGGGCGGCCAGCCGTTCGCAGGCGGGCTGCCACTCGCGACGCCCTTCGGCACGATCTACTCGACGAACATTACGCCCGACGTCGACACGGGTATCGGCAACTGGTCTCTGGAAGCGTTCACGCGTGCGATGCGCCACGGCGTCGCCCGTGACGGGCACCTGCTCTACCCCGCGTTTCCTTATATTCACTTCACCCGCATGTCGGACGGAGACATTTCGGCCGCCTACGCGTATCTGATGACGCGCGAGCCGGTGAAGGCAAACGCGCCGGCCAACGAGCTGATCTTTCCGCTGAACTTCAGGCCTCTGCTCGCTTTCTGGAACATGTTGTTCCTGCGCCCCGGCCCCGAAGCGGCGGACGCAACCAAAGATGCGCAGTGGAACCGCGGCAAGCTCCTCGTCGATGGCCTGGGTCACTGCGCGTCGTGCCACTCCCCGCTTAATCTGATCGGCGGAGAAAAGTCGGGCCATGCGTTCGACGGTGGCATCGTGGACGGATGGGAAGCCCCCGCGCTCAATGCTCTCGGTGCTGCACCCAAGCCCTGGACGCAGGCGCAACTGGTCACCTACCTGCGCACCGGCCGGGCCAGCGAGCATGGCGCCGCAGCCGGGCCGATGCTGCCCGTCACGCGCGATCTGGCCACCGTGCCGGAGCAGGATGTGCAGGCTATCGCCACCTACATCCTGTCGATCCAGAAGCCGCGGCCCGCCGATGCAAGGCCGGTGGTCACCACGTCGCTTCCAGCCGAAGCGCAAAGGGGCGCCGTGCTGTTCGCTGCGTCGTGCGCGCAATGCCATGGTCCGCAAGCGCCGATGCAATCCATCGGAGAGCGCCCGAGTCTCGCGCTCAGCACGGCCGTCAATGCCTCGACGCCGCGCAACGCGATCCAGATGATCCTTGGCGGCATCAACTGGCATGGCGAAGATGCGCTCAACTACATGCCCGCCTTCGCACAGATTTACAACAACAGGCAGGTCGCCGACCTGGCGTCGTACATTCGCGCGACCTACTCGCAGCGCGGCCCGTGGGACGACGTCGAAGAGTCGGTAGCTAAAGTCAGAAAGGAGAACGACGCGCGATGATCACCCTAACCGTCAATGGCGTGCAGCACTCGCTCGATATCGATCCGTCCACCCCGTTGCTGTATGCGCTGCGTAACGACCTGCATCTGCATGGCGCAAAGTTCGGCTGCGGGCTCGGACAATGCGGAGCCTGCACGGTTATCGTGGGCGATCAGGCCGTGTTTTCGTGCCTGACTCCGGTTTCGTCGATCGGTGCGCGGCCGGTTCGCACCATCGAGAGCCTCGGCACCGTCGAGCACCCTGGAGCGTTGCAGAAGTCGTTCATCGATCATCAGGCGGCGCAGTGCGGCTACTGCATCGCCGGCATGATCATGCGCGCGCAGGCTCTGCTCGATCGCAACCCGCGGCCGACCGAGCGTGAAATGCTCGAGCACATGGAGCCCAACCTTTGCCGTTGCGGCACGCATCTGCGAATTCTCGCCGCGATCCGCGAGGTTGCGCATCTGCCCGCCGGCGGCACGCTCACGAACGAACCGTTACACACGGCAAGCCGCGGAGGCGCGCAATGAGCGGCAACGACGAAAAGATCGATGAAACGCGCCGCCGCTTCATGATGTCCGGCGCGCTGATGGTGAGCTTCAGCATGTTGCCGGGCGTCAAGGCAATGGCGCAGGAAGTGATCGCCGACGAAGGTGCCGCAGTACATATCGGCAAGGCAACGCAAGCGCTCGCAGGCAGCCTGAAGACCAACCCGTATCTCGACGCCTGGATCAGGATCGACGCGGCGGGCAAGGTGACCGTGCATACAGGCAAGGTGGAACTCGGCACCGGCGTGCGCACCGCACTGTTGCAGGTCTCGGCGGAAGAACTGGACATGGCACCTTCGCTGATCACGTTTCTGACAGCCGATACCGGCGCGTCGCCGGACGAAGGTCTCACCGCCGGTAGCCACACGATTGCCGATAGCGGCAGCGCACTGTTGAACGCCGCAGCCCAGGTGCGCGGCCTGCTGGTCGACGCGGCAGCGACGCACTTCGGCGTGCAGAGCGGCGAACTGATCGCCCGCAACGCAGTGATCAAGGCGCCGGACGGCCGCGCCATGACGTACGGCGAAGCAGTCCGTCTTGTGGATCTGCATCGGGTGGCTACGCCGACTTCACCGCTGAAGGACCCGGCGAAGTTCGACGTCATCGGCACCTCGCTGCAGCGGCTGGATATTCCCGCGAAGGTCACCGGCCTCCCAAGCTATGTCCAGGACATAACGATGCCCGGCATGCTGCACGCACGCGTCGTCATGCCGCCCGTCTATGAGGCGAAACTGCTGGAGACCAACGCGCCCGAGATTCTGAAGATGCCGGGAGTGGTCAAGGTGGTTCGCAACGGCAGCATGCTCGCCGTGGTTGCGAAAGGTGAATGGCAGGCCGTGCAAGCACAGCGAGCGCTGTCGGCGGGTTCCAGATGGACTGCCGGGCGCAGCTTGCCCGATCCGTCTACGGTGCACCGTGACCTGAAGCAGATTTCAACCGAACACATCGAGATCGCCAACGTTCATACGCCGGCCGGAACGCCGGCCAAAACATTGAGCGCGAAGTACAGCAAGCGCTACATGATGCACGGCTCAATTGGACCGTCGTGCGCGGTGGCGCTCTATAAAGACGGCGCGATGACAGTCTGGACGCATTCGCAAGGCGTGTATCCGCTGCGCGACGGGCTCGCCGAAATGCTGTCGATGCCAAAGGAAAAGATTCGCTGCATCCATGTCGAGGGGTCCGGCTGCTACGGCCATAACGGCGCCGACGACGTGGCCGCGCACGCGGCGTTGATCGCACGCGAGATGGACGGCGCACCCGTGCGCGTACAGTGGATGCGCGAGCAGGAACACACGTGGGATCACTTCACGCCTGCAATTGTCACGGAGGTCAGCGCGTCGCTCGATGCGGGCGGCACGATCGTCGACTGGAATTATTCGCTGTGGAGCAGTTCCCACAATGAACGTATCGTCAACGCGGGGCGGCTCATTCCCGCGCAGATGCTGGAGAAGCCGTTCGCGCCGGCGCCGTCGGTGCCGATGGTGCAACCCGAAGGCGGCGGCGACCGCAATGCGATTCCGCTCTACGCATTCCCCAACATGCATGTGATGAACAACTTCTCGCCGACCATGCCGCTGCACACGTCGGCCATGCGTTCGCTGGGCGCGCACATGAATGTCTTCTCGATCGAAGCCACCATGGACGAACTCGCCGCGGCCGCTGGCGCCGATCCGGTGGCGTTCCGGCTCAAGCATATGCAAGATCCGCGCGCCCGCGACGTGATCGAGCTAGCCGTGCGTCGATTCGGCTGGCCCAGACCGCCGCGCAAGCGTAATCACGGCGTGGGTTTTGCGTTCGGGAAGTACAAAAATCTGATGGCGTATGTCGCGATCGCCGTCGAGGTGTCGGTCGTGCCCGAGACCGGCCAGGTCAGGCTCGAACATGCGGAGGTGGCCGTGGACTCGGGCCAGATCGTGAATCCTGACGGCATACGCAACCAGATCGAAGGCGGCGTCATTCAATCGGCGAGCTGGACACTTTACGAGGAGCTGCAGTTCGATACATCGCGAATTCGCAGTTTCGACTGGAGCAGCTACCCCATTCTGCGGTACTCGGCGGCGCCGCACAGCGTCAACGTGCATTTAATCGACCGGCCGGGCGCGCCGTTTCTCGGCGCGGCAGAAGCATCGATGGGTCCGACCGCGGGCGCGATCGCCAATGCGTTATTCGATGCGACCGGCAAGCGGCTGCGCGACATGCCGTTGGCCGGCGAGAGTTTGCGTCGGCAGATCGACGCCTAGAACATTCACCACCGGCGCGGCGTTGCGCGTTGGATGGTGCAGTGGCCGACACGATCTCCTGACGCACTGCACGTTATCTGCTGAACGACCGGCGGCTCACCACTGAACGTGACCGCCGGCTAGTTCACGGAAAGACGCTTAGGGCGAAGATGCGCCGGCTGGAGACTCAAACGTCTTCCTGCCGCAATGCACCTGCTATCCAGCGTTCCTCCGACGCTTTAAGGTGCGTCCGCATCGCCGTCTGCGCTGCGATCGGATCGCCCGACTGCAGCGCTTTCAGAATTTCCTCGTGCTCCCTTACCGCGACAGACCACGTTTCGGTGCTTTCCGAGTGGTCACGAATTGCCGCAGCGATCGGGTCGTGGCGGCTATCGAACATTTCGGCAACGAAGCGGCTCAGCACTGAATTGCCCGCCGTCTCCGCGATCAGCATATGAAATTGCCGGTCCGCATCGACTGGCGACTTTCCGGCAGATGCGAGGCGTTTCATTCGCTCGACCGTGCGTCGCAGCCTGTCGAGCGTGGCCGCCGAAAGTTTGCCGGCGGCCAGTACGATCACTGTCCCTTCTATTGCCGCTCTGGCCTGCATTAATTCGGACGGACTTTCGCCCAGAGCCGGTACCGCGTTGTCGCCGCCCTCGTCCGGAGCGCGCACGTACACGCCCGACCCCATCCGTATCTCGATCTGGCCGCCGATTTCGAGCGCAATCAATGCTTCGCGCAATGAAGGGCGTGAGACGCCCAGCGTATTGGCAAGCTCGCGCTCGGGCGGAAGACGTGCGCCAGGCGCCAGTTCGTCCTTTCGAATGAGAGAAAGGATCTGCGTGGCCACAGATTGGTAAAGCCGCTTTGGTTCAGTTTGCTTCATTGTTCAAAATGTCCTGTCGACGAGCCGCGAAACGGACCGCAGCAAAGTCTAGCATGGGGCCTGATGGCCTCGGCAGGCCAAGCAACAGCATCACCGCCGGGGTTTTCCCTACTGGAATGAACAGTTCTGAAATTCTACATTGGCTTGACCAAACAGCCGTTTGTGCGTTTTAATCTGCCCAAATTGGACTGACCGCTAGCCCGGCTTTCGACGGGTCGAACGGTGAAGTTCTGAACATATTGGAGACGGGATTGACAGAAGCGACCACGCAGCGGAGGCCGGGCCGTGAGCCCGATGTGCCGGCACCTCGGGAAATCCTGCAACTCAAGGGTGTAAGCAAGCGATTCCCCGGTGTCGTGGCGCTCGATGGCATCGATCTCGATCTGCGCTCCGGAGAGGTACACGCCGTCTGCGGAGAGAACGGCGCGGGCAAATCGACGCTGATGAAAATCATCAGCGGCCAATATCACGCGGACGACGGCGTCATTTGCTACGAGGGCAAGCCGGTGCAGTTCGCCTCCACCTCGGACGCGCAGGCCGCAGGCATCGCGATCATCCACCAGGAGTTGAACCTGGTGCCGCATCTGTCGGTCGCGGAGAACATCTACCTTGCGCGCGAACCCAAGCGCGGCCCGTTCGTCGACTACCGCACGCTGAACGCGAACGCGCAGCGCTGCTTGCAGCGCATCGGGCTGAACGTGTCGCCAACCACATTGGTCGGCGCCCTCTCGATTGCGCAGCAGCAGATGGTGGAGATCGCAAAGGCGCTGTCACTGGATGCACGTGTGCTCATCATGGACGAGCCCACGTCATCGCTGACCGAATCGGAAACGGTCCAACTCTTTCGCATCATCCGGGAACTGCGCGCCGACGGCGTAGCGATTCTCTACATCTCGCATCGGCTCGACGAGATGGCGGAGATCGTGGATCGCGTCACCGTGTTGCGCGATGGCCGCCATATCGCAACGAGCGATTTCGCATCGACCACCATCAACGAAATCGTGGCCCGGATGGTGGGACGCGCGCTCGACGACGCGTATCCGCCACGCGAGTCGGTCCCGACGGAACAGGTCCTGATGCGGGTGCGCGATCTGCAGCGGACCGACACGTTCGGCCCGCTCTCGTTCGACCTGCGCAAGGGCGAGATTCTCGGTTTCGCGGGCCTGATGGGCGCGGGGCGCACCGAAGTCGCCCGCGCGATCTTCGGCGCGGAGCGGCTCGACTCCGGCTCGATCCAGCTGGGCGACACGCCCGTGACGATCCGCTCGCCGCGCGAGGCTATTCGCCACGGGATCGCCTACCTGTCGGAGGACCGGAAGAAAGACGGTCTTGCACTGTCGATGCCGGTGGCCGCAAACATCACGCTGTCTAATGTCCGCGCTATATCGTCGCGTGGCTTCCTGCGTTTTTCGGAAGAGACGGCTATTGCCGAGCGCTACGTTCGCGAACTCGCGATCCGTACACCGACGGTGAAGCAGATCGCACGGAATCTTTCTGGCGGCAACCAGCAGAAGATCGTTATCAGCAAATGGTTGTACCGCGGCTCGCGCATCCTCTTTTTCGATGAGCCGACGCGAGGCATCGACGTCGGCGCGAAGTACGCCATTTACAAGCTGATGGACCGGCTGGCCGCGGACGGAGTCGGCGTTGTCCTGATCAGTTCCGAGTTGCCGGAACTGCTCGGCATGACCGATCGCATCGCCGTGTTTCACGAGGGGCTCATTACCGCAGTACTCGAGACCAGACAGACCAGTCAGGAGGAGATCTTGCACTACGCATCCGGGAGAAGTCATGCTTGAAATCACATCGGGCCGCACGCAGGCCCTGGACAAACAGGCACGACAGCGCCGTCGCGATCTGATACAGAAATTCGCCGCGCTGGGTAGCCTCGTAGTACTGATCGTCGCATTTTCGCTTACGAGCGCTGCATTTTTCTCCGTCGGCAACCTGATGACGGTGGCGCTGCAGGTCACGTCCATTGCGTATCTCGGCGTGGCCGCAACGTGCGTCATCATCACCGGCGGCATCGACCTGTCGGTTGGATCGGTGCTGGCGCTGGCGGGGGTTGCGGCCGCCCTGCTCGTCAAGGCCGGCGTACCGGTACCCGTCGCGATGGCGGGCGGCATGCTCGTCGGCGCCGCTTGCGGATGGGTCAACGGCATCTGCGTGACGCGCATGGGGCTGCCTCCGTTCATCGCAACCTTGGGTATGATGCTGGTCGCTCGCGGTCTCGCGCTGCAGATCACGGGCGCAAGACCCGTCTCCGGGCTCGGCGACGCCTTTGGCGAACTGGGCAACGGCGCGCTCTTCAAGGTCTCTCATATCGGCGCTGACGGCTTTCCCGACACGGTCTTCCCAGGCATTCCCTATCCCGTCGTCATCATGGTGATTCTATTCGTGGCGGTTTCTGTTCTGCTGTCGCGAACCTCGCTCGGCCGTCACATCTACGCGGTCGGGTCGAACGCAGAAGCCGCGCGGCTCTCCGGCGTCAACGTGCAGGGCGTCAAGCTCTTCACCTATGTGCTGTCCGGATTGCTGGCAGGCGCTACCGGTTGCGTACTGATGTCGCGCCTTGTCACTGCCCAGCCGAACGAAGGCGTGATGTACGAACTCGACGCCATTGCAAGCGCGGTGATTGGCGGCACGTCATTGATGGGCGGCGTCGGCACGATCTCCGGCACCGCCATCGGCGCATTCGTGATCGGCGTGCTGCGCAACGGCCTGAACATGAACGGTGTATCGAGCTTTATCCAGCAGATCATCATCGGTGTCGTGATTCTCGGCACTGTATGGATCGACCAACTCCGAAACCGGAAGTTGTAATCAGAAGACGAAGTCCAGACCACAATCAAGGAGCGAGACATGAAAAAGGTATCCGTGCTGGCTGCGGCCGCAGCAATGTGTGCGATGTTCAGCGCGTATGCGCAGGCGGCGGGCGGCGAAATTGCAGTAATCGTGAAGACGGCGAACTCCAACTACTGGCAGAACGTGCAGAAAGGCGCGACCGCCGCGATGGCCGACGCGAAGGGCTACACGATGACCTTCCAGGGTCCCGCAGCCGAATCGGCCATCGCCGATGAAGTCAACATGGTCGAGAATGCCGTGAACCGGCATGTCGCGGGCATCGTGCTGGCGCCGTCCGACCCCGATGCACTCGTTCCCGCCATGAAGAAAGCGTGGGAAGCCCATATCCCTGTCGTGCTGATCGACTCGACGGTGTCCGATGCCGGCAAGCAGTACTACCAGTCGTTCCTCTCTACCGACAACGTGAAAGCCGGCGAACTCTGCGCGAAGGCCATGATCGACCGGGTTGGACAGACTGGCAAGGTCGCGGTCATGTCGTACGTGCCGGGTGCAGGCTCGGAAGTGGGCCGTGTCGGCGGCTTCCGCAAGTACATCGCGGCGCATTCGAAGCTGCAACTGGTGGGTCCGTTCTACTCGCAGTCGCAGATGGCGAATGCCCTGAATCAGACGACCGACGTGCTGTCCGCCAACCCCGATCTCAAGGGCATATTCGGCGCGAACGAGCCGACCGCCGTGGGGATGGGACGCGCTCTTCAGCAGTCCGGAAAAGGCGGCAAGGTCATTGCAATCGGCTTCGACGGCAACCAGGACCTGCAAGGCTTCGTTCGTGACGGCACGATTCAGGCCATTGCGGTTCAAAGCTCTTATCAGATGGGCTACAAGGGCATCCAGACCCTCGTCAACGTCATTGAACGCAAGCCCGTTTCGAAGCAGGTGGACACGGGCGTCATGATGGTCGAGAAGCAGAACCTCGACTCGTCCGAAGCAAAGAACGTTCTCTATTGACGAACGGGCCGGCGCAGCGGTTTTTAGAAGCCGTTCGCCGGCATCTTCTCCATTCAGACACGCCTCCATGAAAGCTTTTGCAACTCACGCGCTGCCGCGAAGCGGGCTGGCGATGACCACACTCGGCCTCGGTTGCTCGCAACTGGGCGGCCTCTACAAGCCCATGTCGACCGCCGAGGCCAATGCGCTCCTCGATTGGGCGTGGGACGCCGGTATCCGCTACTTCGACACTGCGCCGTTCTACGGCTATACGCTTTCGGAACGGCGCGTCGGACAATCGCTGCAGATGCGCGAGCGCGAACGCTACGTACTGAGCACCAAGGTCGGGCGGCTAATGCGGCCCGACGACACGGTGCAGCCAGGCGATGACAACTGGGCGCAACCTCTGCCCTTCCGGCCTCGTTTCGACTATACGTTCGACGGCATCATGCGCTCGTACGAGGATAGCCAGCAACGTCTCGGCATGCAGACGATGGACATCCTCTATGTTCACGACATCGGCGCGGCGACGCACGGCGATGCGCATTCACGCTACTGGGAACAGCTGACACGTGGCGGCGGCTTTCGGGCTCTCGCGGAACTGCGCGACTCGCATGCCGTTTCCGCGATCGGACTCGGCGTGAACGAATGGCAGGTCGCAGTCGATTCGATGCAGGAAGCGGATCTCGACCTCGTCATGCTGGCGGGCCGCTATACGCTGCTCGAACAGGAAGCGCTCTCGCCATTACTCGACCAGTGTGTGAGCAACGGCGTGCGGATCGTCGCTGGCGGCGTATTCAATTCCGGCGTGCTCGTGGGCAACGGCAAGTTCAACTACGCCGACGCGCCGCCCGAAGTGGCACGGAAAGTCGCGCGTCTTGCCGACGCCTGCGCGAAGTTCGAGGTTCCGCTCGCTGCAGCGGCGCTCCAGTTTCCGTTGGCCCACCCCGCTGTCGTGTCGTGCGTGGTCGGTGCGCGCAGTATCGAGCAGTTGCAAAAGAACATCGCATGGCTTGAAACGCCAGTTCCGCCAGAGCTGTGGCAGGCCTTGCAGCACGAAGGGCTGATAGCCGGATCGGCTCCGGTTCCCGAGGCCCGCCGTTTCTTCACAACCGATCAGCCGTCCGGCGATCGACAAGCCCAATAAAGGATGCCAATGCTCAGCGTCATTTGTGAATCGCCCGGCGTGCTGCGCCGCGAAGACCGCGAACCACCTCGCCGCGCAGACGGCGAAGTACTTCTGCGCGTTAGCCGCGTGGGTATTTGCGGCACGGACATGCACATCTACTCGGGGAATCAGCCTTACCTGCAATACCCGCGGGTGATGGGACATGAACTATCGGCCATCGTCGCCGAGGCGGACCCCGGCGCGCACGTCGCGCCCGGCGACGCCGTCTATGTGATGCCCTACCTGTCGTGCGGACAGTGCATTGCCTGCAGGCAGGGGAAAACCAACTGCTGCGTCAACATCAAGGTTCTCGGCGTGCATCGTGACGGCGCGTTGACTGAATATCTGTCGGTACCCGCGCAGTTCGTGCACAAGGCCGACGGCGTGACACTCGACCAGGCGGCGATGCTCGAGTTTCTCGCGATCGGCGCACACGCGGTCCGGCGCGCCGACGTGTCGGCCGGTCAGCGGGTTCTCGTCGTGGGCGCGGGGCCGATCGGCATGGCGGCCATGCTGTTTGCGAACCTGCGCGGCGGGCAGGTCTCGTGTCTGGACACGCGCGCGGATCGTCTTGCGTTCTGCCGCGAGCACATTGCCGTTTCGACAGTTCAGATCGGTCCGAACGACGTGCAAGAACTTGCGGCGCTCACGGACGGCGAGTTCTTCGACGTAGTGTTCGATGCAACCGGCAACGTCAATGCAATGAACCGCGGCTTTGAGTTCATCGCCCACGGCGGCAAGTACGTGCTGATTTCGATCGTGCCCGGCCAGATCACGTTTTCGGATCCCGAGTTTCATAAGCGCGAAGCGACCTTGCTCGGCAGCCGCAATGCGACCGCCGAAGACTTCGAGACGGTTCTTGAAGCGATGCGCGCAGGCCGCATTCCCGACAAGGCGCTCAATACTGACCGCATGAGCCTGGCCGACGTGCCTACCGAGTTTCCCAAGTTGATGGAGCCTGGGCGGACCGTCGTGAAGGCACTGGTCGAGTGTTGACTGGGTTCGCTGCTGTTGTTCGAGGCGGGCGGACGTGCTGTTTCAGATCGCACGCCGCCCGGTCTTAATGTGGTTCGAGAGAAACGGTGAATCAACGCCGCACGTCGTCGGTGCTTACCCGCGCAGTGAGGCCTTTGAACGCATTCCGGCGCATCCACATACTATTTTGCTCACGAATAGGGCGCGGTTGACCAGGCTCGGAAACACGGAATTGATCGGGCATTGGCATTGATGGCGCGACGTGCAAACCGTCTGTACGGTAGCGAACGCTCGAAAACTTTCGTTTCGCCTACCATCCTGTCTGATGCTTGTTCACACGTCCCCCGGGAGCAATGATGGAAAGCACATCGAGCATAGTTCGACAGGAGCCCGGCGCTGACAACCCGCGCCAACAGGAACCCTCCCCTGAACGGCTGCTCCAGCTGGGCATGGGGTTCTGGGCGTCCAAAACCTTATTGTCCGCAGTCGAACTCGGTGTGTTCTCGTGCCTCGCGACCGGACCTCGCGACGCTGCGGAGCTCACTGAGGCTCTCGGACTGCATCCGAGATCGGCCCTTGATTTTCTTGATGCGCTGGTCGCATTGAATCTGCTGGAACGCGAAGACGGCAAGTACCGCAATACGCCAGACGCCGGGCTCTTTCTGGACATGGCCAAGCCCAGCTACGTAGGTGGATTGCTGGAAATGGCCAACGCGCGCCTGTATCCGTTCTGGGGCTCTTTGACGGAAGCCCTCCGCACGGGGCTGCCCCAGAACGAGGCGAAAGGGGGCGGCAATCCCTTCGATGCCATGTATAGCGACGAACACAAACTACGGGGTTTTCTCCGGGCGATGAGCGGGGTCAGCCTGGGCGCGGCCAAGGCGATTGCGCAACAATTCCCGTGGCAAAACTACAGGACTTTCATTGACATCGGCGCCGCCCAAGGCGCCTTACCTGTACAGGTCGCGCTCGCCCATCCTCACTTGCGCGGCGGCGGCTTCGATCTGCCCATAGTGGGCCCTGTGTTCGAAGAGTACGTAGCATCGCACGGCCTTCAGGAGCGGCTGAATTTCTATCCGGGCGACTTCTTCAGGGATTCCTGTCCGGCGGCCGATGTGCTCGTGATGGGACACATCCTCCACGACTGGGATCTCGGGCAGAAACTCGAGCTCCTCGCGAAGTGCTACGCGTCGCTACCTCCCGGCGGTTGCCTGATCGTCTACGACGCGGTAATCGACGATGACCGCAGGCGCAATGCCTTTGGCCTGCTGATGAGCCTGAACATGCTTATCGAGACGCCGGGCGGTTTCGACTATACCGGTGCGCAGTGTCGCGAATGGATGCAGCAAGTCGGCTTTACACAGGTACACGTCGAGCCACTTGCCGGCCCCGATTCAATGGTGATTGGAACCAAATAGAAACTCGCCGCGAGATTCGCGAGCATTCTCAGGGGCGAAAGAGACGCCACTGTACTGGTCTGGACCGCTGGCGCGTTGTGCAGGACATGCCGTCGTCCGCAACGTCGGATCAAGGACGCGCTCGATGGCTTCACACGGCAAAGGAAAAAACTGCCAGCCTTCTTGCGCGAGAGCCGGGCACCTAAAGACTGCAGAGATCCGCGCAAATATTCTTAATCAAAAGTCAATCACAGCAGTGCGCGTGGCCGGCGCCGCCAGTATTTTGGCGCGTGCACGACGACTCACTGGCTTGCGTTTTCGTTAGTCTCGCCTAACGTTTAGCTTACGTATTTCAGCAAGGGGAAACTGGAACGCACTACTGAATATTCGACGCATCGGTTCTGCTGTTTGGACTTAAGGCCTGGCTGTCGGTTGCGCGCGATCCGGTCAAGCTTTGCGGCGTAGATTTTTTGCTTCAAGCATTGCGTTGCGCAATCAATAAAAGCATGCGCGCCATGCTCTCGGGGGATTATGAGAGGAGAGATCGCAATGAACACGATGTCAGTTCCCATTGCGCAGCTTTCGAGAAGATTAGCATTCATCCTGCTGATCTGGAGCACCCACGTATTTGCAAGCGTTTCCCTAAGTCCTACGTTACCGGGTGCCGCGATACAGAACAGCACGGTACTGCTTGTCGCGCTTCCTATCAAAAATTTTGGCGATACGGACGCTGATAATGTCGTGATTCGTAGCGTCGTACTCCTGGGCGGATATCTCCAGAGCCCGGCTCGTTTGCCTGTATCGCTCGGCACCATTGCGTCGGGCGAGCGGGGAGTACTTAATCTGAGCTTCATTGTGCGGAAGCTCGACCCAGCAAAAACCTACAAGGTGCTCATCGAAGGGCAATATGGTGGTCGAACTGCCGGCGGGGCGCATCACGGCAATAATCGCGACGATCGGCGAGAGAATGGAAAAGATAGGGACGATAGGGACGAAAGGGGTAAGGGCGAGCGTGATCACGAATTTCATTTTGTAGTTGATGTGCAATTACCGCCGCCCGCACCGGGTTCGGACACTTCCTCTAGCAACCGTGGTCCCACCCATGCAACGCAGGGGCCCTATCCGCTGCTGCCACAGCCGCCGCAAACTGAGAGCAATGAAGACCGCGCACCGACGCCGATCGGATCCCCAAGCTTTCTGTTCCCCCATACGGCCACCGACACCGGCCCAAAAGCGCTGCAATTAACGTCGTATCCGGGGACATCACCTGACGGAGCGGTAGGCTTCATCGTCAACACGAACGCGAACGGAATTGCAGATCGTTTCCCACCGGACCCGAGCGCCGTTGGGTCTGGAACTCCATCGAATCTGGTCCTGGCTACCGCGAACCTGTACCTCAAGTACTCAACTGACGGTGGATCAACATTTACGACCGTTTCCAATTTCTCAACCGTATTCGGCGATCAGCCGGACGGCGGGTACTGCTGCGATCAAGTGGTTCACTACATCCCGAGCATCGATCGTTTGGTCTGGCTGATTCAGACTAACCAGCCCAAAGATTCGGCAGGAAAGCCGACCGGTGGGAACCGGTTGCGGATAGCCTGGGCGAGACCCGCCGATGTTGCCGCCAACTTCAACACGGCCTGGACATGGTTCGATGTCACTTCAAACTTTCTCGGATTGGGCAGTGATTGGCTGGACTATCCTGATCTGTCGACGTCAGATGGCTACCTCTACGCGTCAGTGGACGATGTGACAGCGGGCGGGCTTGTCGTCATGCGCATCTCCTACAAAGATTTGCAGCTTCCCGCCGGCAATATTGTGACTTGGGATTTCACCGCTCCAAAAAATGCAAAGTCAGCGGTAGCTTCTCACCTGACTCAAAATGCGACAGGCACGATGTATTGGGCGGGCCATGACGACAATAGTCACTTGCGAGTGTTCAGTTGGGCAGATGGATCGAACCGCTATTTCTGGAGCGCGCCAAAGCCGCACAATAGTTACGCGAGTGCGGACTACACTTCGAAGGCGCCGGACGGCCAGTATTGGTATGCTCCGCGACCGAAGGGGGATAACATCACCAGCGCAGTTCATCGACCGGGCGAGTTGTGGTTCGCCTGGACGGCAGCGCGCGACACAACGTTCGCCCAGCCGTATGTGATCATCGCAAAACTGAGCGATAGCAGCTTCGATGTCACCAGCGAGCTTGAGGTCTGGAACTCAAACAACGCTTACGCCTATCCTGCGCTTGCTGCCAACTCCACGACATCGGAAGTCGCTATTTCGTTGATGTGGGGGGGCGGAGACAAATTCTACCTGAATCATGCCGTCGGATTCCTCGGCGACTTCGTGGTCTGGATCACCACCTCCAGTGACGTGACCTTCTCGCTCAACACGGCAGGAACAATGGGTTGCGACGACGCATCCGGCGGTGCAGTAAAGGGACGCTGTACACGTTCGGGGGACTACCTGTCGCTCCGTAGGGTTGGAAACTCGAGCGGCCTGTTTAGCACCCTGGGTTACGAGATCAAGCTCGTCGATCCAACGCGCTCGACCGACTGCGCGACGGCTCCCGGCTGTCGGCAAGACGTTCGTTACGTTGAGTTCGGGCGGCCTAGGGACACACATGGGGGAGGCGACCTCATTCCGTAAAAAGCGATTGGCCCTTGCGTAGAAGCCCGACGTTTCAAAAGCTTTAGTGCGGCCTCGCAATTGTTCGCTTGACGGGGGCCGCCTCTGTCGACCTCCAAAATAGAAGATGCCTCAACCAGGCCGTTGGGAAGTCGCGTGCGACGGTGATCAGCGCGCGTGGAGGCCACTGGACTCTCCGGTCCGATGCGTTCTTCGAAGCGACCATTCGCCGCCTGAAGATATCAGTGCCGAATGGCCGCTTTCTGAGTAGAGCCGACGATTGAGTGCCTGGGCCAACCAGCCAGCAAATGACCGTAACTGGCCGACCGCCGCCTGACTTAGCGCCCCGATTTTGGAGAATAATCGGTGCTATTGGATGCGACCCATTTTGCACTATCCCTGTCGTAGGAGTGTCCGGTGATCGGCATCACACTAAGTTGGTAAAGTTCATCTTTCTCGTCCGGCATGGCCTGCCATGCGGTCGGCTCGACACCATACCCTTGCTCAGCATCTTGCTGGGCCTCGTCCAAAGTTGGACACCAATGATCCCCTTCAACATCGCGAGTTGGCGTCGACCGACATCGAGCGCAACCACATAAGTGCCGATTCTGCCCCCACATAACGGACAATCCGATCCCAGATCGCCTTGGCGTATAACTTAGCCATCCCTATCGCAAGAACTTTCGCCTGCGCGCCTTTAAACAAGTTGACACACCCAGCAGGTCCAAGGCCGCACGCCTCAAAACGGCACCCGGCACAGCGTGAGAGTCCCGGCACCCGACGTGTCCCCGGCGCAAGCAAGACAATGAGGCGATATGCACAACATAAAGTATTTCGAGTCCAATCGCCATACCACTTGGCTCGAGGCGTTCTTCGACCTGATCTTTGCGGTGGCGATCGCTGACGTAACGCATATATTGAGCCACACGCGCGAGGGTCATCTCGACCCACTCCAGTTCTGGAAATTCGTCCTGATTTTCATACCTTTGTGGTGGATTTGGGCCAGCCACACGATGTATGCCAATCGGTTCGATGCCGATGACCGGAAGCATCGGCTGGCAACCCTGTTCATCATGTTCCTGCTGATTATCATCTCAGGCCTGATCGACCGACGATTCCTGGCCAGCTTTGAGGCCATCGTCGTCTGCTACGTCGGTTCGAAATACATCGTCGCCATGATGTATTTCGTGTCGAAATACCGGCACAAGAAAAGCGAGGGACTCACAACGGCAGTTGGCTGGGTGATCGTCGCCGGCACCACCATCAGCCTCGCTTCGATCCTGTTCCCGGCGCCACAGCGATATGTCGTGTTTTACCTTGGAATACTGTTCGATCTGGTTGTGTTCATCTTTTTTTTGCCCCGTCGTCTCCAGGTCATCCCAGTGCATACCGAACACCTGATCGAGCGTGTGGGCCTGCTCACGATCATCCTGCTCGGAGAGTCCGTTAGCAGCCTGTCCACGGGACTGGCCAACATCAGCTGGACTGTGGAGAGGCTGCTGACCGCCGCCACCGGCTTCGTGATGATATCGGGCATCTGGTGGGTCTACTTTGACAGTTTTCACCTGCTGACCAAACAGAAGATCACGACCGGCCATTCGGTCCTGTACTCGCACTTTTTCGTCTTCATCGGCCTGTCGATTCTGGCCAGCCTGATCCGGCACGCCACCCTGGACGACATGGTGGTATCCGATTTCCGCGTATTGTCGGTCATCGGCGCAGTCTGCTTTTTCATTGGCAAGCAGTACGGCTATTTTATGGAGCGTCCCGAGCTGCGGCCCCAACTGGTCGTCAACACCCTCGTCGTCTTCGTGTTGGCCGGGTTTGCCCTGCTATTGCCCAGAACCGGTTACATCCTGCTTGGTCTTACCGCCGCGGTGATTTGTTACGCTTTCCTCAGCCTCAGATACCTGAACGTCCGGCCCTGATGCCCCGACTGATCGCGCGAAATGCGACAGGGGCCGACTTTGCCATGATGGTCGAATGCATCGAGCGCTCCGAGGCCGGACGGTCACATGCTGAGACATCAATGGCTCTCTTCGTGCTTTCCAGATAGAGACGAAATACCTTTGCTTCGGCTTAGTTATCTTTTGCTCACGTATCTACATGCCAACCTGAAAGCACGCACGAGCATTAATATGAATGGCCGCCAATGGCAATGTGAGGATAGCTCCGTGAACGCATCGGTTATTTCGGCTCTGGCGGCACTTGTCGGCGCTGCGATTGGCGGCCTGACTTCGGTTCTTGCTTCATGGCTGACCCAACGCACCCAGGTTCGCGCGGAATGGTTGGCGCATGACCGCGTCCGCCGGCAGGAACTCTACAAGGAGTTCATCGAAGAAGCGACGAAGTGCTACGTTGACGCGCTGCAACACGGCGAGCCGGACCTGCATGCACTCGCCAACCTCTATGCGAAGATCAGCCGCATGCGGGTCCAGTCGTCGCGTAAAGTCGCGGATGAAGCGGATCTTATCGGACGCAAGATCGTCGACACTTACCTCGCGCCGGACAAGACCTTTGTCGAGTTGCGTCAGATGATCGCGGACGGCTCGATCGACATCCTCGGCAACTTTGGCGAAGTGTGCCGCGCGGAATTTGAGTCGCTGCGCGCGCAGCAGTTCTGAAACCTGCTCACGCCCCGTTCAACGCGGCGTGAGTTCGACAGGTGGATCGGCGCGATAGCCGCCGCCGAGCGCCTTCGTCAGTGCGATCTCCTCACCGAGCATCTGACCGTTGAGCGTGAGCAGCGCGACCTGTTCCGCGATCACCGGCTGACGTGCCTCGAGCGCCGCCACTCGGCTCGCCAACCCTCGCTGATAGTGAGCTTCGACGCTGTCTCGCGCGAACGCAACGAATTCGATCCGCTGCTTCTGCAACTGCGCCTCCGCATCGAGGGCCTGCAGACGGCTGCCCGCCTGCGCGACATCCCGCACCGCGTTCAGAACAGCCTGGTTGTACTGCTCGATCAACAGGTTGCTGCCCTCGCGTGCACCGCTCAGATTCGCGTTGAGCCGGCCGCCATCGAAGATCGGCAGAGTCAGGCCCGGAATCAGGTTGATCTGCTGGCTCGCATGCGTGAACAGGTCGGCAAGGTGCAACGCGTTGAAGCCGAAGAAAGCCTTGATGTCGAAGCTTGGATAGAATGCCGCCCTGGCCGCGTCGATCCGGTGGAACGATGCCTCGACGTACCAGCGCATGGCCTGCAAATCGGGCCGCCGGGCTAGCAGTTCATAAGAGAGCGTCGCCGGCAGGGCCGCCTGCGAGCGCGGCAACGCAACGGGATTGATGACGGGCAGGCCATCGGGGCCCGCGCCGATCAGCGCGCGCAATGATTCGCGCAACTGCCTGATCTGCGCTTGCGCCGAGACGATCTGCCGTTCGATGCCCAGTTGCTGCGCGCGGGCTTCTTCGAGCCGGGTCCTGGCTTCGAGGCCGCGCGCCGCGCGTGCTTCGTGCGCCTGCACTGTGAACACCGTTACCTCGTGCAACTCGTTCAGCAGATCAATGAGTTGATAAGTCGTCTGGATGCCGTAGTAAAGCTGCGCGACGTCGGTCGAGATTTCGAGTTCGACAGCGGACGTCTCGGCCAGCCGCGCATTGCTCACGCCGACCGACGCCGCGATCTGCGCGCGCTGCTTGCCCCAGATGTCGACGTCCAGACTTGCGCCCACTCCGACGATGCCCTCGGTGTACCAGGGGCCTGTCAGCCCCAGCGCCGGTACGTTCATCGCAAATGGGCCGAGAAAGCCGTTCGCCGATACATGTTCGCGATCCAGCGACGCCAGCGCGACCATCTGAAGGCTCGATCCCGTCCTGACAAGCTCGACATCCGACCTGGCCTGCGCGACGCGTGTGCGCGCAATCACCATGGTCGGCGCGTCGCTCAGCGCCTGCTCGATCAGCGCGTCAAGCTGCACATCGTGATAGCGCGTCCACCAGCGGGCGGAGGGCCAGCCATCGCGCGCGAGGTGGATGTCATCAGCAAGATTGATCTGCTCGGGCGCGATCTCGGCATAGGGCGTGCCGTTATGATGAATCAGTGCGCAACCCGGCAGCACCGACGACAACCACGCGACGCATAAGAAGCATCGACGCCATCGCCAACCACGCAAACCCGTTCGCGTATTCATGTGCGTATTCATGTGCGTATGGCCTGTGATGGCGGCGGCGCGGCGGCTGCCTCGACGCGCCAGTCTGGCAGACCCGCGACCTGCCGCGACAAGTCTTGTGCAGCATCGCAGAGCGGCTTGTCCGCCGGTTCGATGGCTGGCGCAGCGATTTCAATGCGCCGCGGCGCCTGCGCATCGGGTGGGTTGGCCGCAAGCTCATCCGCATACCGGTTAAGTTCGACGCAGACCTGTTTCTGGGCCGCGCGCACTGCGTCGACAGTGTTCGGGCTTGACGACCCCGCGTGCGCCGCGAGCGTGCTGCGCAACGCATCGCCAGCGAGCATGATCTCGCGGCCCTGCGCGAGAACAGTTTGCGCGCGCAGCGTAAGCTCGCCCTGCTCCCCTTCCTGCCAGGCGGGCTCGAGCGCGACGCGCGACAGCGTCGCTTCGACATCGGCCAGCACGGCCCACGCCTGCAACTGCCGCTGCGCATCGCTCAACGGATCCTGTTGGTCGGCGCCGGCCTGGGGAACATGCAATTGCGCGGCAATGGCACGCAGCATCGTGGCGAGTTTCTGCCGCAGCACGTCGCCCTCGCCCTCGCGCCAGAACGACATTTGCACGAAGGTCGCCACGCCGACACCCAGCAGAATGCCGACCATCCGGTCGCGGATATCAGTGAGGTTCGTGGTTGGGCTGAACTGATCGAGCAACGCGAGCGAGAAGGTGAACATCAGTTGAACGCCGGCGTAGCTGATGCGCTCCGAACCTGCCGAGATCCACGCCGCTAACGCGGCAACGGGCAGCGCCATCAGCAGCAAACCGACGATATCCTCCAGATGCGGAACGACGAACACGACCATGAAAAGCGCCAGCGCACTGCCGACGGCGGCTCCGGCCAGCCGCAGCAACGCACGCTGAGTCGATGCGCCGAGGCTCGGCAGCGCGACGATCAGACAGGTCAGCATGATCGTGTGAATGCCCTGCCAGTCCACGGCGTTGTAGAACACGTAGCAGACCAGCACCGCAAGCAGGGTCTTCAGCGAAAAGCGCATGTACGCTGGATTGGTCCATGCGTCCGGCGCGACCATGGGCTCGCTCGCGAGCGGCTTGCCGGGTTCGGCATCGCTTGCAACCCGATCGGCGAATGCGCGCAGCGCCCGTTGCAACTCGCCTGCGGCGGGAATCGCGTCGGCGGCAGCCCGTTCGTCAGGTGTTGCCGTGCTCACGTAACGATACGACTCGCCTGACATTACCGCCTCGTCGAGCGCGCGGCAGTTGACGCGCAGCTCGCGCAACGCAGCCAGTTGCCCGGCTGTCGCTCCCTGCCAGTCAGGCGGCAGTTCACTCGCGCCGCGATAAAGGCGCGATACGGTCGCGATGCACGCCAGTTGCAACGCCTGATGCTCGCGATAGTGGGCATCGCGCATCGTCGTGAATCGCAGCAGCTTTTGCAGCGTCACCGCGTCTCGCTGGACGGCCGCCAGCGTGATCGGCGGAGTATGCGTCGTGCCGTCGATCAGTTGCGTGAGGCGCGTTTGCAGCGCCGTCAGTTGCCGATGGATTTCCGACTTGAGTTGCAGTCGAGGCTCGGCAGGCAGCAGCAGCGTGTTGACCACGAGCGTCAGCGCGATCGGATAGTTGACGGCGACCCACACCCATAACACCGCCCGGATCAGGAGCTCAGCCTGATCGGTCCGGTCCACGAAGCTCTGCACGTAGATCACAACGATCGCGACGATGAAGAACACGACGCCGATCCTGAGTACGCGAAGCAGGTACACGCTGCAAAAAAACAGCAGGCTCGCGATGACGATGCGCAGCAACGGGTAGTCGAAGGTGAACTTCAGCAGCAGGATTGACAGACCGATCGCGAGTGTCGATCCGACCATGAACATCAGGCCAACCAGCCGCGTGAGCACCACGTTCGACTGCGTGACGTAAAACACCACCAGCAGCGAAAGTGCGAGTTCGGGTACTTGAAGCGTCATCGACGCGACGATCACGATCGCGCTCGTCAGCACGCAGCGCAACATCACGTTGAGCCGCCCGGGAAATGGAGCAAGCTCGCGCTTCAGGAAATCGCCGGTATTGCGCAGCAATACGGGCATGGCGGGCAGATAGTCGGCGGCGGCCATGGACGCTCCTCAACGGGCTTCGCCGTCGTCGCCGCGCCGGGGGTGCAGCACAGCCACCGCCGATGTCCCGACGCGAAACAGTTCGGGGTTCGGCTTGTCGACGCGGATCTTCACCGGGAAACGCTGCGCCACGTGCACCCAGTTAAGCGTACGTTGAATTCGCGGCAACCCGCCCGGCAAGGCCAAGCCGCCTTCATCGGGCGCGACGCCGTAACTGATCGAATCGACGGTCCCCTGGAAGCGCTGGCCCGTATCGCTCATCAGGTAGACCGTTGCGGGTGTGCCCGTACGGATGTCCTTGAGTTCCGTCTCGCGAAAGTTCGCAACCACGTACCAGTGGCGCGTGTCGATCAGCGTGAAGACGGGTTTGAGCACCGACGCGAACTGCCCCGTCGAACTCTTCAACGACACGATGCGTCCGTCGAACGGTGCTCGCACCGTCGCAAATTCGAGGTTCAAGTCGGTGATCGCGATTTCCGCTATGACAGCGGCACGTTGCGCGACCAGCGCGTCGACGCCGCTCACAGCCGCTGCCGCCTGCTGCGCCTGCAGTTGCGCGGCGCTGAGTTCGGCCTGCGTTGCGCGTTGAGCGGCGCGTGCGCGGTCGACCTCCTCCGCGGATACGTAACCATGTGACAGCAGCGGCTCCATACGTCGCAGCGTGTCAGACGCCTGGGTTGCGGCGGCTCGTGCACGCTCGACAGCCGCGCGCACCGACTGCGCGTTGTACTGCTGCGCATTGACCGTGCGCTGGGTCAGCTCGATCTGACGGTCGAGCGCGACGAGGGATGCCTTGCCCCGTGCCAGCGCATCCTGATACGGACGCGGATCGATGCGAAACAGTAGATCGCCCTGCTTCACTGCCTGGTTGTCGCGCACCGCCAGCTCGACGATGCGCCCATTCACCTGGGGCACGACGTCGATCGTATCCGCGTAGACATAGGCGTCGTCGGTGCGTGGTTCGCGGTCCAACTGACGTATGACAAAAATCAGCAGTAACAACGTCACCACGACCAGCATGATGGCCGGCCATGCCTGCTTCTTTGTCTTGCCGGCATTCGTTGCCATTGTATCCACCTGAAGGAGATTCAATGTTGAAACAACATCAGCCAAACAGCGAGTGCGATGAAAGTGACGAGAGTGGGATACACGACTGCTGAAGGTCCCAGCAGATGGTCGATTTGTAGACGCTTGAGAACGAGAAAGATGACGATCGTGAGCACAACACCCGCGGCGATACAGAACAGCCAGTCCGGAAAGTACGCACCGAGCACGCCAATGGACGGTGCGTTTGTGCACCCCGACACAGGAATGGCCGCAATCCCGGCTATGCCGATTGCGCGCCCCGGGCTTCCGCTTCTGGCCAGTGGCATGTGATCGCTCCAAAGTCGTCGTTTTGTTCGGATCGATGTCACGCTTTGCAGCTTCGCAGACATATCCTGCCTGATCTGCCGGAATTCTGAAAGCGAACGGGAACTCGAATTAGCGAAAACACGTCCAATGTGTGACGTCCGCGAACTCAACATTGGCAGACCGGTTCTCTCTTGAGGTTTCTTACCCGGCCGGTGATTGGGAGGAAGTTGACGATCACCTCCGACCTGCCCAAAGCGCCCACCGCGTCAAAGGCACGTTCTACCTCCCTATGGCCGGACCGATGTATCGACATTCGCGCAAACGGTGTCGATAAACAGATATTAGTTCGACCTTCATCCGATTTCACGACACGGAATAAATAGCCATGTGCCGTGCGCTGCATGCGGATGGTCGGCACGGATGCAGCCATATCATTGCTGGCTGGTGACGGCCCTCATACACCAGCGATGCAGACACACGCCTCGAGCCGATGCCGGGAGCGCACGCGTAAGCAGTACGCGATGAACCGCTTGCGTCTCGCGACCGACCGTCTCATGCCTGCCGGGTCAGACGTTGAGAGGGATCTCGCCACGCGGTGGCTAACGGCATGGGCTGGGGCCATTGGCGAGCTTCAATTTTCTGCCGTGGTTAAAGGACGCTTCGGGAGACGAAAAGAAGGGGCGACCGGCCGAAATCGCGAGGGGAGTTTTTGACACATCCCGAGCGCCAGCTTCACAACAATTTTATGTCGCCGCGATCCGCCGAAAGTAAATACACACTGGAGAACTACCCCGGTTGGATATGCGTACAACCTCAAGTGGGTCATGAACCCACTTAGCCGCAACCTTAGTCGTGTAAGCGGTGAGGGCTTAGCTACTTCAGTGCATCGCGAAGTTCCGGCACCACCGTAAACAGATCGCCAACAAGGCCATAATCGGCAACACTGAAAATCGGCGCTTCCGGGTCCTTGTTGATCGCGACGATCACCTTGCTGTCCTTCATACCCGCCAGATGCTGGATCGCGCCCGAGATGCCGACCGCTACATAAAGTTGCGGCGCGACGATCTTGCCAGTCTGGCCGACCTGATAGTCGTTCGGCACAAAGCCCGCGTCCACTGCTGCACGCGATGCACCCAGCGCCGCATTCAGCTTGTCGGCCAGCGGCTCGAGAACTTTGGTGTAGTTCTCGCCGTTGCCCAGGCCTCGCCCCCCCGAAACAATGATCTTCGCCGACGTCAGTTCCGGACGATCCAGCTTCGTCACTTCACGGCTGACGAACTGCGAGATGCCCGCGTCCGCGGCTGCTTCGATCTTCTCCACCGTCGCATTGCCGCCTTCGGCTGCAACCGCGTCGAAACCCGTCGTGCGTACGGTAATGACCTTGATCGGATCGGCCGACTGCACCGTCGCGATAGCGTTGCCCGCATAGATCGGGCGCTCGAACGTGTCCGGGGAATCGACCGCGGTGATATCGCTGATCTGCGCGACGTCGAGCTTCGCTGCAATACGCGGTGCGATGTTCTTGCCGTAGGCGGTGGCCGGCGCGAAGATGTGCGAGTAGTCCTTCGCAATGTTCAGCACCGTTGCTTCGACGTTTTCCGCGAGCCCTTCGGCGAGTTGCGGCGCGTCGGCCAGCAACACTTTGGAAACACCGGCGATCTTCGCCGCCGCATCCGCTGCAGCCTGCGCATTCTGACCTGCGACCAGCACATGAATATTGCCGCCGACTTTCTGCGCCGCTGCGATCGTATTCAGCGTTGCGCCCTTGATCGACGTGTTGTCGTGTTCTGCTATTACAAGATTCACCAGATTCGTCATTTCATTCGTCTCCGTGCGCTGCTCACAGCACCTTGGCTTCGGTCTTCAGCTTCTCGACCAGCGTCTTCACATCCGGCACCTTCACACCGGCGGAGCGTTTCGGCGGCTCGACAACCTTCAGCGTTTTCAGACGCGGCGTGACATCCACACCGAGGTCTTCAGGCTTGATCGTTTCGAGCGGCTTTTTCTTCGCCTTCATGATGTTCGGCAGCGTCACATAGCGCGGCTCGTTCAGGCGCAGGTCGGTAGTGACCACTGCGGGCAGCGTGAGCGACAGCGTTTCGGCACCGCCGTCCACTTCGCGCGACACGGTAGCCTTGCCGTCAGCCACGACCACTTTCGACGCGAACGTTGCCTGCGGCAGGTTAGCCAGTGCGGCAAGCATCTGACCGGTCTGGTTCGAATCGTCGTCGATAGCCTGCTTGCCGAGAATCACCAGTTGCGGCTGCTCCTTGTCGACGAGCGCCTTCAGCAGCTTGGCGACCGCCAGCGGCTGCAGTTCTTCCGCCGACTCGATCAGGATCGCGCGGTCTGCGCCGATGGCGAGCGCGGTGCGCAGCGTTTCCTGCGATTGCGTGACACCGGCCGACACCGCGATCACCTCGGTCGCCACACCGGCTTCTTTCAGACGCACCGCCTCTTCAACCGCGATTTCGTCGAACGGATTCATCGACATCTTTACGTTCGCAATGTCGACGCCCGTGCCGTCCGACTTGACTCGGACCTTCACGTTGTAATCGACCACTCTCTTGACTGGCACCAGGATTTTCATGCCGTCTCCTTCGAATACGTCGACGACGCGTGCGCCGCCATTGGCGAACGGATCATGTCTGCCGCGCGCTCAGCCAGCATGAGCACCGTCGCATTAGTGTTGGTCGAGGTTATCGACGGCATCACCGAGCCGTCGACGACGCGCAGGCCTGTCGTTCCGCGCACCCGCATTTCAGAATCAACAACGCTCATTTCGTCCTCGCCCATCCGACACGTGCCAACCGCGTGGTACACAGTCGAGCCATTGTCACGCACGTATTGCAATAGCGCTTCATCGGTGTCGGCCTGACGGCCTGGTACGGTTTCATCGACGATATAACGGGCGACCTCGGGTTGAGCGAAGATCCGCCGGCCAATCTTGAGTCCTTCCACCATCGTGTTGCGGTCGAGTTCACTGCTCAGGTATGACGGTGCAATGGTCGGCGCTGCCGTGATCTCGCTGCTGGTGATGTGCACATGTCCACGGCTCTCCGGGCGCATCTGCCAGACGCCGCACGAGACACCGGGCTCCGACTCGAGCACGCCGATCCGTCCCTCGGCAAAGCTGCCGGGCGCGATCACGAACTGCACGTCCGGACGGGTGGCGAGGCGCGTCTGCGCAAAGCCGCCGACGAGCGCCGCACTATAGGTCAATACGCCGGTCCCTGACACGACGTAGCGCATCATCTCGCGCGCGAGCGCAAGTCCGTGCGCGCGCTCGTTCGCGGTACCGGCACCGCGCACTCTATAGCCGAGCCGAACGACATAGTGGTCCTGCAAATTGTTGCCCACGCCAGGCAACGCGATCCGGGTTTTAACGCCTGCATTGTCCAGCACAGCCTTGTCGCCGATGCCACTCATTTCGAGCAGCCTCGGCGTGCCGACCACACCCGCGCTCAGAATCACCTCGCGGGTCGCGCGGATCTGCACCGGAATGCCCGCGCCCGTCGTCCCATTGATGCCGCTCACATGCGTGCCGTTCATCTCGAGCGTAGACACCTGGAGGCCGGTCACTACCGTAAGGTTCGGGCGCGCCATTGCCGGCCGTAGATAACCGCGCGCTGCGCTCGACCGGCGACGTCCGTCGCGCGTTTGCTGGTAGTACCAGATCGACGGACCGCGCGTGTCGCTGTTCGGATCATCGACGAAATCGAGACCCGTCCGCTGGGCGGCCTCGACGACCGCACCGCAAATCTCCGGCGGGTTCTTCACGCGGCTGACCTGAATCGGACCGTGCGTGCCTCGTTGCGGGCTGCTGCCCTCGGTCCACGTTTCCGAGCGGCTGTAAAACGGCAGACAGTTTTTGAAGTTCCAGCCATTCGCACCCGACCGCTCCCAGCTATCGATATCCTCCGCAAACGGGCGCACATACAGCAGGCCGTTGATGGCACTGGAGCCGCCGAGCCCGCGTCCGCGTGGAAACAGGATGGCACGGCCACTCGTCCCGGCGTCGGCCTCAGTGCGATAGCGCCATGTCACAGTGGGATGATCGAGCAATCGCACGAAGCCTGCCGGCACGTGGATGAACGGGTGACGATCGCGCTCGCCGGCCTCGACCAGAATCACCTTGATGGCTGGATCTTCGGTCAGACGGTTTGCGAGCACGCAGCCTGCCGTCCCCGCGCCGACGATCACATAATCCGCTGTGTACGATTTCATGACTTCGCTCCGGCAGCGGCTAATTCACGACCTTCCAGTGCTGCGATCTCGTCCTCGCCGAAGCCGTATTCGGCAAGTACTTCAGCTGTATGTTGTCCGAGCGTAGGCGGCGGACGGCGGTAGGCGACGGGGCTGCCGTGAAAATTCACCGGACTCGCGATGTTCGTTACCCTCCCCGCGACCGGATGCTCGATCTCGACAACCGCATGGTTGTGCGAGATCTGCGGGTCCTGCGTCAGCGCGGTGTGATAGTCCTGCACGATCGCGCATGGCACGTCCGCGGCGCTAAGATGCGCTACCCAATATTCCGCGGTATGCAGCAGAAATTGCTCCTCGAGGATCACGTCGAGTGCATGCCGATTCGCAGTTCGCGCGGTGTTGCCGATAAAGCGTTCATCGCTCAGCAATTCTTCGCGGCCAAGCGCGCGGCAAAGGTTCTGCCAGAATTTCTCGGTGAAGCAGGCTGCAAAGAAATAACGGCCATCGGAGCCTTGATAATTTCGGTACGGCACCATCGTTGGATGACCGCTGCCGAGACGCTCCGGCGCTTTGCCGCTTCTCAGCGTCTCGCCGTCGCGCGGAATGGTGCTGAACAGCGCAGCTGAGAGCAGCGACGTATCAATGCGCTGGCCTTCGCCATGCCGTTCGCGATGGAGCAACGCGGCCGAGATCCCGAACGCGAGCAGCGCCGCCGCGCCGAAGTCCGGCAACGGCGCACCGAGCCGGACTGGATTGCCGCCAGCTTCGCCCGTCATGTCCATGAGACCGGCCACTGCCTGCACGATCGGATCGTTCGCGGGCCATGCGGCGTAGGGACCGCTTTGTCCGAACGCCGACACGCTGGCGTAGACGATCTTAGGATTGCGCGCCTTGACGGCCGCGTAGCCGATGCCCAGCCGATCCACCGTGCCCGGCCGAAAGTTCTCCACGACAACATCCGCCTGCTCCGCCATGCGCAAAAACGCATCACGGCCTTTCGGCGACTTCAGATCGAGGCGGATGCTGCGCTTGTTGCGGTTTTGCGAGAGGAACTGCACGCTTTCGCCCTGGACGAATTGATTGCCCAGTTTGCGCGAGAGGTCACCCGCCATTGGCTCCTCGACTTTCACCACGTCCGCGCCGAGGTCAGCAAGCAGCACAGTGCCGACCGGACCAGCGGTCATGACGGTGAGATCGAGAATACGGTAGCCCGACAACGGGCCGACTTGTTTCTTATCCATGATGTGCCGCCTGCAAATGCGATGCGTCCGTAAATTCGGCCCGCGGGTAATCGAACACGTCGAAGGCGAGACGGAACGGGTCGGCCTCACCACGCGTGATGGTCAACGCATGGCCGAAACCGGCATCGTCGCGCTCGGGAAAGTCGGTGCGGTAGTGGCTGCTGCGCGACTCGCGCCGCTCGATACACGCCTGCAAGATGACTTCGGCAGTGGTCGCCATGTTGTCGATCGTCAACGCATCAATCGCTTGCGGCGGCGAGGCAGCGCCACCCGCCGCGAACTGCGCGCGCGCCTCGCGAACGGCGGCTAACGCGATGTTCAGACCACTCTCCGTCTTCTCGACGAGGCAATGCGCTTGCATCGCCGCGCGCAGATCGGCGGCGATACGTTGAGCGTCGAACGAGGCGTTCGGTTTTAGCGCTGTTCCGAGGCGCGTTGCGAGCGGCGCTAGGTCGGGCTTCCCCGGCGCACCACTGTCGCGCGCAAACGCGGCCGCGCCGACGCCTGCGCGATGTCCGAAAACCTGACCTTCGGCAAGCGAGTTGCCGCCCGGGCGATCCGGGCCTCGCACGCCACCAGCGAGCTCCCCTACTACGAACAGCCCGTCGATGGTCGACATCGCGTCGGTGTTCGTCATCCGCACGCCACCGTTCAGGCATTGGAACGCAATCCCGACGTCGAGCAGATCGCGCTTCGGGTCGAGTCCCTTCGCGCGCATCCAGCGCAGGGTGTTCGGAATAGTGGCCGCCAAGCGCTCGTCCGGAATATCGGCGAACGAGAAGTGCACCGCACCGCGTTCCGTACCTCTGCCCTGAGCGATTTCCGTTGCGATCGCGATATCGATGTAGCGCGATTCATTCGAGATCGTGAACGGGAACACTTTCTCGTCCATCGCGGCTTCAGGCGTCACGCCTGCCGGCAGGTAGTCTGCCAGGAATTCGTGTCCATCGCGATTGAGCATCCTCGGATGCAGAATGAAGCAGGACTTGCTGAAGAGTTGCACGTAAGGGTGCACCATTGCCGGCCCAAACTGGTGAAACTCCATGTTTACAAGTTCGGCGCCATGGCGGAAGCAGATGGCCTGGCCGTCACCGGTCATTTCCGCTGTCGAGACCTGCTGCGAGAACAGACCGTGCGCGCCGCCGGTGCCAAGCACAACGGCGCTCGCGGAAACCACCAGCAGCCGCCGCGATGCAAGGTCCATCGCGACCACGCCGCTTGCGCGCCCACTTGTATCACGCAAAAGGTCGATGAGTGCCGCTGGCTGACGCGTCTCGACTCCGAGCTTCCTCGCTTCGTCCGCGAGCGCGCTCACGAAGGCCTTGCCAGTTTTCCCCTTCACGCCCAGCGCACGCGCATACGTGCCGAAGTCGCTGCGGATGAGTTTATAGCCCTCGTTGACCCGGTCGAACGGCACACCGAGCTTGATCAGGTCGGCAATGCGCTTCGGTGCGTCCTCCGCCAGCACGCGCACCAGCTCGCGGTCGATGAAGCCGCCCGCCGGACGCATCGTGTCTTCGTAATGCACCGTGGCGCTGTCGTCGGCGCTGCCATAGCCAGCCGCTCCCATGCTCATGATTTCGCTTGCGCCGTGCACGGTGCTACCGCCCTGCCCGACCGGCGCCTTTGCCAGCACGAGGACCTTCGCACCAGCCTGTGCCGCCGACACCGCTGCACGCGAAGCCGCGCCACCACCGCCAACCACGACTACGTCGGCTTGCGCGTAGTCGACGCCAAAGCCGAGTTTTTCCAATGTCTGAACTGCCGTCACGTCTGTCTCCGCTTACGATTTAAGCGCGCGCGCCACGATGTTGCGCTGGATTTGATTGGTGCCACCGAAGATCTGGAACATCTTGGCTTCGCGGTAATGGCGCTGCATCGCGTATTCAGCGGAGTAGCCATTGGCGCCCATGATCTGGATGCCGTCAGTGGCGACCTGCACGTATGTATCCGATGCCAGGTACTTCGCCTGTGACGACTCGACGTCGCACGTTTCGCCTTCGTCGAGCAGTTTGGCCGCGCGAAACGCCATCATGCGAGCAGCATCGACGCGAGTCTGCATGTCGGCGAGCATGTGCGACACCGCCTGGAAATCGATGATCGACTGCCCAAACTGCTTGCGATCGTTCGCATACCAGCGTGCAAGATCGATCGCCGCCTGAGCGCCGCCCACACACATCGCCGACAAAGCGATGCGCTCCTTCGACAGCACCGTGGTGAGTTTCTTCCAGCCCACGTGCAAGCCGCCCACAATCATTTCTGCGGGAACACGGACGCCGTCGTACACCACTTCGCAGGTGCGGATGGCGTGGCCGCCGAGCAGGTCGATCGGATTGATCGTCAGGCCTCTTGATTCTTTAGGTACCAGAAAGAGGCTGATCCCGTCGTGCTTCTTCGCTTCTGGATTGGTGCGCACAGCGGTCAAGATATAGTCGGCCTGCATCGCGCCGGAAATCCACATCTTGGTGCCGTCCAATATGAAGTCGTTTCCGTCAGCCACGCCGCGCGTCGTCAGCGAGGCAGCATCTGAGCCGGAGCCGTTTTCGCTCAGGGCGAAGGCGAGAAAGGCGCGACCTTCAGCGAGCTTCGGCAACACCTCGCCCTTGATATTGTCCGGCGCGAAACGAGCCAGCGCGCCGCCCACCATGTTCACGTTCGCATTCCAGAAGCGCGCAAGCGCAATGGTGTGATATGCGACGATCTCGAGATAAGCGGCCATGTCAAGATAGCCACCGACGCCGCCGTACTCCTCGGGCAGCGTGATGCCGAACCAGCCCTGTTCCGCGGCCACCTTCACGAGTTCCTCGGGGAAGCGCTTCTCTTCGTCGCACTGGCGGACATACTCCGGCGACGCATGGCGCGTCAGCACACGATTCACTGAATCGCGGAATTCGAATTGATCGGCGTTCAGATACGGTTTAAGGTCGCGCCGGTTGACGAGATTGCTTGCGTATTCGGGATTCACTGTGTCTCCTCCTTGTCCGGTCAGGACACCTTGCGTTGCGCCAGGACTTCTTCTGCCTGCCCGAGCGGAATGGCACGCAACATTTGCGAACGCGACTTCGCCCCCGTCATCAGAAACGCGAGATCCGAGCCGCTGAGAATGAAACGCGCGCCTTTCTGCACGTAGGCGGTCATCAGCGCTTCGTCGTACACGCCGCCCACGCCCGGTACCTTGCCGTGCCGGTGGCATGCGGCGCACACGGCGTCGATGGCGGCCGCCACACGCGTATGGCCAAGTTGTCCAGTGATACCCAGATCCGCCGCAAGGTCGGTCGTGCCGACCAGCAGCACGTCGATGCCCGGCACCGCCGCGATCGCGTCGGCGTTCTCGAGGCCTTCGCGGGTTTCTATCATTGCCACCACGAGCACCTCGTCGTTGATCGCCCGAACCACATCGGCGATCGGGAGAGCCTCGAATCCGACCTGCGGCAGCATGCCCGGGATCGACCGACCGCCCGCCGGCGGGAAGCGGCACATATTGGCGATCTGCATGGCCTGTTCGGGCGTACTGACGTGCGGCACCACGATGCCCATAGCGCCGGTATCGAGCAGTCGTGTGGCGTGGAACGGCTCATGGCCCGGCACGCGGATGATCGGCGTCACACCGCCCACCAGGGCCGCCGCGCAGATCTGCGCGGCGGTGTCGATGTCCATGGAGTTGTGTTCCATATCGATGAACAGCCAGTCGAAGCCGGCCGTTTGCGCGATCTGCGCGATGTCGACCGTGCGAGCCTGGCGCAGCCCCATGCCGAGTGCCAATTCACCTGCGGCCAATTGTGCTTTTGCGTGGTTCTTGATGGTTTGCATGATGGATTCCATTCAGGCGGTTGCGTCGAGCGGCTCGTCGTTAGCCAGTTCGAGGTTGATGAATTTGGTGTCCAGGTAGTCGCGGATCGCGTTCGGACCACCTTCACGTCCAAACCCGCTGTCCTTACTGCCGCCGAATGGCGTCTCCGCCGTCGACGCCACGAACGTATTCACACCGACGACGCCGGCCTGCAAGCGCTCGGTTGTTTCCAGCGTGTTGCGCATCGAGCGCGTAAAGACATAGGCTGCAAGCGCGAATGGCAGCCGGTTCGCCTCGGTGATGACTTCGTCCATCGTCGTGAACCGGTTGAGAGTGCCGACCGGGCCGAACGGCTCGTCGTTCATCAGGCCAATGTGCGGGGCGGGGTTAGAAATGAGCGTCGGCTCGTAGAACCAGCCACGGCCGAATTGCGATGGACGGCGGCCACCGCATAGCACGCTGGCGCCTTCACTCACGGCTTCGTCGACGAGGCGTTCGATCGCCTCGCGGCGCTTCGACGTGGTCAGCGGACCGAGGTCGGTGTTCTGCTGCAGCGGGTCGCCGACGCGTAGCGCCGTCGAGCGCTCGACCAGCGCCTTCACAGTCTTGTCGAAAATCGATTCGTGAATATAGAACCGCGTCGGCGACGCGCAAACCTGGCCCGCATTGCGGAACTTGCCCAGCGATGCGAGATGCGCGAAAGCATCAATGTCTGCGTCGCGATGCACGATCACGGGCGCATGGCCGCCGAGTTCCATCGTGACCTTTTTGAGCGTTTTCGCGGACATCTCGACGATCTGACGACCGATGGGCACCGAGCCGGTGAAGCTGATCTTCGCCACGCGTGGATCGGCCATGACCGTCGGCGTAATTGCGTCGGCTTTGCCGATCACCAGATTGACCGCGCCCTCGGGAAACCCGGCGTCGACGAAGCAGCGCACCAGTCCCATCGTCGCACCGGCCGCTTCGTTTGACGGCCGGATCACGATCGCATTGCCCGCGGCGAGCGCCGGTCCCATTTTGCGGGCCAGCAGCAGCAACGGGAAATTCCACGGCGTAAAGGCGGCGACCACACCGAGCGGCTCGTAATGCACCAGATACCGTCCGCCCTTGACGCGGCTTTCGTATGACATGCCGAACACGCGCCGTGCTTCGTCGGCGAACCAGTCGATCGACTCAGCTGACGCGTTAGCTTCCCCAGTGGCCTGGGCGATCGGTTTGCCGGTTTCCAGTGCCACGATTCGTGCGAGCTGCGGCGCGCGTTCGCGGATGAGCGTTGCGGCTCGGCGCAGCAGTGCTGTGCGCTCCCACGGTGTGAGCTTGCGCATTGCGGCTGAAGCCTCGGTCGCGGCATCGATGGCCTCTGTGACCTGCGCCTGCGTGGCCAGCGGCATATAGCCCAGCCGCTCTTCGGTCGCCGGATTGATCGAGACCTGCCCGTTGTCAGCCGTCGCAGACTGCCAGCGACCGGCGATCAGCATGCCGTGCTCGCGGTAGTGCCCTTCTAGTTCCATTGCCTCCTCCTGATAAGTATCACGGACCACCCATCTTCCAGGTGCTTTCCCGGTGTTTCAGTGCATGCACTCTTTTTCTTATATCAACACCTTGACAGCTAAGTGTCAACACTTTTAGAGTGTGTGTCAGCTAAATACGATCCGTCGCATGCACTTGCGAAACCGACGGATCGCTAAAAAGAACGCCGCGGCGCCGCCGAACGCGTCATGCAGCCCTCCCTTTCCTATGGAGCGAGACAAAATGAGTTCGTATTCCCGTCGTACCTTTCTGCAAACCCTTGGAGCAGTCGCGGTGGCGACAACCGGGACCGGTTTCTTTCCATCGCTGGCGTGCGCCCAGACCGCGCAGTTCAAGCTGAAGTACGCGAACAACCTGGCGCTGTCCCATCCGCTCAATGTCCGCGCAAAAGAAGCGGCGGACGCCATCAGGAAAGAAACCGGCGGCCGCGTCGACTTGCAGATTTTCCCGAACGGTCAGATGGGAACGGATACCGATATGCTGTCGCAGGTCCGTTCGGGGGCCATCGACTTTCTCACTCAAGGTGGCGTGGTGCTGTCGACGCTGGTGCCGGTCTCCGCGATCAACGGCATCGGCTTCGCGTTCAAGGACTACAACCAGGTGTGGGCGGCGATGGACGGCGACCTCGGCAGCTACATCCGCAGGGCGGTTTCGAAGGTGGGGCTCATCGCGATGGAAAAACCGTGGGACAACGGCTTTCGCCATCTCACGAGCTCGGTCAAGCCGGTGCTGAGTCCGACCGACCTCAAGGGCCTGAAGATCCGTGTGCCGGTCAGCCCTCTTTGGACCTCGATGTTCAAGGCGCTCGACGCGTCGCCGACCAGCATCAACTTCAGCGAAGCCTATTCGGCATTGCAAACCAAGGTGGTCGACGCGGAAGAAAACCCGCTCGCGCTGATCGAAACCGGCCGCTTCTATGAAGTCCAGAAGTACTGCTCGTTGACCGGCCATATCTGGGACGGCTTCTGGTTCCTTGCCAACGCGCGTTCGTGGGGCAACCTGCCACCGGACTTGCAGACCATTGTGGCAAAACACCTGAATGCGGCCGCGGTGGCTGAACGGGCGGACGTCGCCGCACTGAGCACATCGCTCGTCGAAACGTTGCGATCGCACGGTATGGCGTTCAACAAGCCCGACATCCAGCCGTTCCGCGCCTCGCTGCAAAAGGCCGGCTTCTATGACCAGTGGCGCAAGAAATACGGCGATGAAGCCTGGGCGTTGCTCGAGAAGTACACGCAGAAGCTCGCATGAGCGCGGACCACCGAAGAGTTTCTGGAGAACGAGTCATGACTTCCCGAGTTCATCCCGAGCAGGTGTTCGCCCACGACATGGGCGCGCCGAAGGAACGACATGCGGCATCGAAGGTCGTGCGTGTCGGCAGCACACTCGATACGGCCATCAAGTGGATCACCGAAGTGCCCGCTGCGTTGCTGCTGGTGGCCGAAGTGGTGCTGCTCCTCACCAACGTTTTCTGCCGCTACGTGTTGCAGGATCCGTTGATCTGGGGTGACGAACTTGCGTCGATCCTGTTCATCTGGCTGTCGATGCTGGGCGCAGTGGTGGCGCTGCGCCGCGGCGAACATATGCGACTGACGATGTTTGTCGACAGAATGTCCCCGCAAAATCGTGCGTTTGCGGAGACGGTCGGAAATTTCATCGTGATGACTTTCGTGCTGCTGCTGGTTCGGCCGGCAACCGACTGGGCGATGAACGAATGGATCATCAGCACGCCGGCGCTCGAGCTGCCCAATACCATTCCCGCGGCCGCGATTCCCGTGGCGGCTGCGCTGATGCTCGTGCTCGCCATTACGCGGTTGCTCGAGCGCTCGTCGCTTCGCGATTGCCTGAAGGCTTTCGCGCTCGTGGCCGGTGTTGCCATTGCGCTTTACATCGCACGGCAAGCGCTCGCGCCACTGACCGCGCTGAGTCTGGTCCTGTTTTTCGCCGTCGGCGTGATCACGATCATCTGTCTCGGTGTGCCGATCATGGTCGCATTCGGCGTGTGTACGTTCGCTTATCTCGCAACCGTCACTGGCGCACCGTTGACCATTGTTGTGAGCACGATGAATCAGGGAATGTCCAGCCTGATCCTGCTCGCCGTCCCGTTGTTCATCCTGCTGGGCGCACTAATGGAAGCGATGGGACTTGCCGAAGCGATGATCCGCTTCCTCGCCTCGCTGATCGGACACAGGCGTGGCGGCCTCGCCTACGTGCTAATCGGCGCTATGTACCTCGTGTCCGGCATCTCCGGCTCGAAGGTGGCGGACATGGCCGCGCTCGCGCCCGGCCTGTTCCCGGAAATGAAAAAGCGCGGCGCAAACGAAGGCGACCTGGTCGCCATGCTCAGTTCGGCGGCTGCCATGTCGGAAACCATTCCGCCCAGCCTCGTGCTGATAACGATCGGTTCGGTGACGGGAGTTTCGATCGCGGCGCTGTTCACAGGCGGCTTCATGCCCGCCGTGGTCGGCGCGATAGCGCTCGCGGCAGTGGTCTGGTTCAAGAGCCGCAAGGAAAGCCTGCAAGGCGTGCAACGGGCCTCCTGGGGCGAGGTCGGCCGCGCATTCCTGATCTCGCTGCCCGCGCTCGCGCTGCCCTTCGTGATTCGGGCGGCCGTGGTGGAAGGCATCGCGACGGCGACGGAGGTGGCGACAATCGGCGTGGCTTACACCTGCGCGGTGGGTTTGCTACTCTATCGCCGCTTCGACTGGAGCCGGCTCTATCCTATTCTGGTGGAAGCGGCGTCGCTGTCCGGCGCGATTCTGATCATCATCGGGTGTGCGACCGCGATGGGATGGGCGCTCACGCAGTCAGGCTTCTCCGCGCAACTCGCCTCTATGATGATGGCTGCGCCGGGGGGCAAGCTCGGCTTCCTGGCGATCTCCGCGATTACGTTCGTGATGCTCGGCAGCTTCCTTGAAGGGATCCCGGCGATCGTATTATTCGGGCCGCTACTGTTCCCGATCGCGCGCGCGATGGGCATCTCGGACGTGCACTATGCAATGGTCGTGGTGTTCGCGATGGGATTGGGCCTGTTCGCCCCGCCGCTCGGCCTTGGCTTTTATGCGGCGTGCGCGGTCAGCAAGGTCGACCCGTCCGCCGCGATGCGCCGCGTTTGGCCGTATCTGGGGGCATTGGCGGCGGCCCTCGTCGTGATAGTGCTGGTTCCATGGGTATCAGTAGGTTTTCTGTACGTAAAATAGGTAGCAAAAAATGGCACAGATAAGGCAATCGTCATGAAAAGCGCGCTCAATGGTGCACAGAACAGCAAGGTGAACGCCCGCGCACCGGAGGTGATTGCGTCGAAACTCGACGACATCCGCGATCAGGTGCGCGCCATGATCCAGCGGGGGGAGTTGCGCCCCGGTGAACGCGTGAATGAGCAGGCGCTCGCCAATCAGATCGGCGTCGGCCGTAATTCGGCGCGTGAGGCGCTTCGCTCGCTCGAACAGGCGGGGCTCGTTCGCATTGTGCCGAACCGGGGCGCGGAAGTGCGGCGGCTGTCGCTAGAAGAGGCAATGGACCTCTATGAAATCCGCGCCGGACTCGCACGCACGGCGGGACGCCTCGCCGCGCTGCGCCTGACGACCGACGAGGAGCATCTGCTCGGGCTCCTCCTCGACCAGATGGACGCGGCCGTGGCCGAGCGCGATAGCCGTCAGTATCAGACCCTGAACACCGAGTTCCACCGTCAGTTAATGGCGGCGACCAAGAATCCGCGGCTGATCACGATCAATCAGGCCGTCGAAGACGAGCTGACGCTCTACATTCACAAGGGCGTGTATTCATTCACGCAGATGCAGCGCTCCTCGAAAGAACACCGCGAACTTTTCGAGGCGCTGCTCGCGGGTCAAGCCGACGCGGCTGCGGAGGCTTTCGAGAACCACGTGCAGACGGGAAAGAAGCGCATGCTCGACACCGTGTCCACGAGCTCGTCCGAACGTTAATGAAGTGGAGCAGCTTGTTGAAAACCATCGTCTTTCTCGACCGCGCGACGCTGTCGGCCGATCTACCGGATTTTCCGTTTCCGCATCGCTGGATCGAATATCCGTCTACGACGCCGGAACATGTGGTGGAGCGTTGCCGCGATGCGCATATCGTCGTGACCAACAAGGTTCCACTGTCGGGCGGTGTGCTTGATCAGTTGCCGCATCTGGAACTGATCGGCGTGCCGGCCGCAGGCGTCAATCATCTGGATACCGAAACATGTCGCAAACGGGGCATCGGCATCGTCGCGTGTCCGGGCTATTCGACGATTTCCGTGCCCGAGCACGCGTTCGCGTTGATGCTGGCGCTCCGCCGCAACCTGATGCCTTACTGGCACGATGTTTATGCTGGCGGATGGAGCGGATCACCCACGTTCTACGCCGAACTGCATCCGATCCAGGATCTGCACGGATCGACGCTCGGTATCGTCGGTGCGGGTCACGGTGGAAAGCGTCTCGCCGAACTGGCCGGTGCGTTCGGCATGCGGGTACTGTTCGCGGAGCGCAAGCGCGCGAGGTGCGTGCGCGACGGCTATGTGGCATTCGACGAGGTGCTGCGTGAGGCCGATACGATCAGCCTGCATTGCCCGCTTACCGACGAAACGCGGCATCTGTTCGGTCTCGCCGAATTTGAGCGAATGAAGCGCAGCGCGTCACTCGTGAACGCCGCACGCGGCGGTATTGTCGACGAGGGGGCGCTGATCGAGGCGCTCGACCGCAAGCTGATCGCGAATGCCGCGCTCGACGTCCTCGAGCAGGAACCGCCCGCGGCCGATCATCCGCTGCTGTCCCGCGCGCGCACCGATCTGATCGTGACGCCGCATGTTGCATGGCGGACCCAAGTGGCCATGACGCGGCTCGTCACGCAACTCGCACGAGGCATCGAAGAGCATTACGCGCAGCGTCAGCTGCCCGAGTAAATCGGGCCCTGTCCACCCGGTGTGAATTGCTGGAATGCCTCGCTGTGCAACGGAGCCGGCGCCGCTTGAGGCCGCGCCGCTGAAGCCGTTGCCGGCTCGCGCAGCGTAAGCGCGCTGTCCGCGGTGATCGGCACGCTGGGCTTGGCGAGCAGTTCGGTCTTTCGCATCGATCCCACCGATGTTCCGAAGTAGTAGCCGATGATGCTGATCCACGCCGTACCCAAAGCCCCGACGACGACGTTGACGAGATCCTTGTTCGTGCCCGGCAGCGGCTGAAAGGCCATCAGCAGCAGAATGCCGAAGAAGCCGGCGGTGACCGCCATCGCAAGGACTTTGGGTACCCAGTCCTTGGTGCTGACTCCCATTGCGCGCGCGTCGGCCCGATCGGCAGCCTGAATACGCGCCATATCGCTTTCATGCGCGAGGCTCGCCTGGGCGGCAGTAACCATCAACTGTTGGAGCTGCAACGAGTTTGCGTTCTCGGCTTGCCGGACCTTCTCTAGTGCGCTGGGATCGCTCAACGCGAGTTCCACGACGCCGGGGTCGCTCGGCGTGCCGAGCGCATGCGAAATGATCGCGGCGGCGGCGGTCACGCCCACACCGATTGGACCGCCCACGAGGCCCGCGAGAAGCGGTGCGCTGCTGCCGATGTTCGACGCTACTTTAGACCAGTCCATCATGCTGCTCCCAGGAGAAGATTAGCGGCCATTCGTTCGGTCCATCCACGGCTGAAATTGGGCCATGCATGCAGGTTGCGCAGGTAACGCAAGCGATAAGCGGCGAAGCGCATGACAAACTTCAACGGGTCCGCGCTTTTGACTGCATCGAGTGTGTCCGGGCCGAACTTGCCGTCTTCTTTCGCGCCGGAAGCTTTTTGCATCCACAACACCACCAGCCCGCCGTTGTAATTGGCATCGAAGATCTGGAAGGCAACGCGCGGGTCGAGCTCGTCGAGATGCAGCGGGTCCCAGTACTTCTGTTTGGCAATCTGTCTGGCGGTATCGAGCGGCAGGTCCTTCATGGCGCCCGCATAGCCCGCGCTGCGTGCCACGCGCGCCGTGACTCCCCACATCGTTTCACCGCCAGGGTCATGCGGATTGAAGGAGTAACCGCCCTCACTACCAATCAGGGCCCTGAACGCATCTTCGAAACTGTCCATCGAACATCTCCCATTCAATCAGGTGTGTTACTGCAACGGGTAGGTACTGCGGGACTAAGCCATCTTCATGGCCGGGTATTCGTTACGCGGTTTGCAACGCAAGCGAGGCGGGCGGAATCGCAACAGGCCTGACTCCGTCATTGGGCTTCGACGGGTCTGGGCGATCGCCTCCCTGCGCCGCTCTGGCAAGGCGCGCCAGATGACTTTCGCGCACCGACAAAGTCCCGGCGTCGAGTTGCAACGCTTGAGCGTATTTGCGCGACGCGCCGGACAGATCGCCCTTACGATCCAGCGCCCGGCCCCATTCCGCGTAGGAGGGCGCCAGATCTGGGCGAAGTGCGACGGCGCGCGAGAGTTTTTCGATGGCTTCGTCGTAGCGGCCTACAGTGACGAGTGCTTCGCCCCAATCGTGCAGGTTGTCGACAGAGTCTGACTTCATTCTGTCTGCCTGCTTGAACGCATCGAGGGCTTCGGAATAGCGATTCGCGTGCAACAGCACGTCGCCGAGAAGACGCAAGTTTTCCGCCGTCTTCGATTTCTCGCTCGCGCCGGCTCGCAAGGCTTCAAGTGCGTCGTCGATGCGATGCTGCTGTTCGAGTGCAATGCCAAGGCTTGCGTGCAGCACCGCTGAATGCTGGTACAAGGTCAGCGCCTCACGTGTCTGCTGCTCGGCCTCTTTGGACAGCCCCTGATCGGCAAGCAGCCACGCTTTGCCGGCGAGCGCCCATTCGCCCTGCTCGGAGGCGGGCAGTGCGAGCACTTCGTCGTAGATTGCGACAATCTCGCCGTAGTCGCATTGCGCGAGCGAACACCTGGTTTTCTGCACTTGCGAGTAGAGATGACTAGCGAGAATATTCGGCTCCGCAAGACGCATGGCTTTGACTGCGATGTCATGTACGAACTTCTCCAGATCGCGTCCTTCGAACGACACGGTGCTTTCGCGGGAATTAAACGGACCGCCTTCAATCTGCACATGCGCCACGTAAAAATCCGCGCTGCCGTTGACCTTTGTGATGCCGACATGAACGACCACGTCCGTGCGCTTGATGACGCCTTTGATGAAGCGCACGGTGGTTGCATACGACATCTCCTGACCGGGTATCTGAATGTCCGGTTGTGCGTCGTTGTCTGTCATGGTGTCGTGCGGAATCGACTCGGCGTCCTGACCGATGGCTCGCATCGAAGACATGATGCGTTCCGCGAGAAAGTGCGATGTATAGCCGCGTTCCACCAGCGACTGCGGCGTTTCGACGGGCGGCACCAGCAATTGCCGCGTGAGTACGCCGCGCACCACAAGGCAGAAAAAACCGATAGTGAGCACCGCGAAAACCCACGGCAAAACATACGGCCACAATTGTTTCGGGCCTCGTCCGATGAAGCCGGCGGCCCGCAATCCGAACGGCACCAATCCCACCGGGAAGTCGCGCCTTGCCGTATGGCGCTTTGAACGGCCGCCCACGCGAAAAGGCCGGCTTCGCCAGTTCACTGGTCGACGTTGGCTCTGCACATTCGACATGACGCACCTCGATTCAACGGATGTTGGTAAGTGCACGACTGGGTGGCGTTTATTACGCATCGACCGTGCCATTGCGCCCAGTAGCTTATGTAGCGGGCGTGCAGAGGACCGCGCTGCACGCGGGCGCGGAATTGTGTTGCGTGGTGGCCAACGAATGTTGCGCGTGAGTTTGCTGACGGGAGACAGGTAGTGGGAGGAGGCGGGAATGAGGCTGGCAGACTTGCACGCCAGGGTTCAGTCCGGTCGTGAGACCGCAGGTCGTAGCGCCAGTCGAGCGACGTTGCTACTGCTGCGGTGATGCTTCCACAAGGCTTTTGAGTCGCAGGACTGCCGTATCCGATTCAGACTGAATCCGCGCGCGCAGCACGGACCAGTTCAATATCGCAAACCATAACGACGGCGCGCGATAAGTGAAGTCACGTTCAAAACGGGTTCCGCTCACGGTCGATGTCAGCGAATAAGTGACTGTGCCGGCCGATCTGCCGTCGATCTTGCCTGTTATCACCCATTTGCTCGGCCGAACACGTGCAGCGACTGTCCACACAACGCGGCCGCGCCTCCCCGCCACCCTGAACTCCTCCGTCACCTGCTCGCCCACATCGAGGGGATGGTCCACCGATCCGCTGACCGCGAGCGATGACGGATGCCAGAGGGGCCAGTGAGCCGGCGTCGTGACATAGTCGAACACTACCGAGGGCGGGCGCTGTATCGACGCAACGGTAACGATGCGCGTATCGAACTCGATCCGCCGCGGCAATGGGAGAAAGAGCACCGGAATTGCGACGAGCACCGTCAATATTGCGGTAACGAACCGTGTACGCGTTTTCATAGCGCCTCGTGCCGTTCGCTGTAACAGGCGAAGCTATTTTACGGCGGAGTAGTAGGCACGACGATTGGCACGTCCCGATGCCCGCCCCAAGGGAAATCCCTGCCCTACTGTTCCCATTGAGTGGGAATATCATTTTTGAAATTCGAGAATCGTCTGGCATTCTGCGCTCTTGATAGGTCGTGGGCCGCGTAATCGTGAACGTTGAACAGGGTGTGACGGGGGCTGAACGCGTGTTGCTGGTGCTGGCAGCGCTCGCCAGTCACGGCAAGGCGATGTCGGTCAAGGATCTGCTGGCCGTAACCGGGCTTGCGCAGAGCACGCTGTACCGTCAGATCGCGCTGCTCAAGCGCTGGGGTTTCGTCGCCGAAAACGCCGGGTACTACGCGCCCGGTCCGATCAGCTTGCAACTCGCGCTTGGCTTCGATGTGAATTCACTGCTTGTCGAAGCGAGCCGCAGTGAGATGCAGCAGCTCGCGCGCGCGTCGCAGGAAAGCATTGGGCTGGTGGTCGCGGTCAGGCATCAGGTGATGTGTCTTGAGATGGTCGACAGCCAGCATTCGTTGCGCTGCTCGTTCGAGAAAGGCCGTGCCGTGCCTCTCAAGGCGGGTGCCTCGGCGAAATGCCTGTTGGCATTCATGGCCGGCAGGGCGCGCGCCGAAGTGCTCGACATCGTGTTCGACAACGACCCCGTCGGCCGCGCCGCGATCGAAGTAGAACTTCAACAGATTCGAGCCCAGGGTTACGCCGTCAGCGACAGCGAAGTCGACCCGGGCGTGTGGGGCGTCAGCGCCCCGATCTTTCATCACAGTGGACGCGGCACCGGTAGCGGCGCGTCGATCACGTTGATGGCGCCATCGACGCGCGCCATCGGACGAGAAACCCAATTCATCGACGGGACGCTACGTACGGCCCGCGCCATTTCCGAGCATATGCAAACCGACTAACGGGACGAAGCGTTTTCAATTTCGCCCTTCAATTCGGGGCTCGACTTAACCGCACGACTTGATAAAACCACAAGGAACCTACTCCATGAAGCTGCAACGACTGTTGTCCCTCGCATGCATCTCGTTCGCCGTGACGTTTGGCGGATTTTCCGGCGCGGCGTCAGCACAAACGCCGGATGTACTGAACGTTGCCACCGACGCCACTTTCCCGCCGATGGAGTACACCGAGAACGGTGCGCGCACCGGCTTCGACGTCGACCTCATGAATGCGCTCGCGAAAGCAATGGGCAAACGCGTGCAATGGACCGACATTGACTTCAAAGGGCTGATTCCAGGCCTGATCGCGCATCGTTTCGACGCTGCGATCTCCGGCATCTACATTACCGACGAGCGCGCGAAAGTGGTCGACTTCACCGATTCGTACTACGCGGGGGGTCTGGCCGTGCTGGTCAAAAGCGATTCACCGGTCAAGACGGTAACCGATCTGAACGGCAAGAAAGTCTCAGTGCAGGTGGGCACGAAGTCGGTGAATTTCCTGCGCGATAACTTCCCGCAAATCAATCGCGTCGAGGTCGAGAAGAACCAGGAAATGTTCGACCTGGTAGGCATCGGCCGTGCCGACGCTGCTGTGACGGGTAAGCCAGCGGCGTATCAAGTTGCGAAAACGCGGGCCGGCTTCCGCGTACTCGACAAAACGCTGACAACCGAAGCCTACGGCATCGCCGTGCGCAAAGACGAGCCGCAGTTGAAGGCAGACCTCAACACCGCGCTCGCCAGGATCAAGGCTGACGGCACGTATGCGGCGATCGTCAAGAAGTGGTTCGGCGCGAGTGCTCAATAAACGGCCGGACAAACCAAATGGAACTTGACTTCTCGCCGGTGATTGCCGGTTGGCCGGACATCATGCACGGCGCGATAGTGACGGTCGAAGTGACCGCCGCGTCGCTCGCGCTCAGTTGCGTGCTTGGTCTGTTGATCGGCATCGGCCGGCTGACGCCGCAGCGGCGCATCGTGTACGGGTTCTGCACCGCGTACCTGACGTTCTTCCGCGGCACGCCGTTGCTTGTGCAACTCTTCCTGCTGTTTTTCGGCCTCCCGCAATTCGGCATTCTGCTGCCGGCGTTTTTGTGCGGCATGCTGGGGCTCGGTCTGTATTCGGCGGCTTACGTATCCGAGATCGTGCGCGGCGCGATCCAGTCAGTCGATCGCGGGCAGATGGAAGCGGCGCGTTCGATCGGCATGTCGTCCGGGCAGGCGATGCGCGCGATCATTCTGCCGCAGGCGATCGTGCGCATGATCCCGCCGCTCGGCAACGAATTCATTGCGTTGATCAAGAACTCGGCGCTGGTGTCGCTGCTGACAATCGACGATCTGATGCATGAAGGCCAGAAGATCATCAGCGTGTCCTATCGTTCGCTAGAGGTGTATCTCGCCATCGCGCTGGTGTATCTGGTGTTGACACAGGCGACTAATTACGCGCTGCATCGCGTCGAACGCCGCTTGCGTGCTGGAGGAATGGTGCAATGAATACCGTGGCCAAAGTCAATGAGCCTATCGTCAGCATTCGCGGGCTCACCAAATCGTTCGGCTCGCATACCGTGCTCAACGGCATCGATTTCGATATCCATCCGCAGCAGGTCGTGGTGGTGATCGGGCCGAGCGGCTCGGGCAAGAGTACATTTCTACGCTGCTGTAACGGACTCGAACAGGCAGAACGCGGCACGATCGACATTTGTGGGCATCGGCTAGTCGACCAGGGTGCGATGCTCAAGGAGCGCTCGCTGAATGCGCTGCGCACCGAAGTCGGCATGGTGTTTCAGTCGTTCAATCTGTTTCCGCACCTGTCGGTGCTGCATAACATTACCGTGGGTCCGCGCATGTTGCGTGGCGCCAGCAAGGCGCAGGCCGAAGCGGCTGCGATCGCGTTGCTGGAGAAAGTCGGGCTCGCGCACAAGGCGGATGTGATGCCGGCGAGTCTGTCGGGCGGTCAGAAACAACGGGTTGCGATTGCTCGCGCGCTAGCGATGCAGCCACGGGTCATGCTGTTCGACGAGCCGACGTCTGCCCTCGATCCCGAACTGGTCGGCGAAGTGCTGCAAGTGATGAAGCTGCTCGCGAGCGAAGGCATGACGATGGTGGTCGTCACGCACGAAATGGGCTTCGCGAAGGAAGTGGCCGACGTGGTGGTCGTGATGGACGGCGGTGTGATCGTCGAAGCAGGACCGCCCGCGGAGATTTTCTCTGCGCCATCGCAGCCGCGCACACGCGCATTCCTGCAGGCGGTGTTGTCACGCGCATGAGAGTCCCATTTGATGGCAAGGTGTGGGCAGGCCGTTCCGACGACGGCGAGCCCGGCGACACGCGGCGTGTTTTCAATCAGGTGACGCCGTTCGGTAGCGCGCAGCAGGTGCAGCGCGATGTGCCGGTGATCGTGGGCTTCAGTTCTGATGAAGGAGTGCGCCGCAATCAAGGCAGGATCGGCGCAGCGCATGCGCCCAAGGAATTGCGCCGTGTGCTGGCAGGCTTGCCGGCCAAAGCGGCGATCGCCGCGCTTGCCGACGCAGGCGATGTGGTGTGCGATGACGGCGACCTCGAAGCCGCGCAGGCGGAACTGGCCCACGTGGTCAGCGAGGTGCTGGCGGGCGGCGGGCGCCCGTTGGTGTTCGGCGGCGGTCATGAGGTCGCGTGGGGCACGTATAGCGGTTTACGGTTGCATCAGCAGCGTGAAGCCGGGAATCAAGCCACGCTGCTCTTATCGCGCAAGTTGTTAATCATTAACTTCGACGCTCACTTCGATCTGCGTCAGAAGCGTCCCGCGAATTCAGGCACGCCGTTCGATCAGATCGCGCTTGACTGTGAGGAACGAGGGGTGTCGTTCAACTATGTGTGCTTCGGCATCAGCGATCTCGGCAATACGGCGTCGCTATTCGCACATGCGGAGCGACTCGGCGTGCACTACGTGTTAGACGTCGATATGCAGGAAACGCAACTGCCGCAGCGTCTGAATGAGCTTCAGAAGTTGCTGGACGCGGCGGATGACGTATATCTGACAATCGATCTCGACGTGTTGCCGGCCGCCACGGCGCCGGGCGTGTCGGCACCCGCTGCGCTGGGCGTACCGCTATCGGTGGTTGAAGCGATGGTGCTGCGCGTGCGGGCTTCGGGCAAGCTCCGCGCGTCGGATATTGCAGAGTACAACCCGACGCTCGATCAGGACAGACGCACCGCGAGAGCGGCCGCGCGACTCGCGTACCGGTTGCTTTGAATCATGCATCGTGCTTGACGTCCATGAGGCAGGCGCGCTCGCCACCATGCAAACACTTTGTCGTTTCCTGGGCACTAACGGCTTATCCATTTGACGCCGCCGCAGTAAACTGTGAGTCATGGCTTCTGCAGGAGGACATCATGCGTCTCGTCGACTGGAACATTCAGTGGGGACGCGGTGTAGACGGCCGCGTCGACCTCGCCCGCATTGTGCGCGAGGCAAAGGCGCTGTGCGATTTCGACATCCTGAGCCTTCAGGAAGTCACGCGCGGCTTTCATGAGGGACAGGCGCAGGGTGGATTGGCAGGCGGCCCCTCTGCCGACCAGTTCGCCGAACTCGCCGCGTTGCTGCCGGACGCGACGGTGGTCGATGCGATCGGTTCCGATCTTCCGCCTATCGGGCCAGCACGACAGCGGCGTCAGTTCGGTAATGCAATCGTGAGCCGACTGCCTGTCAAGCAGGTGCTGCGTCATTCGCTCCCGTGGCCGGCCGACCCCGCCAAGCCGTCGATGCTGCGTGTCGCTCTCGAAGCCGTTATCGAAACCGATATTGGCCCGCTGCGCGCCATCAGCACTCATCTTGAGTTCTACTCCGAAGCACAGCGGCTGGCGCAAGTGACGAGGCTGCACGAATTGCATCAGGAAGCGTGCGACCATGCGCGCCGTCCCGCGCAAGCGGAAAAACTGGACAGTCCGTTCGCCGACACTGCACGTCCTATGTCTGCCATCGTGTGCGGCGATTTCAACAGCGCGTTCGAAGGTTCTGCTTATTGCAGGATGCTGGAGCCGATTCCTGGCGCGCCCGCCTTCGCCGACGCATGGGCCTGCGCGCACCCCGGTGCCCCGCGGGCTGCCACAGTCGGTCTGTATGATCACGAGCAATGGTCCGACGGACCGTTCGCATGCGATTTTGTTTTTGTCACCGAAGATCTGAAGCCGCGCATCGTGGATTGTGACGTGGACCAGAATAGCCGTTCGTCCGATCATCAACCGCTGTGGCTCGAATTGCGCTGATCCGCGAAGACGGACCAAGGCAACAAGTGCCGCCCCCCGCGGCACCCTTCGAGTAGCCGCCCTACGACTCGAGCGAACCGCTAAAAACTGACCGACTGCAGCTAGCGGCGCACAGCGAATTTCGGCCGATCACATTTCCTCAGTGGTCGTCGTCATCGTCACGACCGTCGCGGTCAAGACCGTAGCGACGGTTGTCGCGGCAATCCCAGCGATGATGGCCCGGTAGCCCGGCAATCTTGCGAATCCGGAGACCATCGGCGACATACAGGGCACCGTCACGCGCGAACGCGAGGCCCCGTGGCTGCATGAGCATAGCCTGAATGGCGAGACCTCCATCACCCGAGTAGCCCGCCGTACCCGTGCCGGCGATAGTCTCAATGGTTCCCGTCTCCCGGTCTACCTGCCGCACGCGGTAATTGGCGCTATCGCTGATGGTTAGGTTTCCTGCGCAATCGGCCGCAATATGCGAAGGATAATTCAGTAGCGCCTGTGTGGCAGGCTGTCCATCACCGTTGTAGCCCGACTGAAAAGGTACTCCTGTCGTCCCCGGATAGACCCCTGCGACTGTCGTAAATGTTTGACGCTGTCTGTCGAGTTCGCGAACGGTGTTAAGACCAGCGTCGGCAAAGAACATGTCGTTGCGCCGGTTGAACGCCGTCGTGATGTAGTAGAGGAAGCCGGCTTCCGCCGCGGGGCCGCTGGCCGGACCCGCTCCATTTATGCCACCGCCCACCACTGTCGCGATGATGCCGGTGCGTCGATCGACGCGCCGAATGCGCTGGTTGCCAGAATCGCTGATGACGAGGTTTCCGTCGCGATCGAAGGCGATGTCCGTCGCGTTGATCAACGCAGCACTTGCCGGTCCTCCGTCTCCGGAGAACCCACGTTGGCTTCCTCCGGCAACCGTGTGAATCGTCAGCGTGTGATGATCGACGCGCAAGATGCGGCTGGTCGACCCATAATCGGCGATATATACATCGTCGTCTGGGCCGACCGCTACACCTTGTGGATAGTCGAGGTTTGTAGCTGTTGCTTCCAACCCATCGCCGTTATAGGCCGTTTGACCGGTGCCCGCGAAGGTGGTGATGATCCCCGTGGCGTGGTCGATACGCCGGACCACATGGTTCACCGGTTCGGCAACAAACAGGTTGCCGTGGTGGTCGACAGACAGACCCTCTGGAGCGATGAGCGCTGATGTAGCCTGCCCCCCGTCGCCAGCGTACCCTTGCACCCCAGTGCCAGCGATCGTGACTATTGTTTGAGATTGCGCCCATGCTGCATAAGGTACGGCAAGCAGCATGATCCAGGCAGACCGGATAAGCCTTGCACGAATGGAGCATTTCATCGCTGACCTCCCTAAGGTGAACAGCTGAAACGATTCTCACCGAAGCATTTGCTTCATGCGAGGTCCATGCGCTTGCCGCCAGGCGTTCGCCATCTATTGACCAGCTGCCCATGCCGAGCCACAGGCGTCTGTTTTGACTGTCGGCGCGCATTGCGCCCGCGCGGGCCGAGGTAGTTTGGAGGATGTCGGTCCCCCATTCCGCGCGAGGCGCGGAATGGCTGACGACGACTGCAGAGCTGACCTGACACGCGTTGGTCGTAGTGTCTGAAGAATAGACACCCGCGTCGCCGATGCATGCCGATACCTATGCTTTTTGCGCCTTCTCGAGGCGAGAAATTATTCAGTTCTGGTTGAAAAACAATCAAGCCCTAGACCAATTATCACAAGGCCCTGCTGAATAGAGAATGCATCCGGTTCGCAGCGCTCCGTGGCCACCGAGCAACTCAAAACCGATTCTCACCACACCTACACATCCGGAGAACAATCATGTCCCGCGCTCTCCCGTTCGTTTCGCAAGTCGGTGCCGCTTTCGCTGCTTCGGCCGTCATGCTGTTTGCCGCCGCATTACCTGCGACCGCAGCCGCGACGTCCGCTCCTGACGACCACCTCGTAAAGCCGCAAACGTTGATTGTCGATCACACGCTTCCGAAGAAGCAGCTCGATGCGCAGATTCGCGCCGCTCGGACTTACGATACATTCTGGACCATCGGCGACGAAGCGCAGGCCCGCGCCGCGCTGGCGGAGAACTTCACCGATCGCACATTGCCGCCCGGCCGTCCGCAAGGCATCGCCGGGCCGCTCGCAGCATCCAGGGCGTTCCATGCGGCCGTGCCCGACGTTAAGGCGTCGGTCGAGCAGATGATCGTGGCCGGCGATCGCGTCGTGACGCATCTGCATTTCACCGGCCACTTCACCGGCACCTTCAACGGCACTCAGGGCAAAGGCCAAAAAGTGGATTTCATCGCGACGGACATTTACCGCATTCGCGACGGCAAGATCACGGACAACTGGCATCTCGAAGACAATCTGACCTTCCTGCAGCAACTCGGCGTCGTCGCGAAGTAGTCACCGGTACGCAACGAGGTTGAGCAGGCCCGAAGCAACCCCGCGAGGCGTTCACCGAACGTCAAGGTTGGCGGCCCAGTTGCTGCTCCGCGCGGGTTCGCTGCGCCTGCGCGTCCATCAGCAGGCGATACGACGCGTAGTACTTGTAGATGTTTCGCACGTACGTGGTTGTCTCAATGCCAATCTTCTCTGCCACCACGATCTCGACGTTGTTGAACCAGACGTCCGGGTTGAGGCCGCGGGCCGCGGCCTCCTTGCGCATCTTCGCGATGCTTCCGGGTCCGGCGTTATAGCTCGCGAACGCGAACAGCGGGCGGTCCACCTCGGAGAAGTGCGCGTCCTGGAAGTAACGCGTCATGAGTCGATCGAGATACTTGGCGCCGGCATGAATATTCGACTCCGTTATCCGGATGTCCCCGACATTGAGTTCCTTACCCGTGGCCGGCATCAATTGCATGATGCCGACGGCTCCCACGCGGCTCTTGGCCTGCTGATCGAGCTGCGACTCCTGATAACCCTGGGCCGCGAGCATGAGCGGATCGAAGCCGTATTGCTGGCCGTACTTCGCGAATAAGGCCACCGTCTGATTGAAGCGATTGAGTTCGGCACTCTCAGCATTGTTATGGATCTGCTTGATGCCTTGCATATACTGTTTGAGGCGAACCTCAGCGACGCTTTGCTTCGTGATGAAATTGTCGTAAAAATCGCTGATCACAGCTTTGAGCTTGGGACTCTGTTTGCGAATAGCCCAACCCACATAGCCTCCCTCACGCACTGACATGTTGTCGTGCACCTTCACATTCGGCAGCATCTGCGCCCACATCCGCGCCTTCCAGTCGTCCACCACCAGGATCTGAAGCAGACCGACGTTCAGCATCTCCATCGCATCTTCGTCTTCGAGTGCATCCGGCAACAGCACAAGCCGCATCGGCGGCTTACCGGCTTTCTGGAAGCGGCCGTTAAGTGCACTCAGACTTTCGTAGTAGCTACTGGAGCGGCGCACGTGAACCGTCTTTCCGTTTAGATCGTCGAGCTTCGACAATTCCGGCGATTTCGGCCCCGTCAGTACCAGCTCACGGGTTGGCTTGAGGGCGCGCGCCGTGACGAAGTCGGCCTGTTTCAGACGCTCGTCGGTGACGGTCAGGTTGCCAACGGCGATATCGCCCATGCCGCTGTTGAGGCTGGGCAGCAGCCGATCGCGCGTCGTCGGAATCATGAACACGGTGATCGGGCGCTTGTCGAGTCGATCGGCGTAGGTCTTGTTGACGTACCGTTCGAAATCGCGCACGAAATCTGCGCTCAATCCTCGTTCACGTCCCCGGTCATTGAAATACAGCGTACGACTAAAAGGTACGAGCACGCGGATCACGCGGCGTTCGAGCATTGCGTCGAAATCGCCGCGCCAGGGCTTGTTTGTCAGATCGATCCGGCGCGGCGGGCTCGCAGGCACCGGTTTGGAAGGCACGGACGGCGACGACGCAGCCGAAGCCTTGGTTGCCGGTCCAGCTGCGGCGCAAACCGTACTCCACGCGCACAGCGCAAAGAGGCCTGCCACCGTCCAGAAACGAGCAGAACGCATGATGTACACCGTTGCGGTTCCGGGCCGCCGCGTCAGCGCTAGCCCATGTTGACCGTCGTCCTGCGGGGCGGTCGATTCGAGCGGGAAGCTCTTTAAGCACTGCACTCCGGCTCATTTACAGCATAGTTGCCTGCCAAAACGGTTCAAGGTTTATCGCGGCTTTGAAAGCGGTGAATCGGCAGTAGTTTCAAGCTGATGGCGATACCGGTTTCTGCCGGCTGGCTTCGCGCTGTTCTTTATCGCTCATGATTGGCTTTCACCAGTTCTGCGTCGGCGTCGCCAGCTTCAAGACCATCGACACGAGAGATTCCGTGATCGGAAGGGACGCCATACTTCGCGCGCTGCGGTGTCCCCGCCCTCACGCATAGCGCCATTCAAAACCCTTTTCGACGCGCCGCACGGTCCCCGCCGATGTCTCGGCAAAATGCGCGGCAAACACCGTCGCGCCCGTGTCCGCTGCATGTGCGAGCAGACGCTCGCGTGAAGCGCGGGCCTGCTCCTGATCGAGACAGAACATTGAATTCCATTCGGGCCGATGCACTTGCACCGCGCTGTGCATCACGTCGCCGGAAAAAAGCGCGGTCTCGCCACGCGAACGGAGCTCGATGGCCATGTGACCGATGCTATGGCCGAAAGTCGGCAGGAAGCGGATGCCGTCGAGAATCTCCGCACCTGCATCCGGCACGGCACGCGCCTGACCGGACGCGATGACCGGAAGCACACTGTCGTCGAACACCATCCGCCGCGATGCGCCTTCCGGGGTAGCGAAGAAGTCGCGTTCGCGCTCGCCGAATACGTAGGTCGCGTTCGGAAACACGGGCGTCCATCGACCGTCCTGCCAATGCGTATTCCAGCCGACGTGATCGACGTGCAGATGTGTGAGCAGCACGTAGTCGATATCCTCGCGCCTGAAGCCGGCCGATTCGAAGCGTTCGAGCACGGGATTATCGAGCTTGTCGAAGAGCGCGCTGAACGGCCGGGACTTGCCATTGCCGATGCCCGTATCGACGACCATCGTCACCCCGCCGACTTCCACGACCCACAGATGCGTTTTCAACGGCACTCGCGCGTTAGTGAGATCCAGGCTTTCGGTGGCGAAGCGTTCCTCGAGCTCCTGACCATCTTCATCGCTCCACGCCGGGAACAACAGGTTCGGCGCGAGCGCGAAGCCGGTTTCATCGACCCGCGTGATGGTCGCGGCGCCGACGTGATGGACTTGTGAGGCGGGTTTCATGGCAATCCGTTCTCTTCGGTTCGAATGCAGGTTTTAGTATGTGTGTCAGTGCGCGTTTCACTCGGCCGTCGCAGCGCGAACGCGCCGGGTCGCCACTGCATAGAGTAACGCGCTGACGAGCGCCGACACGCCACCGACCATCGCCAGCGCGCTTCCAAGACTCGTTTCCGTGTGTCCCAGCCGTTCGTTCAGATAGCCAACCGACAGCGGCCCCACGCCGCCGCTGATCGCATTGGTCATGAAGACGAGCAGCGCCAGCGAACGGCCGCGCATGCGGTTCGGCACGGCGATTTGCAACGGCACGGGTGCAAGTCCCATTGCGATGCTGGCGGTAAAAGCGCTGACGCCATAGAGCACGATGGCAAGGCTGCTGCTCGCGACGAGCGGCATCGCGATCGCGGCGGGCACCAGCAAGGCAACGGCGCACGCGGAGAAGCCGAGCACTTTGCGCAAGGTGGTGTCGTCGGTGACGCGCGTTGCGAGCATTCCCGCGCATGCCACCCCTAGAATACCGCCGACCATGTACGCAGGTGCCGCCATCTGTCCAACGGCTTTCGGTGCGAGGTGGAAATGGCGCATCAGCAAGGTCGGGAACCATGCGGCGTGCGAGTAGAACAGCGTAATCAGCGCGACGTAGGCCGCAAAGTAAGGCAGGCAGAAGCGATTGCGCACGAACAGTTCGGCGAGTACGTCGCGCAGCGACGGCATCTCGTTCTGCGCCTGCGCTCCACGCATGCTGGTTTCGAGCCGCGCCGGTTCGCGAACCGTGAACGCGACGAGCGCGGCCAGCAGAATGCCGGGCAATCCCACGGCAACAAACACCGCTTGCCACGGCGCAAAGCCGTGTGCGCTGAGCCACGCGCTGCCGTCGCCCGCAGCTGCCGCCGACAACAACATACCGCCGCCGAACAGCGCGGCGCCGCCGCCTACATACGGCCCGAGCATGAACACGCTACTCGCGCGTGCGACGCGGCGCGGCGCAAAGATGTCGCTGAAGATCGACAGCGCCGCGGGACTCAAGGCGGCCTCGGCAACCGCCGTTCCGGCGCGGGCGAGCAGCAGTTCCGTGAAGTTGGTCGCGAAGCCGCACGCCATTGTCGAGATCGCCCAGATCGCGATGCATGCGGCGATCAGTTTCACGCGGTTGCCGCGATCGACGAGCCTCGCGACGAACACACCTGCCGTTGCGTAGCACATCGTGAATGAAAATCCTTGCAGCAGGCCGATCTGCGTATCGGTAAGCGCGAGCGACTGCTTGATCGGCTGTACGAGAATGCTGACGACCTGGCGGTCCAGATACGAAAATGCGAAACAGACGAAGAACAGCAGCACGACATACACGGGATGGCGCACGCTATCGAAAGACCCGGTACGTGCAACGACATCGGCGGGTTGGGTTGAAACAGGGTGAACATTCATGCGCGGTCTCCGGCGTTGATGGACTTGGCTCAATCTGCGTTGGCTCGTGCAGCGAGTAGCGCGATGCAGTCGCCGGGTTCCACGCGTGCAAAGGTCCGCATGCAAATGACCATGCCGTCGCTGCGGAACGCGATATCGGCCGGCGCCTGCCACGGGCGGTGCGGATCGTACAGACGCCCCGCCAACTGACCCTCGCGCACCTGATCGCCGAGTCTGAACGCGGGTTCGAATACACCCGCAAGCGGCGCATACACGTATGCACGCGCGCCTTCTACGCGTAGAAAGCGCGTTTTGCCGGCCGGTGCCGGCTGAGTGTCGGAGACCACGCCGAGCCGGACCAACACGCGCTGCAAGCCGCTTTCGACAATCGCCAGATTCGCGGCGTCGCAGCCCGCATGTCCGCCGAACTCGCCGCACAGAAAAAGCTTGCCGTGGCGTTCGGCTGCGGCCGCGAACGTGCGGTCTTCGCCGAGCAGGTCCATGATCATCGTGTTCGGCGCGCCGAACTCGCGCACGAGGTCCATATACAACGCGTGCCGCTCGCCGTCGGCAGGCGGCGACGCGAGGAGCGTTGGCGCATGCTCGAACGACGCGCCGCCGGCATGCAGGTCGATCACGACATCGGCGCGTGGCAGGAGTTCGCTTTCGACGTAGTGCGCGATCATTTCCGTCGGCTGGCCATTTCGGGCACCAGGAAACAGGCGGTTCAGGTTGCCGCGGTCGATCGGCGACGTGCGCGTGCCGTTGACGAAGGCTGGAAAGTTCAGACCCGGTATCACAATCAGGCGACCGCGTATGGTCATCGACGGCATGCGCTGCATCAGCTTCATCAGCGCGACCGGTCCTTCGTATTCGTCGCCGTGATTGCCACCCGTCAGGAGAACGGTCGGGCCCGTACCAGCACCAGCGTTGAGCACGGCAAGCGGGATCGGCACGTGGCCGTATGCCGAGCGGTCGTGCGAATACGGCAGACGCAATGTGCCGGTCTGGAAGCCGGAACGTTCGAAGTCGATATCGGTAGCAATGAGCGAAGCAGAAGTGGACATGGCGCGAACAGTAAAGAGCTTGGGGTGCCTTTACTATCGGCGACGAAAAAACGTCCGGCCAATGCCGTTTTCTGCTCCGGGCGATGCCTTGCAGGCATCGCTTGCCGGCCGCTATGTCAGCAGGTCCAGAAAACGCTTCAGCGTGGGATTCGCTGCGTGCGCCGCCTCATGTGCGACGAAGCAGAATTCGAGCGGCAAGGAAATCTCCAGGTCCAGCAAGTCGACGAAACGCACTCGTGCGGGCGGCCTGTCGCGATTCGCGGCATTGACGATGGCCGCGCCCATCCCTGCCGAAACCAGCGAAAGTATCGCGGTTTCCGTCGACGCCTCCTGTCTGATATCGAGCGTGAGCCCGCGTTCGGCGCAGGCGGACAGCAGACGATCGTAGTAGGCAGGATAGACGCGGCGCGGGAACGCGATGAACGGCCTGCCGGAGAGTTCATGTGCGCTGACCGCGCCTGCGCTGCCGTGCGGCCACGCTTGCGGCACGGCGAGCACCACGCTTTGATCGAGCACATGCAGGCTCGCGATGCCTTCCGGCAACGCGCCGAAGCGATAGCAGAAGCCGCCGTCGAGCCGTCCCGCGGCGAGCGCGTCGAGTTGCTCGGGCGTGTTCATCGGCGTGAGTTCGAGTGCGACATTCGGTGCTGCCTGTTCGAAAGCGCTCAACGCGCTCGAAACGGGGCCGCTCCACACGGCGTTTTCAACGAAACCGATGCGCAGGTGACCTTGCACGCCGGATGCGATTCGCCGCGCCAGGCGGTTGGCGGCATCGACCCGCGCAAGGATCTCGCGTGCTTCCGAGAGATACGCATCGCCGGCGGGCGTCAGCTTCAGCCCGCGCGGCGTGCGCTCGAACAGCGCGGCGCCGATGGCGTCTTCGAGATCCTGTATCTGGCGGGAAATCGCCGGTTGCGTGACGTGCAGCTGCTCGGACGCCGCCCGTACGCTGCGCAACTCAGCAACAGCAATGAAATAGCGAAGATGCCGAAGTTCCATGCTCATTCCAGCAGTTCAGATTGTCAGCAATGATCGCAGAATTGCGCCGCGACCACGCTGCTTGGCCAGGCAGAGTCGACACAGCGCCGATTGATAACCAATGAACATCAATCGTTAAAAAGATTGCACTTATCGTTTTGCCGGGCAAGGGCCAATATTCGCGAATCCACAAAGAGCGGAACCACAGCATCTTTCGGGATTTCAGGAGACAACGATGCACCCCTCGCCCTCTACCCTTTCGTCGGGCCGTTCAAAGGCCGCGGCGGTTTTCCGCGTAACGGCCGGAAACTTTCTCGAGCAGTTCGACTTCTTCCTGTTTGGCTTCTATGCCACCCAGATCGCCAAGGTCTTCTTCCCGGCCGACAGCGAATTCGCCTCATTGATGATGACGTTCGCGGTCTTCGGCGCCGGTTTCCTGATGCGACCGCTGGGCGCAATCGTGCTGGGCGCGTACATCGACGACGTCGGTCGCCGCAAAGGTCTTATCGTCACGCTCTCCATCATGGCGAGCGGCACCATCCTGATCGCGTTCGTGCCGGGCTACGCAACGCTTGGCCTGCTGGCGCCGGCGCTCGTCTTGATCGGGAGGCTGCTGCAAGGTTTCTCGGCGGGCGCGGAACTGGGCGGCGTCTCGGTGTATCTCGCCGAAATGGCCACGCCGGGCCGCAAGGGCTTCTTCACGAGCTGGCAGTCCGCGAGCCAGCAGGTCGCGATCGTCGTGGCCGCAGCCCTCGGCTTCGCGCTCAACCAGTCGATGAGCGCCGCTACCATTGCATCCTGGGGATGGCGCGTTCCGTTCTTCGTCGGCTGCATGATCGTGCCGTTCATCTTCATGCTGCGTCGCAACCTGCAGGAGACCGAGGAGTTCAAAGCGCGCCAGCATCGTCCGAGCATGAAGGAAGTGTTCCGCACGCTGGTCCAGAACTGGACCGTAGTGATTGCAGGCATGATGCTGGTGGCGATGACCACCGCGAGCTTCTATCTGATCACCGTCTACGCACCGACTTTCGGCAAGACCGTTCTGCACCTGAGCACCGCCGACAGTCTGCTCGTGACGTTGTGTGTCGCCGTGTCGAATTTCGTGTGGCTGCCGATCGGCGGCGCTCTCTCCGACAAGCTCGGCCGCCGGCCGCTCCTCGTCGCGATGACGGTGCTCGCCATCGCGACTGCGTACCCGGCGCTGTCGCTCCTCGCGCACGCGCCGAGCTTCCTCAACATGCTGCTCGCGCTTCTTTGGCTCTCGTTCATGTACGGCATCTATAACGGCGCGATGGTCGTCGCACTGACCGAAGTGATGCCGGCACAAGTACGCGTCGCGGGCTTCTCGCTCGCCTATAGTCTCGCAACGGCGGTGTTCGGCGGTTTCACGCCGGCGATCTCCACGGCGCTCATTCACATGACCGGCGACAAGGCCGCACCTGGCTACTGGATGAGCTTTGCCGCTGCATGCGCGCTGATGGCGACGTTCGCACTGTATCGCCGCCGCGCAACGACGCTGACTCCGGCGCACTGATCCGGTCTCGCTCCGCTTACAGATACACCCTCATTCCGACACCACTACGATCATGAGAAACCTGATTCGAAAACTGTGCGCCGCAGCATTGGTTGCAACCTCGGCCGCCGCGGCGAACGTGCACGCCGCCGATCTGCACGTCATGAGTTCTGGCGGCTTCACTGCGGCGTACAAAGTGCTCGGCCCGAAATTCTCGGCGGAGACGGGCAACGCGCTCGACACCGCGCTCGGTCCGTCGATGGGCAAATCGCCCGAAGCGATTCCCAACCGGCTGGAGCGTGGTGAGCCGGCGGACGCCGTCATCATGGTCGGATATGCGCTTGACGATCTGATCCAGAAAGGCAAGGTCGTCCCCGGATCGCGGGTCGAGCTGGCCGATTCGCGTATCGGCATGGTCGTGCGCGAAGGTGCGACGAAGCCCGATATCAGCTCCGTAGACGGGCTCCGGCAGACGCTGCTGCATGCGAAGTCGATCGCTTACTCGGACAGCGCCAGCGGTGTCTATATCGAGCGGGAATTGTTCAAGAAGCTTGGCATCGAGGATCAGGTCAAAGCGAAGGCGAAGATGATCCCGCGCATTCCAGTGGCCTCGGTCGTGGCGAACGGCGACTACGAAATCGGCTTTCAGCAGGTGAGCGAGTTGCTGCCTGTCAAGGGCGCGACGTTCGTCGGCAAGATTCCCGAATCGCTGCAGTCAGTCACGCGTTTCGCGGCCGGCATTCCGGTCAGCGCGCAGCATCCGAAAGAAGCAAAAGCTCTGCTCGACTATCTCGCTTCGCCCGCCGTCCAGCCAGAAGTGAAATCGACCGGACTCGATACCGTTTCCGCTCATTGACGCAAACTTGAAGGAAGGCTTGCTTGCTGCGGCCTTCCTGTCACATTCCCGGGGTACGTCTCGCCGAGTCCTCCGCACCGTCCGCGTCGCCTGCAGTTTCCGCTGCCGCCCCGAGCGTCTGAGCGAGACGCGCACGGTCGCACGCCCCTTCCCACATGGAAACGAAGATCACAGCGCATGCGTTGCTGATCACGCTCGTCAGCGCGCGCGCCTCGGACATGAAGCGGTCGATGCCCACCAGCAGCGCCACACCAGCTACCGGCAGATCCGGGATCACCGTCAGCGTCGCGACGAGCGCGACGAGTCCGCTACCCGACACGCCCGCCGCCCCCTTTGACGTGAGCAGCATGACCGCGAGCATCATCGCGATCTGAGACGCGGAAAGCGGCACGTCACACGCCTGCGCAATAAACATCGAAGCGAGCGTCAGATAGATCGCGGTGCCGTCGAGATTAAACGAATATCCGGCGGGCAGCACGAGCCCCACGACCCCTTTGTCGCAACCGAGCGCCTCGAGCTTGACGATCAGGCGCGGCAGTACCGGCTCCGTGGAAGATGTCGCGAGAACAATGAGCAACTCCTCCCGCATGTAGCGCAAGAGCCGCCAAAGCGCGAAACCATGCAGCCGCGCGAGTGAAGCGAGCACCAGTGCAATGAACAGCAGGCATGCCACGTAGAAGCACACCATCAACATGCCGAGAGAGCCGACCGAGCGGATGCCGAAGCGGCCCACCGTGAACGCCATCGCACCGAATGCGCCGAGCGGGGCAAGTCGCATGATCATCGCGAGGATCCGGAACAGGACGTGCGCGACGCCGTCGATTAGCGCGAGCACCGGCCGGCCCGCCTTTGAGCACGAATTCAGCGAAAAGCCGAAGAGTAGCGAGAGCAGCAGTACCGGCAGTACGTCACCCTTCTCGAAGGCGCCGAGCATCGTCTCGGGGATGACACTCAGCGCGAACGCGACCAGGCCGCCCGGCTGTGCGTGCTTCACATATTGCGCGAGGATGCTCGTGTCCAGACCGTGCGCGTCGATGTGCATACCCGCGCCCGGTCGCAGAACGATCGCGGTGACGAGCCCGAAAGCTAGCGCCACGACGGTGAGCAAGTAGAAGAGCGCCAGCGCCTTGAAGATCGTGCGCCCGATCGCCTTGCCGCTCGCAAGCGAGGTGATCCCCGAGACGATCGTACAGAAGACGATTGGCGCAATCATCATCCTTACGAGGCCGACGAATGCATCGCTGAAGGGCTTGAGCAGCGCGCCCGCTTGCGGCAGAAAATGACCGACCGCCACGCCGAGCACCATGCCCAGCAGCACCTGCACATAAAGCGATCGAAGCGGTCTTGCCGACCTCACGATGCGGTCTTCCGGACTGGCCGTTCTTTCGCAGACGTGTTGACGTCAGAACCATCGCTGCCTTCGACGCCGCCCTGCCTCATCTCGACAATCGTTCTGTGAAACTCCTGCGCGGCCGGAGTAAGCGGACGCCCCCGGCGCCTCACGATTCCCACGCGCCGCTTCACTACCGGTTCAACGAGCGGCACACTCGTGAGGATCGGATGATCGCGGCCGGGCATGGCCATCGACGGCACGGCGGCGACACCGAGCCCCGCTTCGACGAGGCCGAGCATGGTTGTGACGTGACGGGTCTCGCAGACGCTCGGCGCGCGCGGCGCCACTGCCGAGAGTGCCTGATCGAGCAGCAGACGGTTTCCGGAAGTCTTGTCCACTGACACGTACTCATGCTCGTAAAGCTCGTTCCAGGTGACGCGCTTCTTGCGCGCGAGCGGATGATCTCGACGGCAAGCGGCTACGAAGCGCTCCTGCAGCAGCACCTTGAACTCGACCTCGGACTCCTGGCTGCCCATGAAACTCACGCCAAAATCAGCCTCACCGCTGATCACAGCGCCAAGCACCTCATTCGCGCTCGAATCCAGCAGTTTCACCCTGATGCGCGGAAAGCGGCGATGGTAGCTTGCGACGACGTTGGGCAAAAAGTAGTACGCCACTGACGGCACGCAGGCAATGGTCACATGACCCAGCCGGCTTGAAGAGACATCGCGGATGCCGAGCAACGCGACGTCGAGATCGTCGAGCAGTTGTTCGGCGCTCGGGGCGAACACGCGCCCGACGGTGGTGAGCGTGACGCTGCGCGTGGTGCGCTCGAAGAGACGCACGCCGAGCGCTTCCTCGAGTTTCTCAATGCGACGGCTCAAGGCCGGTTGGGAGATGCTGACAGCCTCGGCGGCCTTGCGGAAGCTCCCCAGTTCCACCACCGCGCGAAACGCCTGCAAGTCGTTCAAATCGAAATTGACGCCCACGAGTCACTCTCCACATCCTAGATGTGCTCATTTTGCAGGACGCGGCTGAATTTTTTGGCATAGCCACGAGTCTTTTCCCTACCGCCGGTAGTGCCTCCAAGCATATCGTGAAATTCCGATATATACTTCGTTCTGTAGCGATGCAAACCTGTGGGCGGCAATTTGCCCACGCCTGACCATTAAAGCAGCTCTGGTAGTTGACGAATGAAACGAACTCCCATCGCGCCTGACATGGACGCGATCCACAAGGCGCTCGCCAATCCGGTGCGTCGAGAGATTCTTGGCTGGCTGCGCGAGCCGCATGCGCACTTCGCCGATCAGGAACTCCCGCTCGACCATGGCGTATGTGCCGGTAAGATCGACGCGCGCTGCGGACTCTCGCAGTCCACGGTGTCGGCCCACCTCGCGGCGTTGCAGCGCGCGGGGCTCGTCACGTCGAAACGCGTGGGGCAATGGGTGTTCTTCAAACGCAACGAGCCCGTGATTCAGGCTTTTCTCGAGCATATGAACTCGAAGCTCTGACCGGTCTTGCATCGCCGCTTCTTTCACTCTTTCGTTGCAATGCAACTATCTCTCGGCTCAAGGCGTCCTCGCCTCAGCCAAAGGTGAACATTTATGCCGACTCTTTTCGATCCGCTGCAAATTGGCGACCTGACGTTGTCCAACCGCATCATCATGGCGCCGCTGACGCGTCAGCGCGCCGAGGAAATCCGCGTGCCGAACGCGCTGATGGCGAAGTACTACGCTGAACGCGCCACGGCGGGCCTCATCATTAGCGAAGCCACCTCGGTCACGCCGCAGGGCGTCGGTTATGCCGAGACGCCGGGCATCTGGTCGCAGGAACAGGTGGAAGGCTGGAAGCTCGTTACCAACGCAGTGCATGCAGCCGGCGGGAAGATTTTCCTGCAACTGTGGCACGTGGGCCGCATTTCCGATCCGCTGTTCCTCAATGGCGAATTGCCGGTCGCGCCGAGCGCGCTCGCCGCGAAAGGCCACGTGAGCCTCGTGCGTCCGGAGCGCCCGTATGTCACGCCTCGCGCACTCGAACTCGACGAAATCGCGGGCGTTGTGCAGGCATTCCGCAAAGGTGCCGAAAACGCGAAAGCAGCAGGCTTCGACGGCGTTGAAGTGCACGGCGCAAACGGCTATCTGATCGACCAGTTCCTGCAGGACAGCACCAACAAGCGCACCGACGCGTATGGTGGCCCGATCGAAAATCGCGCGCGTTTGCTGCTCGAAATCACCGACGCATGTATCGACGTGTGGGGCGCGAATCGCGTCGGCGTGCATCTCGCGCCGCGTCGCGACTCGCACGACATGGGCGACTCGGATCCGGCCGCGACCTTCGGCTATGTGGCTCGCGAACTCGGCAAGCGCAAGATCGCGTTCATCGCCGCGCGCGAAGCGTTGGGTGAGGACCGTCTCGGCCCGCAGCTGAAGAAAGAGTTCGGCGGCCCGTACATCGCGAACGAGAAGTTCACGAAGGAAACCGCGCAGCAAGTACTCGACGCAGGCGAAGCGGACGCGGTGGCGTGGGGCCAGTTGTTCATCGCAAATCCGGACCTCGTGCGCCGCTTTGCGACCAACGCACCGTTGAACAAGCCGAATCCCTCCACGTACTACGCACGTGGCGAGACGGGTTACATCGACTACCCTACGCTTGAAACGGTGGAGTAAGCGCAAACGCGTGATCGTGAATGAGCCGTAATGTGGCTGTAAAAGCAGCGGCTGTAACGAGCAGCGAAAAGACGCGCAGCGAAAAGCGGCGGGCGTCATCGGAGAGTGAATCTCCGGCGGCGCCCGCCGCTTTTCTCCGTCTGCGGCGACGCTCGTCTCTGTAACGCAAACTGTTAGTCAAGATCGCGCCGCATGAAGATGCGTTTTGACTCGTCGAGGCCTCGTGCGATATGTGCATCGCGCCGTGCGCGTAGAGCCACGTCGAGTTCGGCTTCGTCTATGTCGCGGAAACCGAGTCGCCGGTAATACGGTGCATTCCACGGCACTTCGCGATACGTCGACAGGACCAGTTGCATGATCTGCCGCGAGCGCGCGAGTTGCGCAACCTGCTCGATCAGCGCCGCGCCGATGCGTCGACCGGCATGCGATGTCAGTACATCGAGCTCCTGGATGTAGATACGCGCGGGCTGCGGCTCGAACATCACGAATCCGACGCAGGTTCCCTCGGCATTCACCGCCACGATCAGCTCCTGTGCCGCGATCTTCCGCTCCACGAAAGCGAGACTCATTGGCGGCGCATCGGCAATGCCCGACATGCCGACGCTGACAAACCGCAAGCTTGCCTCAAATTCGATTGTGCGAACCGTTTCGGCATCGCCGGGCGCGGCAAGACGGAAAGTCACATCGGCTAACTGTTGCATGGTGTTTTTTGACGGTTGATGTTCGGCCCGTTCACGGATGTGACACGTGATATTGACATCCACGCGGCCAAATACACAAGTATCCGCGCGGCCGCCGGACTACACTGCTGAACATCCGACAACCTGAGGCCAGCATGCAACTCATGCAAATGCTGCAGATCGCTCTGCATTTCGATCAGCACCTGAGCAGCCTGATCGTCCAATACGGTACAGCCGTGTACGCGATGCTGTTTATTATCGTGTTCGTTGAAATCGGCTTTCTGCCGTTATTTTTCCTGCCGGGCGATCCGCTCATTTTCATTTGCGGCGGGCTGTCAGCCACCGGCGCGTTGAACGTCTGGCTCGTGATGTCAGTGCTATTCGCGGCTACTGTGGCGGGAAGCATCGTCGACTATGCAATTGGGCGCGCGATCGGTGAAAAGGTTTATACGGCCGATTACCGCTGGCTCGACAAGAATGCACTGCGCCGTGCGCATGCGTTCTACGAAGCTCGCGGCGGATTAACCTTTCTGTTATCGCCATTCATTGCCGTAGTGCGTACTTTCGCGCCGTTCGCGGCCGGCGTTTCGCGCATGACGTTTGCGCGATTCGTGTCGTTCGTGACCGCGGGCGCCGCACTGTGGATCGGCTCTCTCGTCGCGGCCGGCTATCTGTTCGGCAACGTGCCGCTCGTACGCGATCACATGAGTTCCATCGTGCTGTTAGGCGTCGCGCTCGGCGTGGGATCGCTGATCGCAAGCGCGTTGTGGCGACTCGCCAACAGCCGCTCGCGCATTCATTGATCGAGTGCTTTCAGCTTACTTTCTGTGCGTTCCTCTGCGCGAATCGCGCGGGGCTGCCGCCCTGCGTTTGCTCCCCGCATGCACCGCTAGATCCAGCCTTCGATATTCAGCCCGCTCGCGCGTTCAGCCTCTTCCCGCGATACAGCGCGGACGGTCTGCCCGAAACTCCAGATATGCCCCTCCGGGTCACGCGCCGCATAAACGCGGTCGCCGTAAAACTGATCCGCGGGCTCGCGGGTAATGACCGCGCCCGCCGCACGCGCGCGAGCGCAATGTTGGTCGATACCGTCGCTCAGTTGCACATGCACTGACTGTGTATTTTTCCCGCTCACAGTAACCGGGCTCACGGAGTCTGCCGACCATTCACGGCTGATCATCACGTAGCTGTCGCCGTAACGCATTTCGGAGTGTGCGAGTTGCCCGGCGTCGTCGGTAATCACGAGTTGCCGGGTGAAGCCGAAAGCCCGTTCGAGCCACTCAAGAGCGGCCAACGGATCTTTGTAATAGAGCGCCGCGCCGAATGACGGTCGATGCAAAGATTCGCTCATGACATCCCCTTGCAGGCTCAGCAAACGCAACTTGAATGACCGCGGATCGAACCGCGCATCCACTCAGCCGCGCGCATACTATTGGCTGGCGGACGAAGCAGGCGCCGCGCTGCTGGGTTGACTCGTGCCGCCCGCGGCCGCGCTCTCGCTCGCACGCTTCGCGGCGTCGCTTTGGCCACTGGTTCCGTTCGCGCCCGCCGAATTGCTCATCACGCCGCTGCTCGCGGAACTCATCGTGTCCTTGCTGGTGTTGTCCTCTTTCTTGCAGCCAGACGCACCTACGGCCAGCGCCGCAATGGATATGGCGAGTAACGCGCTCTTCGGATTGCAATGCATGGTGGCACCCGTTCGGTTTCGATTCGTCGTTGCGCGAAGCGCGGCATGACTCCTCGATAGCAGAACGGCGCAGCATCGACTGTGCCTGGTGAAACTAATAAATCATTCCACGCGGCGCGGCAAGCGGTTTGCTGCAACTCCCGTTACATGGACCACATATCGCACACTGCACTCCGTCAAACCCAGGGAGAACCGGATCATGCTGCTTAGCGACGAAGAACTTGCACGCCTTGACGGCGTCGCGCCGTTTCTCGAGAGCGAGGCGAAGACGTCGCTCAACTTCGCACCGAATTATGAAGTCACCGCCGAATTCGAGACGCATCTGCAACCGGGACTGCGCATCCGTGCCCCAGCGTCGGACGCGGCATCGGAGGACCCAGAAGCGCCGCCGTATCCGTTGAACCTCTTCGTCGGATTGCCGCTCGATGAACTACGCAACCTCGCCTACGCAGACGATATGGCGCGCGAGGCGATGATTGGACGCTTCGGCGCATCGTTTACCCCGCGCCTGCTGCGCGCAATCGAAAAAGAAACGCCAGGGGCGATCAATCTCGATGCCGGGATCCAGAACGATTCGGGCACGCTGTCGGTGATGCTCGACGAGCCAGAGCAACGGTGATCACCATACGCCTGGAACGCCCGCCGAAGATTCCATGGCAATGCCTTAACAAGGACGCGCGAGCCACGTGTATTTACTTCCCGGACGCTTGCACATTTGACAGCGGAGACAGCGGCCTCCGCGCGTCGCGCGCCCGGGTTGGTCTACCGGGTGCTATTCGTCGCCCACTCCTTTCGATACCTCGGCGGGGCTGCCGTACTCCTGATCCGGCAAGCGTTCGAGTGCATCGAGCACCTCGTCGTCGGCGCCATTGCCCTTTGCGGTGTCCAGCAGGCTTGCTTTGTCGGCGGGATACGAAGCACCCTTCAGCGCCTTCTGGACATCGATGAATTTGCGGATGGGACCGCCGTTCGAACTTGAATTGGACGTCGCCATGTGCCTCTCCTGGTTGGCATGCGGTCCCGCTAATTCAGCATCGCGCGTTCCTCGCGGGCGCCCTGCCCTTTACGCGTGTTCTGCCGCCGCAATGCACAACGTAGCTTAAGTTTCGGCATAGCAGGAATGAATCTGGCTCGACAGTTTCATTCAAAGAGCCTCCTTTAGTTGGGATGGCTCACTTTCTTCACTATTGCAAGCAGGGGATCTTGCCGTGAGCACAGCGGACCGCGAAGCCATTCTCTTCAACCAGCAAGCGATTCTGGCGGAATTCGGCGAGCTTGCGCTTCGCTCCGACGACCTCGACGAAATATTGTGCGAAGCGTGCCGTCTCGTCGCTCAAGCGCTGCAAGCCGACATGGCCAAAGTCATGGAATTGCAGGCCGATCGCATTACGCTTCTCGTGCGCGCCGGCGTGGGCTGGCCGCCGGGCGTGGTGGGCCATGCCACGGCGCGAGCCGAACGCGGCTCGTCGGAAGGTTATGCGCTGCAAACAGGCAAGCCCGCAATTTCGCCCGACATCGCTGCTGAAAAGCGCTTTCGTTATTCGCAGTTCATCGTCGACGCGGGCGTGAAGGCGCTGATCAACGTCGTGATTCTCGGCGGAAAAGAACGGCCTGCATACGGCGTGTTGCAAGTCGACAGTCGCACGCCGCGCGACTTCAACGACCTCGACACCGAATTCCTGCGCTCGTATGCGAACCTGCTCGCCGCCGCGGTCGAACGGCTTCGGATTGCGGCCGAGACTCGCAAACATGCCGTCTCGCTGCACGAGAGCGAAGAGCGCTACCGCATGCTTGCGACGCAGATACCGCAACTGGTGTTCACCTGCCTCATTACCGGCGAGCGCACGTGGGGCAGTCCTCAGTGGATCGAATACAGCGGCATTTCGGAGCAGGACAGCCTCGGCTTCGGATGGCTGGATGCAGTGCATCCCGGCGATCGCGAGGCAACCATGGCGGCGTGGAGCGTGTGCGGTGTGAAAGGAGAATATGCGGTCGAGCACCGCATTCGCCGCGCGTCCGACGGCACGTACCGCTGGTTCCAGACCCGCGCGAAGCCGTTGCGTGCAGAAGGCGGAATCGCGGCATGGCTCGGCACATCGACCGATATCGAAGACCAGGTTCGCGCGCGCGAAGCGCTCGAACGCGGCAGCGAGGAGCTCGAAAGACGTGTATCCGAGCGCACCGCGGAATTGCAGCGAGCGGTGGATACGCTTCATCGTGAAAGCCGCGAACGCTCGCGCGCCGAAGAACGTTTGCGCCACAGCGAGAAACTCAAGGCCATTGGCCAACTTACCGGCGGCATCGCGCACGACTTCAACAACATGCTGCAGGCCATCATGAGTTGCCTGAGTCTGATCCGGGTGCGCATGCAGCAGGGCCGGCCAACCGACGTCGTCACGCTGGTCGAGCGGGCGGAAAAAGGCGCAAGCCGTGCGGCGACTTTGACACACAGGTTGCTCGCGTTCGGACGCCAACAAACGCTCGAGCCGCGTCTCGTGAGCCTAGATGCGATTGCGCACGACATGGAAGACATGATTCGCCGCGTCGTCGGTTCGGGCATCAACCTGGAACTTAAACTCGGTGACGGGACGTGGCTGGTCTTGTGCGACCCGAACCAGATGGAAAGCGCGCTCGTCAACCTGTGCGTCAATGCTCGCGACGCGATGCCGGACGGCGGGTGGCTCACCATCAGCACGAGCGAAGTGATATTGACCGACGCAGAAGTCGCCGGATTCGACGACGCTCAACCCGGACGTTACTGCTGCATTGCTGTGTCGGACACGGGCACCGGCATGTCGCCAAAAATCATGGAACACGCGTTCGAGCCGTTCTTCACGACAAAGCCGTCGGGCCAGGGCGTCGGTCTTGGCCTCAGCCAGATCTACGGCTTTGTCAGGCAATCCGGCGGAATCGTGCAGATGGAGACTGCTCTCGGCAAAGGAACGACCGTACGCCTGTGCCTGCCCGCCTCCGTGCAGAAGGAAGATATGCAGGACGAGTACAAGGACCCTGCAAAAACCATCGTCCTTGTCGAGGACGAAGAAATCGTGCGGGAAGTCACCGCGGAGCAATTGAGGGAACAGGGCTACCGCGTACTGGAAGCGGACAGCGGCGCGGCGGCATTGCGGCTGCTGCATGCAGGCGCGCGTTTCGATCTGCTGATCAGCGACGTCGCTTTGCCCGGCACGATCAACGGCCGGCAGATCGCCGAGGCCGTGAGGCAACGGTATCCGTCGATGCCGGTCATTCTTGTCACCGGCTATGCGCCAGGCGATGCGCTCGCCGATATGGAAGTCATCCGTAAACCCTTCGCTCCCGAAGTACTCGCCGACCGCGTGCGCGCAAAGCTCGAACAATTGCGTACCGATGCAGACTAGACTGTTTACTTAACCCGCCGTCAGTAGACTCGAGTGGCTACTGACCTAACAGAGCCACACGCCATGCCAGTTTATGACTATGAGTGCGTCGAATGCGGCGCTTTCGAAACGGTGCGCCGCATTGCGGAGCGTGACGAACCTGTGGCGTGCCCTCAGTGCGGGGCCACCGCTGCACGGGTAGTAATCGGCGCGCCCTCGCTCGGTGGCGGCTCGCCCGACGCCCGCGAAGAAACCGGAGGCTATGGAATGCGGCATTTTGGTGGATGCTCCTGCTGCTGAGATGTCGGCACGCAATGTGCTATCTCCCGGTCATGAGCCAACATCCCGGAGAAAGAAATGCGACCAGGAGAATCCCGCTCAAGCGCGGATAGCATCGACACCGTTCCGCAGACGTCCAGCCCTGCCTACGCAGCGCGCAACCCCGTCACGCGCGCGTTCGACAACTTCGCGAGTTCGGTAACGCGGCTTGCCGGATCACCGATTGCGTTTGGTATCGCCGTCATCACGGTTATCGTTTGGGCCGTCACGGGACCCTTCTTCCACTATTCCGACGCGTGGCAACTCGTCATTAATACCGGCACGACGATCATCACTTTCCTGATGGTCTTCATGATCCAGCAAAGTCAGAACAAGGACAGTGTTGCGATGCATCTGAAGCTCAACGAATTGCTGGCTTCGCATCGCGCGGCGAACAATCAGCTAATCGGTATTGAAGACGCGTCCGAAGACGATCTTCGCCGTCTGGCCGAAGCGTATTTGCGGTTGGCGAGCAAGGTAGGCACGCAAGGCAAGCACACTGTCGACGTGGATGCTTGCGTGGAAAAAACCGGCGCCGGAAAGGGCAAAGAGCACGAACGCGCTTAATTCTATGCGTCGCCCGAATCGGCCGACGCGCCTTGTACACCAGCGTCGGAATCGAGATAGCCAGGCAGGCCCAGCGCAGCCTGGCTCTTCGCCAGTTCAACCGCTCGTTGCACCAGTGCAGCGTATTCCGATGAGTCTGCAGGAAGCGGGAGCCTTTGGCGGAAGAAATCCGCCCAGCGGAATTCCGCCAAAGGCACGCTCGTTCTCTGATAACCACCGGCATCGCGCACCGAAGCGGCGAGGCTGCGGAATTCGTCGTCTACCATTTCCCAGACATGCAGCGGCATATCGGCAAACGACACTCGCTGGCCACGCTGATCGTATGGAAATGTCCAACGATTGTTTTCGAGCGCGAGCCAGAATTCGGCCAGCGAAGACGTGGACAGATCCCGGATCAGCACGACAGGTACCGACGTTATATCGGCCTGCCAAAGAGCCGCGGCCACGTGGTGATGGTCGATCACGTACGGTTCTTCCTGGGGTCCAAGGACGATCGGGACGGGTTTCTCCGCAATGGCCATGTCAAGGTCATGACCGGACAGCGACTGATAGAAGCGCGTTTTTTCCTCTACCTCGCGCAATCCGTGCGTGACTTGCGTGGGGCGCAAACGATCGATGTCCAGTGACTTCATTGACGTCTCCATTGTTATTAGCGCAATGCGATGGTTCCCCACCGATCAGGCGGATCAGTACTCCGGGTTCAGCAGGTCCGCCGCGACAACTTCGGCGCCTTTGCGCGCTGCGGCCTCACGTGCTTCAAGCGCGGTTTCGAACGGACCTATCATCGGCGCGCCGTCGTACGGAAATATCAGCCGGTCGTCTGTTGTGCGTACGACCTTCAGGTCGCCGGTAAACGTGCCGGTCACAGTACGCCGATACGTCGGGTAGATTCTGTAATCGCTGGCGGTAATGGTTATACCGTCGGGCGATGCCGGATGCCGCAGCGAACTATTATGAAAGTGCAACTTCCTTCTCACCATCTCGATTCCTGCAATTGCGAGTCGACTGTTTCAGGGGCCGGGAAAAACGCGCATCGATGCGCCAAACGCAGGCGCGGCGCACATCGAATGCGCGCCGCGCCCTCTCCCGCGGAACGGGACATCAGCGCCGGAATTACGGCGCCGGTGAAACGTTCAGCGGCCGATCAGGGCTGACGTTGGCCGCCCTGGTGCTGCGGCGTCTTCTGCTGATTCTGCTGTTGCTGCCCGCTCTGCTTGCCCGCATTCTTCGGATTACCCGGTTGCGTATTGGATTGCTTCGGATCGCTCATTTTCAGCTCCTTCATTTACGAAGTAGTTCGTCGAAGTACTGCGCACTGCTTGCAACACTAATGGGGACTTTCTTCCTCGTATTCGGTACGAACACCCTGCGGCAGCCAGGGCTCTTTATGGCAGCACCATAATTCGTAACTCGGCTCGTAAAGCCCGGCGCTATCGAACGCGCCTAGCGGTATGTCGAGTTCATCGCTGTCCACGTACTCCATGAACGCAACCGATCCGCAGGTCTGGCAGAAATATCGCCTGCCTTCCGCCGAGCTTTGCCACATCTGGACCGGCCCGGACAACTGGACGGCGTCGCGCGCGAACATCGCATATGCGCCGAAAGCACTGCCATGCACGCGACGGCAGGTCATGCAATGGCACAGAGAGACTCGCCTCGGCGGTGCACTCACCTCAAACCGCACGGCTCCGCATGCGCACCCACCGGTCTGCGCCGTCTGGCCGGCTGCCGAGCGCGCGGCGTCCTCAGTGTGCATATCGCTCTCCCAATACGATGTTGCGGTAGAGACTCGCGAGCCCGAATCAACGCAATGCCCGCCGCCCGCCGAAGAGCGCAGCAGGCCGCGTGCCACGAGGCGCGCCACCCGCCACGCGCATACCATTTCGTGTGCGATTCGAGCATTGACGTCGAGCCCGAATCGCAGACAACAACAGTACTACTGGGTCACGCCCTTCTTCGCCGCAAGTTGTTGAGCCCGCTGGTAATGCTCCTTGATTGTCGGCAACGCCTTTTGCGCGGCCTTCTTCAGGTCGGCGTTCTGCCCTTCAGCAATTTCCTTTTCGAAGGCGGCAATGGCTTGCTTGTGGCCTTCAAGACCGACCTTCTGGATATACGCCTGATCGAATTCCTTGCCCTTCAGCGGCTTCAATGCGTCGAGCACACTCGGGTCCGAATTGTCCTTCGGTACTTCCACGCCATGCGGCGCGGCCATTTTCAGCTGGACGGTCAGCTTCGTGTGATCGAGCATCATGTGATGCGCAAATGATTTCACGTCTTTATCACTGGAATTGCTAGTCGCGAGTTTTGCCGCGTCGATCTCCGTCGACGAAGACATTGAAGCGGCCTGAACAAAGTCTTTGTCCACCTGTGCGAGCGGATTGGCGGCGGTAGTGGAAGCGGCTTGTGTCTGTGCATTCGCGGCGACCGGAAGCAGGCTGAAACAACCGCACGCTACTGCAATTACTGTCATCTTTTTCATGCGTTTCCTCACTGATTTTCTAACGGGTAGCTCAAAGCGGCGCAATGTTCGTTGCGACATGAGAGACGCAGCAACCGCCATGCCGCCTCTGCGGCCGTGATGCGCATTACGTCGATTTTGGCCCGACGCGTGTTCGTGACCGCAGCATTCCCCAAGCAGAAATTGCGCGGTTCTATCGCAACGATTACAAGCATGCTTGACGAGAATCGGCGCCGTTTGAATACGTCTTGGGATGCTAGCCGGGAGCGTCCCTTGCTCGACTCCCGTTGCCTTCCAACCAACCCACGGGAGAATGAAATGGCGACGAAACCGAATGACCAGGACGACACCGCGCAAAGCACGGGTAACGACCAAACTGGAGAAGGAACATTTGAAACCGATGTCTCCGAAACCGACGACGAGGGCACCACAGTCCGGCAAGCGGAAGTAAAAGAGGACGATCTGTCGGAAGTGAAGAAAGACAACTCCTGAAGCCTGCAACGATGGCCGCGTTCGCATGTCGCGCGCACGCGGCTGCAACCCAACCTCAAGACACGACTGCCCCGTGAGAATCGCTCAAGTCGCCCCTCTCTACGAATGCGTCCCCCCCTTCGCTTACGGCGCCACTGAGCGCGTCGTGTCCTACCTCACCGAAGAACTCGTTCGGCGTGGCCACGATGTCACGCTGTTCGCTACCGCCGACTCGAGCACGGCTGCACGTCTGGTGCCGATCTGCGAACGCGGACTATGGCGCGATACGACCGTGTGGGACACGCTCACGCACCACGTGAGGCAGCTGGCACGCGTCGCGGATCTCGCGGACGAGTTCGACGTCGTGCATTTTCATGGCGATCCGCTGCACTTTCCGCTGGCACGAGCGTTACCGTGCAAGTCGCTCACCACGCTTCATGGGCAATTGCTGCCTGTGGATCACGGGCCGCTTTTTCGCGAATTCTCGTCAGCGCCGCTCGTGTCGATTTCCGACGATCAGCGCAAGCCGGTGCCCTCCGCCAACTGGCAAGCAACGATCTATCACGGTCTGCCGCTCGACGAATTCGAGTTTCAGCCGGAGCCTGCGTCGTATGTGCTCTTTCTCGGCCGCTTGATGCCCGGCAAGCGGCCCGACCTCGCCGTTGAAATCGCAAGGCGCGCCGGACTGCCGTTGAAAATGGCCGGCAAAATCCATCCCGGCGAGCGGGAGTACTTCGCACAGCAAATCGAACCGCTGCTGGAAGATTCGCGCGACTTCACCGACTACCTCGGCGAAGTCGGCGGTGACCTACGCAGGCAACTCATCGCGAATGCGCGAGCGCTGCTGTTTCCAGTGGAATGGGCGGAGCCGTTCGGGATGGTGATGATCGAGGCAATGGCATGCGGCACGCCGGTCGTTGCATTTGGACGCGGCGCGGTGCCCGAAGTGCTGACGCATGGCGTGAACGGGTTCATCGTCGATAACGTCGAGCAGGCTGTCAGCGCGGTCGCGCGCATCGGCGAAATAGATCGCGCAAAATGCCGCCGTTCGTTCGAGCAGCGCTTCACGGCTGCACGCATGGCGGGCGACTATCTGCGCGTGTATGAAAATCTTCTAGCGGGAACACCCGCACCGGTGCCGGCATCCGACACCGGCGCGGGCGCACGACTTTTCGGTTAGCAATCCGCCGGGCCGAATCAATCAGCCACGGCCCGTGGCGGGGCCGTGGCAAACAGCATTAGCCGACGTTCACTTCAATGCGGCGTGGCCGCGCTTCTTCGCGGCGCGGAATGACGAGCTTCAGCACACCATCCTGAAGGTTCGCCTCGATTTTCGAAGTATCGAATTCCGCACCCAGCGTGAACGAACGCGAGAAATGCGGCGCGCGGATTTCCGCGTGTTGCAGACGCAAGCCGGCGCGCGTCGGCACGCTCGCTTCGGCCTCGATGTGCAGATTGCCGTCGTGCACGCGCACCTCCAGCTTCTCTTTCGACACACCCGGCAGATCCGCCCACAGCGTGACGCCGTGCGCGTTTTCGATCACGTCGACGGGCGGCGTCAGCGTCGCGCGCTGCTCAGCCGGCTCGCGCTCGCCGCGCGCCACGGGTTGCTGCCCCTTTTGAACAACTTCGGTCGTATCGCTCATGATTCGCTCCATCATCGTGAGGTCATTGAATGGTGATTGCACGCGGTTTGGACGACTCGCGCTTGCCGACGCTAATCGACAGACAGCCGTTCGTGTAGCGCGCCTCGACCTTGTCGGGGTCGGCCTGCTGCGGCAGTTCGATTACGCGGCGGAAAGAGCCTGTAAAACGCTCCTGAGCATATTGGCGCGTCGACTCGTCCGCCTCCGGCGCGACGCGCTTGCGCTCGCCGGCAATCGTCAGCAAGCCTTTGTCGATGGATACGTCGAGTTGCGACGCATCGATACCGGGCGCAAACGCGACGATCTCGATCGAGTCGTCGGTGGTGCCGATATTGATTTGCGGAAAGGCCGACATCCGGCCAGAGCGGATGCTCGAAGGGAAACCGCCGAACACCGCCGACATCTGCTGCTGCAAACGGTCGAGCTGGCTGAACAGGTCGGTCGCGAAGTAAAGGTCACTCATGATCGTTTCCTCCTCGGTAGTACCGGGGCAAGGAGACGGACGGGCCTACGCGCTCCAGTCCGCCTGCCCGCACCCGCTGACAGACAAATCGAAACACGCAGCGCGCCGCCGGAACGGCGCGTCTGCCTGAGCGGAATCTAAAATAGATTCGGCCACGACGATTTCAAGACCCTTCTGCGCAAATTTTTGGCCTTGAAAAATACAACGGCAACCACATAGTCGTGCGAGATCAAAGTGTCGGAGAAACAGGCATGGAATTCGATTCGGACTGGCTGACTCTTGGACGGCATCGGGTCTACCTGCGCTCGCCAGGAGGCTTTCCAACAGAAGCAATGCGAACCGCCGTGGACGTCATACGCATTGCGATAGAGAACAATATGAGTGCGCGCGCAAGGCTCGTGGATGTCACGGTGCGAGAGGAAAAATCGTACGACGTATCGGTCGGAACGACCTTCGCGGAAGACCGGCTTTGCGCCCCGCAACTCGAAGCGGCAATTGCCACGGTTCTCGGTTTGATGCCCTCGCAAGTGCGGATCTTCGTGACAGTCGTCACGCAGGAAGAAGTGGACTTGCACTTCGGCGTATACGAACGGATGCTGGCCGAGAAGATCAGTGGACTGGCGCCTATCGGGCGCATTGAGCAGGATAGCGCGCGCCTTTGCGCACAGACAGCGGCGCAAGACACCTTGGGCACGTTGGAGTTTTCCGACACCGTTGACGCTCTGCGCAGCAAAAGCTGAGCATGTTGACCGCAAAAGCCCTGCCTTAAGATTTCCTTCAGAATTGCGCGATAAATTTAATGAAAGCCTTTTGCCACGCGACACTGGCGAGCAACGCTCGCCAGACATCAAATAAAAATACGAGAGAACCCCTATGCCGAAGGGACCTTCAGCCGCCGCCACCGCGACTGCCCGTGTTACTTACGCGGTTGAACTCGCGCGGGGTGCCTCGCACATCAGCAGTACATTAAGTCCGGAAACCGAAAGGCGCGCAATCGTCGAGACGATCGGCGAGTTTTGCGACCTGTACGGCGAAGCGAAGCTGCCCCTGTTTCAGAAGCTCCTCGCAGAAGAAGTGCGACAACGCGGCAAGAAGGAAGCCGCGCTTGCGGTCGCTCAATTCAAGTTCGTCTGCAATTGCGCCGGGCGCTGACGCGCGGGGAGCCTACCCCGACTACTTGTCGAAACCACGCAGCATCGCACCCAATTCGTCCATGCTATAGGGCTTGCGCAGCGCTCCCCAGCGAAACGGCAGCTTGTCCACCGACGGCATCTCGTGACCCGAAGCAAAAATCACACGTAACGTGGGCCGAATCTGCGTAGCACGCTGCGCGAGTTCGAGACCGGACATAACCGGCATGGACAGATCGGTGATCAACACGTCGAATGGTTGTTCCGCGAGGAGCTGCAGCGCTTCTTGCGGCGAGCCGGTAACAGCGGGGTCGTGGCCCAGCAGCTTCAGCAGCTCGCCGATGGCCTCGGAGGTATCGAGATCGTCGTCGACCAGCAGCAAGCGCATGCCCTTGTCAGCCGCTCCCCCCTGATTTTCGCCGGTGTCATCGTTACGCGCGAGCGGAGCGACGCCGAGTATCTGCCGGATCTTGTACGCCAATTGTTCGCGGCTGTATGGTTTGCTCAGCAATTCAACGCCGGGATCGAGCCGACCGCCATGCACGATCGCGTTCTGCGTATAGCCGGACGTGAACAGCACCTTCATGCGCGGCAACAACTGCACCGCCTGGGCGACCATCGCGGGGCTGCGCAGCGGGCCGGGCATCACCACGTCTGTAAAGAGAAGGTCTATGTGCACGCCGCTGCGCACCACCGCGAGCGCCTGCTCGGCGTCGTTGGCCTTCAGCACGCTATAGCCGAGACCCGACAGCGTGTCGACCACCGTCGATTGCACCTCCTGGTCGTCTTCCACCACCAGGATCGTTTCCGTCCCGCCGAGCAGCGTCAATGTGACCGGCGGCGAGGTCGGCGCCTCGACCGCTTCTTCCATCGAGCGCGGCAGATAGATCTTCACGGTCGTGCCGTGTCCGACTTCGCTGTAGATCCTGATGTGGCCGCCGCTCTGCTTGACGAAGCCATACGCCATGCTCAGGCCGAGGCCGGTGCCCTCGCCTTCGGGCTTGGTCGTGAAAAACGGATCGAACGCCCGCTGCACGATATCCGGCGCCATGCCCGTGCCGGTGTCGGTTACGGCGAGCATCACGTACTGGCCGGAGGGCACGTCCGGGAAGCCCGCGACGTACTGATCGTCGAGCATGGCGTTCGACACTTCCATCGTGAGCTTGCCGCCCTCCTTCATCGCGTCGCGGGCATTGATCGCGAGATTGAGAATCACGTTCTCCATCTGGTGTACGTCGACGAGGGTATTCCACAATCCACCCGACACGACGGTCTCGATCTCCACCGTTTCACCGAGCGCGCGGCGCAGCAGGTCGTCCATGCCCCGAATCGCGGCCGCAAGATTGATGACGATGGGCCGCAACGGCTGCTGGCGCCCGAACGCGAGCAATTGCGACGCGAGCTTCGCACCGCGCTCCACCGCGTCGATCGCCTTGTCGAGGCGCTCGCGTGTCCAGCCGTCGCGTTTATGCCGGCTTTCCAGCAATTCGAGGTTGCCGCGCAAAATCTGCATGACGTTGTTGAAATCGTGCGCGACGCCGCCCGTCAGCTTGCCGATGGCTTCCATTTTCTGCGACTGCACGAGCGCGATGCGCGTCTCTTCCAGCAGACGATTCGCTTCCATGCGCTCGGTGATATCGCGCGTGATCTTCGCAAAGCCGACCAGCGCGCCGCCGTCGCGGATCGCGTCGATCACGACGTGTGCCCAGAAACGCGAGCCGTCCTTGCGCACGCGCCAGCCTTCTGCTTCGAAACGGCCGTCGCGTGCGGCGGCGGCGAGCCCGCGCTGCGGCAGTCCGCTGCCGGCGTCTTCAGGCGTATAGAAGCGGGAAAAATGCGAGCCGATGATTTCACTGGCCGTATAGCCCTTGATACGGCGCGCGCCCGAATTCCAGTTGGTCACCATGCCTTCCGGCGACAGCATGAAGATCGCGTAATCGGTAACGCCGTCCACCAGCAGGCGGAAACGGCGCTCGCTTTCGAGCACCGCGTCGTGCACCGTCTTTTTGTCGGTCATGTCGCGCACGATCTCGCCATAGCCGAGAAGCGTGCCGTCCTGCGAGCGCAGCGCCGTGAGCACGACGCTCGCCCAGAATGCTTTACCGTCCTTGCGCAGGCGCCACCCTTCGCTCTCGAAGCGCCCTTCGCTACGCGCGGTGTCGAGCGCCCTTTGCGGCGAGCCCTTCGCGCGCTCTTCGGCCGTGTAGAAGATATCTAGCGGCTTGCCGACGACCTCGTCCTCGCGGAAACCGTGAATGGCTTCACCGCCCGCATTCCACGAGCGGATGCGGCCGTCTTCGGACAAACCGATCACCGCGTAGTCGCGCAGGGATTGAACCCAGATGTTGGCCCAGTTCTGAACGATGTCATCGGGCTCGTATGCATGCGCCATTAACCTGCTCCATCGAGAATAGGCTGTGGACCTAGTCTGCTTCTGGCACGCCGCTGACGGCGCACCGCATGTTGTTTTCTACTGTTCTCTGTTGTTTTGCACGTAAAGCCCCAGGCAAGCCGGTCCTTTTGCGGCTTTATGCGCATCTGACATTTTATTAGCGAACGCCTGCGATATGAAGAGTGTTTCCGTAAGACCGCCACGACGGGCGTAAGCGAGTGTAAGCGGCCTGAGCCGCTCATGGTACGCCCCAACGCCTGACCCGGCCCGGTACAGGGATTGCTAAGCCACTCACAAACGCCCCACGAGCCAATGCGCCCAAGCATGAAAACCGGCCAAGCACCCCGAACCGATCTGCAGAGCGTTGCAGGCAGGCCGCCGCGCGGCGCGATTGCGCTCAGGGCCGCAGGCGCTTTCGCAGCCGCTCCGGCAGCCGCTCTATCCGGCGGCCTTGCGTTCGAAGCACAGGCCGCCCCGGCTCATGATGCGCTGCGCCCAGCAGGCGTGCAGGCTGCGCACATCTTCTCACTCTGGACCGTTACGCTGACCGTCTGCTCGCTCGTGTTCGCGGCGGTGCTGATCGCGCTGCTCTTCGCCGTGGCGCGGGCGCCGCGTGTCAGCCGCGATGCGAGCCCGGATCTGGGCTCGCTCGAGCGCCCGGAGAGACGCGTGGGCCGCGTGGTGAGCGGCGCGTCGATTGCGTCGGTAGTGTTGCTGTTCGGGCTGCTGCTCGCCGATATCATGACCGATCGCGCGCTCTCGCGACTGCCCGTCGCCGACGCGGTTCATCTGGAGATGACCGGGCATCAATGGTGGTGGGAAGCGCGCTACGCGGACGACACGCCCGGCAGCGGATTCGCCGTCGCGAACGAACTGCACGTGCCAGTCGGGCGGCCCGTCGTCATTTCGCTCAAAGCCGACGATGTGATTCATACGTTCTGGGTGCCGAATCTGCATGGCAAAAAGGACATGATTCCAGGCCGCGAATCGATAATCGAATTCCGTGCCGACCGCGCCGGCACGTATCGTGGGCAATGTGCCGAATTTTGCGGCCTCGAACACGCGTTGATGGCGTTCACGGTAGTCGCCGAGCCGCCCGCCCAGTACGACGCGTGGGTCGCGCGCCAGCGGACGCCTGCGCCGCAGCCGGTCGACGCGCTACAGGCGCAAGGCGAGCGGCTCTTCACGACCGGCAACTGCGCCGGCTGCCATACCGTGCGGGGCACCTCCGCAAACGGGGTGATCGGCCCCGACCTCACCCACGTGATGAGCCGTCCGATGCTGGCCGCCGAAACATTCGAAAACACGCCCGCCAACCTAGAGTCCTGGATCAAGGCGCCCGGCAGCATGAAGCCCGGCACCACGATGCCGGCAAGCCAGCTGTCGGCGCAGGATCTGAATGCCCTTATCGCATGGATCAGAACTCTCCAATGAGCGAACGTCAATCTTCGCCCGGGCGGCCGGCCGCACATCTGGTGGATGGCCCCGCTGCCGGCCAGCAGGTCGCCGAAGCGCTTGCGCGCACATGGAGCGATTCCCCGGGCTGGTTGGGCCGGCTCTCCGCTGTCAACCACAAGACCGTGGCGCGGCGCTTCGTGATCACCACGTTCGTTTTCTTCCTGTTGGGCGGCCTCCTCGCGCTCGCCATGCGACTGCAGCTCGCGCGGCCCGGCAATCGCCTCGTCGGTCCCGAGCTATACAACCAGCTTTTCACGATTCACGGCACGACGATGATGTTCCTGTTCGCCGTGCCGGTCATGCAGGCCGTCGCCACCTGGCTCGTGCCGCTGATGATCGGCGCGCGCAGCGTCGCCTTCCCGCGGATGAATGCCTACGCCTACTGGGTCTTCCTGTTTGGCGGCGTGACGCTTTACGTGGCGTTCGTGCTCGGCGCCGGTCCGGATGCAGGCTGGTTCAGTTACGTGCCGCTTGCCGGGCCTGATTACTCGACGGGCAAGGGCGTCGACATCTGGGCGCAGATGATCACCTTCACCGAACTCGCCTCGCTGCTCGAAGCGGTCGTGCTCATTACGACGATCTTCAAGATGCGCGCGCCCGGCATGTCGCTCAACCGCATGCCCCTATTCGTGTGGGCCACGCTGATCACGCAATTCATGGTGCTGTTCGCGATGCCGGCGGTGATGCTCGGCAGCACCGCACTGATTCTCGACCGTCTGGTCGGTACGCATTTTTACAACGCGGCGCGCGGCGGCGACGTATTGTTGTGGCAGCACCTATTCTGGTTCTTCGGGCATCCCGAGGTGTACCTGATCTTCATTCCTCCGCTCGGTTTTCTTTCTTCGATCATTCCAACCTTCGCGCGCCGCCCGATCTTCGGTTACCCGGTCATGGTGCTCGCGCTGATCATGACGGCCTTTCTCGCGTTCGGTCTCTGGGTGCATCACATGTTCGCAACGAGCATTCCGGCGCTCGGCAAGAGCTTTTTTACAGCTGCCAGCCTGATGATCGCCATCCCGTCAGGCGTGCAGATCTTCTGCTGGATCGCGACGCTGTGGACCGGACGCCTCAATCTGAAGACGCCGCTATGGTTTGCGCTCGGCTTCTTCTTCATTCTCGTGCTGGGCGGCATGACCGGTGTGATGCTCGGATCGGTAGCGCTCGACTTGCAGGTACACGACACCTATTTCGTGGTCGCGCATCTGCATTACGTCTTGCTCGGCGGCGCGGTGTTTCCGCTATTCGGCGCGTTCTACTACTGGTATCCAAAAGCAACTGGCCGGCTAATGAACGAGACGCTGGGGCGCCTGCAATTCTGGCTGTTCTTTATCGGCTTTAACGTCGCGTTCTTTCCGATGCACGTGCTCGGTCTGCACGGCATGCCGCGCCGCGTGTGGACCTACCCGCACGGCATGGGCTGGGACGGCATGAACCTGGCTGCCACGATAGGCGCGCTAACGATAGGCGTCAGCGTGTTGCTGTTCATTGCCAACGCGATGCACAGCTACCGGCATGGCGAAGTGGCGGGCGCCGATCCGTGGGGCGCGGGCACGCTCGAGTGGAGCACCACGAGTCCGCCGCCGCCGCACAACTTCGACGCGCTGCCCGTGGTTCACGGACGCGACCCGTTGTGGGAGCCGTCCGCGCAGCCTGCCTATGTCAGCGGCCTTGCTGCCGAAGCGCGTGAAGTGTTGTCTACTACCGCGCTCGACGCGTTGCCCGATTTGCGACTGCTGTTTCCGGCGCCTTCCATCTGGCCGTTTATCAGTGCGGTGGCGACCACCGTGCTGTTTATCGGCTCGATCTTTTCGCCGTGGGCTGTCGTGTGGGGCTCGGTGCCGGTCACGATCGCGTTGATCGGCTGGTTCTGGCCAAATCGCGGCCAGAACCAGCAAGCGGTCCAACTGGAGCAGCGGCCATGACGGAACTGCGCAAAGCGCCGGTAGACGCGATGCAAAACGATGCGGGCGCCACTCCCGTGCTGATGCTGGACGTGCGCCATCTGCCGAGCTTCGGCTTCGGGCATCGCAGCCTGATGTGGTGGAGCACCATCTGCCTGATGCTGATCGAGGGGACCGTTTTTGCCATCGCGGCAATGACGTACTTCTATCTGCGCGGGCTCACCGCAAAGTGGCCGCTCAACGCGGCGCCGCCCGACCTTCTGTGGGGCACCGCAAACACCGCGATTCTGCTCGTGAGCATGTGGCCAAACCAGCTTGCGAAGCGCGCGGCGGACCGCCAGCAGCGCGCTCGCGCGCGTCTGTGGCTCTGCGTATGCCTGGTTTTCTCCGTGGGCTTTCTGGTGGTGCGCGCCGTAGAGTTCGCCGCACTGAACGTGAGCTGGTACACGAACGCCTACGGCTCGGTCGTGTGGCTGCTTCTCGGCCTGCACACGACGCACCTCATTACGGACACACTGGACACCGCGGTGCTCGCCGTGCTGCTGTTCACCGGTCCGTTCGAAGGGAAACGTTTCGTCGACGTGAGCGAGAACGCGCTGTACTGGTACTTCGTCGTACTCAGCTGGTTGCCGATCTATGCGGTGATCTACCTCGCTCCCCGCTTGTGATGGAGGTTTGCCATGCGAACCTGGCTCGCGCTCCTCGGCGCGCCTTCAGCGGTACTGGCCGCGCTGAGCGCTGACTATGCGCTCGTCACGCCCTCCTGTGCGTGGCGAACGGTCCTGCCTCTGGGCAGCGTGACCGGCACTGCGCTGCTGTTTTCAATGATCGCGACGCTGCTCGCGTGGCGCCGCTGGCGCGAGGCCGGCATGATCGCCCCCGCGACTGCGAGCGCGCTCCCCGCGCGTCCCGCAATGCTTGCGTGCGCGGCCACGTGGGTCGGCATGCTTTCGACGCTCGCACTCGTCGCAATGTGGATACCGCAATGGCTTATTTCCCCCTGCGCGCAATGAACAAATCAATGCGCCGCGCACTCGCGTTCGCCGCGTTGTGTATTCCGCCAGGCGTACACGCACATGTGTTAAGTGCCGCGGAGAGAAGCGCGCCGCCCGTGCTGCGCTGGACTTTCGAACCATGGGTCGTCGCACTGCTCGTCGTGAGCCTCGGCCTCTATGCAGCCGGCTACCGGCGCCTGCGCGCGCGCAGCCGACGCGGGCGCGGCATTCGCATGCGTCAGCTATGCGCATTCGTAACCGGATGGCTCGCGCTCGTCGCCGCGCTCAACTCGCCACTCGACGCATTGAGCGCGGCGCTCTTCTCCGCGCATATGGTTCAACATGAACTGATGATGATCGTGGCCGCTCCGCTGCTCGTGCTCGGCCGACCGCTCGCGGTATGGCTGTGGGCCTTTCCTCCGGCGGCACGGCACGCGATAGCCGCCGCCGTCCGCACGCCGGTGCTGTACGGACTGTGGCGCGCGCTGTGTACGCCGACCGTCGCATGGCTGCTGCACGCCGCCGCGTTGTGGACGTGGCATATGCCGCGTTTTTTCGAAGCGGCGCTCGCGTCGCCCGGTATTCATACGCTTCAGCACGCGAGCTTCCTGCTAAGCGCGCTCCTGTTCTGGTGGGTCGTTTTCGGCGAAGGCGCGCGGCGCGATCAAAGCGGCTATGCGATGTTGTCGCTCTTCACGACGATGGTTCACACCGGCGCGCTGGGCGCATTACTGACGCTCGCGCCGGGGCTCTGGTACCCAGCGTATGTCGAGCCAACCTCTGTGCTCGGCTTCGATCCGTTGCAGGATCAACAACTCGGCGGCCTCGTGATGTGGGTGCCTGGCGGTCTGGCGTATCTGATCGCAGCGCTTCTGACTGGCGCGCGCTGGCTGATGCATCGCGCGCCAGTCACGCTCATGCCCAACACGCTGGCCGCGCGTCGGGATACCACCTCATGATGCGGCGCTTCAAACTGATCGTGCTGGCCGGCACGGCGATGCTCGGCGCGTTCACGACTCCGTGTGTCACAGCCGAGGCCGCCGGCGCATCGGACCCGGCGCTCGCGGCCCTCGTGGCGCGTGGAGAATATCTCGCCAAAGCGTCGGACTGCGCGGGTTGCCACACCGCCGTCGGCGGACAAGCTTATGGCGGCGGCTTGGGACTCACATCGCCATTCGGCACGATCATGAGCAGCAACATCACGCCGGACCGCCGATACGGCATTGGCGCCTACAGTTACGTAGATTTTGCACGCTCTGTGCGGGAGGGCGTGTCGCCGGGTAACAAGCGGCTTTATCCGGCGATGCCGTATGCGTCCTTTTCAAAAATGTCCGACGACGACATGCGCGCGCTTTACGCGTATTTCATGCACGGAGTAAAACCGGCGCCCGAACCGGCTCCGCCCACCAAGCTGGCGTTCCCCTTCAATCAGCGCTGGGTGCTCTATTTCTGGCAACTCGCGTTCGCACCAACAGAACCCTATCGGCCGAAGGCCGGACGTGACGCGCAGTGGAATCGCGGGGCATTTCTCGTGCAAGGTCCGGGGCATTGCGGCGCATGTCACACACCTCGCGGGCCAGGCTTTCAGGAACGCGGCTACGACGAGTCGTCGCCCATGTATTTGACGGGTGGAGTCAATGACAACTGGTTCGGGCCGAATCTGACCGGCGATCCGGGCTCGGGACTCGGACGTATCGGCGAAAAAGATCTTGCCGCATTTCTGAAGACGGGACACGGTGCGGGTCTCGTCGCATTCGGTTCTATGGTCGAGCAAGTGGAAGACAGCACTCAATATCTGACCGACGAAGATGCGCTCGCCATGGCGCACTATCTCAAGTCACTGCCGGCGCAAAAGCCGTCCGGGAGCTATGAGCCGCATGCCCAGCCCGACTTGCCGACGCGCAACGGCAATCGGGTCGATGCGCCTCAATCGGTCGGCGCGCGGGTCTATATCTCGTTCTGCGCGCGCTGCCACGGTGTGCAAGGTGCGGGCGTGCCCAATGTATTTCCGCGGCTAGCAGGCAACCCGTCAGTGATCACCGAAGATACGACTTCGCTGATTCGCTTAATGGTGGAAGGCGGCAACAGTCCCGCGACTATCAGTGGACCGCCGCGTCAAGCAATGCCGGGCTTCGCTCAAACGCTCACCAATGCGCAAATGGCGAACGTGCTTTCATGGATCCGCACCTCATGGGGCAATGACGCGCGACCTGTAACGGCCAACGACATTCAGTCGTTGCGCGAGAAAATCCACAAGTAGCGCGGCTCGCAGCCCGCGCGATCCGATTGCATTACGCCCCGCGCGTGGTGGCTTTGCGCTGGTTGTCGGGCGCCTGTCCGTCAAGGCGCTTTTCGAAGCAGCACGAATCGTCTTTGCCCACATACGGTCCATACGGTTCGATGCGATGGAAACCGTGTCGCTCGTAGAACTCGATCGCGCGACGATTGTTCACGTGCATGCCGAGCCATAACGCCTGATAGCCTAGCTCTGCTGCTTCTTTCTCGAGTCGCGCGAGAATGGCACTGCCTGCGCCCTCCGCGCCGGGGCGCGCATAGAGGCGCTTGATCTCGGCGATGTGCTCGCCTAACGGACGAAACGCGCCACAGCCAAGCGGCGTCGAAAAACCGGTCCTCGCAACGAGAAAGCGCGAGCGCTCAAGCGCGACGTCGTGAATGGAAAAGCGGCTCTGTCCGCCGTCGCCGGTGAACACGGCCAGCGTCGCGCTCAGTTCGTCGAGTAGCGTCTGCGCGTCGGTCGAGGACGGATCCTCGCGGTTGATAACGATTGTTGGAAACATCATGTACGTCGCCTCCTTTGCCGTCGCATGCGAAGCAAAAAGAGCAAGCGCTGTACCGACGGTAAAGCGGCGCGCAAACGCTGAACGTGGGGCGAAAAAAAAGCGGCTCGCCGTGTGGCGAGCCTAACCGAACAAACAACCATGGCGTCCCGGTGAAGGGACACGTTTGTCGAGCAATCGCCGTGCCGCTGGATGAAGACAAATGCGCAACGGGTATTGCACTTGCTCGCTGACAACTGACTGGCTTATCGTGACAAACGAGCCGGGATAAACGAGGACGCAAAATGAACATTCCCCGCAGCGTGGTTGGATTTCTCTCGTCGCGCGGTCTTGTGATCGCCACCGCCGAATCGTGTACCGGCGGTCTCATTGCATCTCTGCTGGCAGACGTGCCGGGCAGCGGCGCATGTCTCGACGTGGGCCTCGTCGTTTACTCGCCGACCGGTAAATGCGGTGTACTGAACGTGCGGTCGCAGACGATCGAAGAACATGGCCTGACGAGCGAGGCAGTCGCCCAGGAGATGGCCACAGGTGTACTCGCCCTCGAAGGGTGCTCGGCCAATATCGCAGTCTCGAATACGGGGCTCGCGGGTCCGCCGCCCAAAGGCACGGATCTGCCGGCAGGCACACAATGCTTTGCGTGGCGTTACAAGCGCCGGGACGGTGAATTCATGTTTGCCGAAACGCGAGTGTTCGGCGGAGACCGCACCACCATCCGGCGAAACGCAGCGCTTTACGCGCTTTCGCGAGTCGAGTATTACTTCAATCAGTTGCCGAACGTACGATACGCTCGACCCGGTTCGCCGCACTCCGCCTGAACGCGTCGCGAACGCCGCATCGGGCTGTGTTCAACACTGGTTGGAGCGGATAAGCTTCCGCTTCCGACCGGCTATTCATAGGCGCCGCACATCATGACGCAATCATTCTTCAACTTGTACAGTCACGATTTTGCACGTGTCGCGGTTGCGGTTCCGGTGTGCCGCGTGGCCGATCCGCAATTCAACGCGCAGCAGACGCTGAAACTGGCCCGCGAGGCCGCACAAAAGGGCGCACTGCTTGTCGTGTTTCCCGAACTCGGCATATCGGCCTATACGTGCGACGACCTCTTCCACCAGCGAGCACTGCTCGATGCGTGCGAATCGGCTATCGGCGAGATCGTTGCGGCCTCTACGAGTATTCCCGCGGTACTGGTCATCGGCGCGCCACTGAAGATCGAGCATAAGCTGTTCAATTGCGCATTAGTGATTTCGAACGGCAAGCTGTGCGGTGTGGTGCCCAAAAGCTACCTGCCCAACTACGGCGAGTTTTACGAAGCCCGCCAGTTCAGTGCGGCGGAGAACGCGTCTAGCTCCGAAGTGACGTTATGCGGACAGCATGCGCCCTTCGGCGCGTCATTGCTGTTCGACGTCCCGCACGCGCCACTCTTTCGCTTCCACGTAGAAATATGCGAGGACGTATGGGTTCCCGTGCCGCCGTCGTCATTTGCGGCGCTCGCGGGTGCAACGGTGCTCGTCAATCTTTCGGCATCCAACATCGTGATCGGCAAGTCCGGTTATCGGCACCAACTGGTCGGGCAGCAATCCGCGCGATGCCTGTCCGCGTATCTATATTCGTCCGCGGGCCGCGGCGAATCTACAACCGACCTCGCATGGGACGGCCAGGCGCTGATCTACGAAAACGGCGAACTGCTCGCCGAATCGGAGCGTTTCGTCGACACGTCCCATGTGATTTACGGCGACATCGACCTCGAACGGCTGTCGCGCGAACGGATGAGGCAAACCACTTTCGGCCAGTCCACGCGCCGCCACGCAAACGAGGTCGGCAAATTCCAGGTGATCAGCGTGCCGGCTTCGCTTCCCGATGCCGAGCATTTGCCGCTCATGCGTTCAATCAACCGTTTCCCGTATGTGCCGTCAAATCCCGCGACACGCGATGAACGCTGCGCCGAGGTCTACAACATTCAGGTGCAGGGGCTGCTGCAAAGGCTCGGCGCGGCCGGAATCTCGAAAGTGGTTATCGGTGTCTCGGGCGGCCTCGATTCCACGCAGGCGCTGCTCGTATGCGCAAAAGCCATGGACCGGTTGAAGCTGCCGCGCTCGAATATTCTCGGTTACACGATGCCCGGCTTCGCGACCAGCAGCCGCACACTCCAGCAGGCGAAAGATCTGATGCAAGCCGTGGGCTGTTCGATGGAGGAAATCGACATACGCCCGAGCTGCATGCAAATGCTTCACGACTTGCACCATCCGTTTGCGTCGGGCGAAAAGCAATACGACGTCACATTCGAAAACGTTCAGGCGGGCGAGCGCACCAGCCACCTTTTCAGGCTCGCCAATTTCCATCAGGCAATTGTGATCGGCACAGGCGACCTGAGCGAACTGGCGCTCGGGTGGTGCACCTATGGCGTGGGCGATCACATGTCGCATTACAGCGTCAACGCAAGCGTACCGAAGACGCTGATTACGCATCTGGTGCGCTGGGTCGCCGAGTCGGGCCAAGTCGGCGACGCGGGCTCGCATGTGCTGGAGCAGATCCTGGCGACCGAGATCAGCCCGGAACTGGTGCCCGGCAAGGTCGACAAAGTCATCGACCAGAAGACCGAAAGCATTATCGGTCCGTATGAGTTGCAGGACTTCAACCTCTATTACCTGTTGCGCTTCGGCTTTTCACCGTCGAAGGTCGCGTTCCTCGCGCATTGCGCATGGGCCGACCGCGAGCGCGGCGTCTGGCCCGCGGGTCCACATGTGGCGCGCAACGAATACACGCTTGGCGACATCAAGCGCAATCTGGCGATCTTCGCCGAGCGCTTTTTTCACACCAGCCAGTTCAAGCGCTCCTGCATTCCGAATGCACCCAAGGTGGGATCGGGCGGCTCCTTGTCGCCGCGCGGCGACTGGCGTGCACCGAGCGACAGCGAGGCGACGGTCTGGTTGCGAGACATCGAAAGGATTCCCGGCTAGCGGGACGTTGCAGGTATGGCGAATGCGGTGTGTGGCGCATCCGCGAGCGCCCGCATGCCGGATTCGCATGCTCATGTGCATGTCGACTTCGCGTGCAGACAATCCCCACAAACCGACGCGCGGCGCCGCGTCATTCTGGAGAACTGCCATGCCCGATACCAATTCGTCGATGTCTCCCACCATTACCGCGATGATCCGGCTCGATCATATGCATGTACTTGCCGCGTTTCATCGTTATCACACAGACACGCCGTGGTGGCGCAAGCGCGCAATCGTTAATTCCGTTTGTGCGGCACTCGAAATTCACGCACAACTAGAAGAAGAAATCTTCTATCCGGCATTGGCCGGTGTAATGAGCGAGGATAAAACGCTCGAAAAGAGCCAGCCCGAACACGACGAAATGCGCGCCACCATCGCAAAGCTACGCGCAAGCGGACCCGAGGATGCCGCATACGACGGTCTTTTTCAGCAACTGATGCGCGAGGTCATGCATCACGTGGCCGACGAAGAAACCGTACTGCTGCCTGCCGCTGAGCGGGCCTTGAAAGGCGAGCTGCGTTCGCTCGGCTCGAAAATGACGCGCCGTAGAATGCAGCTTCTTGGTGAGCGTCCGCGGGAAATTGCAGTGAATACCGCAGGTACATTCCCGATTGCGACTTTCCTGCTCGGATCTCTGCTCGTGATTGGCGCGACGCAATGCTTGCCGAAGTCGCGCAGATCGCGCTACGCCGATTGACCGCGCTGAAAGCGGATCGCGAATCCGCCGGGCAATCGTCGCCCGGCGGGGCTGTCATGCCCCAGATGTAGCAACCGGCTTTTCGACAATCCGCACCGGAATAGACTTGGCGCCGGGCACTTTACTTTCTTCGGCGTAATGCCAGAGCGGCAGCAGCGGATTGCATTCCGGGTAGTAGCCGGCAATGCAGCCACGCGGAATGTCGTAAGCCTTGACGGTGAGTCCGCTTACGCGCCGGTCGAAGCCGTCGTCGGAAATGGTCTGCAAGCCTATCTTATCGCCTTCGGTCAGACCGCTCGCCGCCATATCGTCTTCATTCATCAGCACAATCATGCGGTTACCCTTCACGCCGCGAAAGCGATCGTCCAGCGAGTAGATCGTCGTATTGAACTGGCTGTCGGAGCGCAGTGTCATCAGTCTGAGCGCGTCCGTCTCGCGCTCGGGCATGTCGGGATCTTCGCCGAGTGCCTTCGGCACCTGGAACTCCGCCTTGCCGCTTTTCGTCTTCCATTGCCGCTCGCGCGCGGGCAGAGGTTTATGAAATCCGCCCGGCGTCCACATGCGCTGGTTGAAGTCGTGGAATATCTCCGGATAAGTCTTTTCTATCTCATTGCGCACGATCGAGTAATCATCTCGCCACGCATCCCAGTCAACGTTGAAGCGAGTGCCCAGTGTCGCTTTCGCGATTCCCGCGACGATATAAGGCTCCGAGCGAATGTTGTCGCTGGCCGGTTCCGCCACGCCGCGCGAACCGTGCATGCACGCGGTGCTGTCTTCCATCGAGACAGCCTGGTCGCCGCTCGCCTGCCGATCGATTTCGATGCGGCTCAAGCACGGCAAAATGTACGAGATCTCGCCATGTACGAGGTGACTGCGATTGAGCTTGGTTGCAACGTTCACATTAAGGCGCAAACCTCGCCACGCGGGTTCTATCCGCAAGCGGTCCGGCACGGAACGCACGAGATTGCCGCCGAGGTTGAATACGCCCTTCACCTCTCCTTTGAGCATGGCTTCAAACGCTTCGACGGTATTCATGCCTGTTTTGCGCGGCGGCTCGAACGAGAACTGGCTTGCCAGCTTATCGAGCGGCGCCAGTTCCGGCTTTTCCGTAATGCCGACCGTGCGCTGCCCCTGCACGTTGGAATGACCGCGCACAGGTGATGGCCCAGCGCCGGGCTTGCCCACGTTGCCTCGCAGGAAGAGCAGATTGCACACCATGCGGACGTTTTGCACGCCCAGCCGGTGTTGCGTCAGTCCCATGCCGTAGTGGACGATCACTGCATTCGCCTTCATGTATTCGTCTGCGGCCGCCTGTATCGCGTCGCGAGTCAGACCGCTGACCTTTTCTATGTCCGCCCACGAAGCCTCGCGTGCATAGTTCGCGAATGCTTCGTAACCGGTCGTGTGATCGCGAATGAAATCCGCATCGACGACACGCGGCGCACCTTGCTGGATGGCGAGATCGTCCGCAGCAATCACCGCCTTGCAGATGCCAAGAATTGCAGCGGTATCGCCGCCGGTCTTGAGTTGATGATATTGCGTGCTGATCTGCGTGTTGTCGGGCGTGAGCATCTGCACCGGCGATTGCGGATTCGCAAAACGCACGAGCCCCGGCTCGCGAAGCGGATTGAACGTGATGATCGGCACCCCGCGCTTGCGCGCGTCCTGCAATTGATGAAGCATGCGCGGGCTATTGGTGCCCACATTCTGGCCAAAGAAGAACATCAGGTCCGTCTTCTCGAAGTCGTCGAGCGTAATGGTGCCGACGCCTACCCCGATTGCTTCCTTCAGCCCGACGCTGGTGCTTTCGTGACACATGTTCGAACTGTCGGGCAGATTGTTCGTACCGTACATGCGCGCTAAAAGCTGGTACATGTACGACGTTTCGAGCGACGCGCGGCCCGACGCATAGAACACCACACTGTCCGGCTCGAGCTTGTTGAGCTCGCGACCGATTTCATCGAACGCCTGTTGCCATTCCACTTGCACGTATTTGTCGGTGGCTGGATCGTAGCGCATCGGCGCGGTGAGCCGCCCCGCTTCTTCCAGGTCATGGTCGTGCCATGACAGCAGTTCGGTCACGGTATGCAGCTGAAAGAACTCTGGCGTCATTCGCTTGGACGTCAGGTCCCAGGCGGTGGCCTTCGCACCGCTCTCACAGAACTCGAATACGTGCGGGTCGGCCGGCTTGGCCCACGAACAGCTCACGCACATGAAGCCGTCCGGCTTATTCTGCTTCGCGAGCACAGCACTGTCTTTCAGGCCGACATGTTCCTGCGCGAGAATTGTGGTGACTGCCTTCAGCGATCCCCATCCGCCCGATGCGTAGGGGTAATCTCGTGTCGTGTCCTTTTCTTTCATTACGGTCTCCGCGCGAACGTCAGTACAGAACGAGAGCAAAGTGTGTACCTGTTGGCGAAAAGAGCGCATGCTCCTGACAATAGGTTTACACGCCTTTCGCATGGTCTTGCGCGGGTACCCGCGCTATGCCGGCAGACACAGTCAGGCCACGCATTTGCATTTACATTGCTTATATTCAGAAGCATGCGCTGCGGCGCAAATTGCGAATCCGTCCATCAGGTCAGCCACGTCCTTATTCGAGGTACCGTAATGCCACCCTCGGTCGACGCACTGTTTCTTGCCCGAACGCAGTTCGGTTTCACCATCGCCTTTCACATTATTTTCCCGGCAATGTCCATCGGGCTCGCCAGCTATCTTGCAGTGCTCGAGGGCGCATGGCTCTTCACCGGCAAGCCGGTATACCTGGCCGTATTCCGCTACTGGCTGACGATTTTCGCAGTGGTATTCGGCGTCGGCGTGGTGTCTGGCCTTGTCATATCGTATGAGTTCGGCACCAATTGGGCGGGCTTTGCCTATCGGGCGGGACCTGTTGTCGGCCCGCTTATGGGTTACGAAGTACTAACCGCGTTCTTCCTCGAATCGGGCTTTCTTGGTGTGATGCTGTTTGGCATGACCCGCGTCGGCCCCAAGCTGCATTTTCTTGCCACAGTGCTCGTCGCTATCGGCACTTTGCTAAGCGCCTTCTGGATTCTCGCTGCAAATTCATGGATGCAAACGCCGCAAGGATTCGAGATGGTCGACGGCCGCTTTGTGCCCACCGACTGGCTCAGCATCATCTTCAACCCTTCGTTCCCTTACCGGCTCGTGCATATGGTGCTCGCGGCCTATCTGAGCGTGGCGTTCATCGTCGGCGCGGTGGGTGCGTGGCACTTGCTGCGCGATCCCGGTAACGAGCCCGCGCGGCTCATGGCTTCCATGGCGCTATGGATGGCGTGCATCGTCGCGCCGATCCAGATTCTCGCCGGCGACGCGCACGGTGTGAACACGCTCAAGCATCAGCCCGCAAAGATCGCCGCACTCGAAGGCGACTGGGAGTCGAAACCAGGCCAACCGCTTATTTTGTTCGGCATGCCAAACATGAAGACCGAGACTACCGACTACGCTGTCGAGATCCCGCATCTGGGCGCGCTGATCCTCACACATACATGGAACGGATCTATCAGAGGACTCAAGGAATTCGCGCGAGAAGACCGCCCGTTTTCGCCGCTTATTTTTTGGACCTTTCGCGTCATGGTCGGCCTTGGCGTGCTGATGGCGCTGACCGGTTTCGCGAGTCTGGCACTTCGGGCGCGTCATTCGCTTTATCGCGCGCGCTGGCTGCACCGGATGATGGTCGCAATGGGACCGTCCGGCCTCATCGCCCTGTTATGCGGCTGGACCGTGACCGAAGTGGGCCGTCAGCCTTACACCGTATATGGCCATTTGCGCACCGCCGACAGCGTGTCGCCCATCGCCGCGCCCGGCGTCGCGACATCGCTTGCGGCTTTCGGCGTCGTGTATCTGATCGTATTCGGCGCGGCAATGGTATTTGTACTGCGTCTCATGGCGAGGCGGCCATCGCTCGCGACAGAAGGGCCCGCCAAGGACAAGCCGCATCGCAGCGCGGGCATCACGCCCGGACCGGCGCAACGGCAGACTGCATCGACCACCACTGGCAACACTTCTGCACGGGACGATCGCCATGACCGCCACGATTGATCTGCCGCTCGTCTGGGCGGCCATCCTGGCGTTTGCCGTGCTTGCCTACGTGCTGCTCGACGGATTCGATCTCGGCGTGGGCATCCTGTTCGCCGTCGAACGCAGCCGGGACGATCGCGACCTGATGGTGAACACCATCGCGCCCGTATGGGACGGCAATGAAACATGGCTCGTGCTCGGCGGCGGCGGACTTTTCGCCGTGTTTCCCCTCGCCTATTCGATCATCCTTCCAGCGCTCTATCCGCCGATCATCGCGATGTTGCTCGCACTCGTGTTTCGCGGCGTGGCTTTTGAATTCCGTTTTCGCGCAACGGGTTCTGGCCGCGCGTGGTGGGACGTCGCTTTCTTCTCGGGTTCCACCACGGCCGCTTTGTGCCAGGGACTCGTGCTGGGCGGACTGCTTCAGGGCATCCACGTGAAGGGAGTGTCGTATTCCGGCGGCTGGTGGGACTGGCTTACCGGCTTCACCGTGCTGTGCGGCCTCGCCGTGGTCGTCGGCTATACATTGCTTGGATCGTGCTGGCTGATCTGGCGCACCGAAGGACCGCTGCACGAGCGCTGCCGGCGTTATGCGCGCACCATGGCAGTGGCGGTGCTTGCGCTGATCGTCGTCGTCACGCTGTGGACGCCAATGTTGCAAGGCTCGCTCGCTGCACGCTGGTTCCGCTGGCCGGACATTGCATTCACCGCTGCGGTGCCGATATTGCTGATTCTTCTCGCGGCCGGCTTCTGGCGCAGCCTTTCGGCGCGGCGCCAGGCGCTGCCTCTGCTCTTCGCCTATGGCATTTTCATTCTTTGCTATGCAGGTCTTCTGATCAGTCTGTATCCGTATCTCGTGCCACCTGCCATTTCCTTCCGCGATGCCGCCGCGCCCCACGCAAGCCTCTTATTTCTGCTGGTGGGCGCAGCGATTACCGTCCCGATGATTCTCGGCTATACGGTGTATGCCTATTCCGTTTTCAAAGGAAAAATGCGTCCCGGCGAGGGATATCACTAACATGTGGCGACGATTCGCATGGTTTGTGGGCCTGTGGTTGCTGGGCGTTGCAACCGTCGCCCTCGTGGCAGGCGTATTGAAAGCTGTATTACACGCCGCTACGCATTAAGCGATCTTCGAACCTTCTGCGCGCGCCGCGGCGGCTGGAATGTTTGCGCGCCGACGCGTAACGTTTTCAACCGGATGCACATTGGAGTGCATTCGCTTACTTGACGCAGAAACTCGCGCGCCTGTCGCAAGCGCGCGGCGGGCCTTAACCGCGACGCTCCTGCGGCGCCCGCTCGCGCGCGATCCTCAAACGCTCTTTCAGGGCAGCGTGTACGCGATCACGTAATCTCCTTGCTTCGTGCCGAGCGAGCCGTGCCCGCCCGCGGTGACCAGCACATACTGCTTGCCGTTGCTGTCGGCGTAGGTCATTGGCGTTGCCTGCCCGCCTGCGGGCAAGCGGGCTTGCCACAGCCGGTCGCCAGTACGTACATCGTAAGCGCGCAGATAGTAATAAAGCGTGCCGGAGAGGAATGCCACACCGCCGGCAGTCGTGATCATGCCACCCAGACTCGGCACGCCGAGCGGCATGGGAATGGGCAACGGCGCGCTATCGCGGATGGTGCCGTTCTTGTGTTCCCACACAATGTGGTTCGTGCGCAGATCGACGCCCGCGACATATCCCCACGGCGGCGCCTGGCATGGAATGCCGAGCGGCGAAAGGAACGCATTGAGCTCGAATCCATAAGGCGTGCCGCGAGCGAGCTTGATGCCGCTCGTTTCACTGCCCTTCTTCTCTCCGTTATCGGACGGAATCTGCGAGCGCGGCACCAGCTTTGATGTGAAAGCCATGTAACTCGGGTTCGCGATCAGTATTTGCCGAACCGGGTCCACCGCAATGCCGCCCCAATCGAACACCCCGAAATTGCCCGGGAATACGAGCGATCCCTGCTCGGACGGCGGCGTGAACATGCCGTCATATCGCAGCGATTTGAACTTGACGCGGCACCACAGCTGATCGAAAGGATTGGTGCCCCACATGTCGCGCTCGCGCACTTTCGGCGGTTTGAAGTTCAGCGCGGAGAACGGTTGCGTAGGCGAAGTGTGATCGCCTGTTCCCGCGCCCTGGGGCACCGGTTCTTCCGTGATCGGCACGATCGGCTTGCCGGTCTCGCGGTTCAGCACGTACAAACTGCCCTGTTTCGTCGATGCGATCAGCGCAGGTTGCACGCCACTGGGTGTCTGCAGATCGATCAGCGAAGGTTGGCCGCCTACGTCCATGTCCCATAGATCGTGGTGAGTGAACTGGTAATTCCAGCGCATCTTGCCGGTTGCGAGATCCAGTGCAACGACGCCCGCCGCCACCTTCTCCGAAGCCGGCGTGCGCAGGCCGCCCCACTGGTCGGGTGTCTGATTGCCGAGCGGCAGATACACCATGCCGAGTTTTTCATCCACGCTGAAGACCGACCACATGTTCGGCGAATTGCGAACGTACGTCTGATTGCCGGTAATCGGCTGGGTCTCGTCTGGATTGCCCGCATCCCAGTTCCACACGAGATGACCGTCGTGCACGTCGAACGCGCGGGTGACTCCCGACGGCTCGTTGGTCGACTCGTTATCCGTGACGTGGCCGCTGATAATGACCAGATCGCGAGTTACCGCGGGCGGCGACGTCGAGTAATAACCGCCCGGCGTAAAGGGACCGATATTCGTGCGCAGGTCGATTTGACCGTTATTGCCAAAGTGCGTGCATGGCTGGCCCGTGTCGGCATTGAGCGCAATCAATCGTGCATCGGCGGTCGGCAGGAAAATGCGGCGCGGACATTCGGCGCTCACGGCAGCGGCGGCCGTCTGTTGGGTCGCAGCCGACGTATCGCTGGCGGCCGTGGCGGCGGATGCCGATTGCGTTGATTCCGCCGATGCAGATGCACCGTTGGCCGCGTCAGTGGTCGCTGATGCGCCATCCGCCGCAGGCGCCGAGGCCGATGCTTGGGTATTCGAAGCCGCAGCGCTCGCATCAGTGCTCGCAGCCGCGCCTTCAGTCGGCGCTGAAGCCGCTGATGAAGCCGCCGCATTATCCGCCGCTGCTACCGCGGCATTTGCCGGATACATCGCGTCGTCGTGATATGACACGCCGCGGCAAGTCATATGCTCCCAGTGCTTGAAGCCAACGGGACTCTGAATATGCGGATCGTATCGCCAGAGTTCCTTGCCCGACGCCGGATCGAGCGCGATCACGATACTGTGCGGCGTGCAAAGGAAGAGCTTGTTGCCGACCTTGATCGGCGTGTTCTCATCGGTAGTTTCGGTGGGGTCGCCCGGGCCCGGCTTGTCGCCTGTTTCGAATTGCCAGGCCACTTTCAGTTGCCCCGCATTTTCCGGTGTGATTTGCGTAAGCGGCGAATAGCGCTGACCGAGCGGCGAGCCGCCGTAGTCGGTCCAGTCGGCCGCCTGCCGGTTCGCGTCACCGGCAATTGGTGTAGTGGGTGGAGCGGCAGTGGAAGCCAGGGTGCCCGCGCGATCATACGGATGATTGAACGCTGTGACGAGGCCGAGAAGTACGGTCAGGACCACGGCGGCAGTCAACGGCACGACGCCCTCGCGATGCGCGGCCGGTGGCCCGAACACAAGTTTGCGTGTGACGGGCGGCAGCAATAGCCACAGAGCGAGTACAAGCCACACCCACAAGCGCGGCAACAATTGCCAGAAGTCGAAGCGCGCTTCCACCACGGCCCAGATCGTCGAACCGAACAGAATCAGCGCGAATAGCCATAGCGCCGAACGTCGGCGAATGCTGATCAGCACGCCGGTCAGCGCAATCGCGATCCCGGTCACCACGTAATACCACGAGCCACCCAGCGCGACGAGCGGGACTCCGCCCCCAGCTAGCGCCAGACCAATGATGATGAAGACGACAGCGGGGACGGCAAGTGCGGGCGGAAACCGATGTGGCTTCGACATATTCACCACCTCTACAGACAATGATTCGAATTGGATTACACGAGAAAAACCGACCGTTTGGCCGAAAGCGCCGTTTGTGCAAGTAGCATTTACAGTTCCCGGTGGACTCATCGGCAAGGCATGCAACATGCAACGTGTGCCAAAGTCGCACAATTACCCCGAAATGTCATGAAGCATCGAGCCACCGTCCTTTGCCTGCGCGCTAATCACATCCTGCTGGTCGCGAGATCCAACGGCCGGTGGGCGCTGCCCGGCGGTCGATGCAAGATCGGTGAGCCCGCGTTCGACGCGGCCGCTCGCGAGCTTCTTGAAGAGACTCAAATGAGCGGCATCCCGCTCCAGTACATTTTCGAGTTCTGGGGCGCCCGCACTCGACACTATGTATTTGCCGCGCGTATTCCCGACGACGTCGAGCCGATACCGAGCAATGAAATCAGCCGATGCCGCTGGGTCAGCGTGAAAGACGTTCGTTCGGCATGGGTCAGCGTGTCGACTCGCGGCATCGTTCAGATACTTCTGGAAGAGAGCAGTCCGATGGGGCCCGCTCGGAGGTCGAGTCCATTGCGGGCGTTCTGAGCGCAGCTGGCGCGTGGCACGAGCGTTGCATGACGAAGCTTGTCGCTTACTTACCCACGGAGTTTCACAATGGCAGGAGATAACTCGTTCAAGCCCGGCGAACTCGTCAAGACCTCCGGCATCTATTCAGTCGTTCACGACCACGGCAAAGACACCTTCGAAGTAACGTGCGTGGAGGGAGAACATTTTCCGCCTACGCGCAGCGGCAAAGGTGCGCACTTCGAGCTCAAATACGCGGCCACGCATGCGCATCGGCACGGTGAGCTGAAGGGAAGCGAAGCAAGGCAAAACGCCTAACCGGCGACAGATCGTCGAAACAGCGCGCCCGGCGAGGAGCACAAAACGATGCCTAAAACTTCCGCTTCGCCGTTCGCTCTTGCCGAGCGCGCAATCATCAGCCTGTACGACGGCGGCGTGCTATCGCCCGCTGTCCTCGAACGGCTATTGGCCGTTTTCGCGCAAGAGAACACCGACTGGGACACGAAACCGTCTCAACGCACCGTCGACGGACGCTCGCTTCACGAAGTGGTCGTTCTCACCATGCTGCCAGGCGAATCTTTACGTTCGGCGAGCAAATCCTTCCTGTCGGTAATCGAGCACATAGCCGGCGTATCGCGAACTGAAAATCCTGCGAGCGCGGCGGAGGACGTAGACGAGCACGAAGAAGAATCCGCGGACCAGGACGACGACAGCGCAGAACTGGCGCAGCAATTGTCCGGCAGTGCTCGCGCTACGCGGCGCGGCCGTGCCGCGAACGTGAAAGACAAAGCGAAAGACACCGCCAAAAACAAAAAGAGAGACTCCGACTCGCCCACGCGGCAGCCGAAGAGAACAGCAGCGTTCAATCCGCTGCTGAACGCTGCAGCACCGCGCAAGAGCAAAAACTAAACTGCGGCGCATGGGCACAGTGCTTGCGTTACCCCGTTCAAACCTGCCGCCAGGCGGCGTTTCAACACGGAGAGCGACATGCCCGAAAAACAACCGAACCCCAATACAGACGATGCACTCGAACTGCTGATCGCGGATCATCGCGCCGTCGAGCGACTATTCACCGCGTTCAAAGAAACTAAAGAAGACGATCTGGAAGCGAAAGCCACGCTGGCGCAGCGCGCGTGCGAAGAGCTCACCATTCACACCATCATCGAAGAAGAACTGCTCTACCCCGCTGCGGCTGAAGCGCTGCCGTCAGGCGATGTGGTCGACGTGGAGGAAGCGTACGTCGAGCACTTTCTCGTGAAGACACTGATCAGCAAATTCGAAACGCTCAAGGCCGGCGACAAAGGCTTCGACGCGACGTTCAAAGTGATGAGCGAAATGGTGCAACATCATGTGGAAGAAGAAGAGAACGAACTGTTTCCGGAATTGCGAAAGGCCAATCTCAATGTGAAGGGACTGGGTCAGAAAATCGCGCAGCGCAAGATGGAACTGCAGGGCAAGCTCGACGCAGTCGGCAGCCGTGCGGTCGGCGACAAAACCTGACGCGCGGAGTTGTCGCGGGTCATGCGGCGCGCGTGGCTCGCAAAAAAACCGGCCCTTGAATGGGCCGGAGCACACGATCAAAACCGCTCTCTCAGTCCCGCGTCGCTTTTCAGCCGGCGGGACTTCCCCACTTACTTCTGCTGCTTCGCCTTTTCGTTGCCGGCTCGCTCAGCGAATTCGGTCAGCTTCAAATCCGTCGCCTTCTCTTCTTCCAGCGTTTCCTTCAGCAGATTGACGGCATCGGTGAAACCCAGCTGCTTTCCGATCGCGCACAGGCTGCCGTATGCGGCGATTTCGTAGTGTTCCACCTTTTGCGCGGCGGCGACCAGACCGGCATCGAGCACTGCGCCTTTCTCCATTTCGTCGATCAGCTCCTGCCCTTCCTCGATCAAGCCTTCCATCGCGACGCACTTCATTCTTTTCAACTTCACGCCACTCGTTTCTACAACCTTATCGATTCTTTCCACCTGTCCTTGCGTTTCCTCCAGGTGCATTTTGAACGCCTCGCTCAATTGCGGATCGGACGCAGCACGCGAGAGTTTCGCCAATGCCTTGGTCAACTGCTTCTCGGCGCTGTAGATATCCGACAGCATGTGAACGAACAGATCGTCGATGGTCTTTCGCTGTGTCATGTGCAACTCCCAAGGTAGTGGTTAGGAGCCCTGCAATCCGCAACGCGTGTGCCAGAACATCGGCACGCGCGTTGTGACGATTTAATGGCTCAGGTATGCGGGATGCGCAAGGAAGCGTGCAGTCGAAAGTTTTCCAACCATACTCAGCGGAGAAACCAATGTTCGTCCACAACAAACGACTTCAATATACCGTGCGTGTCGCCGCCCCCAATCCGGGCCTCGCCAATCTGATGCTCGAGCAATTCGGCGGACCTCAAGGCGAGTTAGCGGCCGCGTGCCGGTACTTCACTCAGGCCGTCGCTGAAGACGACCCGGGCCGCAAGGATTTGCTGTTCGACATCGCTACTGAAGAACTGAGTCACCTTGAAGTAATCGGCTCCATCGTCGCTATGTTGAACAAGGGCGCGAAAGGCCAACTCGCCGAAGGCGTCGAGCAGGAAGCAGAGCTGTATCGCTCGTTGACAGGCGGCGGCAACGACTCGCATACCACCGCGCTGCTGTATGGCGGCGGACCTGCGCTCACGAACTCCGCGGGCGTACCGTGGACGGCTGCGTACATCGACACGATTGGCGAACCGACCGCCGACCTGCGCTCGAATATCGCTGCCGAAGCGCGCGCGAAGATCGTCTATGAGCGCCTGCTGAATGTCACGGACGACCCGGGCATCAAGGAAGCGCTCGGTTTCCTGATGACGCGCGAGATCGCTCACCAGAAGTCGTTCGAGAAAGCGCTGCACTCGATTCAGCCCAACTTCCCGCAAGGCAAGCTGCCGGGTGTTCCGGAATTTACAAACGTGTACTACAACATGTCGGCTGGCGAAGGCGACGCACGCGGTCCGTGGAACGAGGGCCCGGAATGGGAATTCGTCGAGGCACCGCAGCCGGCAGTGGATGGCGGCGACGGTCTGCCATCGGTCAACGTGACGCAAGCTGATGTCGAAGTGCTAGGCGCGCTGGCCGAGAGGACCGCATCGGATACGGAATCGGATCCGATGACGGGCGCCGATCTTGGCTCGGGTAAGCAGCCGGGCTAAGCGTTTATCCGCGGCGGGCTGCCCCGCGATCAAGAAGAAAAAATGCCGCGAAGCGCATTGCGCTTCGCGGCATTCGAACATCAGTTCCACGCTCTTTAAGAATCATAGGCGTCCGCAGCGAGGACTAACTCGCGGTCGCGATGTGTGCATTCACCTTGACTGGCGGCGGGTGGTCGAAAGGAGGCTGCGGCACGAAGCTGCTGATGACACCCGGTTCGAAGACGAGACAGCAGGTCGAACCGCCGTACTGGAAGAAGCCTATTTCATCGCCCTTGGCGACGCGCTGGCCAGGCAACGCCTCTATCATGCACGATGACACGTCGGCCATGCCGACGAAAAGACAGCCGACCTGACCGATCGCAGGATCGTCGCTTTCAATAACGATCACGGCGCGCGCCGCCACCGCGGTAATGTAGCCCTGCGAATCGTTCAGACCGCCGGCGTCGCGGCCTTCCGAATCGGCGTCGGAATAATAGGTGCCGTCCAGCGCGTACGCTTTCTTGATGACGCCACTTACCGGCGCATGCCACCGGTGGTAATTGAATGCACTGAGAAAGGACTGATAGATCGAGCCGCCGACAAAGCACTGTGCAATTTCGCGCTGGCTAGCAGAAAACATATCCAGTAACGAATAAGGCTGTGCCTTGATCCAGAAGGTATCGGTCAGCTTGACGTCTGTCTGGATGTTATACGGAGCCGCCTCGCAGGCACTGACAATGATCTTGTCGTTATCCGGCTGATCGACTGGCCGTACGCCCTCGCGGAACCGGCGCGTGAAGAAGTCGTTCCATGACGAGAAGCCCCAATACGGCTTGTCGGTATCGCAAACGAACTGCGACATGCCGATCTGCTCATCGGCCTCGGGCGAAAACCATCCATTCGGCGCCGAGGTATTCAGGTGTTCCCGCGAATGCGGCCCGCTCAGGAACCCGCACCAGCAATTGAGCACGCGTTTAAGCCGCTGGTTCAATGCCGGGTCGCGGAACAACGCGTAGCCGGACGGCATGCACATCGGCCAGTCCAGCACCGCATTCAATGGGCAGTGAATCAGACTGGTCTCGCTGAACGGCGGCGCATAAGTCATTACGTAATCGATGATCACCATCAACTCGTCTATTGACGTATAGCCGAGCACATAACCAGCGTCGCGGGCCTGATCGATTGCACGCGTCATATCCATGCGAAGTACGGGGTCGCCGCTCAGAAGCGCGGCCAGATCTTCTACCGCCGACGTTCGCGGCGCATGCATCGCGCGAGCGCGGGCTTTCTCCGCGAGGTCGGTGCGATATTGCGCGAGATGCTCTTCGTTCGATGGCAGCCAGCCGCCGAGCCTGCGCCGCTCGGTGGCGGTTTTGTCGTTGTCTGTCATGCTGATCCTTTCGGCTCATCGGAAACAATACTCCCACCGGTTTGCAAAGGTCATTCCTGTTAGCTTCAGGTCATGTTTCAGAACCAGGCCCGCTATTTGCACGCCATCTGTTCCTTTCGTCTTTAAGCAAGTCCATCATAAAATGATGCAATCGCGCGCCCGTTTGCTCGTCGTTTCTCCACATCTCGACGACGCCGTTTTGAGTTGCGGGCTGCTTCTCGCAGCTAATCCATCGGCCATTGTTTGCACGGTGTTCACCGCGCCGCCGCCGGAGAACATGTCCACTGACTGGGACCGGCAATCCGGTTTCACGGATGCGTTTGAGGCAATGCAGACGCGCAAGCAGGAGGACATTCGGGCGTTGCAAAAGCTCGGCGCACAGCCGGTACATCTGTCCTTCTGCGATGCGCAATACCTGTTGACACCGAGCCCCGATGATCTGACCGGAGCGCTTCGCCGCACGCTCAACGAGCACAGTCCAGACAACGTGTTCTTCCCGCAGGGCATCTTCCATTCCGACCACACCTTAGTGTCGGACGCATGTCTCGCGCTGATCGACGTCATGCCCGACACCGCATTTCATGCCTATGAAGACGTGCCGTATAGGCAGAGGCAAGAAGCGGTATCGGAGCGCATTGAAGAACTGACGAAACGCGGCTACGCGCTGTCCCCCTCTACCGACGTGAGCGCACCGGTCAATGCATTCAGCGCGCATGAGCAGATCAAGCGAGAAGCTATCGCCGCCTACGCGAGCCAGTTGCGCGCATTTGGCCCACAGGGGCAAAGCTCCCTTTATTCAACCGAAAAGTATTGGCGGCTGCAAAGAGCCTCAAGCTAGTTGAAAGCGAACGGCACACCGATTGCTTGAACGGGGCATCGCCTCGTCAAGAATAAAGAACCGCATGGAAAAAAAATCGCTTTCCCGGCGCATTTCGGTCGTCGTTCTGACGTACAACCGCGCCGATGAGCTTGTGGCCACTCTCGAGCGCCTACTCGCCCTTCCCGAAAACCCGCCCATTTTTGTCGCGGACAACGGCTCCAGCGATAACACCGTCGCGCTCGTGAAGGCGCTTTTTCCCACTGTGTGCATCGTCGAATGCGGGGCGAATCTCGGCGCGGCCGGACGTAATCGCGCCGCCGCGTACGTCGGCACGGACTACGTGGCCTTCTGCGACGACGACACGTGGTGGGAGCCGGGCTCCCTCGATCGCGCGGTGCAACTGCTCGATGCGTGGCCGAACGCGGGCGTACTGAGCGCGCGCGTGGTGGTCGGCGAGGATAACCTCACGGACCCGACCTGCTCGGTCATGCGTGCAAGTCCGCTCGGCAGCGAAGGGCTGCCGGGCCCCTCGTTGATCGGCTATATGGCAGGCGCATGCGTTTTTCGCACGTCGCTGTTTCGCCAACTGGGCGGCTACGAGCCGCGCCTTTTTATCGGCGGCGAAGAAGAACTCGTCGCGCTGGACGTGCTGGCAGCCGGGCACTCGATTGTCTATTGCGATCAATTGACCGTGCACCATCATCCGTCGCCGTCACGCGATAGCGGCATGCGGCGCCGCACACTCGCGCGTAATGCCGCGTGGATCGCGTGCCTGCGCCTGCCCTGGCCCGAGGCGAGCCGCGCGACCATGCATGCGCTCGCGACGTTCTCACGTGAAGGCACCCTCGCGCGCGACGCCGTTCCGCTGTTGCGCGGGCTCGCATGGGCATTGAGACACCGCACGCCAGTACCGGCTCAGGTGCTGAGCATGCGCGAACGGGTACGCACGGGCGAGCGTCAAATGGCGGCGCCGGTGCCGGCCACCGCCCGCCCAAAGCCAACCGTAAGCAAGGTCGACGCGCGTACCTGAGCCGCAGGACGTGGAGAGGCGCACATGCGCGCGGCGAACGCGCACCGCCTCCCGCTTCATACGCCCGTGCGTGCGGACGCCATCGCCAGATTGCGAATTTCGCCTATCAGCTTTTCAGGTGCAACCGGCTTCGAAAGATGCGCCTGGAAACCGGCCATCTGCGCTCTCATACGGTCTTCCCCCACCGCGTAGCCGGTGATCGCGATCGCTGGCACGCGGTCCTGCAGCGGCAGTTGCCGATCGGCTTCCAGACGTCGCAAACGGCGCAGTACGTCATAACCGTCTTCGTCCGCGAGCACGATGTCGCATAGCAACGCGTGCGGCCATTGTGTGGTCGGTGTGGCGGCGAACCAGTCCAGGGCCTCCTTGCCCGACGACGCGGTTCGCACGCGCGCGCCACTCGACACAAGCACCGCTTCTAATGCGTCGAGCGCGTCTTCCTGGTCGTCGATAGCCATGACAAAGAGACCTTCTAGCGGCGCCGCGCCGTCCACTTCCGAGGTCAACGGCATTGCCGCCGAACCGGCACGTGAATCAGCGTCGGCCACCGGACGCAAAGGCAGCATGGCGACATAGGCGAGCCGCCCGTTGAGCGTCATTAGCGTGAAGCTGCCGCCCGCCGCAGCCAGCGCTTCCTCCATATAGCGAGCGGCCGCTTGCGACAGTTCAGCGGGCTTTTCGCCCATGCCGAGTACCGTGACCCACACCTGATTGTTATGCCGCTCGACGCGAAGCTCGATGCGCTGCCCCGGCCTCGCGTGCACGATCTCATTGCGGCACAGCTCGGCGATCAGCGGTTGCAGCACGCTCGGGTCGCCGGTCACTCGCAGATCGTTGTCGCTGATCTGCGGATACAGCGTCACCCGCTGCGCGGCAATTTCGTCGTGCAACGCGTCGATCACACCGGCCATCAGCGCCGCGAGGCTGACCGACTGCGCAGTGAGCTTGCGTTGCGCGTGCTCGAGTTCGCCCTGCTGCCATTGCAGAGACCACATCTTCGCGTACACGCCTTCACGCGTGAGCAACTCGCGGTGCGTGCCCTGCTCGACCACGCGGCCATGCTCCATTACCAGAATCCAGTCGGCGTCGACCACGGTCGATAACCGGTGCGCGATCACGATCGACGTGCGGCCTTGCGCGAGCCGCGTCAACTCCGTCTGAATCGCGCGTTCCGAACGCGTGTCGAGCGCGGAGGTCGCCTCGTCGAATACGATGATGCGCGGGTCCTTCAGGATGGCGCGTGCAATGGCAATGCGCTGGCGCTCGCCGCCCGAGAGCCGCACACCGCGCTCGCCGACGCGGGTGTCGTAATGATCTGGCAGACGTTCGATAAATTCGTCGAGTTGTGCCGCGCGCGCCGCCCGCACCACATCCGCGCGCGTTGCCGAAGGCCTGCCGTACGCGATGTTATAGGCAATGGTTTCGTTAAACAGCACCGTGTCTTGCGGCACGATGCCGATTGCTTCGCGCAGGCTCTTTTGCGTAACGTGACCGATGTCCTGTCCGTCTATAAGAATCCTGCCGCTGTTTGGCTGATAAAGACGAAAGAGTAGCTTCACGAGTGTCGACTTGCCCGACCCGCTGCCGCCGACAATCGCCAGCGTCTTGCCAGGGTAGGCATGAAAGTCCACGTCGCGCAGAATCTGCCGAGCCGGGTCGTAGCCGAAGTCCACGTGCTCGAACGAGATTTGCCCTGCGCTCACCACTAGCGGTTTCGCGGCCGGTTCGTCGATATCCTCGCCAACGCGCCCACGCGCGGCGAGTATTTCGAACATGCGCTCGACGTTGACCATCGCGTCGTTCGTCTCACGAAATACGAAGCCGAGCGTATTCAGCGGCATGCAGATCTGGATGATGTACGCATTGACCAGAATCAGATCGCCGACAGTCATGCTTCCGGCCACCACGTGCTGCGCCGCGAGCAGCATGATTGCGCCAATGCCGAACGCGATCACCGCGCTCTGCCCTACGTGCAGCGCCGTCAGCGCGCGCTGATTCGCCGTTCTGGCGTGCACCCACTTGTCGAGCACGACCGACAACCGCTTCGTTTCCGTGTCTTCGGTGGCGAAGTATTTGACCGTGTCGTAGTTAAGCAGACTGTCCACGAGCCGGCCATCCGATTGCGCCTCCAGAGCATTCACCGCGCGCTGGAACGCAACGCGCCGCCGGGTGAACACGAATGTATATGCCGCATAGCAAACGAAGGTTGCCGCAATCGCGATCATGAATTCGCGCGCGTAATTGTGGACCATGATCGCGACGATGGTCGCAATCTCGAACGCGGTCGGCACAATCGTAAATAGCGCGACGCCGAGCAGAAAGCCGATGCCGTCGGCGCCCTTTTGCACGTCGCGAACTATTGCGCCGGTCTCGCGTTTCGTGTGAAAGCGCGCACTCATGCGATGCAGATGCGCGAAAGTCCGCTCGGTAAATGCGGCGACAGTGCGCTGCGTGACAATGCTGAACACCACGTCGCGCGCTTCATTCAATGCATCGCCGAGAAAACGCAGTAATGCATAAGCCAACACGAGGAACACTGGGAACAGCGCCTGCGCGACCGGGTGCCCCAGCTCGTCCACCACATGCTTGAGCACGAGCGGAATCAGAACGGTGGAGAGCTTCGCGGCAACCATCAGCAGCAAGGCAGCGACGGTCTGGTTGCGATAACGCCAGACTGCTCGCATCAGGTCGGCGGCAATGCGGCGGGTCAACTGGGAACGGGGCAGCGTTGCGGAGTTCGGCATGGTGTCCTGAGAAGGCCGCGGCAGCGCGTGAACTGCAACCCGGCATTAGATTCCACGAAGCGGATTCGCAAAGCGGCGCGACGAGCAACGTGCATGTCGGGCACGTGCGCCAGGGGCAGTAATGCCCACACAGCGGAGCACACCTCACAGCAAACCCTGCGCCCGCCGCCGGACAAAACTTAGCATAGACGACACATTAGCGGCACGCGATGAAAGCCGCGCGTTGAAGAAAATATTCTCGTCTACGTTGGTGACGGTGATCGAACTTACATGGCCGCTTGTAGAAAAAGGGAACGCCACACCGTTTCCTTGCGCGAAAAAAGGGAACGCTACAGCGCTTGTCCGCACCCCACACCGCATTGCGCTTCGCGCGTCACTCGCAGCGCATAGGCACAGCGCATGCTGATGCCGGATAACAGCGTTGTATTGCGTGAAATTGCATAAGAGTGCTCAGCAAAACGCGCCATGGACACCCCCGCTAATGCCAATCTCCGCGAAGGAATCTCAATGAAGATCGCCCTCATCAGTGAACACGCCTCGCCCCTCGCCGTCGCCGGAGGCGTCGACAGCGGAGGACAAAACATCTATGTCGCGAATGTTGCGCGTGAACTGACAGAGATGGGCCATCAAGTGGATGTGTTCACGCGGCGCGACCGCGCGTTGCTACCGCTCATATCCGACATGGAGGGCGTCCGCGTGATCCACGTCCCCGCAGGGCCACCGATGCAGTTGCCGAAAGAACTGCTGCTGCCCTTCATGGATGAGTTCGCCGCGTTCCTGATCGAGTTCTTCCGCCGCGAGAAAACGCCATACGACGTCATGCACGCGAACTTCTTCATGTCGGGCCTTGCGGCATTGAAGGTCAAAGCCGCGCTCGGCGTGCCCCTCGTCACGACGTTTCATGCGCTCGGCCGTGTTCGGCGGATACACCAGGGCGCGAGCGACGGCTTCCCAGACGAGCGCTTCGCAATCGAAGACGACCTCGTCGCGCAGTCCGACGTGGTGGTCGCGGAATGCCCGCAGGATGAAGCAGACCTGATTGAGCTTTACCACGCCAACCCCGCGCGCATCGAGATCGTGCCGTGCGGTTTCGACGCCGACGAGTTTCACCCGATGGACCGTGCAGCCGCTCGCGACGCACTCGGCTGGCAGCAAAACCAGTTCACCGTGCTTCAGCTCGGACGGCTCGTGCAGCGTAAGGGTATCGACAACGTCGTTCGCGGCGTGGGTGTACTGAAGAAAGCCTTCCGGACCTCTGCGCAACTCTACGTGGTGGGCGGCAATTCCGACGCGCCGAATGAAAAGGCCACGCCGGAAATCGCGCGCCTTCGCGGCATCGCGCGTGAATGCGGCGTAGCTGAACAAACCATTTTCGTGGGACGGCGCGGGCGCGCGCAATTGCGCTACTACTACAGCGCGGCAGACGTGTTCGTGACGACGCCCTGGTACGAGCCGTTCGGCATCACACCGGTCGAGGCGATGGCTTGCGGCACGCCGGTGATCGGCGCCGATGTCGGCGGCATCCGCTATTCGGTTGCAGACGGCATCACCGGCTTTCTCGTGCCGCCGCGCGATCCGGCCGCGCTCGCCGCGCGCCTGAACCAGTTGCGGCGCGACCCCGCGCTCGCTCGGAGGATGGGCGAAGCAGGCGTCGAACGCGCGCGCAAGGAGTTCACATGGCGCGGTGTGGGCGAATCGCTCGCGCAGATCTATATGCGCACCGCGCGGCTCGTGCCCGCCAAAGCCACGGAAGACCGCGTGGAAGTTCCGCTGCGAGCAGCGGCCGGCGCATCGTTCCGTTAGGCGCCGCGCAGCATTGCAGCGCTGCTAGCGCAGCCAGTTATGTCGAGCCGGTGCGGACGCATGGTCCGCTTGCGGCGATTCCGCCCACATTTTTCTACACCGCCTTCGTCATGCTGCGACCCGCTGTATTTCTCGACAAAGACGGCACGTTGCTCGAGGACGTGCCCTACAACGTAGACCCTTCGCTGATGCGCCTCGCACCGGGCGCGCGCGAAGCGTTGACGCTGCTCGCGACCCAGCCGTTCGAGCTGTTCGTGATCAGCAATCAGTCAGGCGTCGCACTCGGCAAATTCCCGCGAGCGGCGCTAAAGAACGTGGAAGCCGAACTCACGCACATGTTCGCCGAATCCGGCGCGATGTTCTCCGGCGCGTACTGGTGCCCGCATCATCCGGACGGCACCGTTGCGCCTTATTCGACCGCCTGCGATTGCCGCAAGCCGGCGCCAGGCCTGTTGCTGCGCGCAGCCCGCGAGCATCGGCTGGACCTCGCGCGCAGCTGGTTCATCGGCGACATTCTCGACGATGTCGAAGCGGGCAATCGTGCCGGATGCCGCACGATTCTGCTCGACAACGGCCATGAGACCGAGTGGATAGAAGGACCTCAGCGCGTTCCTACCGCGCGCGCCGCGGATCTGCACGAGGCTGCCCGGATCATCGCAAACGCTATGGAAGCAGCGGCGCCGCCCGCGCCCGCCGGCGAGGAAACCGCTCAATGAATGCGCCGCTGCTGATCACCCAGCCGACACTCGCTCACGCTCGCGTGCCCGACAGCCCGCAGCTTGAGCATTGGGGCGAGGAGATCAAGCGCATTCTGTGCGTGCGGCTCGACAATCTCGGCGACGTGCTGATGACCACGCCCGCGCTGCACGCACTGCGCGAGTCCTCACCCGGCCGCCACATCACGCTGCTTGCGTCGCGCAGCGGCGTTGCACTCGCGCCGTTTCTCGACGATGTCGATGACGTGATCGAATACGAAGCGCCGTGGGTTGCGAATCCGCCGACGAGCGCGCGTTCGCTCGCCGACGATCAGCGCATGCAGGAACGATTGCGGCGCGGCGGCTTCGATGCCGCCGTGATCTTCACGGTCTATAGCCAGAGCCCGTTGCCCGCGGCAATGCTGTGCCATCTGTCGGGCATTCCACGGCGCCTCGCGCATTGCCGTGAGAATCCGTATGAGTTGCTGACAGACTGGCTGCGTGAACCGGAGCCGCAGCAGCGCACCCGTCATGAGGTGGAACGGCAACTGGACCTCGTGCGCCAGGTCGGCGCAGAAGCCCCCGACACGCGTATGCGCTTCACGGTTCATGAGTCGGACCGGCGAACGCTTGCAGAGCAGTTTGCCGCGAGAGGCATCCACAGCGGCGCAACAACCGGCACGCCGTGCATCGTGTTGCACCCCGGCGCAACCGCCGCATCGCGGCGCTATCCGCCCGAGCGCTTCGGTCAGATCGCGACGCGCCTTGCCACCGAAACCGGAGCGCCGCTTCTGATCACCGGCAGTGCGAGCGAGCGTCCTCTCGTCGACGCGGTGATCGCCGCCGCTGCGCCGCGAGTTCGCTCACAACTGCACGATATGAGCGGCGCGCTCACGCTAGGCGAACTGGCAGCGCTGATCGAACAAGCGAGCGTGCTGGTGTCGAACAACAGCGGACCCGTGCATCTCGCGTCCGCGCTCGGCACGCCGGTCGTCGATCTATATGCGTTGACCAATCCGCAGCACACGCCGTGGCAGACGCCGAATCGCGTGCTGTTTCGCGATGTCGAATGCCGCTGGTGCTACCGCAGCGTGTGTCCTCAGCATCATCATGCGTGCCTGCTGGGCGTCACGCCCGGCGAGGTCGTGAAAGCGGCGCTCGAGTTGCGTGCCGAAGCACGAACTCGCGCAGCCTCCGTCGACTCCGACGCTCACCGCTCGGACGCTATCGAATTCAACGCCCACCACAGCGACGCGGCGCCGCCGCTCGCCGATGAACCCGTGGCTCCCTGAAACCCACTCCTACTGCGAACGCCCATGTACACACTCGGAATCAATGCCGTCTATCACGACAGCGCCGCAGCCCTGCTGCGCGACGGTGTGGTGCTCGCCGCCGCCGAAGACGAACGCTTCACGCACGTCAAGCATGCGAAGCGCCCCGTGCCCTTCTCGACCTGGCAACTGCCGTTCGACGCAATCGATTACTGCCTGAAGGCCGCCGGCATCACGCTGGCCGACGTCGATCATGTGGCCTACTCATACGATCCGAGCCTCTTTAGCGGCATGCCGAAGCGTCCCGGCGCGACTATCGAGTTGCCCTTCGATCCCGCGAACACGCGTCTGTCCGACCCGTCTGCATCGCCGTGGGACCCGCTCTTTCTCAGCTATATCGCGAACGCCAAGGGCCAGTTGCTCGACGGCGCGCCGCATCATTTGCGCAAGCGCTTTCAGGGTGTGGACCGCGACAACGGCTTCAAGTGGCATTTCGTCGACCATCACCTCGCGCACGAGGCCAGCGCGTTTCTCGCCGCCCCGTTCGAGAATACGGCGGTGCTCACCATGGACGGCCGCGGCGAAGGCGTGACGACCAGCATGGGCCAGTTCGTCGACGGGAAATACACGCGGCTCAAGCAGGTCGAACTGCCGCACTCGCTCGGACTGCTTTATGAAGCGGTAACGGACTGGCTCGGCTTCCTGCATTCGTCCGACGAGTACAAGGTGATGGCGCTCGCGTCGTACGGCAAGCCGGAATACCTCGACGTGTTCCGCGATATCGTGCGTTATCGCGGCGACGGCAGCTATACGGTCGACGCCCCGCGCCTCGTCCAACGCTTCGGTCCGGCACGCGAACGCGGCGGCCCGCTCGAACAGCGCCACTTCGATATCGCTCATTCGTTGCAGCGTGTGCTCGAAGAAACGGTGCTGCAACTCGCGGGCTGGCTGCATGAGAAAACCCGCTTGAGCAAGCTCAGCATGGCAGGCGGCGTCGCATTGAACTGCGTGATGAATTCGAAGCTGCGCGACGCAGGTCCTTTCGATGATGTGTGGGTCCAGCCCGCAGCGGGCGACGCGGGCACCGCGCTTGGCGCAGCGTTGTGGATCGATTCTCGCGAGCGCGGCGAGCGCGGCGATCGGAAGCGTCATTGGGTAATGGACCACGCGTACCTCGGTCCCGAATATCCGGAACAGGAAATCGAGCAGTTCCTGCAATGGTCGAAGGTGCCGTACCGGCGGCTCAACGACATTGCCGGCGAGACCGCCGACCTGCTCGCGAGCGGCAAGGTGATCGGCTGGTATCAGGGCCGCACCGAGTTCGGTCCGCGGGCACTCGGGGCACGTTCGATCCTCGCCTCGCCGGTCGATCCGCACATGCAGGCGAAGCTCAACGAGATCAAGGATCGCGAGGACTTCCGCCCAGTCGCGCCGGTCGTCATGGAAGAACATGCGAGCGAATGGTTCGTGAACGGCCAGGTTGCACCGTTCATGCTGTTCGTGTTCGACGTGCGCGCCGACAAGGCCGAGCGCATTCCGGCAGTGCGTCACGTGGACGGCACCGCGCGCGTGCAGACCGTGAACCGCTCGCAGCACCCGCTCTACTACGATCTCCTGTCCGCGTTCAACGAGCGCACCGGGGTGCCGATTCTCGTCAACACGTCATTCAATACGCGCGGCGAGCCGATGGTGAATTCGCCCCGCGATGCGGTGGAGTCGTTCTGGACATCGCCGCTCGACGCGCTCGTGATCGGCCCCTTCGTCGTCGAGAAAGCGCGGGGCGGCGCATGAGTCCATCCGCTACGCGACCGATCGACGTAGGAGGCAGCTTCGGCAATCCGCATAGCGAAGCCGAGCCGATTGCGGCCGGGTATCCGGGCGTGCTGCTCGCGCACCTCGACGTGTCGGTGGTCGTGCCGACTTATCGGCGGCCCGACATGCTCGCGTCGTGTCTTCGCGCATTGACGGAACAGGACTTTCCCGCAGATCGCTACGAGATCGTGGTCTGCGACGACGGTCCCGACGAAGCGACTCGCGCATGCGTCGCGCGCATTGCCGGCGAGCAGGCAGAGCGCGGCCTCGCCGTGCGCTACGTGCCGGTGACTCGCACGCAAGGCCCAGCGGGCGCGCGCAATGCCGGTTGGCAACACGCGCGCTCGCCGGTAATCGCCTTTACCGACGACGACACGCTGCCCGATCCGCAATGGCTGCAAGAAGGGCTTGCGGCGATTCGCCAAGGGGCGGCCGCCGCCGCGGGCCGGATCGTCGTGCCGCTGCCCTCGTCGCCGACCGACTACGAGGCGGATGCGAGCGGCCTCGAGCGTGCGGAATTCGCGACCGCGAACGTATTCGTAGCGCGCAGCTTTCTGACGATGACAGGAGGCTTTGACGAGCGTTTCACCTCGGCGTGGCGCGAAGATTCCGATTTGCAGTTCACGCTGCTGCAAGCGGGCGGCAAGATCGTGCGCGCAAGCGATGCGGTGGTCGTGCACCCGGTGCGCCCCGCGCGCTGGGGCGTCAGCATCTCGCAGCAGAAAAAGAGTCAGTTCGACGCGCTGCTCTACAAGAAGCACCCTGAACTGTTCAAAACGCGGATTCGCTCGTCGCCTCCGTTGCTGTACTACCTCATTCTCTGCGCCGCATTGGCCGCGCTGGTCGGCATTTTCGTGGGCGATGGCAATACCGTGACGCTAGCGGTGCTGGCGTGGTTCGCACTGACGGCGTATTTCTGCGCAATGCGTTTGCGCGGGAGGGACCGCAGCTTGCGCCACATTGCCGAAATGGCGTGGACGTCCATCCCGATTCCATTCCTGTCGATCTTCTGGCGGCTCTACGGCGCTGTACGTTACAAGGTGTTCTTCTTATGAATGCAGACTCGTTCATCGCCTCTGCCGCGCCGCGCCGCATAGCGATCTTCCGTGCGTTGCAACTGGGCGACATGCTCTGCTCGGTGCCCGCGCTGCGAGCGCTGCGCGCGGCCGCGCCGCAAGCGCATATCGCGCTGATCGGCTTGCCGTGGGCGCAGTCGTTTGTCGAGCGCTACGCCGATCTCGTCGACGAACTGATCGTCTTTCCTGGAGCCGCAGGCTTTCCCGAGCAACCCGAGACGGACGAAGGGCTGCCCGCATTCCGTGAGTGGATGCGCGCCCAACGCTTCGATCTCGCAATCCAGCTGCATGGCAGCGGCGGCATTGCGAACGATCTGCTGCTTGAGTTCGGTGCCAACGCCTATGCGGGCTTCGTACAACCTGACGAGCGGCCGCGTGAAGGCGTGTTTATCGACTGGCCAGACGACCTGCCCGAACCCGAGCGCTACCTTGCATTGATGAGTGCGCTCGGCGCCGAAACCACCGAGCGGCAATTGTCGTTCCCTCTTTGCGAGCGGGATGGCGACGAATACGCGTCGTTAGTGGCCGCGCACGGCATCGAAGCGGAGCGCCTCGTGCTGGTTCATCCAGGTGCGCAATTGCCCTCGCGCCGCTGGCCGGTCGAGCGTTTCGCGGAAGTCGCCGACCGCCTCGCCGCCGACGGCTGGCAGATCGCCATCACCGGCACAGCGGCGGAAGCTTCGCTGACCGGCGCGGTGCTCGGCGCGATGACCGCGCCCGCGTTGCACCTCGCCGGTTCGACATCGCTCGGCGGACTGGCTGCGCTCGTCGCGCACGCGCGACTCGTCGTCTGCAACGACACGGGCATTTCGCACATCGCCGCGGCCATGGCGACCGCGTCCGTCGTCGTCGCGTCGGGCAGCGACACGCAACGTTGGGCGCCGCTCGATCACGAGCGGCACCGCGTGCTTGCCGACTATCCGCCGTGCCGCCCGTGCATGTTCCGCGAGTGTCCTTACGGCCACCCTTGTGCGCTGAACATCGGCGTGGACCGCGTCGTCGAGACGGCGCGCGCCCAACTGGCCGAAGTTCGCGGCGCGCATCCGGCCAGTGCCTGCGCATTGCATACGCATGCCGAAACCGGATCCTTCGAGGAGTTGCACCATGCTGCGTAACTGCCGCCGTCTCCGTGTGCTGACATGGCACGTGCACGGCAACTACCTGTACTACCTGACACAGGCGCCGCACGATTTTTATCTGGTGACGAAGCCGGGTCATCCGCCTGGTTATGCGGGCAAAGTCGGCGTGTTGCCGTGGGGCGACAACGTCCACGAAATCAATGCGGACGACGTGCCGGATCAGGAGTTCGACGTGATCCTGTATCAGCACAAGACGCATTGGGAATACGACCGCGAGCATGTGTTGAGCGACGCGCAGCGCCGCTTGCCGCGCGTGTATATCGAACACGATCCGCCGCAGGAAAACCCGTTCCAGCAATGGCATTGGGTCGACGATCCGGACACGCTGCTGGTTCACGTCACGCACTTCAATCAGTTGATGTGGGATTGCGGCGTGACGCCTACGCGCGTAATCGAACATGGCGTGGTGGTACCGGAAGGCGTGCGCTATACCGGCGAATTGGAGCGCGGCATTGTCGTCGTGAATCATCTCGCTCAGCGCGGCCGGCGCCTCGGTGCCGACGTATTCGCCGACGTGCGCACGCGCGTGCCGCTCGACCTGGTCGGCATGGACGCCGAGCGGCTCGACGGCATTGGTGAAGTCGGCAATCTGGATCTCGCCGCGTTCACCGCGCGCTATCGCTTCTTCTTCAATCCGATCCGCTGGACCAGTCTCGGCCTCGCCATCGTAGAGGCGATGACGATCGGCATGCCGATCGTGGGCCTCGCGACTACCGAACTGGCGACGGTGATCCGCAATGGCGAAAACGGCTTCGTGCATACAGACGTGAATGCGCTTGTCGACGCAATGCACGAACTGCTGCGCGATCCTGCGGAAGCCAGGCGCCTCGGCGAGGGCGCGCGACGCACGGCGCAGGAGCGGTTCCACATCGACCGTTTCGCGCAGGACTGGCACGACGCGCTGCTGCAAGTGACCGCGTAGGCCACCGATCGGCGCGGCTTGCGCCGAACAATCGTAAGACGACTAGGACCACGCAACATGAAAGAACTTACCCGCAAGCGGATTCTGGTCACAGGCGGCGCCGGCTTTCTCGGCTCACACCTGTGCGAGCGGCTCGTGACGCAAGGCCACGACGTGCTGTGCGTCGACAACTTCTATACGGGCACGAAGGACAACATCGCGCATCTTCTCGATTGCCCGAACTTCGAGCTGATGCGTCACGACGTGACATTTCCGCTCTATGTGGAAGTCGACGAAATCTATAACCTCGCCTGCCCTGCGTCGCCGATTCACTATCAGCATGATCCGGTACAAACCACCAAGACGAGCGTGCACGGTGCGATCAACATGCTCGGACTCGCCAAGCGCGTAAAAGCAAGAATCTTCCAGGCATCGACGAGCGAAGTGTATGGCGATGCGCTCGTGCATCCGCAGAAAGAAGACTACTGGGGCCACGTGAATCCGATCGGACCGCGCTCCTGCTACGACGAAGGCAAGCGCTGCGCTGAAACGCTCTTCATGGACTACCGCCGTCAACATGGGCTTTCCATTCGCATTGCGCGAATCTTCAACACGTATGGACCGCGCATGCATCCCGCCGATGGCCGCGTCGTGTCGAACTTCATGATGCAGGCGCTGCGCGGCGAGCCGATCACGCTGTATGGCGACGGCTCCCAGACGCGTTCGTTCTGCTACGTGGACGATATGATCGACGCGTTCATCCGTTTGATGAACACCGCCGAAGATCCCGGCGGCCCGGTCAATCTCGGCAATCCGCACGAAGTGAGCATGCGCGAAATCGCACAACGGATTGTGGCGACTACGGGCTCCAATTCGCCGCTTGAATTGCATCCGCTGCCGACCGACGACCCGTGGCATCGTCAGCCGGACATCTCACGCGCGCGCGAGCTGCTCGGCTGGCAGCCAAAAACCTCACTCGACGACGGACTTAAAGAGACCGCGCGCTACTTCCGTGCGCGGATCGAGGCATCGTCGGAAGCGACTGCCGACGTTGCCTCGATTGGAGCGCATGCGGATCAGCGCCCCGCCCTCACGTAACTCGCCAGAAACGTGCGGGTGCTGCCGTCGGGGAACTGCACGGCCACCTGCTCGCCGCTCGCTAGTGCGACCTCACCGGCGCCATAGCGCGGCACGCGCACGGCATCGCCCGGAGTCCAGACGCGTGGTTTGCGCGCATTCTCGCGCTTGCGTTGTGCAACTTCATTCGCGTGCGTCTCCGGTGCAACGATAGCGTCGGACGCCATGTCGATCTGCGGCGGATTCACGCAGTTGTCGCAGACGCCGCAGCGCTCGGCGGCAGGCGAGTCGCCGTAATAGTCGAGAATCGCGCGCCACCGGCATTGACCCGTTTGCGCGTAGTCGATCATCTGCTGCAGCGTTTCCCTGTCGTGCGCGCTCATCTGCTCGAATTGCGCCGCGGCATTGGCAACCGCGTCGCGCGCGGATTCCTTCGCGCCCTCGCGGCTTCGCAGACGATAGCGACGCTGCCGGTCGCGGCCGGCCACGCGGGCGTCGACCAGCATGTTCAACGCGACTTCCAGCTTGCCCGCACCGACATCCGGCAATGCCTGCTTGAGCGCGGCCAGCGTGACGCCCTTCGGTTCGTCGGCAATACGCGCGGCAAGCGTGTCATACACACGCTGCGCGAGTTCGACACTCGGATAGCGTCCCGCAAGGAAAAATTGCTGGATGCGCCGGTCGTTCAGATCGAATAGCAGCACGCAATCGGCGGGCTCACCGTCGCGGCCCGCGCGTCCCGTTTCCTGATAGTAAGCGTCGAGGCTGCCGGGAATCTGGTAATGGATCACGAAGCGTATGTCCGCCTTGTCGATGCCCATGCCGAACGCGTTGGTTGCGATCATCAAACGGGTGGCGCCCGACATGAACTGCTCCTGCGCCTCTTCGCGAGCGTCAGCCGCCATTCGACCGTGATAGCGCGAGACCGACTCGCCTGCCTCCGTGAGCCAGCCGTAAATGCGATCGACGTCGCGCACAGTCGCCGCGTAGACGATGCCGGTCCCGCTGAGCGATGCAATCAGCTTCGACAATTGCTCGCGCTTGGCGGTCACGGCGCGCGCTGCGCCGTCCTTGCCTCCCGCCGTGCTGACCTGCACGACGCGATAGCGCAGATTCTCGCGATACGTGCCAGTGCGAACCACACGCGGTTCGCGCAATGCCAGCGAGTGCACGATGTCGTCGAGCACGCGCGGCGTGGCCGTGGCGGTCAACGCAAGCACCGGCGGCTGACCGAGCGACTTTACCGCAGCCGCGATCTGCAGGAACGCGGGGCGAAAGTCGTGTCCCCATTGCGATACGCAGTGCGCCTCGTCGACCACCACTAGTCCAACGCGGTTTTCGGGGCGCGCGCGCAACGTTTCGATGAAGGCCGGTTGCGCCAGGCGCTCCGGCGTCACGAACACAATGCCGCTCTCGCCTGCCGCAATCCGCTCCAGCGCTTCGCGCTCGGCGCGACTACGCAGCGTGCTGTTCACGAGCGTGCAGTCGATTCCAGCGGCCAGCAGTTTGTCTGCCTGGTCTTTCATGAGCGCGATCAGCGGCGACACGACGAGCGTGGTGCCCTCGAGATGCAGCGCCGGCAACTGATAGCAAAGCGACTTGCCCGCGCCCGTCGGCATCGTGGCAAGCGTGTCCTTGTGTTGCAATACGCTGCGGATAATGTCCTCCTGACCGGCGCGCAAGCGCACGATACCGAACATGTCACGCATGGTCTTGCGCATGCTGCGAAGCCGTTGGTCGACTGTCATAGTTGGAAACAAGCGTCCTTGCGGGCGTTTTCGCCCGCGGTTGTAGTGAGATGAGTGTGAAAGACGATGTGAAAGACGAATTCCCGCGCGTAGCGGCGTGACCCGCCGCTCACGGCTGCAGCTTGACCTTGATCCAGCCCGGCTCGCGATTGTCGAACGCGCGATAGGCCTCGATCGCGTCGGTGATCGGCTCGCGCTGCGTCAGCACGGCAAGCGGATCGAACGAGCCGTTACGCACGATCTCAACGAGATGCGGCGTAATCGCGCGGTGATTGCAGTTGCCCATGCGCACGACGAGATTGCGATTCATTGCTTCGCCGATCGGGAAAACGCGGTCGTTCGGCGGATACACGCCGATGATCGACACGGTGCCCGCTTTCGCCACCGCTCTGACCGACCACGTCAATACTTGCGACGGTCCGCTGCCCGGACGCCAGTTATCGCCATCGGGGTTCGTATCGGGCGCAATCTCCTTCACTTCCTTGTCGAAGGCCTGTTGCTGGTCGCGCTCATTCTGCGCGGCCGGGCCGTGCTCGGCACGCACCGCGTCCACGCCCACTGCATCGATCACGCGATCCACGCCGATGCCGCCGGTCAGTTGCAAAATCATGTCCACCGGATCTTCCTCGTCGAAATTGATCACTTCTGCGCCTTGTGTGCGAGCCATGTCCAGCCGCGACGCTATGCGATCCACCGCAATCACACGGCCGGCGCCCATCAGCTTCGCGCTCGCAATGGCAAATTGGCCCACCGGACCCGCTCCGAACACCGCGACCGTATCGCCGGTGCGAACGCCCGCCAGCTGGGCGCCGAAATAGCCGGTGGGAAAGATATCGGAGAGCAGGATCGCGCGATCGTCGTCGATTTCGTCGGGCAAACGGATCAGGCTCGCGTGCGCCAGCGGCGTGCGCGCGTATTGCGCCTGCAGACCCTGGAATGGGCCGGTCGTTTTCGGGCCGCCGAAGAATGCAGTGCCGGCGCTTGCGCCATTCGGATTTGCGTTGTCGCATTGAGCCGTGTAGCCCGAGCGGCAATACGAGCAATATCCGCACGAGATAGTCGACGGAATCAGCACTCGATCGCCTTGGCGCAGATTGCGCACACTGCGGCCCACTTCCTCGACGATGCCGATTCCCTCATGACCGAGAATCGTGCCCGGCACCATGCCGCCCAACGTGCCACGCACCATATGCAGATCGGTGCCGCAAATCGCGCTGGACGTGAGACGTACGAGCGCGTCCGTCGGTTGCTCGAGTTTGGGATCGGGAACATTGTCGAGACGGATGTCCCCTATGCCGTGAAATACCACTGCTTTCATCTGCACTCTCCTTCTCTCAGGTCTGGCAGCGTCGCGGCTTATGGCTGCCTGCATCGACAGCCCGCGTCGATTCCGCGGGCCTTGTTACGGCACAGCAATCCGCGTGCAACGCTTCGTGTGAAGCGTCGGCAGCGAAGCGGGTATCGCTTTTGCTCGATTTCGATGTGCATGAACGAAGCGTCAATCAACCAGAGAGGAGAAAAGCATGAACCAGGAACCGTCCGATCCCGTGGAACGCGCGGACCAGCGACGCGAGAAGCTGGGTGATGGAGACGTCAAGATCAAATCCGACGGCACAGTGGAAGAGCGGGAGCATGGAAGCATCGACCCGACTCTGGTTCCGAAGGGAAAAGAACACCCGTCTGAAGGGCCGTACACCCCTGAGCACGATCACGTGGACCCCGATCTCGAACCGGGTGGCGCCGAAGGCCACCCAACCAGCAAGGGTGATTTGTCAGCGTGACGTTGTGCGCGTGTTGCTCGCATTACCAGATGGTCTGCAAACACACCGTGCAAGACAAGCCTATATAGAACGCAAACTCAACGCGGAATCAAGCGTGCCCGCCGTCGCGGAGGGCACGCTTTCTACGCCGATGCGGAGGCTTATGCGGCGCTCGTCGCGCTTCCCGCACGCAGGCGCTGACCCGTCGTCGACGACTGATCGCCGCGCGTATAGGGCGCTAGCGCATCCGGCGTGCGCATGTCGCGTGGCGTTTCAAAGTCCGCGAGCGCGGCACCGCGCATCTGCTCGGGCGAGCTGGAAAAACCGGTGCGGTCGCTATAGTCCGCCGACGGCAAACGCGGCGCACTCTCCGCGCAATTGGCGGCATACACGTCGAGCGCCGTGACGCAGACCACGTTCACCGCCGCTGCTGCCGCCCGTTGCCGGTCGCGTGCGCTCCACTTGTTCGACGACAGCGCGAGCGTGCCAAGGTCGAGTGCATCGCCGCCCACGCGCGCCCACAAGAACGGCCGCGGATCGCGCGACGCCAGTATGCCGACGCCGCACGCAAGCTCGCGCAAACCATAGAAGCGCATCGTGCCGGGTCCTGTCTCGACGCCTGCCACGCGAGCCATCATGCGCGGCGCGACCAGTTCTGCGAGGCCGAGCGCAATGCTGTACCACCCAAGGCCGCGCGCGATCGAATCCGGTTGCGGCAGTCGTTCCTTCAGGGCGCGAGCGCTCTCCTGCTTCGGTTCAGTACGGGAATCCATTTACATCACCTTCATTCTGGGGAGCCACGTCAGCGCAGCTCACGTGAAATAACAGACGGCGTCTGTGCCGCGACGATCACTGCCCGACGCGTCAAGGTTTGAGCACGACCTTGATGCAGCCGTCTTCCTTGTCGCGGAACGTCTTGTACATGCGCGGGCCTTCATCGAGCGAAACCGTGTGCGTGATAACGAACGACGGGTCGATCTGCCCTTCCTGGATTCGCCGCAACAGATCGTCGGTCCAGCGGTTGACGTGCGTCTGTCCCATGCGCCATGTCAGGCCCTTGTTCATCGACGCACCGAACGGAATCTTGTCCACCAGACCGCCGTAGACGCCCGGCACCGACAACGTTCCCGCAGGACGGCAAACGTAGATCATCTCGCGCAGCACGTGCGGCCGGTCGGTTTCGAGCATTACGGCCTGCTTTGCGCGGTCGTACATTGAGTCGACCGAACGCGTTGCGTGCGATTCCATGCCAACAGCGTCGATACATTTTTCCGGCCCCTTGCCGCCCGTCAGTTCCTTCAACCGTTCGAGGACGCTCTCTTCCTTGAAATCGATCGTGACGGCGCCGCCCGCGCGCGCCATCGAAAGACGCTCAGGGACGCAGTCAATCGCAATCACCTGCTTTGCGCCGAGCAGTACGGCGCTGCGAATCGCCATTTGCCCGACCGGGCCGGCGCCCCAGATCGCGACCGTATCGGTAGGCTCGATATCGCATTGCACCGCAGCCTGCCAGCCGGTCGGAAAAATGTCGCCGAGGAAAAGCACCTGCTCGTCGCTCAGACCGTCCGGAATCTTCACATGCGTTTTATCCGCAAACGGCACGCGGACGAATTCGGCCTGCCCGCCAGGATAACCGCCCGTCAGATGCGTGTAGCCGAACAGGCCCGCCGTGGTATGGCCGAACATCTTGTCGGCAATGTCCTTGTTGCGATTACTCCGTTCGCACACGGAAAAGTTGCCGCGTTTGCATTGATCGCATTCGCCGCAGATGATGGTGAACGGCACGACCACGCGGTCACCCACCTTCAGTGCGCTGTTCTCCTTGCCGACTTCCATCACCTCGCCCATAAATTCGTGGCCCATGATGTCGCCGGACTCCATGCCGGGCATGAAGCCGTCGTAAAGATGCAGGTCGGAGCCGCATATCGCGCAACTCGATACCTTGATGATCGCGTCGCGCGGATGTTCGATCTTCGGATCGGGCACAGTGTCGCAGCGGATGTCTTTCTTGCCATGCCATCTAAGCGCCTTCATATATCCTCCACACTGAACGGTTCAACTACTCGCGGGTGAAACGCGAACACATGCGCATCCCGCGTGCCGCGCGGTCTCGTACCGCGCGATAGTCGCCGCATCGCACGTGGAGCGATGGCGCCGGCATGAAAGCGTTAAATCGCGCTAGCGCTGAAACACACTGCGCGCGGTCCTCGTGAGCCACGCCATTACGCTTGTGCGTGCGAGCGTTCCAATCGCTTTGCGCGGCCCGAGAAGCACGGCCGCAAGACCGGCCGCGAGCACCAGTGCCAGGTAAGGCGTGTCGGCGAGAGAACTCATTGCGTTGACGGCCGGCACACCCGCTATCGTGGTTCGCCGAGGTGTGTGCAACGCCAGATTTGCAGACAACAGGCGCGCGCGAGAGGCGGCCATGCGCTGAAGGATCGCCGCGCGGCGTTCCTGATGCCAGGCTGGATCGTGTTTCATTTCAGGGCGTCCTTCAGGGCTTCCAGGTCATGGGACACTTCGTCGCGCAGCACATGCAACGGCTCGACGGGCTTCTGGGCCTTCATCATCGCGAAGGTGGCGATCGATATGACGAGCCATGCGGCCGCAACACCCCACGCAACAGAAATGACGTAAGGCGTGTTCCACGCCGTCACGATGATGGCCACGCACAGAAAAGAGAGGGTGAACATGGCAGCGACCGCCAGCACGACCATCGCGATGACTTCGCGCACCAATCGCCCTTTCGCCTCCTCCAGTTCGAGTGCCAGAAGTTCGGCGTAGTCCACCGCCCGACTGGAACAGAAACGCGCCACGTTGCGCCACTGGCTCACTTTGGTATGTATTGACATCCTGTATCTCCCGCCAGCAATTGCCGTCACGGGCGCTCGCCACCGGTTGCGTCAACCGGCGACGAGCGCTTGATCCGAACGATGCAATCGACTCTGTGTCAACCGTATCTAACGGTAATCCCTGTCGCCGCGAACGTCGCGGGCGGTTGCCGAGCGCAGCGCGCCGAGAATGAAACCCGCGGCCGCCGCAATCGCGAGCGCGGTGAACGGCCGCTCCGTGGTCGTCTCGCGCACGACGTCCGTGAGATCCGCCCACACCTGTTGAGCCTTGCCGCTTAGTTCGCGGGCGGTGCCGGCCATCTGGGTCCCGGTGTCGCCGAGCATCTCGCCCGCCGCCTCCTGCACCTTGCCGCCTATTTCCTTCACTGCCCCTTCCACTTTTCCTGTTTCCATGTTTGCTCTCCGTGGTTTGCGCGCACTAGGGTGCACAACACTGGCCGCGCAGCCGGAGCCCCGGCATGCGTTGTCGTCACGCCGCAAGAAGCGCGCCGCGTGAACGCCCGAGGAGAACTCATCGGTAGTAGACGGGAGTGAGCCGAAGGAAGCCGGCGCGCGAGAGAGAGGAACGGGGGACGATTACGGCGGATGCGGAGAGAGAAACGGCGGATACAAGCGAAGTACGAATAGCGCATCGCGCGTATCGAGAGCATCGAGGCTGTGCCCGAGGTCAAAAACGCGCCGCTACATGGACGTGCGCGTTGGCGCAACCAGGGTATGTCATGACGCGCGCCTATGCGTTGGAGGCGCGCGTTTCAGTGTCGGACGAGTGGTTTAACTTTGCGGCAATGCGCCGTTGAGCAGACGCTGCAGTGTGTCGATCTTGCGAAGATGTACACCCCACAGTTGGCCGCCGTCTTTGATGCGACTCAGACGCTCGTGCCAGTAGCTGAGCGGAAAAGCTGAATTGTCGCGGGCACTTGCATGCGAGCGCACGAGAACCTGTTCGATATGGGCGAGATCGCGTTCGATCATCGCCTGTCGCATGGAGCCGAGAGTTCTGGAATTGAAAGTTTGTTGCATGACAGTGAGGGCGGCGGTAAAAACGGCTACTACAGCAAGCCGCGTGCCGCGACTTCACACGGCCTCCGTTCGATACCGCCGAAATCCATGCGCCACGCGCTATTCGACGATTTGGAAAAGCTCATGCACGCGGCATGGGCTCCCGGTTTTTCGCGCCAGGCATGGCCCAAAACGGTGGATATCCCTATTCCCTTTTTACAAGCCTGTCCCTGCCGCTGTGAAGCCAGCCAGCGCGCAACGCGAAGACTCGCGCCGATTCAAGCTTCCCTTTCCCGCGCCGATAACAAACAGGTGACGATCCACTTTGAAGGAGCGTTCCCGATTTACCGGCTGTCATGGTTCCAACTACGCGCGCTTCTTTTTTCCTTTCTCAACGCCTGGTCGCCTGTTCTGTCGCGGGATTGGCAACGCTCTGTTCGCCGGCAGCTGTCGCCGGTAACGAGCCGCGCGCGAGCGCAGCTTCGACCCCGGACACAGAGGAGTTGGCGGCGATGCCATTGGAGGCGCTGATGCAGGTCACTGTCAGCACGGCGTCACGTTTCGATCAGTCGGTTACCGACGCACCGGCCGCCGTGGTCGTTCTTACCGCCGAAGACATCAGTCAGTTCGGCTGGCGCACGCTTGCCGACGCGCTCGCGTCGTTGCCGGGCCTGTATGTGACAAACGACCGCTCATATGAATACCTCGGCTCTCGCGGCTTTCAGCGTCCTGGCGATTACAACAGCCGGTTTCTGCTGCTGATCGACGGCATGCGTACGAACGACGGCGTGTACGGTCAGGCGCCCATCGGCACGGACTTCCCGCTCGACATGGATCTGGTGAAGCGCATCGAGTATGTGCCGGGCCCCGGTTCGGCGATGTACGGCGCGAACGCGCTTTTCGGCGTGATCAACGTGATCACCAAAACCGGCAGCGATCTGGCGGGCGCGGAAGCCGCCGTCGCGGTGGGGAGCTTCGGCGAGAAAAAGGCGCGTGCGTCATACGGCTGGCATGGTGCGCACGGTGCCGACATTCTTGTTTCCGCGACGTCGTATGGACGCAGCGGTCAGGATCTGTACTACCCGGCATTCGACACGCCCGAGCAGAACAACGGCGTCGCCAACCGGCTCGACTACGACCGCGCGCAGAACTTCCTAGGCAAGGCCGCGTATGGCGATTTCCGCCTCACGTTCATTTACGGAAACCGCACGAAGGGCGTGCCCGATGCGCCGTACGGCGCGGTGTTCAATGCGCCCTTCAGCGTGACGGACACGCGAAGCTATCTGGATCTTTCGTACCAGCATTTGCTTGCCGACGGCGTCACGCTGGCATCGCAGGTGTACTGGGGCCGCTACGACTACCGGATGCCGTCGGTCTACGGTCCGCAACCGTATGTGGCCAATGTCGACGGCAGCCACGCGCTCTGGTACGGCGCCGACGTGCACGCGACCGTGTCGTCGATCGACAAACATCGAATCGTGATCGGTACGGACTTCACCCGAGACGCGCGCCTGAACCAGTACAACTACAACGTCGACCCGTATTCCCAATTGCTCGACGACCATCACAGCGGCAACCGCGCCGGTGTCTATATCGAAGACGAAATCACGTTGCCCGCCAATTTCACGCTGAATGCGGGCTTGCGTTACGACCAGCAGACGGCCTCGGGCGGCAACCTGAGTCCGCGCATCGGGCTCATCTACAAGCTGACTCCGCGCGATACGTTCAAGCTGCTGTACGGCGAGGCCTATCGCGCGCCGAACGCATACGAGATGTACTACGCTGTAGGCGGCGCCGACGGCCAGTTGGGTAATTCATCGCTGAAGGCAGAGCACATCGCGACGACCGAAGTCGTATATGAAAGAGCCGTGTCCGCGATGGCCCGCGCGACACTCTCGCTGTTCCAGTACAACGCGCGCGAGTTGATCTCGACGACACAGCAGAGCTCCGGTCTTTATATCTTCCGCAATGTCGATCGCGCCACCGCGCGAGGCGCGGAACTCGCCTATGAGCAGCAAATGGCAGGCACGCGGGTGCGCGCGAGCTATTCGTACCAGATAGCTCACGACTCCAACACCGGGGCCGCACTCCAGAATTCGCCGAAGCATCTCGCGAAAGCCAATGTCGCTGTGCCCTTCTTCGCGAATGCGTTGGTATCGGGACTCGAAGTGCAATGCACGTCCACGCGACTGGCTGCGGTCGGCGAGACCGGCGGTTTCTGCCTCGCGAACGTGACGCTAAGTTCGCGCCGGCTGATTCGCGGTGCGGACCTGTCGTTTTCCATCTATAACCTGACCGATAAACGGTACGCCGACCCAGTGGGTCCGGGCTTCACCCAGGAGACAGTTGCGCAGCAAAGCCGGACCTTCGTGTTCAAGGCCGTCTACGGGTTCTGACATGAATCGCGTTCGCATCAGGACCATAGCGGCGTGTTTCGTGTTCGCGTCGCCTCTGATCGTGCAGACATCAGTCGATGCGCAGGTGGACCTGTCCGCGCTCGAGGCGGCCTACATCTTCAACTTCGCGCAGTTCACCGACTGGCCACCGGGACGTTCGGCGGACAACCTGCTCTCGGTATGCGTGGATCAGGAGAGCCCGCTCGGTCAGGCACTCGCCAAGCTCGACGGCAAGCGTGCGGGCAAACAGGGATGGCGCGTTCGCCCGCTGCCTCGCACGGAAAAAGCCGCCGATTGCCACCTCGTCGTGTTAACCGCAAACACTCCATTGAGCGCGGCAGTCAAGGCGCTGCTGACATCCGACGCGCCCGTCGTGATCGTGAGCGAGGTCGACACCACCGAGCAGGGCTGGGTGATTCGCCTCGTGCGCGACGGCGATCATCTGAAGTTCGATATCAACGTTAGCGAAGCTTCACGCCGGCGCATCACGCTCAGTTCGAAACTCATGCGCCTCGCGAGGACGGTTCTATGAAAAGTTTCTCCGCATGGTCACGGCTTGCATGGCCACGCGAACATGTGAATCTGGTCGGCGTGGCGATCGCGCTGCTCATTTCCAGTGTCGTGCTGCTGATCTATCAGGCGCTTTCGCTGCGCGCGTCGCTGACCGACGACGTCAGCATGCAGGCATCGGTGCTCGCGGAGAATCTGACCGCCTCGGCCATGTTCGGCGACCGCGAGGCGACTGCTGAAATACTAGGCTCGCTTCGCAAGGTTCCGCATGTCGAGAGCGCAACCGTCTATACGCCAGATGGAGAACTCTTCGTGCGCTATGCGCGCCCCGGGCTCCGCCGCGCTGACTACGAAGAAGGCACGCTCGAGAACGTGGGCAACTCGCGCCGTCTTTCACTCGAAGACATCTTCGTCGCGGCGCCCATCATTCATAACGACCGGTTGCTCGGCAGCATCGTCGTCGTAGCAGCAACTGACGCGATAAAAATGCAGCTTGCCCAGTACGGCTGCTTTCTCATTGGCGCGTCGCTGTGTTCGGTATGGATCGCATCGCTCGTCATGAAGCGCATGCGCGAGCGTGTGTCGCGCGCGGAGAAAGACCTCGAATATCTTGCCTCGACCGATCCGCTGACGGATCTGCCGAACCGCCGTGCGTTCTACGATGAACTGAAGATGCGCCTGCACAAGGCAAGCGCCGCCAACAAGCGCGTCGCGCTGATGATGGTGGACCTCGACAACTTCAAGACCGTCAACGATACGCTGGGCCATGGCGCCGGCGATGAACTGCTCAAGCAGGTCGCCGAGGCGTTGCGCAACGTCGTCCGGCCTCACGACCTCGTGAGCCGAATCGGCGGCGACGAATTCGCTATCGTGCTCGGGCCCGATGCAAGCCGCGTTCGCGCACGCGCGACTGCGGGCCGCGTCGCACGCAACCTGTCACGCCCATTTGTTCTGCACGGTATTGAGTCGGCCGTATCGGCAAGCGTAGGCTTCAGCGTTTATCCCGAGGACACCGCCGAAATTGCGGAGCTGGTGAGCAATGCGGACATTGCGCTGTATTCGGCGAAAAGCAGGGGCAAGAGCATTGCCGTCGAGTTTCAGAGCGAGATGACAGCCGAGGCGCAACGGCGCGCGCGCATCGAAGCCGAACTGCGCAAGGCGCTCGAACAGGACGGGCTCGACATCGTCTATCAGCCGCAATTCGACTGCCTTTCCGGCCGGCTGCTCGGCGCGGAGGCGCTGGTCCGCTGGACGCATCCGACGGAAGGCCCCATTTTGCCGGCCGAATTTGTTCCAATTGCGGAAAACAGCGATCTGATCGTCGCGCTTGGCCGCTGGGTCTTGTGGCGCGCTTGCCGCGACGCCGCGAACTGGAATGCCGGCACGAATGCAGGCGTGCATGTGGCCGTGAACATTTCCGCACGCCAACTGCGAACCGAAGGCTTCACGGACGAAGTCTGCACCGCGCTGAAGAAAAGCGGCTTGCCGGCTTCGCTGCTCGAACTCGAACTGACCGAGAGCCAGTTGATGTCCAATATGTCGGTGGGCATTCAGGCAATGCAGGAATTGCGCGCCGCCGGCGTGCGCCTGTCGCTCGACGACTTCGGCACAGGCTACTCGTCGCTGTCATACCTGCAGTCTTTTCCCGTGCACAGCATCAAGATCGACCGCAGTTTCATCTGTCCATTGCCCAATGGCGGTCAGCCCATTGTCACCGCGATCATATCGATGGCGCATAGCTTCGGCCTGCTGGTCGTCGCGGAAGGCGTCGAGTATCCGGCGCAACTCGAATGGCTTTGCGACGCGCGCTGCGATGTGGTTCAAGGCTTCCTGACGGGCCGTCCGATGCGGCTCGAACAATTGCTCGCGATCATTCGCGCGGAAGAAGAGCAGAAAGACACGCGTAGCAGAACGCCGGCCGCGCCGCGGCCGCACCGTGTGCCAACCGCCTGAGAGACTGACGGTCCACTTGACCCGTGCCATATATGAAGGTAGCCTACACAGGTTACCTTCATATATTCGTCTGGCTTTCTGCTGGCACACATGGGCAAGAACGATTCGCCGCTCGACTCCGATTCGCTTCACACACTCGCCGAAGACCTGCGGGTGCTGACCGGCAAGCTGCGTCGCCGTCTGCGCGAAGAGGCGCATCTGGGCGATTTCACTCCCTCGCAGATACAGGTTCTCGGCCTGCTTGAGCGCGACGGCCCCGCAACGGTCACCGAACTCGCGCGCAGCCAGGGCATGCGTCCGCAATCCATGGGCGAGACGCTTTCTGTTTTGAAAGCCGCAGGGCTAGTGAGCGGCGCGCCCGATCCGAACGACGGCCGGCAAACGGTTCTTTCGCTCACGCCCGCCTTCCGCAAGAAGATCAAGGCAAGTCGCGCCGCACGCGAAGACTGGCTGTTTCGCACTATCCAGACGCGCTTTTCGGCAGCCGAGCAGCAGCAACTTGCCGCTGGCGTCGAATTGCTCAAACGCCTGACCGAATCGTAATTCTCACGCAAACCAGAACTGGAGCTCACATGGCACTGACCACGCTCGACGCAAAGACCGCACTGGTGGTGATCGACTTACAGCAAGGCATCGTCGCAATGCCCACCGCTCATCCCACGGCTGAAGTGGTCGCACGCGCGGCCCAATTGGCCCACGCGTTTCGCCGCCACGGCCTGCCCGTCGTGCTCGTGAACGTGGCGGGCGGCGCGCCGGGTCGCGCGGAGCAGGCGCGTCCTACCGGCAATTTCCCCGCGGGTTTTGCCGATCTCGTGCCCGAACTGAACCGGCAGGAGTCAGATCATCTGGTGACGAAACGCACGTGGGGCGCGTTCACGAATACTGATCTCGAAGCGTATCTGCGCGAGCAAGGCGTGACGCAAATCGTGCTGGCGGGTGTGGCGACCAGCGTCGGCGTTGAATCAACCGCGCGTTTCGCCCACGAGCTAGGTCTGAACATCGCGTTTGCTGTCGACGCGATGACCGACCTGCACCTGGACGCTCACACGAACAGCCTCACGCGAATCTTCCCGCGGCTCGGCGAAACGGGCACCACGCAGGAAGTGCTCGACATGCTCGAACAAACGCGCGCATGAGCATGCGCTGCAGGCCAGACACCATCCAGACATTCGTAGGAGATAAATTCCGGTGAGCAGTACGTTCCGTTCGCTGCGCAACTTCAATTACCGTGTGTGGGCGAGTGGTGCGATCGTTTCCAACGTCGGTACATGGATGCAGCGCACCGCGCAGGACTGGCTCGTCCTCACGGAACTCACGCAACACAATGCGACTTCCGTGGGTATCGTGATGTCGCTGCAGTTCGGGCCGCAAATGCTTTTACTGCCGCTCACCGGCTATGCGGCCGATCATTTCGACCGTCGAAAGCTCCTGTTCATCACGCAGGCGGCAATGGGCAGTCTCGCGCTCGGCCTTGGGCTGCTTACGATTACCGGCCTCGTGCAACTCTGGCAGGTCTACGTTTTCGCAGGACTGCTCGGCTGCGTAACCGCATTCGATTCGCCCGCGCGTCAGACCTTCGTGTCGGACCTCGTCGGCGAAAGCGATCTTTCCAATGCGGTCGCGCTGAACTCCACGTCGTTCAATGCCGCGCGAATGATCGGTCCGGCGGTGGCGGGTCTGCTGATCGCGTCGGTCGGAACGGGCTGGGTGTTTCTGATCAACGCGCTCTCGTTTATCGCCGTACTCGGCGCGCTGCGCATGTTGCGTGCTCGCGAGCTACATGCAAAGCCTCGCGCAATGCGCTCGCGTGGCAGCTTCGTGGAAGGTTTCCGCTACGTATGGAAGCGCCCCGATCTGAAGGCGGCGCTGCTCATGCAGTTCCTGATCGGCACGTTCGGCCTTAACTTCCCTATTTTTATTTCGACGATGTCCGTCACCGCATTTCATGCGGGCGCGGGCGAATACGGCGTGTTGAGTTCGACCATGGCGATCGGTTCCGTCACCGGCGCGCTGCTGGCCGCGCGCCGCGCGCAACCGCGCATGGCGTTGCTGCTCGGCGCTGCGGCAGTATTCGGCGTGGGCTGCACGGCAGCTTCGTTGATGCCGAACTATGTGCTCTTCGGCGTGATGCTCGCCTTCATCGGCGTGTCGACGCAAACCTTCAACACGTCCACCAACAGTCTAGTGCAACTCTCCACGGAGCCGGCCATGCGAGGTCGCGTGATCGCGATCCTGCTCGCCATTGCGCTCGGGGGCACTCCGCTTGGCGCGCCCGTGGTCGGCTGGGTCGCGGACCGTTTCGGCCCGCGCTGGGCGCTCGGCGTGGGCGCGGCGTCGGGCTTCGCCGCCGCTCTCGTGGGCTTGCTTTACCTCGTCAAATACAGGGGCTTTCGCGTGTATGTCGACGCGGGACGTCTGCGCTACAGCATTGACGAGCCACGCCAGGCACCGCCTTATGTGAGCCCCGCGATGGCCGTGCAAAACGCAGTCCTGGATGAAGCTGAAGAAGAGTCTTCATCAGGTGTGTAGCGCGAGTTACTTCGCGACCGGCATCGTGAACTCGGCACCCTTTGCGATGCTGTCCGGCCAGCGCTGCATGATGCTCTTGTAACGTGTATAGAATCGCACGCCTTCTTCACCATACGCATGATGATCGCCGAATAGCGACCTCTTCCACCCACCGAACGAGTGCCACGCCATTGGCACCGGAATGGGCACATTGATGCCGACCATACCCACCTGAATTTGCCTACCGAAAGCGCGCGCCACACCGCCGTCCGACGTAAAGAGCGACACGCCGTTACCAAACTCATGCGCGTTGATGAGTTCCACCGCGCTGGCGAAATCGGGCACTCGCACCACGGCCAGCACTGGGCCGAAGATCTCTTCCTTATAGATCTTCATTTGCGTGCCGACATTGTCGAACAGCGTTCCGCCAAAGAAGAAGCCTGCTTCGTTCGCGACCGGATGCGCGCGGCCGTCCACGATGAGCGTCGCGCCCTCTTCTTCGCCCGATGCGATATAGCCCGCGACTTTCGCCTTGTGCTCCGCGGTCACGAGCGGACCCATTTCAGCGTCGAGGTTCTCGCCGTTCTTGATCACGAGCGACTTGACGCGCGGCACCAGCTTTTCGATCAGCTTGTCGGCGACATTACCCACTGCCACCGCCACCGAAATTGCCATGCAACGCTCGCCGGCCGATCCGTATGCCGCGCCGATCAGCGCGTCCACGGCCTGGTCGAGATCGGCGTCGGGCATCACCACGAGGTGATTCTTGGCGCCGCCGAGAGCTTGCACGCGCTTGCCGCGCTTCGAGGCCTCCGTATGGATGTACTCGGCGATCGGAGTCGACCCGACGAACGACAGTGCGGCGACGTCCGGATGTTCGATGAGTGCATCGACGGCCACTTTGTCGCCGTTGACCACATTGAACACGCCGTCCGGCAAACCGGCTTCTTTCAACAGTTCCGCAATGCGCAGCGACGCTGAAGGATCGCGTTCCGACGGTTTCAGCACGAAGGTGTTGCCGCAAGCCAGCGCCACGGGGAACATCCACATGGGCACCATGACCGGGAAATTGAACGGCGTGATGCCCGCGACCACGCCGAGCGGCTGACGCAGATTCCAGTTGTCGATGCCGCCGCCGATCTGGTCGGTGAAATCGGTCTTCAGCAGATTCGGAATGCCGCACGCGAATTCGACCACTTCGATGCCACGCACGACCTCCCCTTGCGCGTCCGTGAACACCTTGCCGTGCTCGCGCGTAATGAGCATCGCGAGTTCGTCGTGGTGCTTGTTGAGCAGTTCTTTGAACTTGAACAGAATGCGTGCTCGCTTGAGCGGCGCGGTTTCGCTCCACGCAACGAAGGCGGCTTTCGCGGATTGCACTGCAGCATCCACTTCCTCAATCGACGCAAGCGCGACCGCCCCTGTCACCTGACCCGTCGCGGGATTGAACACTTCCTTGAAGCGGCCGCTGGTCGGGTCGACCGCAACCCCGCCGATATAGTGGCCGATCTGCTGCACCGAAAGTTTCGCTTGTTCGTTTGCTGCGTTCATTGATTACCTCGGATTCGGGATGTGCCGCGGCATACGGACCGGGCGGACAGACGGATTGGAGTCCGTCAACTGTATCCACGCTGCGTCGCATATTCCCGATACAGCAAAACAGAACCGCGCCTCACTGTATTGTTTTTTGCGCGGCAACTGTGCTGGGCGCACTGCATGTCACCGGCGGCGTTTTGCGTTCTGCGGCATCGCAGCATGCGTTTGCCGCAATCTTGACCCCGTCGTACAAATCCTGGTTGCATAGTTGGCCCGCCGGTCGCCAAATGAGGCAGCCGCAGAAGCTGGTCACCCAAAAAATCAGGTGAGGAGGCGCAACATGACAACGAATGTATCGGTGGATGACCGCAAGCATCGCGGGCAGGCGCGCAAGGCAACCGCCAGTGGCTGGATCGGCTCGGCACTCGAATACTACGATTTCTTCATTTACGCGCAGGCAGCGGCGCTGATCTTTCCTCAGCTGTTTTTTCCGTCCGGCAATCCAAAGATCGCGATCGTCGCCTCACTCGCCACTTACGGTGTGGGTTATGTCGCACGGCCAATCGGTGCGTTCGTGCTCGGACATTGGGGCGACACGCATGGCCGCAAGAACGTTCTGCTGCTCTGCATGTTCCTGATGGGCTTTTCGACGATGGCCGTGGGATTCCTGCCCACCTATCAGCATGTCGGCTTGCTTGCACCGGCGCTGCTCGTTGTGCTTCGTCTGATTCAGGGCTTTGCGGTCGCCGGCGAGATCTCGGGCGCGAGCTCGATGATTCTTGAACATGCGCCATTTGGACGACGCGGCTATTACGCCAGTTTCACGCTGCAAGGCGTGCAGGCCGGACAGATTCTCGCTGCCGCCGTGTTTCTGCCGCTCGCCTATTTCATGGAGGAGAGTTCGTTCAACTCGTGGGGCTGGCGTATTCCATTTCTACTGAGTGCCGTGGTGCTCGTGGCTGGCTATATCATCCGGCGCGAGGTCGAGGAAACGCCCGCTTTCGCTAAAGAAGACGCGAGCGGCGGCGTGCCGAAGTCGCCGATTGCCGAGGCGTTCCGCTACAACTGGGTCGACATGCTGCGTGTGGTGGGCTGCTCGCTGATGAACGTCATTCCCGTGGTTGCGACGATTTTCGGCGCTGCCTATGCGGTGCAGGCCGCGTACGGTATAGGCTTTTCCAAAAGCGTCTATCTATGGATTCCGGTGATCGGCAACATTGTGGCCGTGCTCGTGATCCCGTACGTGGGCAATCTGTCGGACCGGATCGGGCGACGCCTGCCGATCATTGTCGGCGCACTCGGCGCGGGGCTTCTCTCTTTTGCGTACCTCTATGCGATCAGTATCCACAACGTAGCGCTCGCGATCGTCATGTCGATCCTGATGTGGGGCATCGTCTACCAGGGCTATAACGCCACATTCCCGAGCTTCTATCCAGAACTTTTTCCGACCCGCTCGCGCGTCTCCGCGATGGCGATCGGGCAGAACATCGGGACGACGATTACGGCGCTGCTGCCCGCACTATTTGCGTATGTCGCGCCGCCGGGATCGCACAATGTTCCGCTCACGATTGGAGCGATCACGTTCGGCATCACGATCATTGCGGCGGTGACCGCATGGAGCGCGCGGGAGAACTACCGGGTCAAACTGTCCGATCTGGGTCAGCCGGGCGCGGTGCCGCTCGACAAGACCAGCTACGACCGGCTGAGGGCAGAAACAATGGCGGAATCGAAAAAGGCCGTGGCTTCTTAGGCAGAAGAACAATGCGCGTTTAGCGCCATTGCGCAGTCAACTCGTTAGCGAGGACCATTTGCTCGCGCACTCGTTCGATGAAGGCTGCCTCCATACCGCTTTGCGCCTTGAGAAATTTTAGCGCTGCGGAATGTACCGCGCGCATCGACCCGCCGTCTATCGCGCCGATGCGCGCCGCGTTGCGTCGCGTTTCCTCGACCAGATCGCGCGCGCCGCTGAAATCGGGCGACAAGCCGCTCTGCGCCTCGAAGCTCGCTCGCAGACGAGCTGCGTATTCGCGCGACTGCCCAAGCTGGTCCATGTCGATGAGCAGATCGACTCCTTGCCCCATTCGCCACGCGCAAAGAATCCACAGCGCGACGAATGCGCGGTATGCATTATTGCCTTCCGCGCTGCGTGCGTACTGTTCGCAGGCCATTGCGTAGGCGTCGTCGGAAGCCGGCGTGGCGGGCGGCAACTTTACATCGCACATGTCGATAACCTGCTTCACCACGGGTTCCGCACGATTCAATCCAAGCACGCGAAAAGGCGCGGCCACAAAAAACGGATTACGCCACTGCTGGTTGAGGAGCCAGCCAGAAGCAAATTGCGAAGCGGGATTGCGCAACACACCGACATGCATTGCATCGGGAAAGGCGTGTCTGAGCCACGGCAACCTTCCTGAGGACCGGCAGAACTTGAACACCGGCACGCTGCCTTGCCGCGTCGAGTGCTCGCACAAGTTGCGTAAATACGCGTGCAGCGCGGGGAATCCGGCATCCGGCACGTCGCCGAAACGGTCAATGCTGAATTGCCTGCTGTAGCCGGCCACGCCGCGCGCGCCTTCTTGCAGAAAGGGCGTGTACTCGTTGAAGTAAGGGGCATCGAGCGGCGGATGTCCGGAGGTCAGCGTGGGACGGCTTGCGGCAACATCGGCGAGACTCAAATCAGCCAGTACGTTGCTGAGCGGCTCGTAAAATCCGGTTACAGCGTTGAGCGCCCGGAGACGGGACCACACCCAGGTGCCTGCGCTCCGCCACCCGGTGTGCAAAAATACGCCCTGTTTCAGGGCACTTTTCGGCGCGGCGTCGGCCTCATGTGACAACGGCATCGGTGTTCTCGTTAGTGAAAGCGATAGGGAATCATCTGCGCATACTGTAGCGTTTAGAGCTGTCGTCTGCGTTACAGAAGCACCACTTTACCTTTCATCCTGCACCGCCACTGGAAGCGTGCGGACAAACGCATTAAGCTCCAGAGTCCAGGACTGAAAATAGTACCTTCATGAACGATTCCGCCGACATACGCTTCCTGCTGACCATACGCGAAAGCGGCAGCCTCGTCGCCGCGGCGCGAAAGTTGGGGCTGTCACCTTCGGCAATTACGCAGCGTCTGCAACAACTGGAGAAGAAGCTCGGTGCTCAACTGCTCAATCGCAGCGCGCGCCGCCTTCAATTTACCGAGGAAGGTACGCTGCTCTGCGAGCGTGGCGCGGAACTGGTTCAGCAGTTCGATACACTATTCGAAGATCTGCAGATGCGCCGCGGCGGCCTCGTCGGCACATTGAAAGTCAACGCGCCGCTCGGTTTCGGGCGGCGTTACGTGGCGCCCGCGATTGCCGGCTTTCAGCAACAGCATCCGGATATCGACGTCGCGTTGACGCTGTCGGACCAGCCGCTCATGGAAACGGCTGAACGCTTCGACATCGTCGTGCATATCGGCGACCTGCCGATATCCAACCGCGTGGGTTACACGATCGCCCCGAACGCGCGCTTCGTATGCGCGGCGCCCGCGCTCGTCAAGCGTATCGGCGCGCCCGAGTCGCCCGACGACCTCGCCGGGATGCCCTGTATCGTGCTTCGCGAGAATAACGAAGACGTCACCCTCTGGCAGTTTAGCCGCGGCCGCACACGCCGCAGCGTACGCGTTTCATCGCACTTGATCTGCAACGACGGCGACGTGATCCGTCAATGGGCATGCGAAGGCCGCGGCGTGATCCTGCGCTCCGAATGGGACGTGGCGGACGACATCGCGAAAGGAAGGCTCGTGCGCCTGCTGCCCGCGTGGAAAACTCCGGACGCGAACGTCATCGCGCTCACCCATCAACGTGCTGGCTTGCCCGCGCGTACACGAATTTTCATGCAGCACTTGCAGGCGAGATTCCGGCCGCTGCCGCCGTGGCGAATCTCGCATTAAGCCAGACTGAATCTATGAATTCGATCCGCTGAAGTTTCGCGCCGCATGCCGACTTTATAATTGGCACCTGGTGTCCCGCTCCCACGGGCTTGAGCCGTATCCTCCAAATCCCGCCCATTTCCCGGTGAAAGCATGAAACTCGAACAGATCGAAACGCCCGCGGCCCTGATCGACATCGGCCGGATGCAAAAGAACATTGCGCGCATGCAGGCGCATATGAACACGCTCGGCGTCGCGTTCCGTCCGCATGTAAAGACCACCAAATGTATCGACGTCGTGCGGGCGCAAATTGCGGCCGGCGCGCGCGGCATCACTGTCTCCACGCTAAAGGAAGCCGAAGCGTTCCATGCGGCCGGCGTGAATGACATTCTTTACGCAGTCAGCATCGCGCCTTCGAAACTGCCGCGAGCCTTGGCGCTGCGCCGCCAGGGCTGCAATCTCAAGCTGGTGGTGGACAACCCGACCGCGGCAGCGGCCATCGCCGCGTTCGGCGATCAACACGGCGCAACGTTCGAGGTATGGATCGAAGTAGACACCGACGGGCACCGCTCCGGTATCACGCCGGAGCACGAGAGCTTGCTCGACGTCGGCCGGATTCTGCACGAGAACGGCATGACCGTCGGCGGCGTCATGACGCACGCGGGCTCCAGTTACGAACTCGACACGCCAGAAGCGCTTGCCGCGCTGGCGGAACAGGAGCGCGCCGGCTGTGTTCGCGCGGCGCAGCGCTTGCGCGAGGCTGGCATCCCTTGCCCGCAGGTCAGTGTCGGCTCCACGCCCACGGCGCTCGCGGCCACACAGCTGGATGGCGTGACCGAGGTGCGGGCGGGCGTCTATGTATTCTTCGATCTCGTCATGCACAACGTCGGCGTTTGTGCGCTCGAGGACATTGCGCTGAGCGTGCTGGCCACTGTTATCGGTCATCAGCCCGAGAAAGGCTGGGCCATACTCGACGCCGGATGGATGGCTTTTAGCCGCGATCGCGGCACGTCGAAGCAGGCGCACGATTTCGGCTATGGTCAGCCGTGTCTGCTCAACGGCACGCCGCTTGCCGGTTACGTGGTGAGCGGCGCGAACCAGGAACACGGCATTCTTTCACCGATCGAAGAAGGCGCGCACGAAGCTAACGGAGACATTACGCAACGCTTTCCGATCGGCATGAAACTGCGCATTCTGCCCAACCACGCGTGCGCGACCGGCGCGCAGTTCCCCGAGTACTACGCCGTTGCGCCAGACGGCCAGAGCACGCCCTGGATGCGTTTTCAGGGCTGGTAAGCAACGCCGCGTGCCCCGCTCAGTCGTCTTCTTCCTCGAGACCGGCCAGCAGATCGTCCACGGCGCGATAAACCCGCTCGACGATCTCCGGCCCCACCTTGCGCTCCAGCTCCCGATAGTGCGCCTCCAGATCCTTCGAGATCACGCGCACCAGCTCGACGCTCGTGTCGGTTAGCGACACGAGCACGCGGCGCTGATCTTCCGCGAAACGCTCCTTCGTCACCAGTTCCATGCTCTCCATGCGTGCGAGCACGCCTGCCATGCTCGGGCTCGAAATCGTGCAGATGTCGGAGATATGGCGCGGCTCCATCGGGCCGTGCTCGTTGAGCGCGCGAATCACGCGCCATTGCTGCTCAGTCAAACCATGCGCGGTAATCAATGGGCGAAAACGCTCCATCATTTTTTCTCGGGCGCGCAGCAACAGCATCGGCAGATTGCGGTGCAAAACTCGTGTGGAAGCGGACGAAGACATAGTGGACGATGGTTGGAAGCAGCCGTCGAAGCTTAAGGGAAAACCCGCGATCAGCCGACTGGCTATTGACCCTGGATCATATCAAGCGCAATACTACTAACATGTTAGTGTTTATGCCAAGTATCTATCCAGAGGCACTGTCAGGTCATGTTTGCACTTGCCGATCATCTGCTGCACCCTGAAGGCGACGCGCTGCCTCGCGATGTCGACGCGCATGCCGCAGCGGCGTTACTCGCGCGCGGCATCGCCTGCCGTCCGCCGGTTAGCGGCGCGATTTACGGAACATTGCTCAATGACCGTGCGGCGCTAGAAGCGCTAGGCGATGCAATGCACGCAGCGCCGTACAAATCACCGCCGAAAGCGCCGGTTCTTTATCTGAAGCCGCGCAACACGCTCGCGGGGCATCGCGCGCAAATTGTCATACCCGACGATACACCGGGCGTCGAAGTAGGCGCGTCTCTCGGCATCGTGATTGGGCGCACCGCAACGCAGGTTAGCGTGGAGCGCGCGTTCGATTACATCGCGGGCTATACGGTCGTGGCCGATCTCAGCGTGCCGCATGCGAGTGTCTATCGACCGTCGGTGCGCTTTCGCGCCCGCGACGGCTTCTGTGTGGTCGGACCCGCGGTTGTTGCGGCGCGCCATGTTGCGAATCCCGACGATCTGGCCATCGCGGTGTCGTTGAACGGTGCCGGTGCTTTCGCGGCCAGTACCGCTTCGTCGGTACGCGGTGTGGCGCGACTGCTTGCCGACGTCACCGAATTCATGACGCTCGCGGCGGGCGACGTCATCACGCTCGGCGTTCCGCATGGCTCGCCCATTGCCCACGTCGGCGACGCGGCGACCCTTTCGATCGGCGCGCTGCCGACGCTTCACGTGTCGTTCACCGGCCCAAAAGAATTAGACGGAGAACAGCCATGATGCGCGGCCGTGTTGCATTTGCCGGAGCGATTCACGAAGCCTATCCGCATCCACAAGGCGTGCTGCTTGCAGACGGACGCGTGTGTCGCGAAGATCAGGTCGTCTGGCTCGCGCCCATTGAAGTCGGCACCATCTTCGCGCTCGGCTTGAATTACGCCGAGCACGCGAAAGAGTTGCAATTCAACAAGCAGGAAGAGCCGCTCGTCTTCCTCAAAGGACCGGGCACGGTTCTAGGTCATTGGGGCTTTACGCGCCGCCCGGCCGACGTCGCCTTCATGCACTACGAGTGCGAACTTGCTGTCGTAATAGGCCAGGGAGCGCGCCATGTGACGCGCGACAATGCGATGCAACACGTGGCCGGCTATACGATCGCCAACGACTACGCGATCCGCGACTACCTCGAAAACTATTACCGCCCCAACCTGCGCGTGAAGAATCGCGACGGCGGCACGGTGCTCGGCCCTTGGTTCGTCGACGCCGCCGACATTGAAGACGTCACGCAACTGGAGTTGCGCACGTTCGTCAACGGCACGCTGCAACAGCGCGGCAATACGCGTGATCTCGTGACCGATATTCCCGCGTTAATCGAATATCTCAGCAGCTTCATGACGCTCGCACCCGGCGACGTGATCCTCACAGGTACGCCCGAGGGTATTGTCAATGTGAACGCGGGAGACGAAGTGGTGTGCGAGATAGACGGCCTTGGCCGTCTCGTCAATACGATTGCATCCGACGCGGACTTCGGCCGCGCCTGACCGCCAGAAAAAAGCAAAGGACAACGCAATGCGAATCGAACATCTGATCAACGGCAAAGCAGGCGGCGCGAAAGATTATTTCGAAACGGTCAATCCGGCGACGCAAGAAGTACTTGCGGAAGTGGCCCGTGGCACAGAGGCGGAAGTCGATGCCGCGGTGCGAGCCGCAAAGGAAGCATTCCCCGCATGGGCAGGCAAGCCCGCTGCGGAACGCGCAAAGCTGATTCGCAAGCTCGGCGAACTGATCGCGAAGAACGTGCCCGAGATATCGGAAACCGAAACGAAGGACACAGGCCAGACCATTTCGCAAACGCGCAAGCAACTCGTGCCGCGCGCGGCCGACAACTTCAGCTATTTCGCCGAGATGTGCACACGCGTGGACGGCCACACGTACCCTACCGACACGCATCTGAACTACACGCTTTTTCATCCGGTCGGCGTGTGCGCGCTCATTTCACCGTGGAATGTACCGTTCATGACGGCGACATGGAAGGTCGCGCCCTGTCTCGCGTTCGGCAATACTGCAGTTCTGAAGATGAGCGAGCTGTCGCCGCTTACCGCGTCGATGCTCGGCAATCTCGCTCTGGAAGCGGGAATCCCAGCAGGCGTGTTGAACGTCGTGCATGGTTTCGGCAAAGAAACGGGCGAGCCGCTCGTCGCGCATCCGGACGTGCACGCGGTGTCCTTTACCGGATCGACTGCAACGGGCAACCGGATTGTGCAGAGCGCCGGACTCAAGAAGTTTTCAATGGAACTTGGCGGAAAGTCGCCGTTCGTCATTTTCGACGACGCCGATTTCGAACGCGCGCTCGATGCTGCCGTATTCATGATCTTCTCGAACAACGGCGAACGCTGTACGGCCGGCTCGCGGATCCTCGTGCAAAAGTCCATTTACGCGAAATTCGCTGAGCGCTTTGTCGAACGTGCGAAGCGTCTCACGGTTGGCAATCCGCTTGCCGACAGCACGATTATCGGACCGATGATCAGCCAGGGGCACCTGGCGAAAGTGCGCAGCTATATCGAACTCGGACCGAAAGAAGGCGCAACGCTCGCCTGCGGCGGTCTCGACATGCCCGGGTTACCCGACTCCATGCGCCATGGCAACTTCGTGATGCCCACGGTATTCGTCGATGTCGACAACCGTATGCGTATTGCTCAGGAAGAGATCTTTGGCCCCGTTGCGTGCCTGATCCCATTCGACGACGAAGCCGACGCGATCAGACTAGCTAACGACATCTCATACGGTCTGTCGAGCTACATCTGGACGGAGAACACGGGGCGCGCGCATCGTGTGGCGGCTTCCGTCGAAGCCGGCATGTGCTTCGTCAACAGCCAGAACGTGCGCGACCTGCGACAGCCGTTCGGCGGTACGAAGGCATCGGGCGTAGGGCGCGAAGGCGGTACGTGGAGTTATGAAGTATTCCTCGAACCGAAGAACGTTTGCGTGTCGCTCGGTTCGCATCACATTCCACGCTGGGGCGTCTGACACGCCGACGTGTCGAGCGCGAGCCGCATTGCGTTTCGCGACATAAACAAGAGGAGACCGCGATGGGCGAACTCGCGCTGGCAGCAAAAGTGACACACGTGCCGTCGTTATATCTGTCCGAGCTCGACGGGCCGCACAAGGGTTGCCGTCAGCCCGCAATCGACGGCCATCGTGAGATTGGCCGGCGTTGCCGCGAACTGGGCGTGGATACGATCGTCGTGTTCGACGTGCATTGGCTCGTTAATAGCGAGTACCACATCAATTGCGCACCGAAGTTCGAAGGCGTCTACACGAGCAACGAATTACCGCATTTCATCAAGAACATGCCCTACGCGTACCCGGGCAACGTGGACCTCGGCAATCTGATTGCGGAAGTTGCCAACGAAATGGGCGTGAAAAGCCGCGCGCATAGCGAGACCACGCTCGAACTCGAATACGGCACGCTGGTGCCCATGCGCTATATGAATGGCGATCAGCACTTCAAGGCGGTGTCGGTAGCCGGCTGGTGCATGTGGCATGACCTTGATACAAGCGCGCGCTTCGGTCTCGCGGTGCGCAAGGCGATCGAAGAGCGTTACGACGGCACCGTCGCGATTCTGGCAAGCGGTTCGCTGAGTCACCATTTCGCCAACAACGGCACCGCCGAGCAGTTCATGCATAAAGTATGGAGCCCGTTCCTCGAACAGATGGACCGCCGGGTTGTCGAGTTGTGGGAAGCCGGTGACTGGAAGACGTTCTGCGAAATGCTGCCGCTTTACAACGAAAAATGCTGGGGCGAAGGCGGCATGCACGACACGGCAATGCTGCTGGGCGCGCTCGGCTGGGACCGCTATGACGGCAAGGTGGAAGTCGTCACGCCTTATTTCGGCAGTTCGGGTACGGGACAGATCAATGCGATCTTTCCGGTGACTCCACTGACAGCCTGACTTGCGTAAAGGAGACTGACGTGCCGCATCTAACACTCGAGTACAGCGCGAATCTTGCTGACGCAGAAAGTATTAGCCGCCTGTGCAATACCCTCGCTCAATGTCTTGCTGAACAGCGCGATAACGAACAACGTGTCTTTCCGCTTGGCGGCATTCGCGTCCGCGCGTTGCGGTGTGAACACTATTGCATTGCAGACGGACGCGCCGACGCAGCATTTCTCCACGCAAACCTGAAGATCGCTGCGGGCCGCTCCGATGCTACGAAGAAGGCAACGGGCGATGCGCTATTCGCGCTCATCAAACAGCACTTCGCCAATGAGTTTGAACAGAGCGGGCTAGCGTTATCGCTCGAAATCAACGAATTCAGCGAAGCAGGCACCTGGAAGCATAACAACCTGCACGCGCGGCTCAAAGCGCAGTAGCGAGCCGGAACACACACTGACAGCGGCTCAATAGAGAACTCATCATGCTAGACCAACAAACCATTCGCGAGCTCGCCGCACAACTCGACAACGCAGAGAAAACACGCACGCAATTGCGCCACTTTTCCGCGGCATATCCGCAGATGACTGTCGAAGACGGTTACGCGATCCAGCGCGAATGGGTGAACCTCAAGCTCGCCGAAGGACATGTGATCAAGGGGCGCAAGATCGGCCTCACGTCGCGCGCGATGCAGCGTTCTTCGCAGATCGACGAGCCGGACTATGCGCCGCTGCTCGACAGCATGTTTATCGAAAACGGTCAGGACATTCGCGCGGACCGCTTCATTGCGCCGCGCGTCGAAGTGGAACTTGCGTTTGTGCTTAGCAGGCCCCTGAAAGGCCCGGGCGTTACGCTGTTCGACGTGCTCGATGCAACGGCTTATGTGACGCCCGCAGTGGAAATCATCGACGCGCGCATCGAGCAGTTCGACCGCGAGACGCGTGCCCCGCGCAAGGTCTACGACACTATCTCCGACTTCGCGGCGAATGCGGGCATCGTGCTGGGCGGGCGTCCGGTGCGTCCGCTCGATGTCGATCTTCGTTGGGTCGGCGCGTTGCTTTATAAGAACGGCGCCGTCGAAGAAAGCGGGCTTGCGGCGGCCGTGCTGAATCATCCAGCTACAGGCGTCGCGTGGCTCGCGAACAAGATCGCCCCATACGACGAAATGCTGAATGCGAACGACGTGATTCTCAGCGGTTCATTCACGAGCCCGATTCCCGCCAAAGCGGGAGACACCTTCCACGTCGATTATGGTCCGCTCGGCGGCATCGGTTTGAACTTCATTTGAGCACGCACATGTCCCTGCCGCAGAACACATTCAAACGCGCACTGCGTGAAGGCACGCCGCAATTCGGCTTGTGGGCGGCACTGGCCGACGCCTACGTGACCGAGTTGCTCGCCACTGCCGGTTTCGACTGGCTATTGATCGACAACGAGCACGCACCGAACGACGTACGCAGCACGCTCGCGCAGTTGCAGGCGGTGGCGGCTTATGCGTCGCATCCGGTGGTACGTCCTGTGCGAAGCGATAGCGCGTTGATCAAGCAGCTGCTCGACATCGGCGCCCAAACGCTATTGCTGCCGATGATCGACACCGCAAGTCAGGCGGCCGACGCGGTGGCTGCAACGCGCTATCCGCCGCAAGGCATTCGCGGCGTGGGCAGCGCATTGGCGCGCGCGTCGCGCTGGAACCGCATCCCCGACTACCTGACCCGCGCCGCAGACGAACTCTGTGTACTGGTTCAGGTGGAGACCGTGGAAGGCATGAACAACCTGGCGGCGATTGCCGCTGTCGACGGCGTGGATGGCGTGTTTTTCGGCCCCGCGGATCTGAGTGCGTCGATGGGCTTTCTCGGCCAACCCGGCGAGGCCAGCGTGCGCGAGGCGATTCGCGGCGGCATCGAAAGCGTACGGCGCGCAGGCAAGGCGGCGGGCGTGCTGGCGCCGGATCGGGCGATCGCCGAAGAATATCTTGCGGCCGGTGCGACGTTTGTCGCTGTCGGAACGGATACGGGTTTGCTGAGCCGCGCGGCAGCAGATCTGGCGGCATCGTATAAGAACACTGCGGGATCGCACGTCAGCGCGCGGGGCGGGTACTAAAGAGCCGCAAGCAAGGCCGCAACCAGCACCGTAAGGCAACCGCGTTTCGTCATGCCTCGCGGCTTGACATTTATATACTCCGTGAGGTATATAAGCACTATGGACTCAACATTTGCTGTCATCGCCGAGCCGAGCCGCCGCGCTATCCTCAGTCTGCTTGCCTCTTCGGAGCAATCCGTGGGCGATATCGAGGAACAGCTCAAGCTCTCGCAACCCTCTGTTTCAAAGCACTTGCGAGTGCTTCGAGACGCCGGCTTCGTTGAGTCGCGTGTCGAGGCGCAGCGGCGTGTGTATCGGATCAAGCCCGAGCCGCTTATGGAAATCGACGCCTGGCTCGCTCCGTTTCGCCGTTTCTGGTCGGTTCATCTCGACGCGCTCGAGCGTCATCTCGATCAGACCCATCCCGCACCGCCCCGCAAGGAGAAGAAACGATGAGCAATCGCGAGTCTTACCGGCCCGGTCCTGCCGCCGGAGCCAAAGTTCAGAAAGACGGAGACAAATGGACACTCGTCCTCGTGCGTGAGTTGCGCCATTCGCCGGACAAAGTGTGGCAAGCGCTGACGGATCCTGCCAGCCTGCGCGAATGGGCGCCGTTCGACGCGGACCACAGCCTCGCCTCGGTCGGTCCAGTGAAGCTCTCCACGGTGGGCACGCCCACACCTCAGGTGTCCGAGACCCAGGTGACACGCGCCGACGCGCCCAACCTGCTCGAGTATCGCTGGGGCGAGAACGATCTTCGCTGGCAGCTCGAAGCGCTCGGCGACGGCACGCGTCTCACGCTATGGCACAACATCGATCGCAACTTCATATCGATGGGTGCGGCCGGCTGGCACATCTGCCTCGACGTGCTCGACCGCTTGCTTGCCGACGATCCGATTGGACGTATCGTCGCCGGCGAAGCAATGAAATTCGAGTGGCCGCGCCTGAATACCGAATACGCAAAGCAGTTCGGCCTTTGAACCGGAAAGCCGAGGAGAACGATATGAACCGCTCTGCTTCCACAGAAACCCAGTCGGCCTCCGAACTGATCGACAAAAGAATCGCGGACCTCGGAGACTGGCGCGGGACGACCTTGAGCGCGATGCGCAAGCTCATCAAAGAGGCTGATCCGGATGTGGTGGAAGAATGGAAGTGGATGGGCACGCCTGTGTGGTCGCATGACGGAATCATCTGCACGGGCGAGTCTTACAAGTCGGTCGTGAAACTGACCTTCGCGAAGGGGGCATCGCTGGAAGACCCGGCGAAGCTGTTCAACTCCAGCCTCGACGGAAACGTGCGGCGCGCAATCGACATTCATGAGGGTGAAGAACTCGACGCGGATGCGTTCAAGTCCCTCATTCGCGCCGCAATCGCGTTGAACACGTCCAGCAAAAAGGCAAAGCCGAAGCGGGCGAAGTAGTCGCGGCTCCGGGCCGTAGTGCCAGCGAGTCGAGACGCGCTTGCGTCGCTCCTTGTTAATTGCGCACGCCGAATCGCGCCACGCACGCCTGCCTCACTCTTTCGACGACCACGGCCCATTCCTCCCCTCGCTCGCGGCGAAATAACCGCAGCGTGTGCGGATACCACGGCGAATCGCTACGCTCGTGCATCCAGCGCCAGTCGACATCTTTTTCCGGCAGGATCACCCAGCAGGCTTTGCCGAGCGACGCAGCGAGATGCGCGATCGACGTATCCACGCAAATCACCAGATCTAGTTGGCCGACGATCGCAGCGCTGTCGGCCAGATCGGTCACCATCGAGCCGAGGTGAAGCAACGGCTGACCGGCAGGCGGATTTCGGGCTTCGTCCTCGCCCTGCCCCTTTTGCAGACTCACGAAACTCACGCCGTCTACGCTCCACAGCGGCGCAAGCGTAGCGAGTGACGGAATCGAGCGGTTCGCGTCGTTATGATGCTTCGCGTTGCCCTTCCATACGAGGCCGATCCTGCGACCTGGCGGCAGCGCGTCGATAACGGTCTGCCACCGTTCGACGAGCGACGGTTCCACCGCAAGCCGGACCGGTCGCGGGATGGTGTCGACAGCCGTGCGCAGATGCAGCGGCGCACTCAGCAGACTCGTCCAGCAGTCGTAAGCGGAGGCGCGCGCGACGGCCGTGTCGTGGTCGAGTACGGCATCAACGCCGTCTACGCGAGCCATCAGCCTATGCAGCGCAGGCGCACAGGCGAACGCGATATGCGCTGCGCCCTGCGCCTTGAGCAAGGCGAAATAACGGCTGAATTGCAGCATATCGCCGAGACCGTCTTCCTGCCAGACGAGCAGCGAACGCCCCGACAGCGCGTCGCCCTGCCACTGCGGACAACTCAGTCTCTGAGCAGAGTGCAGATGCACGAAACCGGCTAGTTGATAACGGCATTCGTATAGCCGCCACCCTTCGTCGAAACGCCCCATGCCGAGTAACAACGTAGCTAGCCCGAAGCGCGCTTCGCCGTAATCCGCACGTAATACAAGCGCGCGACGATACGCACTCTCTGCTTCGGGCCAGCGCTTCAGCTGTGCGAGCGTAGCACCGAGGTTGTAATGCGCTTCAGCGAGATCGGGATGAACGGATAGAGCCTGCTCGAAGCACTCAACAGCTTCAGGCAAACAATCGAGCAGGCGCAGCACGCAGCCGAGATTGTTGTGCGCGGGCGCGATGCCGGGCCGCAGACGAACCGCATCCCGGTAAGCCTCTGCGGCCTCGATCAGACGTTCGAGCTTGAAGAGTGTAATGCCGAGGTTGTAGTACGCCTCGGCGTAATCGGCACGAAGCGCGATTGCCTTGCGGTAGGCCGCCTCCGCCTCGGGCAGCCGCTGCAGATCGGTCAACGTGGCCCCGAGATTTACGTGGGCTTCCGCGTAATCGGGCCGCATGGTCAACGCAAGCCGGCACGCAAGTTCTGCCTCGGTCAGACGCTGCGCTGCCTTGAGCGCGCCCGCAAGATTGTTCAATGCCTCCGGATATTGCGGCCTGATCGTGAGCGCCTCGCGATAAGCCGCGTCCGCTTGCGCGACGCGGCCAAGGTCCATCAATACGTTGCCCAGGTTGTTGTGTGCTTCCGCATGCGCCGGCAATCGGACGAGCGTCTCGCGATAAGCGGCTTCGGCCTCATCCAGGCGTTGCAGTGCGTGCAGCACGACGCCGTGGTTGTAATGCGCTTCTGCGTGATCCGGGCGTAGCACGACCGCCCTGCGGTACGACGCTTCCGCATCCTCGTGGTAGCCCTGTGCATAAAGTACTGCGCCTAGCTGATTGTGGGCATCCGCATGGCCGGGCTGCAGAACGATCAGTTGCCGGTAGATTGCCTTTGCCGCGGACAGACGTCCACGCGCTTTCAGCAACGCGCCGAGGCTTTCATATACCTCGACGTAGCCGGGCATCATGCGCAGACACCGGCGCCAATAACGCTCGGCATCGTCCGGCTCGCCGAGACGGCACGAAGAAGCGCCCGCAAGGTTGAGCGCGTCGGCCATTGCGTGAATCGTAGCGTCGTCCAGCGCGCTTTCGTCCCGCTCGATCACCGGCATGACGGTCGATAATGCCGCAGCGAATTGATCCGCGGAATAAAGCGCCATCGCCTGCTGGTTCAGTTCGGTAATAGAAGAGGCGAGCGTCTGCGTGAGATTCATGAGTCGGGTTACGTTGCGGTCTGGCATTCGCGCACGGAGTCGCGCATGTTGCACGAAAGCGAACATGTAGCACGCAGATTAAGCGATGCGGCGCGATTGTAACGGCGCGAAATGAGCGGTTTTACACCGTCAATCCGCTGCTATAGCCGGGATCAGGCAGAAAAAAGCGGCGCGCAATGCTAGAATCGCCCGCGTTTCCTTGCTCATCGCCATGACTCCACGTTCCCGCAACCGTCTGACCGCCTGGCTTGGCCTCATCGCCATGTGGCTCGTCGTGTTTGCGCCTGCCGTGAGTCAGGTGCTGGCGTCAAACCGCGCGCAGGAGCCGATCGCCGCGTTGTGTTCGGCGCTGCAAACGGTCCCGCCCGGCGCGGCGAATCAGGCAGCCCACGCCGATGCAATGGCGGTGCATCTCAGTCACGACGACGCCTTCGGCGCTTGTGGGTACTGCCATCTCCTGCAACATCACGTGGCAATGCCCACGGTTGCCGCAACGCCCGCGCCGCTAGCCGTTATGGCTGCGGGCACTGCACCGCCTGTTCTCTCCACCCGCTTTACACCGCTCGGCGCGTTCCCGTCCGGGCGCCCAAGAGCACCCCCTGTCGTTTCCTGATTGTCGTTGTTCCTGATCGCGCATTGACCGCATTCGTCGCATCCGTCGACGGCGCGCGCGATCGTCCGTTCAATGCATCAAGGAAACTGTCATGTTCATCTTCGCGTTGCGAAGGTTGCCCGCTCGCGTCCGCTTCGAGCGTGGCGCCGGCGTCGCCACTCGTGCCGTCCACACCTTCCGGGGTTTCACATTCGCGCGATTGCATTGCGCTTCATTTGCGTCGTATTTGCACGCCTTGTTCCCGGCTGCTGTGACGGGCCTGGCATGGTTCGCGGCGTTGTCAGCGTCGCCCGCTCGTGCCGATACAGTCAGCGCCGACACCACGTTGCCCACCGTAAGCGTGAGCGCGAATAGCTCCGCCGATCAGAGTGCCGCAACGCGCGCGATCGATCCGGATCTGCCCGCCACGGTCGAAACGCTTACGCGCGATCAATTCTCCAATTGGAATGTCGTCAACACCGAAGACGTGTTGAAGTACATGCCGAACCTTGCGGTCCGTAAGCGTTTTATCGGCGATCTGAATTCGATCATTGCAGTACGCGGCACAAGCAACACACAGAGCGCACGCGGTCTCGTCTATGCGGACGGCCTGCTGCTCAGCAATCTGCTCGGCAACAGCTTTTCCTTTCCGCCGCGCTGGTCGATGGTCTCTCCCGACGAGATCCAGCGAGTCGATGTGATTTACGGCCCCTATTCCGCGCTATATCCGGGCAATTCGCTCGGCGCGACGGTGCTGATCAGCACGCGCATGCCGAAGAAGTTCGAAGCCGAGGCCGACGTAAAAGCATTCACCCAGCATTTCAGTCTCTACGGCGTGAATCGCAATTTCAACGGCAGCGAAGCGAGTGCTTCGCTAGGCGACCGGATCGGCAAGTTCTCTTATTCGCTGGGCGTGAACCACCTCGAAAACACGAGCCAGCCGCTGCAATTCGCCACACTCGCCAAATCTGGCACGCCTGCGAGAGCGGGCGACACGCCCGTGACCGGCGCCTATTTCTACAACAACCAGACCAATACGCCGACGGCCATACTCGGCATTAACGGCGAAGGCATTGAACATACGGTGCAAGACCAGTTCAAGCTGAAGATGCAGTACGACTTTACGCCGACACTGCAAGGCGGTTTCACGCTGGGCTATTGGCATCAAACGTATAACAGTCAGACGTCGAGCTTTCTGCGCGACGCAAACGGCAATCCTGTGTACAGCGGAAAGGTAGCCATTGACGGATACGAGTACACCGTTCCAGCAGCTGCGTTTGCACCGAGCCTCGGACATAGTGAGAACTGGCTGTACGGCGTGTCATTGAAAACGCGCCATGCGACGGGCTGGAATGGCGAGGCAATCGCATCGTATTACGACGTGGGCAATAGCGTCGCGCGTCTCGCCAATTCCGGAGCGCCCGGCAATGGCGCGGGCACTGTCACTTTCGGCGACGGTACCGGCTGGAAAACGCTCGATCTGCGCACCACCTACACACCGGAGTCGACGCAGGCGGGGCTGGCCAATCACGCGCTCAGCTTCGGCTATCACTACGACAACTACTTTCTCGACAACGAAAGCTACTCGACGCTCAACTGGCGCGACGGCGCAGCCGCTACGTTTGCCAACTCGTTCGCCGGCAAGACGCAAACTCAGGCGCTGTATGCGCAGGATGCATGGCGCTTCCTGCCGCGCTGGAAATTCGTGTACGGCATACGTTACGAAGACTGGCATGCATACGACGGATCGCAGTCTCTTTCGGGTACCACAATCGCGCTGGGCGACTCGAATCAGCGGCACTTTTCGCCGAAGGCTTCTCTTTCGTTCGACGTGAGCGACGACCTGACGTTGCGCGCTTCAATTGGCCGCGCGTATCGCTTTCCAACCGTTAGCGAATTGTTCCAGGGGCAAATCAATGGTTCGTCAATCGTCAATAACAATCCGAATCTGAAACCGGAAGACGATCTCTCGAAAGAACTCACAGCCGAATGGGCGCACTGGAATGGCATTTTCCGCTTCTCGCTGTTTCAGGACGACGTAAAGAACACGATCTTCAGCCAGACGGATACGACTGTGATTCCAAACGTGACGAACTTCCAGAACATCGGCAAGGTGCGCTCGCGAGGTGTCGAAACGAGTTATGCGGGCGAGAACGTATTCATGCGTGGACTGGATCTGCTTGCGAGCGTCGCTTATACGCAGTCGAAGATTCTCGCTAACGCACAAAACCCCGCAAGCGTCGGCAAGTACTTTTATCGCATTCCATTGTGGCGCGCGAACATTGCAGCGACCTATCACTTCGACGAGCGTTCGGCATTGACCCTTGCCGCGCGCTACTCAGGCCGCCAATACAACACGCTCACTAACACCGACACGAATCCGGACGTATTCGGCGGTACGAGCTCGTACGCAGTGGCGGACGCGAAGTTCACGTTCAAGCCCACGAAGTTAAGCGAAGTGGGCATTGGCGTAGATAACATTTTCGATGAGCGCTACTACGTCTATCACCCGTATCCGGGCCGCACCTTCTATGTGGAAGCGAAGCTGCGCATGTAATGCGCGGCGCCGTGCAAATCCGGAAGAACCAGATCATTTTTGCAGGAGGATTTCATGTCCACCACCATTCAGCAAAATGCTGCATCGGGCACCGCGACCAACAGCAGCGGCTATCGCACGCTGTGGCGATGGCATTTCTATGCCGGACTGTTCGTGATGCCGTTCCTCGTCATGCTCGCAATAACAGGCACGCTGTACTGCTTTCAACCGCAGATTGAACCGCTGCTTTACCCGCAGCTTCTCGTCGTCGAATCTCGAACCGCACCGCGTATGCCAGCCGACGCACTGCTCGCGCGAGCGCGGGCTGCGATGCCGACAGGTTCCGTTGCGGTGACCACCGTTATCCCGGACACGCCTGAGCGCAGCATGGAATTCATCTTCCGTCTCGCGGATGGAGAAAAGCAAAGCGTGTATGTGAATCCGTATAACGCAGAAGTACTCGGCACGTTGAGCGTCGAGAATCGCTTCATGCAGATCGACCGCATGCTCCATCGCAAGCTGTTGCTGGGCAAGCCGGGCGAGTTGCTGATGGAACTCGCCGCATGCTGGACTCTCGTGATGATCGGCACTGGCGTTGCGCTGTGGTGGCCGCGTGGAGCGACGCGGGCACGCGATGCGCTGGTTCCGCGCTTCACACTGAAAGGCCGCCCGTTGTGGAAAAGCGTTCACGCGGTAATGGGCATCTGGCTCGCACTCGGCGCGCTGGCATTCGTGTTGACGGGTCTTCCATGGTCCGGCTCGTGGGGCAAGCAGTTCAAGGCACTCGCGAGCGCCGCCAATCTCGGCGCGCCGCCCGGCAGCTGGGGCGGCTTGCCGTTGCGCTCCGTGCTGCCTGTCGCGGCGCGCGGCGACGTGACGGCGAACACGACGGAAACAAAAGCTCATGCAAGGCACGCCGGACACGCCGGGCACGACACACAGGCTGCGCAGGATAACTCGATGCCCGGCATGGTCATGGACGACTTGCCGTTGCCGCAAGCGCCGTGGGCCGTCGGCAATGCGCCTGTGCCCGCTTCCGCCAATGCAGGAACAACGCCCCCGCTACCGCTCGGGCGGATCGTCTCGCAAGCGGCGGCGCTCGGCGTGACGAGCGGCTACAACATCGCATTGCCCACCTCGGCAACGGGCGTGTACACCGTCTCCTACTTCCCAGCCGATCCGCAAAAGGAACGCACCATCTATATCGACCAGTACAGCGGCACGGTGCTCAAGGACATTCGCTATGCGGACTACGGCGCAGTATCGAAAGCGGTTTCCTACGGCACGTCATTGCATATGGGCCGCTATTTCGGCGTTGCCAATCAGATCTTGTGCGCCACGATCTCGCTCGGTCTTGCGATGATGGCCATAACCGGCTGCGTGATGTGGTGGAAGCGCAGGCCGCAGCGCTCGCTCGGAGCGCCTTCGCGGGAAAGAGCCGCACCGCCGATGCGCGGCTGGAAAACCGGCCTCATCATGCTGGGCATCGTCTTTCCGTTGATGGGCGCCACGCTGATCGTAGTGTGGCTCGGCGACCGCGTACTATTCGGACGTGCTTCGCGGCGCGAGAGAGTTACACCGTATGAGTCGGCGGAACGGTAACACCGTGCGCCCGAAAGACTTTCAAGCGCACCGTAAGCGGTTCAGTCCGCCTGAATAACGTCGATGCGCAAAGCCGGCGCGCCTGCTGCAATCGCGAGAAGATGATCGACATTCGGATGCGCGCCCGGCCGGTTGCGCGCGTCGGCGGTATGTTCGCCGAACACCGCGAGACCATGCTCGGCCGCTTTGGCATCGAGCGTGCCGAATGTCTGCTGCAAATAGTTGTACACCGCGAGCGAGCCCTGCTTGCCAGGCTTGTTCTCGATGCTTGCCACCACCGTGCCTTGCGCGTCGATCAAATCGATGCGCAGGATACCGTCGATCGCGGGCATTTGCGCAAGGTTCTCTTTGAATACGTTACTCGCCTGAATCACTGAAACCACTCCTTTTAAGCAGGAAAATTGCCACGAGGGCCGTATCTTATCCGATAGCCCCGTTGCATCGCGCCTGCTCACGGAGTCCAGCGGTAAACGATCATGCTCGACCCGTTGTAGTTGTCTTTTGTGACCACGTACCCACCGCTCGCTCGCATGAACGCGCGAAGCCCGTACATCGAATCGACGTCGTTGCCGACATCCACCGTACCGGGACTGTTGTTGATTAGCGTGGTGTCGAGTTGACCGGTGGTGAGATTGAACGCGTCGATGTTCGGCACCGTATGCACGTACCCGACAAAAAGATAATTGCCCGCTGCTGTAATCGACTTCGGATTGGCACCGGTGAGTTTGATCACCGGCTGCGGCCGCGTGGTATTGCCCGCGCTCCAGCCGTGATAAACCTCGATGCGCGATTGAATCGCCGTCCAGTCCCAACTCCCGGCAACGCCTTGCGCAAGAATCATCGTGTCGCTCTCCGGCAGATAGATGATGCGCGTCAACGGTCGGATACTCAGCGGAATGGAAATCGTGATTGCCGGTCCCCACAACGGTTTGCCGTTTCCGTCGAAACCTGTGAGCGGGTAGTGATAGATATGATTGGTCCTGTCGAGGCCGGCCCACACATCGCCGCGGCTATCGATGCAAAAGCCCCCCGTTATCTTCACCGTCGTGTTGAACGCGGGTCCCGGGATCGATCCGTCAGGTATCGCAATGTAGCCACTCGCCGCGTTGAAATGATAGAAGTTAAAGGTATCGGGATTCTGACCCGACGCAACCAGAATACGGTTTCCGCCCACGCTGACGAGTTGACCGAAATGCTGTCCGCGCTGGGTGTCGTTAATGTTCAGTCGCGGGTCTGAAGGATAGGTGAACGGATCGACGGTATTCGCAACGAAGGTGCCGCCCGCGCTGCCCGTATAAATGTGCGCACCGCTATAAAACCAGGCGCCGTCTGTCGCGGGGTCGGGCGCAGCGACGGCTTCGAAGTTCAGTGCCTGCAGCTTCCATTTCAGATTGCCGCCACTGTCGTATGCATGCAGATCCGTCGGGCCGTTGCGCCCGAGATCCCAGCCGCCGCCCCACGGATTGTTCAGCACATAAAGGGTACCGGCTGCGTCTTTGCCAATGGCCGCCACACGCGTGAAGCGCTTGTCGCCAACCTGTCCTTTGATTCCAGTCGTTGTGTCAAGATAGCCGCCCTGAACGCCGAACGTGCCGGCCAATGTCGGCGTACCCGCAACGTTGTAGATCTTGATGTTCATGTCGGGCCCTTCGTCGCCGACCATGAGTCGTCCCGTCGACACATCGAAATAAAGTGCCGAGGGCCGCGATGCAGCAGGCATCTGGATCGTACTCAAAGGCGCACCGCCCGCACTGAATTCGGCTACGATGCCTGCACTTTTTCGCGCCACCCACAAATTGCCCGCGCTATCGAGGGCAAGCGCGCCTGGAGCGGATACGTTAATGTCCTGCTGCCAGACGCCGTCGGTTGTATAGACGCGGACACGGTTGCCATAAAAGTCGCTGACGTAAAGCAGCGTGCCTGCCGTGGCGAGCCCGGTGATGACATCGGCGTGAGGTATGCCGGTCCACACGCTGACGGGAATACGAAGTTCGAGCGCTTTCGTCGCGCGGTTATAGCGTCCCACGGAGCCGCTGCCAAACGACCTGTTGTACTGCAATGCCGTAAAGATCGACGTCGCATTACCTGTTATCGCGCTGCCCTGAAAGTCCGCGTGAGTGCCGATCGAGCCGATGCTCTGGCCATTCTGATAGATGGCCACACCGCCCTCGTTCTCGTCCCACAGCGACGACGTATAAATCACCCCTTCGGGCGCAACCCACAACGAGCGCGCGCCATTGCCGACGTGCGCCGCGAGCGTGCCGTAGGTATTGGCGAGCCAGTCGGTCGTGTATTGCGCATGGCACACGCAGGCAAGCGCCATCAACACGAAGCTGAACAACGCGGCAGCGATCCGCTTTGTGATCATCGACGATTGCCTCCAGCAGTACTTCGTTTGCGTCACCGCGCGCATGACGGCATGCGGCCATTCGGGAGTGCCGGCTTACGCCTCGGCGAGAATCTGCTGGATGACCTGCTCGAAGGTCTCGACAGGTTGGCCGCCGCTCACCAGGTAGCGGCGATTGAAAATGATCGCAGGTACCGACTGGATGCCATGTGACTGGAATTCCTCTTCTTCCGCGCGGACCTCGTCTGCGTAGTCGCCGCTTTGCAGCACGTTGCGCGCTGCATCGGCGTCCAGTCCCACCGCTTGAGCTGCTGCGACGAGTACGTCATGGTTGCTCGGGTCCCGGCCCTCGGAATGATAAGCGCGCAGCAATTCGAGCTTGAGCGGCAACTGCTTGCCTTCGAGACCGGCCCAATGCAACAGGCGGTGCGCATCGAAAGTGTTATAGACATAATTGCGCGGTCCGAAATTGAAGCCGACGCTTGCGCCGCGCTCGCGAATCATTTCCTGCGTCTGCGCGATCTGCTCGGGCGTGCGCCCATACTTCTTGCCCAGATAGTCGACGATCGCCTCGCCCTCGGGACCCATTTGCGGGTTCAGTTCGAACGGATGCACGACGATCTGTGCATCTACGGCATCTCCCAGGCGCGCCAACGCGAGTTGCAGCGAGGAAAGGCCGATGGCGCACCAGGGGCATGCGATATCGGAGACGAAATCAATTGTGAGCGGTTGGGACATGGCTTCCCTAAAGGCGATGGGGTAACAGGTCGAGACAGTCGGAGACAGGCATATTGTTACCGATCCCGGCTATTCACGTCTCCCAGCGCGGCAAGGCGCACCGCTGCACGCGTGCGCGTTATGCGCCTCGGCTCTTTCTGATCAGCAAACCGATGCCGCCAACGATCCCGATACTGGCCAAAGCGCATAAAACGCCGCGGTGCCGAACCGCTAACATTTCGAGGCTTGCCGGCTTCGACTCGCGGTCAAAACGTCCGTGCGCGCCAAAATCGCCGGGTACTGGATCGAAGAGATTGCTGGGCGCGTCGGGGCTGAGCGGTTCGTCGGTGAGTTGCCCCTCGTAGCCCGCCTTTGCCAGATATCTGTCGAGCAATCCGGGTGCGATGCGGTTTGCAAGAATTGCTTTGGCCGTCGGAAGGCCCACCCATACCTGGCGCCGTTTATGCGTTGCGGCGAAATAGATGGCACGTGCGGCCACTTCCGGCTGGAAAATAGGCGCGACCGGTTTTGCCTTCCTGCCCATCTTGTTGAGCGCCCAGTCGAATTGCGGCGTATTCAGTGCCGGTAGATCGACCATGGTCAAATGCACATTGAGCCGGTCGTGGATGATCTCGGAACGCAACGCGTCGGTGAAGCCGCGCACCGCGAACTTCGCTCCGCAATAAATCGACTGCAGCGGCACCGAGCGATACCCAAGCGCGGAACCCACGTTGACGATAGTGCCGCGATTGCGCGTACGCATTCGCGACAGCGCGGCCATCGTGCCATGCACCTGGCCGAGATAGGTTACCTGGGTTCCTCGCTCGAATTCCTGAGCGGTAAGTTTCGACACGGGTGCAAAGACGGTGGCCATTGCAACGTTGACCCATACGTCGATAGGACCGAGTTCCGACTCCGTGCGCGTGGCGGCTTCTTCTACGCGTTCAGCATCGGCGACATCCGTCGGAATGGCTAGTGCGCGAACGCCATAAGCATGCTGGATCTCGTCGGCGGCGCGCGCAAGCCGCGCCGGGTCACGCGATAACAATGCCACATCGTAGCCGTGCCGCGCGAACTCCTCTGCAGCCGCGCGTCCCACTCCGGCACCCGCCCCGGTTACGACGACAACTTTGTTCATAGCGATCCCTTGTGCTTCGTGCGCACAACACGTCCGCATAGCAGTGCAGCAAAAAGCGAGCCCACTCGATTCGCATGACATGTTGATTCTTTCTGCATGAAAGAACGCGGAACGCGCTTTGCAACGCTGTCTGGATCTACATCGTGATTACTTTTGTGAGGAGCCATCCATGTCCATCACCGTCGGCGACTTCATTATCGAGCGACTACAGGCGTGGGGCGTGCGCCGTATTTTTGGTTACCCTGGCGACGGCATCAATGGCGTATTCGGCGCGCTGAATCGCGCACAAACGGAGGCCAAAAAGCATCGCAAGACCACCGGTCAGCCGGAGCCGATCGAATTCATTCAGGTTCGTCATGAGGAAATGGCGGCCTTCATGGCATCGGCTCATGCCAAATTCACCGGCGAACTCGGAGTTTGCATCGCGACGTCCGGACCCGGCGCATCGCACCTTGTCACAGGACTCTACGACGCCCGAATGGATCACATGCCAGTGCTCGCGATAACAGGTCAGCAGGCACGTTCAGCGCTCGGCGGTCATTATCAGCAGGAAGTCGATCTCGTCTCGCTGTTCAAAGATGTCGCAGGGGCGTTCGTCCAGCAGGCCACGGTGCCCGCGCAAGTGCGCCATCTCGTGGATCGCGCAATACGTACCGCACTTTCCGAGCGCAAGGTGACCGCGCTCGTTCTGCCCAACGACTTGCAGGACTTGCCTTACGAGCCGCCCGCTCGCAAACATGGCACGTTGCATTCGGGTGTCGGCTATCGGGCGCCGCGTCTCGTTCCACAAGCGGAAGATCTGCAACAGGCCGCGGACGTGCTCAACGCCGGCAAGAAAGTCGCGATACTCGTCGGCGCCGGCGCATTGCACGCGACCGATGAAGTCATCGCCGTTGCTGAGAAACTCGGCGCGGGTGTCGCGAAGGCGCTGCTCGGCAAAGCCGCGCTGCCCGACGATCTGCCGTGGGTCACCGGCTCCATCGGTCTGCTCGGCACCAAGCCGAGCTACGACCTCATGACCGAGTGCGATACGTTGCTGATGATCGGCTCGGGCTTCCCATACGCAGAGTTCCTGCCGAAGGAAGGCGCGGCGCGCGGTGTGCAGATCGACCTGAAGGCCGACATGCTGAGCCTGCGTTATCCAATGGAAGTGAATCTTGTCGGCGATAGCGTGGAAACGCTGCGCGCGTTGCTGCCGTTGCTCGAACACAAGCAGGATCGCGAGTGGCGCAAAACGATCGAAGGCTGGACTGCCGACTGGTGGAAGACGCTCGACAAGCGCGCACACGAGCCGGGCAAGGACGCGGTCAATCCGCAACGCACCGTGTGGGAACTGTCGCCGCGCGTCCCGTCGAACGCCATTGTGACGAGCGATTCGGGCTCCTGCGCGAACTGGTACGCGCGCGATCTGAAAGTGCAACGCGGCATGATGTGCTCGCTGTCGGGAGGTCTTGCGTCAATGGGCGCGGCCGTGCCGTATGCGATCGCGGCGAAGTTCGCTTATCCAGAGCGCCCAGTGATCGCTCTGGTCGGCGACGGCGCGATGCAAATGAGCAACATGGCTGAACTCATTACCGTTTCGAAGTACTGGAAAGGCTGGGCCGATCCGCGCTGGATCTGCATGGTACTGAACAACCAGGATCTGAATCAGGTGACGTGGGAACAACGCGTGATGGAGGGCGATCCGAAATTCGAGGCATCACAGGACATTCCCTCCGTGCCGTATCACAAGTTCGCGGAGTTGATCGGCCTGAAAGGCATTTATGTAGACGACGCGGAGCAGATGGGCGCCGCGTGGGACACAGCGCTGGCCGCCGATCGTCCCGTCGTGATCGAGGTGAAGGCGGATCCGAACATTGCGCCGTTGCCGCCGCATATCACGCTGGCGCAGGCCAAGGCATTTGCATCGACCTTGCTGAAGGGCGATCCCGACGAAGGCAATGTGATCGTGCAGACCGCGAAGCAGGTGCTTGGCGCAGTGCTTCCGGGTCACCACGACGAGTAAGTGTGCGGCGCTGGCAATTCGCCGCTTTACATGGCGGACGGTAACTCGCATAGCTGAACATTTCGTAGGGCATGCCGAATGCTGCCCAGAGGAAATGGCCAACTAATCTATATGGAGGACCGCATCATGAAGCTCTATTACTCACCGGGCGCGTGCAGTCTGGCCGATCACATTGCCATGCACGAAGCAGGTATGGATTTCGACCGCGTGCGCGTCGACCTGAAAACGAAAACCACGGAGACGGGTCAGAATTTCAACGAAATTAACCCGAAGAGCTATGTCCCGACATTGGAGTTCGACGACGGTCAACGGCTCACGGAGAACGTCGCAATCCTGTCATGGGTCGCACAACGCAAACCGTCACTGTCACCGTCGGGCGAGCTAGGCGCGACACGTCTGGTCGAGATGCTGGCTTTCATTTCAACAGAGTTGCACAAGCAATTCGGCCGCGTATTCAAACCCGCGTCGAATGAAGAAGCAAGTGCCGCGCGGGAGAAACTGGGCCAACGCTTCCAGCTCGTTTCGACCATGCTGAAGGGCGACTATCTGTTCGGTGCAGAAGCAACCGTCGCAGACGCGTACCTGTTCACAATGCTTCTATGGGCCAAAGAAGCGAACATCGAAGTGCCGCAAAAACTCGCGGACTTCGCACAACGCATGCGGACGCGGCCTGCTGTACAACTCGCGTTGAAACACGAAGGAATCGAGTAAAGGAGCATGCTCGCGTTAGCCGCGGCCGCCGACGTGGTTTTGCATCGGCGGCTGCGAGCGGTCGCAGCTCGCCTTGATATCTACTCGGCGTTCGAACCGTCGAACTGCACTATCTCGATCCAGTTCGCGCCTTTGCCCACCGGGTATTGCCCCAGCGCGCTCAATGCACCGGTCTTCCGGTCGATCCTGTATGCGCTCAGGCTCGTCGACAACTGTCCGACTGCGAGCAGATAATTGCCCGACGGATCGACGTTGAAGCCGCGCGGCTGCTTTTCGGTAGCGTAAGTGCCGATACGTGTCAGCTTGCCCGATGCCCGCTCCACGCGATAAGCAGCGAGCGTGCTCGAAGTGCGTTCCGACGCGTACACGAAGCGGCCATCCGGCGTGATGTGAACATCGGCGCCCCATGGCTTATCGCCGGAAAAATTGGGCGGCAGAATGGAAATGGTCTGCACCGGTTTAACCGAATCACGCTGATTGTCGAATGCGAGCACATGCAGCTTGCCGTCGAGTTCATCGATCAGATAAACAAACCGGTGATCCGGCGAGAACACGAAATGGCGTGGTCCCGATTTGGCGGCAAGCGAATACGCGGGCGCGGCGTCTTCGGTCAATGAACCCTTTGACGGATCGAACTTCAGGCGCAACCAGGCGTCGGAGCCGAGCACCGACGCGAATACATAACGGTTATCCGGCGCGTTGCGAATAGCATGCGCCATTGGGCCTGTTTTGATGATCTGCTGAACGTCTTGCGCCACACCATTCGAGTCGATGCTGTTCACGGCCAGCAGATTGCCGCCGTAAGAAGCAGAGAACAGGTAACGGCCGCTTGCATCGGTGGACACGTAGGCCATGCTTTCCGCGAGCGGCGCCTTGCCCAGTTCGCTGAGGCGGCCGTCGAGCGGATTGATCGCGAAGCTCACCACGCGATAAGGTTTCGAACGCACACCGGCGTAAAGCCGCAAGTGGTTCGGCGACAAAGCCATTGGCATGACGGTGCCGGCGAGCCCCACCGTCTCCACTGGCTTCAGTGCGCCATTCGCTGTATCGAGGCTGAACACCGAAATGTCCTGACTGTCCGCGTTGGACACATACGCGTAGGTGGCGGCATGTGTAGCGGCGGACATCGTTACACCGGCTAACAGAATTGCGAATACACGCGAGACGGCTTTAACGCCCATGTTTTTATTTTCCGATCGAGTGGATACGAACATCAACCTGGGTTAGCGGAGGCGGAATGCCGACACCGCATCGGTCATCGACTGGGCCTGATGCTCAAGAGCACTCGCTGCAGCTGCAGCCTCTTCAACGAGGGCCGCATTCTGTTGCGTCACCTGGTCCATCTGGCTCACCGCCTTGCCAACCTGCTCGATGCCAGCGGTTTGCTCGACGGTTGCCGACGTGATCTCCGCCATGATGGTCGCAACGCCTTGAACCGCTCCGACGATTTCGGTCATCGTGTGGCCGGCCTGCGTGACGAGTTCATTACCGTGCCGCACGTCATCTACCGAAGCGGAAATGAGCGACTTGATTTCCTGCGCGGCACTCGCGCTGCGCTGAGCGAGCGTGCGCACTTCGCCGGCAACGACAGCGAAGCCGCGACCCTGCTCGCCGGCCCGCGCCGATTCCACAGCGGCATTGAGCGCCAGAATGTTGGTCTGAAACGCGATGCTGTCGATCATGCCGGTAATCTCCGCGATCTTCTGCGAGCTAGCGGTGATGGCGGTCATCGTCTGCACCGCGCGCTGCACGACGTCGCCGCCACGCTGCGCCACGTCGGCAGCGCTTGCCGCGAGCGTGCTCGCCTGGCGAGCGTTATCCGCGTTCTGCTTCACGGTGGAAGTCAGCTCCTCCATGCTCGCCGCCGTTTCTTCGAGCGATGCCGACTGCTCCTCGGTGCGGCTCGACAAGTCGAGGTTGCCCGCGGCAATCTCACGCGCGCCGCCGTGAATCGCCTCGCAATTGACGCGAACGTTCGACACTGTTTGCGCGAGCCCGGCCTGCATGCGCGACATCGACATGAACAACTGGCCGATTTCGCTCTTGCTGCCTTCAGGAATAGAGGTGGTCAAATCATTGCCGGCAATCCGGTCGAGCAGTCTCGACGCCTGCTGTAATGGGTTGATCACGATCTTACGCAACGCGAAGTGCGTGGCAACGATCAATGCGAGAGCGAGTGCGACGCCCGTGACGACCATCGTGACAATCCAGCCGTATTCCCGTTCATTTCTCGCCGCGGACTCCTTCGCCAACGCGCCAGCAAGGTTCTGAAACTTCTCCACGTTCGCCGAATAGACCTGACCGGCAAGCGTAATGTCGCGGTCGTTGATTGCAACGTAGGCGTCGGTGTCGCCACGCTGGAGTGCGTCGAACGACTTCTTCAGTGTTGCGGCCAACGCATTCGACGAGTCGACAAGCTGCTGTTTCAGCGCATCGTCCTGTCCCACGAATCGGGACGCCGACGCGAAAGCACGCGTTTCGGCGTCCGCGCGATCGAGGGTTCGCTGCGCGCTAGCGAGTGCGGAATCGCGAGTGGCGAGATCGTTGCGCTCCTTCAGCGCCGCGTAGGCACGAGTGAGGGCTGCGCGGGTACGGGTGCTGTCTTTGTAGCCGTCGTTGGCGAGTATCTCCTGAGTCGCAATCTCCTGGAGCCGTTGCGCGTTCTCGTTCGAGCGGCCAAGCGCGAAGACACCCACCACGCCGCCAAACGTGATCATCGCGGCAAACAGGACCAGTACTGCGAGTAAGCTTTTTCTTACTGTGAAATCGCGCATGCTTTCCGAACCCGTTCGTTGTCTGTCTCTCTGGTTATTAACGGCAGATGATGCGTGAACTTGAATGTGACCAGCCCCGCGCGATATGGCATCGGCACCCCACTGCATGCGCCGCCTTGCCCTGTCCGGCCTGACGCCGCTCTTTACTGGCGGACCGACTCTGGCGCACAATCTCAGCCGAAACCGCTGTCCACAGCCATTCCCATGATGCCTATTATTCGCATCGTCGTTCCAATCCGGCAGCGTAGCGACGTGCTGCACCGTGCGTCTTTCTAATTGGACACCTCATGAGCGACAAAACTTCTGGTAAGCGTGAAGATCTGCTGGCAGGCGGCAGCCGTCACCACCAGATCTTTCCCAGGCTGAACGACGCGCAGTTTGCGGTACTGGAAAGATACGGCGAGCGGCGCAAGCTGAGCGCCGGCGAGGTACTGTTCACCGAAGGGGATCGCCACGTTCCGATGTTCGCGATTGTGTCAGGCACCATCGAGGCGACGCGCGGCAGCGGCGAGAACCTGCATTTTCTGGGTACTCACGGGCCCGGCAGCTTTACCGGCGAAGTCGGCACGCTGGCTGGGCGCGGGGCGGTGGCGTCGACACGCGCAACGAGCGATTGCGAGGTGATCGTGATCGACGAGGAATCGCTGCGCGCACTCGTGGTTGCCGAAGCGGAACTGAGCGAGACGATCATGCGCGCCTATATCCTGCGCCGCGTCGCGTACATTCAGGATCAAAGCGGCGGCGTAGTCGTCATCGGCAGTTCCGGCTCTTTTCCGACACTCGTATTGCGGCATTTCCTGAGCCGCAACGCGCAACCGTCGGCGTATTTCGACATTGCCGAGCACGAAGAGGCCAAAGCACTGCTCGATCGCTACGGCGCGACTGAGGAAGATCTGCCGGTACTCGTCACGTTGCAGGGCACTATTCTCAAGCGCCCGACGAATCGCGCCGTGGCGGACGCGATTGGCCTGAGCCCCGACAGATTGAATGGCGAGCGATTCGACGTGGTGGTGGTCGGCGCGGGACCTGCCGGTCTTGCTGCGGCCGTGTACGCCGCATCGGAAGGACTGAGGGTTGCGGTTCTCGACACCAAGGCGCCCGGTGGCCAGGCGGGCACCAGCTCGAAGATCGAAAATTACTTTGGCTTTCCGACGGGCATCTCCGGCCAGGCACTCGCCGGTCGTGGCCTGTCCCAATGCCGGAAGTTCGGTGCGGAAGTCGGTGTGCCGATCGAGGCACTCGGTATCGAATGCGACAAGGGACGACCGTTCCATATCCGCCTGAATTACGACGAGCATGTTTATGCCCGCGCCGTTGTGATCGCAACAGGCGCGCGTTATCGCAAGCCCGAGCTTGAGCGGCTCGAGCATTTCCAGGGTCGGGGCGTCTATTACAGTGCAACGTTCATGGAAGCCGCGTTTTGCGGAAATGAAGAACTCGTCATCGTCGGCGGAGGCAATTCGGCGGGACAGGCAGCGGTCTTTCTCTCCGGATTCGCCCGTCATGTGCATATCGTGATTCGCGGCGAAGGACTCAACGCCAGCATGTCCAGCTACCTGATCCGGCGGATCGAAGCGGCGCCGAACATCACGGTTCACGTGCGAACACAACTCGTCGCGCTAAATGGCGAAGAACATCTCGAGTCGATTCAATGGAACCAGCAGGGGCGAATCGAGGAAATGGCTATTCGCCACGTGTTCCTGTTTCTCGGCGCGCAGCCAAGTACCGGCTGGCTTGGCGACTGCGTCGAACTGGACAAAAATGGTTTTGTGCTGACGGGCCCCGATGTCGCTCACAAGTGGACGTCGGAACGCCCCGCGCATTTCCTCGAAACCAGCAGACCCGGCATTTTCGCAGTGGGCGACGTGCGCAGCGGTTCGGTGAAAAGAGTCGCGGCGGCCGTCGGGGAAGGCGCGGCCGCGATTCAGTCCCTACACCAGTACCTTGCGCTCGCACCGTGACATTCAATACTCGACGAGTATGGTGACGCGGCGATTCGCAGCATTGGCCGCCGCGTCGTTGCCGATAACCAGCGGAAAATTGTCCGCGCGGCCAATGGCGGCCATACGGTGCGCTTCAATACCCTTGTCGGCGAAGAAGCGCACGACAGCCCCAGCACGAGCAGAAGACAGTTCCCAATTGGATTCGTACTTCGCCGTCGATATTGGCAAACTGTCCGTGTGTCCTTCAACCAGAACGTTGTTTCTCGCGCGCTCACGCAGCACCTTGGCGATCTGATCCAGCACAGCGAACGATTCGGGCAAAAGGCGAGCGTCGCCGGAATTGAACAGTACTTTCGCGTTGATCGCAATTTCGACACCTTGAGGCGTGTGCGAAATCGTGATCTGACGGTTGCCCTGCAAAGGCTCCAGCAACGAGAGAAGTTGCTTCTTCGCAGCTTCTTTTGCATCCGTTGCGGCAACGGGCGGCTGCACGTCGACAGCCTCTTTCACCGGGTGATGTTGCAGCGTTTTTATTTGCAACTCGCTGTTCTTCGCGAGTTGCAACACATACAGCGCGAGAAAGAGCACCATCAGCGTGGTGATCAAATCGGCGTATGAAAGCAGCCAGCGGTCCGACTGCTCGCCGCTATCGTGCCCGTCCTGATGCGCTGTCTTGTCCGTCGGAAGACGCTTGCTGCCAGTCGAAGTGCTCATACACGCGAGTCCGCTATGAATTGATGCTCAGGCATTGCCGAGCCATTAGCCGAGCAGTTCGGCGGATCGTTCGCGCACGTCGCCAGCCAGGCGCGTTTCGATGGTGTGCGGCGATTCCTTTCGCGAGATGGCGAGTAGGCCGTCGAGATACAAACGCCTGAAACGCAATTCGCTGTCCACCTGAGCGCGGATCTTTCCGTATAGCGGCAGAAACACGAGGTTGGCTACGGCCAGGCCATACAGCGTTGCAACAAACGCGACCGCAATGCCCTGCCCCAGTTGCGACGGTTCCAGCATATGGCCCGTCACCTGAATGAGGCCAAGCACCGCGCCCAGAATGCCAAACGTCGGCGCATAACCGCCCGCCTGCTGCCAGATTCGCGCGGCCGCCATGTGATTGCGCTCATAGGCATCGACCTCGCGTTGCAACGCATCTTCGAGCACTGCGGTCGATACGCCGTTTGCCAGCAGCTCAAGACCTCGCTTGGCAAACGGGCTAATCCCGTTTGCGTCGATCGACTCGAATACCAGCATGCCATTGAGTTTCGCCTGATCGCCCCATTCGAGCAGAACAGAAAGGCTCTCGCGATCTACTTGCCGCGCCTTGACAAAAGCAAAGCGCAATTGCTTCACGCCGTCATAGAAGCGCGCCCACGTGTTCTGGATCATCACGGCCCCGAAGGTGCCCCCCAGCACGATGACAAACGCCTCAAGCTGAAAGAGCGACGTGAAGTTGCCGCCTTCGAGCGAGAAGCCCGCGACGATCGCCGTCAGGCCGAACACTACGCCAAATATCGTTAGAAGATCCATACGTCCTCGCCACCGGCTGCAGCAGCCTGCGAATTACAGTTAAACGTTCAAGCGTTGCGCCCGGTGTTGCGGACCGGGCGCCGCAGGCTTCAGGACTCAGCCGGAGCAGTATTTGCCACGGGTGACTTCAGCGCTCGCACCGTATCGAGGAACCGCTGCTCGATTTCGATGATCTCGACCGGGTCGATCTTGATCTCTCGACGCATGACCCACGACACCTCTTTCTTCCGGGCTTCCGTCATCACCGATTGCAGGCGCTCGTCAATCGGCTGCCCCTCAGACGCGGACAGCAGTTTCGCGAGGTCGTAGGTATCGAAAGCACTCACCGCTTCGAACAACGTGCGCTGATCGACAAACTCCAGATCGCCGAGCGATTTCAACTCGCCTGCGCCACGCGCGGTGCGGCGCGAGAAGTAGCTGAGACCTTTTTCCTCGACGTAGTTGAGTACCTTGGTCTTGCGGAACGCGAAGATGTCCTCGGCGATCTCCGCGTGAGAGAGCTTGTTCAGAATCACTTTCCGGTCGACGCCGATCAGGGCTTCCAGGTCGTCCAGTTCGATCAGTTCGAGTTCGCTGCTGATCGATACATCCAGATCGTGGTCCGCCACCTGCTGCGCGCGTTCAGTGATTTTCACTGCGTCGAACGTGACGAGCTGCCGGCCCGCCGCGCCGTCACTTGCCGAATAGCGCCCAGACGTATTGTTCAGCCGCTCCGAGCGTCCTCCTTCGATGGATACGAGATTGAGCTTCTCCATGCGCTTGAGCATTGCCATCACATGTGGACGCGAGTGGCCCGCTATCGCGTTGCATTTCTTGATGACTTCGGAAAGCGGAATCGAGATTTCCTCGTTTTGAGGACGGCGCGCGCGTCCGTCGAATCTGTCGTTCGGTTCGGCTCCGGCCATCAACGAAAGAACGTGCGCGTAGGAAAGGACGCCGGGTAGAAAATCGGCATGTGTATTAGTCGCGAGAATGTCGTCTTTCTTTTTGACGCGACGGATCATCGTGCGCACGATATGGCGCAGCAGCGGCGAGACGCGCTCGAGTTCTTCTTCGACAATGCCGCCCGCGATGGCGGTAAGTTGGCAGAAGCTCAGTGCCTTCGCGGTGTGGGCTCGCGGCTCGGGCGGCAACAACGCCGCTTCGCCGAAAAATTCGCCCTTGCCGAGCGTGGCCAGAATGACCTTTTTTTCGTCGCACTGGGTGGAGATTTCGACTTTGCCATCTGCAATGACGTAGATCACTGCGTCACCCAGGAAGCCTTCTGAATAGATGACTTCGCCCGGAGCCGCGGTGCGCGTCCATGGCGTGCGTTGTTGGTTCAAGATTGGTACCCCCGATGAGCTTTTGGTCCAGCGCGTGCCTTCTTCAGGCACGAGTCAGTTCGACGGTCTGACATATTTCACTAGATAACGACAAGCTCATCCCAATCTTTAATGAGGGCAAACGCGACGGCGGTCGCGCAAACGTTTGCCGTTCATACTCTCAACGCTCAATACGCGCGACTCGATTTGCTATTTCTTTGGTCACGAGTCGGCAAGGTCATCGGGTAGCCGCTTTAACCCTTCGTCGCGCCGAATGTCAAGCCTGCGACAAAGTGTTTCTGCATCGCGAAGAACATTGCGACGGAAGGCAGCGCCGCGAGGATCGAGCCGGCGGAAACGAGGTTCCATGCGGTCGTCCATTGCCCCTTCAGCGCGGCCACACCGACGGTGATCGGCGCGGCGTCGTCGCCTTGCGTCAGGCACAACGCCCAGAAATAGTCGTTCCACACGAAGGTGAACACGAGAATCGCCAATGCGGCGAGCGCGGGCCGTATCAGCGGAAGGACGATTCTGAAGAACACCGTCCACTCGTTCGCACCTTCGATTCGCGCCGCCTCGACCAGTTCGAACGGCAGCTGCTTGATGAAGTTGCGTAAAAAGAGAGCGCAAAAACCTGTCTGGAACGACACATGGAAAAGAATCAGGGCGCTCACCGTGTTAAACACCCCTAGTTGCAACGACAGATCGCGTACCGGGATCATCAACACCTGCACCGGCACGAAGTTGCCCGCGACAAAAGTAGCGAACAGCGAGGAATTGCCGCGAAAGCGGTAGATTGCGAGCGCAAAGCCGGCCATTGCGGCGAGTGCAATGGAACCGATCACCGCGGGCACGGTAATCAGCACGCTATTCCAGAAGTAATGCAACATTGGCGAAGTGGTCAGCGCCTCGCGATAATTGTCGAACAGCGCAAAATGCTTCGGCCATCCCCAATAGTTGCCCTCGCTGAGTTCTTCGCTCGAGCGTATCGATGTGACGAGCACAGCGATCATCGGTAGAAGCCAGATCAGCAATGCGACCGGCAGCGTCAGTTTGTAGACGCGGCGCGTTGCCGGTTTCCACTTGTCGATTGGAATTGGAAACATGGTTGGCTCCTTATTGCTCGGCGCGCAGCATCCGCCGCAAGTGATAAACGATGTACACCAGCATGATGCCGAACAGCACGACGGCCACTGCGGCCGAATAGCCGATGCGGTAGTACTTGATTGCCTGGTCGTACATGTAATAGGCGAGCACGGTCGAACTCTCGAAAGGACCGCCGCCGGTCATCACCGAAATCAGATCGAAACTACGCAATGCGCCGATGATCGTGACGACGATTGCCATAAAGGTGGTGGGCCGCAATTGCGGCAGGATCACATGCCATAGCATCGACCAGCCGCGTGCGCCCTCCATGCGCGCCGCCTCGATCTGTTCCGCGTTGAGCGAAGTGAGGCCTGTCAGATAGAGGATCATGCAATAGGCCGTTTGCGGCCATAGTGCGGCGAACACAATGCCTAGCGTTGCGTAGCGCGGATCGCCGAGTACCGGCACGCCGTGGCCGAGAATTACCGCGAGCAAGCCAAATGTTGGATCGTAGAACCACGAGAAGATCAGCCCGACTACCACACCGGACAATACGAACGGCGCAAAGAAGAGCGACTTGACGATCCGGATGCCTGCCACTGCCTGGTTCAGGTACAACGCGACGGCGAGTCCCATCGGCGGTGCGAGCAGAAACAGCAGGAGCCAGATAAGGTTGTTCTTTAGCGCCGTATAGAACGTCTGCGTATGAAACAACTCGGTGTAATTGGCGAGGCCGACGAAAGTCGGCTCCGTCATGCCGTCCCAGTTGAAGAAGCTCAAGCGTATCGTCGACAGAATCGGCCAGATCACGTAAATGGCCACCATCACACAAGCGGGCGCGAGAAACAGAAAGGCGGCGCGTCGTTGACGCCGTGCGGTAGGCGAAGGACGACGCCCGCGCGCGTGGCCCCGCGTGGTGCTGCCCGACGCAGGCAGCGGCGAGCCGCCTGGTCCAGCGGGACCGCCCACAGTATGACGAGTGACGGAATGCGACAAAATCATTCTCCATGCACAGCGCTCGACCGGAGTGAGCGCTTCAGCGTCTCACCCGATCCCTCGCAAAGCTGCCGACATACAGTTGCTGCCGTCCAGACACCCCGAAAGGCCCCTCAACGGCCGCCACCGCCCACTACTTCTTGTAAATGCGCTTGCGCGTCTGCTCCAGTTGCGCGAGCACGCTGTCCAGTTTCGACGGATCGGAGACGAACTGCTGCATCCCCTTCATGCCTTCATCGGCCATTTCCTTCGTCATGTCGCGGTCGTAGAACTGCGCAATGCCGCCTTTCGTATTGGCAAGAATCTGGAAGCCGATCTTGGAGATCGGATCTTCCGGCTCCGGCGACTTGCTATTCGCCGACAGCGAGCCGAGACCGGCAGCAAGCTTCGCGCCGATTTCAGGCGTTTCGACAAACGCGAGGAACGTGTGAGCGTCCGCCTTGTTCTTCGCCTTCGACGGGATATGCAGCGACTCGACCGGTCCGTCTTCGGCGGTCGGCACATTGGCGTCGATGATCGGGAACTGGAAGTAGCCCATCTCCGGTTTCACATTCGGCGGAAAGCCTGCGGTGATGAAGGTGCCCATCAGCATCATCGCGGCCTTGCCCTGGAACAGGAATGGCTGCACCGAATCCAGATCGTACGACAGCGAGTTGTCGATGAAATAACCCGCGTCGATCAACTGCTTCCAGGTCGTATAGACCTTCTTCACACGCGGATCGGTGTATGCAATTTCACCCGCCATCAGCTTCTGATGAAACGCATTGCCATTCAGGCGAAGATCGAGATAGTCGAACCAGCCGGCGAGCGTCCATGCATCGCGGCCCGCCACGGCAATCGGCGTAATGCCGGCGGCCTTCAGCTTCTTGCAGTCGTCGAGAAACTGATCCCACGTTTTCGGTTCACCAGAGATGCCGGCTTTCTGGAACAGATCCTTGCGATAGAACATGCCCCACGAGTAATACACCGTAGGCGCCGCATATTGCTTGCCCTTATACGACGACGCTTCCTTCGTCGAGGCATACATGTCGTTCCAGCCGTTCTTCGCCCAATCGCCGCTCAAGTCTTCAAAAAGGCCGCGCTGTGCGTAATACGCCATGCGCTCGCCGTCATGCCAGTTGACGATATCGGGCGCGACAGTGGAGAGCCAACCGGGCAATTGCACTTTGTACGCTTCTTCATCGATAAACGACACCTTCACGTCGATGCCGGGATGCGCCCTCTTGAATTCATCGACAACAGACTGCCAGACCGCGCGCTGACTCGCCCCCTTGAATGCGATATTCGCGGTCAGCGTGCCGGCCTGAGCAGTGCTGACGACCGACGTTCCGAGAGTCGCCGCGGCGACCGCGAGTGCCAGCAGAACCTTGCGTGGTTTCATTTTCATGCTACCTGTCTCCTTGATTCCTGATTTTGCATCGTTGTCGTTACTGCATGGAATTCCGGTTTGCACATCGTCCCGCTCCCCGCAACTGTCATCGGGCTCGATACACTGCCACGCCTTGTGGCTCGACAGTACCTGAGCCGATCACGAATGCGTTGTCTGCCGCACCGGTGATCGTGTGCGCGGTGCCGCCGTAGTTGAACACATAGGTCAGCGCGCCGCGCCGGCTAATGCGGACGCTCTCGCCGAGCTGCACCGTTTCGACGCCGGCGCGTTGTGCGATCTGCTCGAAGAGCCGGGTCGTCAGCGCGTCGTCGAACAAGCTGGCGAGGTAATGGAACGCACCGCTACGCACATACGCCGGTTGCCCGTCGGCGAAACGCGCCAGTACATCGAAAGAATTCGTGTCCTTGCTTTCGATGAAGTCGCGCCAGTGACGCGCGACGCCGTCTTCAACACTCGCGTCTTGCGTACCGGCAAGCCGCACGGCCTCGGTCACATTAGGCCGCATCGATTCGACGCGCCAGACACGCAGCGGCAACACATCGGCGAGCGCACCCGGCGGCAGATTCGCGGGAATCTTCAAGTCCTGAGTCTTCGAACCGGTGCGCGGCCCAAGCACGACCTGCGCCCCCGAGCTGGCAAGACGCGCGGCCAGATCCGCCGGCACGACCGGCAATGGCGGCACGACGATCAGGCTGTAGCCGTCGAGCGACGCGTCGACCGGCACGACATCGACATCGAGACCTAACGCACGCAATGCCGAGTAGTACTCGAATGCGAAGCGCGGATAGTGAAAGTCCGCACCCTGCGGATGGATCTCGAACAGCCACTTTGCTTCATAGTCGTAGAGGAGCGCCACTTTCGAACGGACCGCGGCATCGGCATGCGCATTAGCCGCGAGCACCGTGCGAATCTCCGACGCCACTTGCGCCGCTTCGCTACCGCCGACGTCGAGCCGGTTATCCGGCGTGTTCAGGCCCGCATGCATCTGCTCCTGCGCGAACGGCGCCTGACGCCAGCGGAAATACGATACGCAGCCCGCACCGTGCGCGAACGCTTCCCAGCTCCACAGCCGCACCATGCCCGGCAATGGCGCCGGATTCCACTGCGCCCAGTTCACCGGACCGGGTTGTTGCTCCATCACCCAGAACGGCAGCTTCGACATGCCGCGATATACGTCGTGATTGAACGATGCAAAATCCGGATGACCGCTGCGGAGCCAGCGCGCTTTCACATCGGGCGCGAACCATTGTTCTTCCAGCGCGCCGAGCGGATAACTGTCCCAAGCGGCAACGTCGAGATCGGCAGCGACCTTGTAGTGATCGAACTCGGTAAAGAGCTGCATGAAGTTGTGCGCAACCGGCCGCCCCGGCGAATACGCACGGATGATCTCGACCTGCATGCGGTTATAGCGCGCAACTTCGTCGGACGCGAAGCGCCGGTAGTCGAGCCGATGCGAAGGATGTGCCTCGGTCACAGTCGCCACCGGAGCGTCGATCTCGTCGAAGCTGCGGTACTCCATGCTCCAGAACACGGTGCCCCACGCGCGGTTTAATTCGTCGATTGTTTTGTAGCGTGCCTTTAGCCACTCGCGAAAGCGCGCCACTGCTGCGGGCGAATAACTCACGACTGTGTGATGACAGCCGAACTCGTTATCGGTCTGCCAGTACGCAACGGCCGGATGTTTGCCGTAACGCTCGGCGATTGCAGTGCAAATCTTCTGCGAGGCCGCGAAATACGAGGGCGACGAGAAGTCATAGTGACGGCGCGAGCCGAACGCGCGCGGTCGGCCATCTGCGCCAATCGGCAAGATGTCCGGATGGCGGTCGATCAGCCACTTTGGAGGTGTCGCGGTGGGCGTGCACATCACGACTTGCAAGCCTGCGGCGCCGAGTACTTCGATTGCGCGATCGAGCCACGCCCAATCGTATTCGCCAGGCGTCGGCTCAATGCGGCTCCACGCAAACTCGGCGATTCGCACCTGCTCGATACCGAGTGCTTTCATCCGGCGCGCGTCGTCTTCCCACATCGACTCGGGCCAGTGTTCCGGGTAATAACAGACTCCAAGGCGCATCCGAATGTCCTTTATGCGTAATGTTCGACGGATTCAAGCGAAGGAGCGGCGAAGCCGTCTTCGGTGAACAAATGAGTGGCGTGGCGCGGTACCCGCAGGTTCGCGCGATCGCCTGGTGCGAGTCGCGTATCACCCGGTGCTTTCGCGATGAGCGCGACGCCGCCGGGTTGATCGAGGTGCACATAGCTGTGCTCGCCAAGCTGTTCGACGAGCGAGACGGTGCGCGAAAGAATGGCGTCGTCGTGAGACGAGGACGGGTCGACGAATTCAAGGTGCTCAGGACGCACGCCGAGCGTCACCGCTTGCGAGACTTGCAACGCGGCACCATCCGCAGACACGCGGACGTTCTCTTGCGTGTGATCGAGCGTCACTACCACGCCTTGCGCGTCGACAGAAGCGATACGTCCCGGCAGAAAGTTCATGCGCGGCGACCCGATGAACCCCGCGACGAAGCGGCTCCTGGGACGGTGATACAACTCCAGCGGCGCACCGATTTGCGCGATGCTGCCGTAACGTTCGGTGTCTTTCCCGGCATGCAACAAGACGATCTTGTCCGCGAGGGTCATCGCCTCGATCTGATCGTGCGTCACATACACCACGCTCGCCTTCGCGAACTGCTTGTGCAGCCGCGCGATTTCGATGCGCGTCTGGCCACGCAGCGTTGCGTCGAGATTGGAGAGCGGTTCGTCAAAGAGAAACACGCCGGGTTGGCGCACAATCGCGCGGCCAATTGCAACGCGCTGACGTTGACCGCCGGACAGTGCTTTCGGCCTGCGCTCGAGCAGCGCTTCCAGTTGCAGAATGCGCGCGGCTTCCCGCACCTTGCGGTCGATCTCGTCTTTTGGGGTTTTGGCGAGCTTCAGTCCGAATGCCATGTTCTCGAACACGGTCATGTGCGGAAAGAGCGCGTAGCTCTGAAACACCATTGCCACGCCGCGTTGGGCCGCCGGCACGTCGTTCATGACCTCGCCGCCAATGAACAGGTCGCCGTCGGTGAGATCTTCGAGCCCTGCGATCATGCGCAGCAACGTAGACTTGCCGCAGCCAGAAGGGCCGAGAAAAACGCAGAACTCGTTCTCGCCGATCTCGAGATCGACGTCGCGAATCACCGGCGCACCGTCGCCATACGCTTTCTGCACGCCTCTTAACGAAATGCTCGCCATCGTCTCGACTCCGTGATTTAATCGGCTCGACGGCGGAGATTAAGCGCTTAATCAGCAGGGCCTAAAAAATCGATCGCGTGCGATCGTCGGGCCTTGCCTGTCTCCGCTATCGTTTTGTCTGTGCGACAGATGGTGCCGCGCCTTGCCCGCCGATGCAAATGCCGGGCAGCCATCCCAAATAATGAAGAGACATGCCCACACTTAGCGAAGTCGCGCGCCATGCCGGCGTCACGCCTGCCACCGTATCGAATGTGCTGCGCAATCGAGGGCGCGTCGGCGAGAGCACACGTCAACGCGTTCTCGAAGCCGTCGACGCGCTTGGCTACCGGCCACACCTCGCCGCTCGCGCGCTTGCCGAAGGGCGCGCCCCGACGCTCGCCTTGATGGTGTCGAGCATCGCCAATCCGTTCTATCCCGAGTTTGCGCTAGCCGTCGAACGCGCGGCGCGAACCAGCGGGCATTTCGTGATCATTTGCAATACTAACGAAGATCCGCTAACGGGCCGCGCGTACCTCGACCAGATAGCCGGCACGCTTTCCGAGGGCGTGCTCGTGACCAACGCGAACCTGCAATTCACGGACCTTCACGTGACGGAATCGCGCGGCACTCCCGTGGTTTTGTGCATGTGGGAGCGGCCCAACGAGCCACCGGGCCTGCCCTGCGTTGCGGTGGATTTTCGTCTGGCCGGCGAGCTTGCCGGAAAGCATCTGCTCGAATTGGGACATCGGCGGATAGGGGCGATTGTCGGCAGCAAGGCTTCCGGTATTCACGCGGCCCGCTATGAAGGGTTCGTCGATGCGCTGCGTGCGGCCGGGGTCCGCAAAAACCGCGTCAAACATGCTGCAGATACGATCCAGGGTGGCTACAGCGCGGCGCGCGAATTGCTCGAGGCCGATCCGCAACTCACTGCGATCTTCGCGACCAACGACCTGCCGGCGCTCGGCGCGATGCATGCCGCTGCCGACCTCGGCCTCGCCGTACCAGTCGATCTTTCCGTGATGGGCATCACCGACATCCAGCTCGCGCGCGAGTCGCGGCCTGCATTGACCACTGTCGCCGTGCCGACCGTCGAAGTCGCCGGGCTTGCGGTTTCGTTGCTGCGCGAACTCATCGAATCGTCGTATGGACAGGCCGGTTCTGGCGAGGCCAATGTGCCGATGCGAATTTCGTCGCCGCCGAAACTCGTGGTGCGTGCGTCGACTGGCACGCCGCGCTCCCGTTGAACGCGAAATTGAAGCTGGAAACCTCGTCGTCGTGAGCCGCTTGGGCGTCCCTCACGCCCTCCTCGATGCAGTCAAAACGCACGAAACACCTTTCTACCTGCTTTCACTGAAGCCAGGACTTTCCCCAATCCGGCCGTCCCGACGCTGCGCCGCACCATCTCGCCAAACCCTCGCCGCACAAGGCTTTCCCGGACTCCCCAAGGTGCATCAAGCTCTGTCCCCGTCCAACGGGATTCCTTGACGCGCCCCTCGCCGCCTGCTGTACTAAATCAACCAAAGTGATTTAGGCGACGTCCACGGTCCTGCTTCGACCGCTCGGACGTGCCGCATTCCAGGTTGCGCCCGCGCAGCGTTCGCGTGTGCAACCGCCAGCAGTTCCAAGAACGTCATTGCCAATAACCGGAGGAGCGTCCCATGAATCTGAATTCCCGCAGGCTTCCTGTCGCCAGGAAGATCGTCTCGATGTGCGTCGCGGCGTCGGCGGTCTGGTGCGCGAGCGCAAGTCAGGCAGCCGACCAGCCGGTCGTCGGTCTCATCACCAAGACCGACACCAATCCGTTCTTCGTGAAGATGAAGCAAGGCGCGGAGGCGGCAGCGTCGAAAGACGGCGCCAAGCTGATTACCGCAGCCGGCAGATTCGACGGCGACAACGCGAGCCAGGTGACGGCAATCGAAAACATGATGACGGCTGGCGCGAAGGCGATTCTGATCACTCCAAGCGATACGAAGGCGATCGTGCCGAGCATCAAGAAAGCGCGCGCCGCCGGCGTGATGGTGGTCGCGCTCGACACGCCGACGGACCCGCAAGACGCCACGGACGCCCTCTTCGCGACCGACAACTTCAAAGCCGGCGTGTTGATCGGCAAATACGCGAAGGCGGCGTTGAACGGCAAGCCCGCGAAGATCGCCACCCTCGATCTCGCGCCCGGCGTTTCGGTGGGCGTGCTGCGGCATAACGGCTTTCTGGAAGGGTTCGGCGTAAAGCAAGGCGACCCTTCGATCGTATGCAGCCAGGACACCCGCGGCGATCAGGCGAAAGGCCAGACGGCGATGGAAAACTGCTTGCAGAAATCGCCGGATATCAACGTGGTCTACACGATCAACGAACCGGCGGCTGCGGGCGCGTATCGCGCGCTGAAGGCAGCGGGCAAGGACAAGAGCGTGATGGTCGTTTCGATCGACGGCGGCTGTGAGGGTGTGCGCAACGTCAAGGCCGGTTCGATCGCCGCGACCTCGCAGCAGTATCCGCTGAAGATGGCCGCGCTCGGCGTAACGGCAGGCGTCGATTACGCGAAGACCGGCAAGAAGGTTTCGGGCTACCAGGACACGGGCGTGACGCTGATCACGGACAAGCCGATGTCCGGCATCGACAGCAAGGACACGACCTTCGGCCTCGACAACTGCTGGGGCAACAAGTAACACGCACTGTACGGCGGCCCGCTCGCCGGGCCGCCGGATGATTCGCCGCGCGGCGCACGCCACGCTCATGTTTCGAGGACATCCATCATGTCGACTCCTTCCGCTCCCGCGGGCCATCCGCGCCATTTCTCAGACCGTCTGCCGTCGCTTGCCGAAGTCGGGCCGCTCATCGCGCTCGTGCTGGCTTGCGGTTTCTTCATCTCGCAGAGCAGCCGTTTCCTGTCGTTCCAGAACCTCTCGTTGATCCTTCAACAGACAATGGTCGTTGCGGTGATCGCAATCGGCCAGACGCTGATTGTGCTGACGGGCGGCATCGATCTCTCCTGCGGCATGGTGATGGCGTTCGGCTCCATCATCATGACGAAGTTCGCGGTGACGCTGGGCCTGCCGCCCGCACTCGCGATTCTGTGCGGCATCGGCGCGAGCACACTGTTCGGCGTGCTCAACGGTGTACTCATTACGCGCATCAAATTGCCGGCGTTCATCGTCACGCTCGGCACGCTGAACATTGCCTTCGCGCTCACGCAGATCTATTCGAATGCGGAAAGCGTGTCGAATCTGCCGGACGCAATCATGTTCTTCGGCAACACGTTCAAGCTCGGACCCGCCGACGTCACCTACGGCACCGTCCTCACATTGCTGATGTATCTGGCCACATGGTTCGTGTTGCGCGACACGGTGCCCGGCCGCCATCTGTATGCGCTCGGCAATAACGCCGAGGCTGCGCGGCTGATGGGTTTGTCGTCGCAGAAGATCCTGCTGACCGTCTACACACTGGCCGGTGCCATTTACGGCGTTGCTGCGTTGCTGTCGGTGTCGCGCACCGGCGTGGGCGATCCGCAAGCAGGCCAAACCGAGAACCTCGATAGCATCACGGCGGTAGTGCTCGGCGGCACGAGTCTCTTCGGCGGACGCGGGTCGATTTCCGGGACGCTGCTCGGTGCGCTGATTGTCGGCGTGTTCCGCAACGGCTTGACCCTGATCGGCGTTTCTTCGGTCTACCAGGTATTGATCACCGGCATGCTGGTGATTCTCGCGGTGGCCGCGGACAAACTCTCTCATCGCCGCGGTTGAGCATTCAATCGCAACCTTATTGCATGGAGCCTGAGTCAGCGCATTGGCTAACTCAGGCCGACAGGAGCCCGTCATGTCGACAACTACTTCCGCTTCCGCCGCGTTGCCCGTTCTGCAGGCGCGTGGCCTCGTCAAACGTTATGGCAATGTGACCGCGCTCGACGGCTGCGACTTCGAAGTGCTGCCCGGCGAGATTCTCGCAGTGATCGGCGACAACGGCGCTGGGAAATCGTCGTTGATCAAGGCACTTTCCGGCGCGACGGTGCCGGATGAAGGCGAAATTCTGCTCGACGGCAAGCCCGTCAAATTCCGCAGTCCGCTGGATGCCCGCGCGCAAGGCATCGAGACCGTGTATCAGGAACTGGCGGTCGCGCCGGCTATGAGCATCGCCGAAAATCTGTTTCTGGCGCGCGAGTTGGTCAAGCCCGGCTGGCGCGGTTCGATCTTCAAGATGATCGACAAACGCCGCATGCTTGAAGAAGCAACTGCTCATATGAAGGATCTGCAAATCGGCATTCGCTCGATGCGTCAGGCGGTCGAAACGCTCTCCGGCGGTCAGCGTCAAGGCGTTGCCGTTGCGCGCAGCGCCGCGTTCGCGCGGCATGTGGTGATTCTCGACGAGCCCACCGCAGCACTCGGCGTGAAGGAAGGCAACATGGTGCTCGAACTGATTCGCCGCGTGCGCGACCGCGGGCTGCCGGTGATTCTCATCAGCCATAACATGCCGCACGTATTCGAAGTGGCGGACCGTATCCATATTCAGCGGCTCGGCCGCCGCGCCGCGCTCGTCAATACGAAAGACGTGCATATGTCGGAGGCCGTTGCGATCATGACCGGCGCGAAAGAGGCCGACGTCAAGGCGATTGCATGATGCAATCACATCGCTGAGGGGCACATGAGCATGGATACCACAGGCATGCGCCCGCCCCTCAAACGCACGGTCGGCTCGAATCAGGTCGGCATGCGGCAATTCAACGAGCGCATCGTGTTGCAGACGATCCGTCTGCATGGACCGTTGCCGAAGGCAGACGTGGGTCGTCTCACGCGTCTTTCGATGCAGACCGTGTCGATGATCGTCGATCGTCTGATCGACGATGGTCTGCTGGAAAAGCAGGCTCGAGTGCGCGGCAGGATCGGCCAGCCGTCGGTGCCGATTGCGTTGCGCGCGGACGGCGCGTACACGATCGGCATCAAGGTAGGCCGCCGCAGTCTCGACGTACTGGCGATGGATTTCGCCGGCCGCGTGGTATGTCGCGATGTGTTCGAGTACCCGTACCCTGATCCGCGCACGCTGTTTCCCGCACTCGAAAGCAAACTCGCGCGCGTGAATCAGGCGCTCGGCGCGAACGCCAGCAAAGTTGTCGGCGTGGGCGTGGCTGCACCGTTGTGGCTCGGCGGCTGGCGCGACTTTCTCGGCGCGCCGCCCGACGCGCTAGACGCATGGCACGAGATCGACTTGCGCTCGCGCATCGCGACCATGACGGGGCTGCCGGTCGAATTCGCGAAGGACACGACAGCCGCGTGCGCTGCAGAACTCGTGATGGGCCAAGGGCGCGGCATTCACAACTTCCTGTATCTGTTCGTCGGCACGTTCATTGGCGGCGGCCTTGTTATCGACGGCCGCCTGCACGGCGGGCCGCACGACAACGCCGGCGCGGTCGGCTCTATTCCGCTGCGCGACGGCGGCGGGCGCAAACCTGCGAGGCAACTGCTGCACGCCGCTTCCGGTTTCGTACTGGAACGCCTGTTGAGCGACGCGGGAAAACCGGCAGCCGCCGCGCACGATCATCGCGCGCTGGCACCGGAAATGTGGCGGCACACCGAGGAATGGCTCGATACCGCGTGCCCCGCGATCGCCAACGCGCTCACCAGCGCCGCCGCGTTGCTGGACCTCGAAGCGGTGGTGATCGACGGCGAACTGGACCGGCAAATGGTGCGCGAAATCATTCGCCGCACGGAACGCGTGCTGGACCGATTCGAATGGGAAGGCATGGTGCGCCCGCAACTATTGGAAGGCGCAATTGGTGCCGACGCACGTGCAATGGGCGGCGCAATTTTGCCGCTCTACGCGCACTTCGCGCCGGTGCACGAACTGTTTCTCAAACCTGCGACAGAAGCCGCATATTGATGTTGATGTACCGCGGCCGCTTCACTGCGCGACGACCTTCTCGACAGCGATAGAAGCGGTCTTTGCAGGCGCAGATTCGAGCAATGGCTGCAACGCGGGCGCCATCGACTTCAGCAGTTGCACGGAAAGCGCACTCGTGAATTCGTAGTGCGCCGCGTACGGTTCGTGCACCCACGCGGTCAGCGTGCCGTAAAAGCGGTCGCCAATGGCGAATACGAACGTCGCACTGCGGTTCACTTTGCGCGATTCAATGAGGCGCGCGCCCTTGGCGAATACGTTAAAGCGCTGATCGCCCGTACCTGTCTTGCCGTAAACCTCCATGGTCCGGCCGTCCGGGAATGTCATGCCCTGCGCGAGACGCCGCGCCGTGCCGCCCGTCACGACATCGCGCAACATGCCCTTCACGATTCCCGCAATTTCAGGCGAAAGTTGCTGTTGCGGAGCGACGGACGCACGACGGAAATGCGTTTCGTACGGCGTGTCTTTCGCGAAGTCCAGTTGCGTCAGATTTTCGGTCGGAACCTTGTTGCCGTCGTTTGCGATCAGGCCGATCAGTTGTGCAAGCGCTGCGGGCCTGTCACCCGATGCACCGATCGCAGCCGCATACGAAGGGGTAAGCGTTGCGAACGGATAGCCGAGCGCCTGCCACGACTTGCCGATTGTGTCGTACGCGCGCAGCTCGACCATGCGTTTGATGCGGCGATCCTGCGTTGCGTGATAGCGCGTCTTGAAGAGCCATGAATACGTCGACAGACGCACATCGCTGCTTGCGTTCTGAATGTCGCTGAGCGTGGCGTTCGGATGTTCGCGCAGATAGTTGAGCGTCCACAGTTCGAGCGGATGCACACTCGATATATAGCCCCGATCGTTCAGGTTGAAGCGGTCGATTGCGTACTTCGCGTAAAGGTTCGCGAGGTCTTCGTCGTCGAGTACCGAAGCGGCCGGCGTATTTTTCAGCGCGGCGCGCATCTTCTCGTTGAACCACGCGTTGGACTCGTCGGGCGCAACGCTACGCAACACCGTGGCGATCTTGGGCGGCGATTTGCGCACGCCGAGCAGCAACAGCGCCAATGCCTGCTCTCGCGTTTTGCCGTGATACTTCGTGTAGAAACGATTCATGTACACACGGCTTTCCTGATCGGCGAAACGCGTCAAGTACATTTTGCGGATCGCCGGATCGCCGAGCCATTGCGACGACGGTCCCGTGGTTTGCACCATCTCGTAGTGGACGATATCGCGCATCAGCCGCACGAACACCAGATTCACCGAATGCTGGAACGCACGACGGACAGTAAGAATGCGACCGTTGTCGTCGGATTCGAAGTTGTTGAAGGTTTGCGCGCCGCCGCCGGTGTAGAACGTTTCGCCGGGACTCGCGGAATACTTGCGCTCCACGGCCGCGTCGAGCATGGATTGAAGCGAACGATCCTTGGTGTGCGAGAGATAGTCCAGCGCCCAGCGTGTCAATTGATCGCTCGGATCGGGCTTGATGGTTTTGAGTTCCGCCGCGCTTCGAGCAGCGTAACGCGCATGCAGCTGGGACACGATCTGCAAATACGTCACTACGGTACGCAGTTTTGCAGTGGATCCGAGGTTCAAACGTGCACCCGAATTAATGTCGAATGGCTGGTTCACGCTGTCCGTTTGCACGCGCACGAGGTTCGCTCCGTCACGCCGCTCGAATAGCGTGAAGCTGTAGGAGATTTTCGACGGATCGTCCGATGCGCGCAGCATTTCGAAGCCGACAAGGCCCGCGGCCTTCGCGCCGTCGCGTGTGGCGGCACCGGCAAGCCGTTCGCTCACGGCCTGCTGCACCGCGTTGTTGAGCGTGCCGGTGGCTTGCAGATCAAGCCGGTCCAATTCGTAAAAGCTCGGAATGCCGAGCGCTGCGAGCAGGTTCGAGCGCATCGACGTGACGGCTTTGCGCGACACGAACGAGCCGGCGTTTTGAACGGGTTTGCCCGCGCGGTGCAAATCGACCGTGGCAGAAAGCGCCGCGTCGCGCAAAGCGGCGGAAATCACGCCGCCGTTCGCGAGCAGCCGCAAATAACTGTCGGTCAATCGTTCGAGCTCGGGGTAACCGCGATGCAGGAAATAGGACGGCGCGCGCTGGGCGATCATCAGAGAAAGCACCTGGCGAAATGCCTCGCCTTGCTGCGGCAGGTTCTCTGTGGTTGCAGGCGCGTTCAGTATGCGGTTCACATCCGCGAAGTCGCGTCCGTACCACGCGGCGAGACCGTCGCCCATGCCGCTGATTTCACCGACGCCAGGTTGCGCCGCAAGCGGCACCGAATTCAGATAGTGCATGACGATCTGCCGACGCGCGGGCATGGTCTGCGGACCGTTCAGATAGGCACGCACCGAAGCAGACGCAATCTGCCTCAGCTTCTCCGGCGGCGTCGCGGTGCGGCCGCCCGCCGAGTGACGGAATTTCTCGATCTGCGTGGCGAGCGTGCTGCCGCCGGGCGCCGCCTGGTGATGGTTGAATACGCGTGCGCCCTGATCGGCCAGCGCGCGGCTAAAGCGCCCCCAGTCGATGGCCGGATTGCGGTTAGGTTGATTCGGATCGAGCAGATAACGGTCTTCAATAAACAGAAGCGAGTTGACGATGACAGGCGGAATCGCCTCGAAGCTGTCGTACACTCGCCCCGGAAAACTCGCGCTAAAAAGAGCGGCGCCGGTGCCGTCGAATAGTTGCAAGCCGGCTTGGTCCTTCTCGGCGTACGGCAAGAAAAGGCTTCTATCTGCTATCGAAAGCATGCGCTCTGAATCCCGCGCCTGTGCGGTGACTTCGAAGCCGCGCTGCAGCAAGCGCTGCTGGATTGACGGCAGCAATGCGTAGCCGAGGCGGGTGTCGTACGGACCTTTGTCCGCCTCGGGAAAACGGATGGAATGGCTCGGGCCATCGTCTACAGAGAAGGCGATGTCACGCGTGAGTTCGGAGAGGTAATGGGCCTGCAGTCGGGAAGTTTCGATTTCAAGTTCGCACAGGCGCACAACCCACGCCAATCCCAACAACAACGCCGCCGCGAGCGCCCATTTGAACCACTTGCGCACCGAAGCGGTGCCGGTGGCGCGAAGCGGAAATCGAACCGATGGCCGATTCATGACTGCTCTCCCCGAATGGGCGCCAGCCTTTTCAATCCGACGCCCTCAAAGCAGTGTAGCGCGGGGGCACACGCGCAATTGGTTCGGATTTACCCCCAGTGTCGCCGCTACAACACCCGTCGCAAGAACATAGCAAAGCGCGAATTGCCGTGCGATATTCGACGTCTTGTCGCGCTCTGAAAAAACGCTGACTCAGGCAAGTTTTCGCTTCGCAGCTGCATGGGCGAATTTGCGCCCCGGCTTTGGCGTCAGGGTAGACGCCGACCGCGGCGCGCGTTTTGACTGACGGGCTTTTTCCGGCAAGTTCTCCTCTACTTGCATCTGCTGCCGCAGCAATTCCACGAAGCGCTCCGCAGGCGGCGACAGCACGCCGCCTTTACGCGTCACGACGCCGAACGTTTGCGAAGGCGACTTGAGCGCAACCGGCACGCGACGCAGCATTTTTTGCCGAATAAACATGTCAGCAATGGCGGTCGGCAACAACGACACCAGATCCGCACTGCTCTGCAGCAGGGCGACAGTCACAAAAGTGGATGCAGTGGAGATCGGGTTATCCGGCATGGCTAGCCCCGCGAGATCCATTTCCCGTTCGAGCAGCGCGTGCAGCGGCATATGCGACGGATACACCACCCAACGGTGATCCGCGAGGTCGCTCAGCTGCACATTCTTTCGCGGCAGCGCCGGATGACCGTACCCGACCACGACGGACAACGGCTCGTCGGCGAGCGGACGATACTGGTATTTCGACGGATCCGCAGCCACGGCGGCTCGGCCGATCACGAGATCCAGGCGGCCGTCGTCGAGTTGGGCGAGCATGCGCGCACTCGTGTTTTCCACCACTTCGATAGAAAGGTTCGGCTGCCGCGCATGCAACTGGTTGATGGCCGGAATCACGCATTCGGGAATCGCGCCCATGATCGCGCCGATCGCAAGGCGCCCGCCGTGCCCCGAGCGAATTTCGGCAACGTCCTGACATAGCGCGGCGAGATCCGTCGCCACGAGGCGCGCGTAGCGGATCACGCAATGCCCGAGCTGGTTCGGGATCATGCCGCTTTTCGTGCGCTCGAAAAGCGGCGCTTCGAACATTGATTCGAGTTCCTGCAACGCTTTGCTTGCGGCCGATTGTGTCATGGACATCATGCCTGCCGCTTTATGCAACGACTTCTGGTCGTCGAGCGCGATCAGCAACTGGAGTTGCTTCATGCGCAGTTTGCCCAGCAGAACATTCAACGTATTTTTCATGAAGACGGCGGGTGAGTCGTAAAAGCGATCACGAGATGGAAACAATTCAATATACCTGCGTGCCGCGCAGTCGTATAGTCGGCGGCAATAAGCACCATGAGACCGCTTAACGCACTTCACGCAGTTGAAGCACTTGAAGCGCGAATCGCGACCGTCAGAGACACTTCCACCGCCTCATCACATTCCAAAGCGCCCATATCATGACTCGACCCGTTAATCCCGCGGCAATGCGCGGCGTGTTCCCCGTTGCGCCCACCATTTTCGACGACGCCGGCCAGCTCGACCTGGAAGGCCAGAAGCGCTGCATCGACTTCATGATCGACGCGGGCTCGAACGGTTTGTGCATTCTCGCGAACTTCTCGGAACAGTTCGCCCTTTCCGACGAAGAGCGCGAGACGCTGATGCACGTCGTGCTCGAACATGTAGCGGGGCGCGTACCCGTTATCGTCACGACCACGCATTTCAGTTCGCATCAATGCGCGGAACGCAGCCGCCGCGCGCAAGCAGCGGGCGCCGCAATGGTCATGATCATGCCGCCCTATCACGGCGCAACGATCCGCATCGGCGAGCGCGGCATTGAAGAGTTCTACCGCACGGTGTCCGACGCGATCGATATCCCGATCATGATTCAGGACGCGCCGGTCAGCGGTACGCCGTTGTCCGCTCCGTTTCTCGCCCGTATGGCCAATGAGATCGAACACGTGTCGTACTTCAAGATCGAAGTGCCGCAAGCGGCGAACAAGCTGCGCGAGCTCATTCAGTTGGGCGGCGACGCGATCGTGGGACCGTGGGACGGTGAGGAAGCAATCACGCTGATGGCCGATCTCGATGCAGGCGCAACCGGTTCGATGACGGGCGGCGGCTATGCCGACGGTATCCGGCTGATCGTCGACGCCTATGCTGCAGGCGACACCGAAGCTGCCGCCGCTCACTATCAGCAGTGGCTGCCGCTGATCAACTACGAGAACCGCCAGGGCGGCCTCGCATCGTGCAAGGCGTTGATGAAGGAAGGCGGCGTGATTCGCTCCGACGCGGTACGTCATCCATTGCCGGCAATGCACCCGGCCACGCGTGAGGGACTGCTCAAAATCGCGCGACGGCTCGATCCGCTGGTGCTGCGCTGGGCTCACTAGAAGCGATATCGGCGCCATAGAAGAAGCGGCGCGGCTGGACGCGGACATGCGATTGCCGCTACGCTAGCCGCCATGGAAAGTTTCTACGAAGCCACTGTTACACGCCCGTCCGCCTATGCGCCGCTCGTCGGCCAACATAGCGCGGACGTTTGCATTGTCGGCGGCGGACTTGCGGGGCTGTCGACGGCGCTAGGTCTCGTTGAGCGAGGCGTGAAGAACGTCGCGGTACTCGAAGCGCGGCAGGTCGGTTACGGCGCATCGGGACGCAACGGCGGCTTTGTGTTCGGTGGCTACAGCCTCGATTGTGCCGACCTGCTGAAAACGCTCGGCGCGTCTCGCGCGCGCGAGCTATATGCGCTTACCACCGACGCCGTCGATCTGATGCGGGCCCGCATCACGCGTTACCGCATAGATTGCGATGTCACCGACGCCGGCGTAATTCTCGCGAACTGGTTCGACGAACCTGCGCGGCTAGAAGCTCAGCGTCGTCTCATGCTCGAATCATTCGGCGTCGACTGGGAACCGGTGGCAGCCGAACATCTGGCGCGCCAGTTGAAAACGCGCCGTTATCACGGTGGCCTGTTCGAGCGCAACGCGTTTCACTTTCATCCGCTGAAATACGTGCTTGGCGTGGCACAGGCAGCGGTCAGCGCCGGCGTGCGGATTCACGAGCAGTCGCCCGTCGTGCATTTGCAGCGCGACGGTGCGGGCTTCGTCCTTCGCACGCCGCAGGGCGCCATCGACGCGCGGCACGTCGTGATGGCGGGCGGCGGGTACGCGCGCAACGTCTACGCGAAAGTGGAGCGCGCGGTACTGCCCATCGCCACCTATGTGATGGCGACCGAGCCCCTCGGCGCACGGCTGCACGATGCGATCGACACGCGCGCGGCCGTCTACGACACGCGTTTCGCGTTCGACTACTACCGGCCGCTGCCCGACACGCGCATTCTCTGGGGCGGACGCATCTCGGTGCGCGACCGCGCGCCGGAAGTCATCGCCCGATTACTGCGGCGCGATCTGCTGAAGGTGTATCCGCAATTGCACGACGTGCGCGTGAACTACGCGTGGGGTGGCCTCATGAGCTACGCGCGTCACAAGATGCCGCAGATCGGTCGCACCGCGGACGGCGTCTGGCATGCGGTCGGCTTCGGCGGACATGGCATGGCACCGACCACCGTGTCCGGCGAACTGCTGGCCGCGGCGATTGCGGGCGAGCGTGCGGTTCCGGAGGCATTCGCCGCGTTTGGCCTCACACCCGCTTATGGCGCACTCGGTCTCGGCGCCGCTCAACTCACGTACACCGCGATGCAAACGCGCGACGTATTCGCCGCGCGCCGCACGCGGGCGCGCGGCTCCGTCTGAAAACACATCGCGCGGGCTGCAAACGCGCGGCTATGTCTGCACAGCTTAATGCGTTGCCGGTGCGGCGTGCCGAGGCAGCGGCACGTCGATGCAGGCGGCTTCCGCGTATGTGCTCGAAACGCCGCCAGACCGCTGCGATATGCCGCCTGTTTCGCGTAAAAACCCCCCGCCAGAGGCCATTTTCGCCATGCTAGAATGCGCGGTCACTGCCGCTCGAATACACAATGAAAAAGGGAAGCAAGGCCGCCGAGCCCGATACCAACGGCATCCCGTCCGACGCGCCGCGCAAAGACGCCCGACGTAGCGACGCCCGCCGCAAGTACGATCCCGAGCAGACGAAGCGCAATATCCTCGACGTCGCGACCCAGGAGTTCTCCGCGATGGGGCTGACGGGTGCGCGCGTCGATGCCATCGCGGAGCGCACCAATACCACCAAGCGCATGCTGTACTACTACTTCGGCAGCAAGGAAGGGTTGTACCAGGCGGTGCTGGAGAAGGTGTACGGCGACATTCGCGAGCTCGAACAGGATCTGCACGTCAGCGAACTCGACCCGGTCGAGGGCATGCGTGCGCTGGTCGAATTCACATTCGACTACCACGACCGCCAGCGGGATTTCGTGCGCCTCGTCACGATCGAGAACATCAACGGCGCGAAGTATGTCGAGCAGGTGAAGAGCTTCAAAGGCCGCAACGTCACCGTCATTCATACAATCGAAGACCTGCTTGCGCGCGGTATCGCGGCGGGCAAGTTTCGCGGCGACATCGACCCGATCGACCTGCATCTGCTGATCAGCTCACTGTGCTTTCATCGCGTCGGCAATCGTCATACGTTCGGCACGGCATTTGGGCGCGATCCGTCACATCCCAGATTGCGCGCGCGTCATCGCGCAATGATCGTGGATGCGGTGCTGCGCTTCGTTCGCAAGGAAAATTGACGAGCCTCTTATAGTCCACTTTCACGGACGAATGAAAAAAGGGACGTGGCCTGCGCCACGTCCCTTTTTTTTCGCAGTGGAACGAGTGCTCAATCCACCAGCACGATCCGCTTGATATCGCCGACGATAAAGATGTACGACAGCGCGCCAATCAACGCAATCACGCCGATGAACACGAGCGCGCCGACAAACGACCCGGTCGCCGCGACGATAAAGCCGACTACGAGCGGCGTCACGATGCCGGCCAGATTCGCGGCGAAGTTGAAGATGCCGCCGGTCACGCCGAGCAGTCCTTCGGGCGCGATATCGGACACCAGCGTCCAGCCGAGTGCAGCCATGCCTTGCGCGAAGAATGCGACCGACAGGATTGCGATCACCGCGACGTTACTCTCGACATAATTAGCCAGAATGATCGTCGAGGCCAGCAACAGGCCGGCGATGATCGGCAGCTTGCGCGCGACGTTGGCGGACTTGCCGCGGCGCAGCAACCAGTCGGAGAAGAGGCCGCCGAACATCACGCCAATCGACGCCGCGATGAACGGCATGATCGCGAAAAAGCCGATCTTCAGCCAGCCCATATGCCGTTCGGTGGCGAGGTAAGTCGGGAACCACGTGAGAAAGAACACGAGCGTCGAGTTGCCGGCGAACTGACCAAGACAGATACCCGTCAATTGACGGTGCTTGAGCAGGCGGCCAATGGTGCGCCATTCAAAGCCGCTTTTCGCAGGCGCCGCAGCAGCGCCGCTATCCTTGTGACGCTGGGTGAGACCGCCACCTGCCTCGATATAGTCGAGCTCCGCCTGATTCGCCGACGGATGATCTCGCGGCTCGCGATACATCAGCCACCAGATCACACCGAACACGATACCCACGCCGCCCACCACGTAAAACAGCGAACGCCAGCCGAATGCGCCCATCAGCATGAACAGGAACGGGCTGAAAAACGCGAGGCCGATATATTCGCCGACGGTGTAGGTGCCGGTTGCCATCGCGCGTTCGCTCTGCGGGAACCACGTCGCGACCACGCGGCTATTGGTCGGGAAACACGGCGCTTCCGACACGCCGAGACCGAGGCGAAACACGAACAGTCCGGCAATGCCGTGCACGAGCCCTTGCGCGAGCGTGCACAGGGACCAGAAAGTCATCGAGAGGAAGTAAGTGAGCTTGCTGCCGAAACGGTCCAGGAAGAGGCCGCCAGGAATCTGAGAAGCAACGTAGCTCCACGAGAACACCGAGAACAGCAGCCCCATCATTGCAGCGTTGATGCCGAGTTCTTTGGTCAGCTGCGGCGCGGCAATGCCGAGCACCGTACGGTCGAGATAGTTGATCATCGTGCCGACGGCCAGCAACCCCAGTATCTGGTAACGGGCGTTGGAGCGTCGCGCGGTGCTGGCAGTCGTGCTTGCGCCGGCCTGACGCGTCACGTCGGCCGGTCTGGTTTGAGTCGATTGCGGCATGGGGTTGTAGTCTCCTCTCATTGATCATCTATCGTCGTTTGCCGGTGTGCGCTACCGGTTAGCGTTCCAGCAACGACTGGAAATGCGTGTAGACGCGTTCGGCGTCCGGTTCGAGCCCGGTGAAAATGCGCATTGCGTCGACGGCCTGGTACACCGCCATGCCGCCGCCGCTCAGCGTGCGGCAGCCGAGCGCTTCGGCTGCCTGCAACAGCGCGGTGCGGATCGGGAAATAGACGATGTCGGCCACCCACAGACCGCTATGCAGCAATTCTGCGGGCAAAGGCAGTCCCGGCAATTTGGCCATGCCGGTCGGCGTTGCGTGAATCAGGCCGTTGGCGGCCGCGAGCGTCTCTCCGAGCGACGTGCCAGCAGTGACCGTCCGATCCGCAAAGCGCTTCTGCAACTCGGCAGCGAGCGACGCGGCACGAGCGGCGTCGACGTCGAACAGCGTGAGCGTTTGTGCGCCCATGGCGAGGGCTGCGTGAGCGACCGCAGCGCCCGCGCCGCCCGCGCCCAGTTGCACCACCCGGTCAAGCGACACGTCCGGCAAACCGCGGCGGAACGCGCGGGCAAAACCGGACCAGTCGGTGTTGTGCCCGATCCGTTTGCCGTCCTTGAAAAGCACGGTGTTGACTGCGCCCAGCGCACGGGCGTCGTCGGACAATTCGTCGAGTAGCGGAATGACGGCCTGCTTGCACGGATACGTTATGTTCAAACCGTTGTAGCCCATGCGCTCGGCCGCGACCAGCAGATCGGGCAGCGCTGCTACATCGAGCTTCAACGCTTCCAGATCGATGCGGCGATACACGTAATGCAAGCCGAGCTTGGTGCCCTCTTCCTCGTGCATCGCGGGACTCAGCGAGCCGCCGATGCCCGATCCGATCAGACCGACCAGATAAGAATTTGCACTGGCCTGTGCGCTCGTTTTTGCATTCGCTTGTTCATTCATTGGCACGTTCATTTCGCCGCCCTATTCTTGAGGATGGTGGCCATTCGCTCCAGCGCGAGCACGTAGCCTTGTGTGCCGCACCCGACGATGATTGCATCCGCCACCGCAGACACATACGAGTGATGACGGAACGGTTCACGTCGATGCACGTTTGAAATATGCACTTCGATGACGGGCTTTTCGATTGCGCTGAGCGCGTCGGCGATGGCCACCGACGTGTGTGTGTACGCAGCGGGGTTGATGACGATGCCATCGACCTTGGTGCGCGCTGCGTGTAGCCAGTCGATCAGTTGATGCTCGGCGTTCGACTGGCAGAAGTCGATTGAAAGATCGAGGCGTTCACCGGCATCGCGGCAGAGTTTCGCGACATCGTCGAGCGTTTCGGCGCCATAGATGGCCGGCTCGCGGGTGCCGAGCAGGTTGAGGTTGGGCCCATTGAGGACCAGTACGGAAGCAAAACTCATGACATCGATCTCCTGTCGGCGAGAGTTAGCGCTTCAGCGCTTACTCCCGTCCCATGCAAAGCTGTCGACTGGAGTTAGCGCTTCAGCGCTTACTCTCGCCCCATCCAACGCAGTTGCAACAAACTCGAACAATGAAGCGGATCGCGACAAGCGCAAAACGCTCCTCAACGTAAAGCGAAGTGTGCTCGCATGAGCCCTCTCCGTCATTCGGGGTTTATACGAATTTGTACCATCTAGTTAGTTTGTATAGACTATCAAAAAATGCGCTTACTATGGACAGTTGCGGCCTGTCGCTTGCTTCACGAGTAACGAACTAGCCCATTTTGCGCGCCGCAACATGGCAGTGGCCGGGCGCGTAGGCTTCAATGGCGCGCGCTCGCAATCTCCGTCCGACTGTTTTTGCAGGAGCTGTTCATGCAACGTTCGATTGCCACCGTTTCGATCAGCGGCACCCTCGTAGAGAAGCTCACCGCGATCCAGGCGGCCGGTTTCGAGGGCGTCGAGATCTTCGAAAACGACCTGCTCTATTTCGATGGTTCGCCCGCCGACGTGAGGCGTATCGCCGAAGATCTCGGGCTGCAAATCATGCTGTTTCAGCCGTTCCGCGATTTCGACGGCGTAAGCCCTGAGCGTCTCGCGCGCAATCTGGACCGCGCAAAACGCAAATTCGACGTGATGCATGAACTGGGCACGGACCGCATTCTCGTATGCAGCAACGTGTCGCCGGACACCGTCTGCGACGATGCGCTAATGACCGACCAGCTCGGCGCGCTCGCGGAAGCTGCAGAGGCGGCGGGCGTCGTCGCCGGTTATGAAGCGCTCGCGTGGGGGCGGCACGTCAAGACGTACCGGCACGCGTGGAAGCTCGTGAACGCGGTGAATCACCGCAATCTCGGACTCGTGCTCGACAGCTTTCACACGTTGTCGCTCAACGATACGGTGGACGCGATCGCCGACATTCCGGGCGAGCGCATCGCGTTCGTGCAGATCGCGGACGCACCCAAGCTCGCCATGGACGTGCTGGAATGGAGCCGCCATTACCGCTGCTTTCCGGGCCAGGGCGATTTCGACGTAGCCAACTTCACCGCGCAGGTCGTCAAGACGGGCTACAAGGGCCCGCTTTCGCTGGAGATTTTTAACGACGGCTTTCGCGCCGCGCCCACCAACATCACGGCTGCGGACGGGCATCGCTCGCTGCTGTTCCTGGAAGAACAGACGCGTGCGTTGCTGCAAGCCGCGCGGCAGCCGGTCGGCGAGCTGTACGAATCGCCCGCGGCTCCCGCGCACGTCGGCTATCAGTTTCTGGAATTCGCCGTTGACGACACCACACGCGCGCATCTCGCCGACTGGCTCGGCAAGCTGCGCTTTCGCCAGGCAGGCCAGCATCGTTCGAAAGATGTGACGCTGTATCAGCATGGTGCCGCTTCGATCGTGCTGAACGCGGAACCGGATTCGTTCGCCAATGCGTTCTTCCAGCAGCACGGCTTGTCGCTGTGCGCGTCGGCGTTTCGGGTGAATGACGCGAATCAGGCTTTCGAGCGCGCCGCCGGCTTCGGCTACGCGCCGTTCTCCGGTCAGATCGGCCCTAACGAACGCGTGCTTCCGGCCGTGCAGGCGCCAGACGGCAGCCTGAATTATTTCGTCGACGAAACGCCCGATCAGCCCACGTTGTTCGAAGCCGACTTCGTTCTCACGGACGTCAACGGCCCGTTCGAAGTCGGGCCGTTGACCCGCATCGATCACGTGTGCCTCGCCGTGCCGGCGAATTCGCTCGATACGTGGGTGCTGTTTCTGCGCACCGCCTTCGGCTTTCAGGCGGAGCCGGGCGTGCTCGTGCCCGATCCTTACGGCCTTGTTCGCAGCCGCGCGCTGCGCAGCCGCGACGGCTCGGTCCGAGTGGTGCTGAACGCTTCAGTCGATCACCACACGGCGGTGGCTGAGGCGCTGCATACCTATCACGGCTCCGGTTTAAATCACGTTGCATTCAGCACGAGCGACATCTTCAGCGCGATTCCGGAATTCGTCGCCGATGGCTTGCCGGTGCTGCGCATCCCGCGTAATTACTACGAGGATCTCGCCGCCCGCTACGAACTGCCCGACGACATGCTGGAAGCGCTGCGCGAGCACAATATCCTCTATGACCGCGATGAACGCGGCGGCGAGTTTTTCCACGCTTACACGGAACAGCTCGATCAGCGCTTCTTCATGGAGATCGTCGAGCGGCGCGGCGGTTACGACGGCTACGGTGCAAGCAACGCGGCGGTGCGGCTCGCTGCGCAAGCGCAGCGGCGCAAGTAGGCGGCGCTCGCCGGCGCCTTGCGTGGACCGGCAACGCCAATCAAGATTCACGGCAAGTCGCGTCGCATCGGCCGCCTTGAGAAACGTGACGGCGCGGGCACGCGTCGTGCGGCATCCGCGGGAGTACGCCCTACGCCCGATATAATGGCGCCTTAAGTCGCGGTCCGCGCCGCGCGGCCGCGTCGGTACTCGGGTCGGGCGGTTCAAGCAGGTCGGCTAGGGCGGCGGCTACGCGATAGCAGCGCTCGCGACGCCTTTAGCTCGAACCCGCGGCCACCGTCAGCCGAATGAAACGCCAGGAGAGATATGAAGAAGTTTGCCGTAGTCCTGTCAGTTCCCGTGCTTCTCAGCGCTTGCGCCTACTTTCAGAAGAACCCGGATGCCGGCGAGCCGGTCACGGACACCAATACGCAGCGCTCGGTCAACGATGTCATCGCCTGCCTGACGCAGTTGGCGTCGAATCATAATGCCGCGTTCAAATCCACGTCGATTCCGCAAGGCCAGATGCTGGACTTCGGCGATTCGAACATCATCAAGGTGCGCAGCGACAACGGGGCGACCACTTACCGTTTCTATGCGGGCAAGCGCCACGTGAACAATCTGTGGATCGAAACGGCGGGAAAAACCTGCGCGCCGTAAGCCGGGGTTGCCCTAGCGGGCAAAAAACGCGGCGCTGTTAAGCGTTGGTAAGGTGCGGCGGTGCCATCTTCGTGTCACGGTGTTACAGGACAATGGGTCTTAAGAATCGTTTAAGACTTCGTCCGCATGATGCCTCGGACACGACCCAGCACGAGGTGCGCACCATGAACCAGCCTGAACCGAATACCAACGACACGCCCGCGCCGGCAAGGCGTCCGACCATCCTGCGGCGCCTCCTGAGCCATCACGAACTGGCGACGCTGCTGCTTTTGCTGCACGCGCCCATCGACGCGTCCGCCAAACCCGAGATTCCGCAACTGCACGAAGCCGGCCTGATCGAAACGATCTCGAACGAAGCGGGCGGCTCGCGCATCCGCCTCACGCCTGAAGGCAATGCCGTGCTGCGCGGGCTGGGCGTCAAGTAACGCACGCTTTACGCCTGCCACACGCCGTACCCTGCTTCGCGTAGTCCAATCGCCAGTTCCACTTCCATTTCCTGTGCGCCGCGATACGGCATGGGATTGAACACTTCATACAGCTCGGGTACAAGGCGCAGGCCATAATCGCGCACATAGCGATTTGCCTGAATGCCGGCTTTGTGCCGGTCGAAGCGCAGATCGGGATCGAGCCCGGTCATCCCCACATACACGCACGGCTTGTCGAACCGGTAATCCGGATTCGCGCGGCGAAAGCGCGCCTCGTTCCAGACCTTGTCGTCGAGTGCGACGACGTACACATAGTAATGATGCTTACGGCGAACCATATGCCGACGCTCAACTCCGCGAAGTGCCGTGCAGCAGCATCCGGTATTCGGTCGGCGTAACGCCGACGGTCGCCTTGAACTGACGCGTGAAGGCGCTGTGGTCCGTGTAGCCGCACAGTGCGGCGACGTCGGTAACCTTGTCGTGCGAGACCAGCAGTGCCGTGGCGGCGTCGAGCCGTGTCTTGAGCAGAACCTGGCGCGGAGTCAGATGAAATACCTTGTGGAAATACCGCTCCAGTTGCGCGACGGACATGTCCGCCATCACCGCCAACTGCTTGAGATTCAGCGGCTGCACATAGTTTTCCTGGATGAACTGCACCACTGCGGCGAGCCGGCTATAGGCCGGATGGCTGCTTTCGTCCGCCCGCAGATCGCGTGAAATGCCCGCAAGCCCGACGATCACGCCCGTGGCGTCGCGCAACGGCTGCTTGGTGGTCAGACACCAGCCCGGCTGGCGGCCAGGATAAAGGTGCAATTCCAGCTGATCGATCATCTGGTTGCCGACGTGGATCACCCCCTCGTCCTGCGCCGTATAGATACGGCCGAAGCGGCGCGGGAACACATCCTCCGCGGTTTTGCCCAACAGCGCCGTCTTTTCCTTGAAGCCGCAACGCGAAGCCAGCGTGCGGTTGACCAGCGCATAGCGCGCGTCCGCGTCTTTCACAAAGAAAACCACGTCTGGCAGCGCGTCGAACACGGGCTCCAACTGCCTGAAGTGCGACAGCATGCCGGACAACGTTGCTTCGTCAGGTGAAAGCTGATGAGCCAGCGTGTTCATCGTGCAGGTCCCGTGGGTCCGAGCCGTTTATAAGAGCGCAGGAGTAAGCGCTGCATGCCGGGCGGTTGGCTTGCGGTCGATTCGCGCTGCATGCGCGGTCGATTATAAGGCGGCAGGCTGGCCGACAATATCCGCTCGCCGGACGCGCGGTGCGAGTCAGTCCACCTGCGGCGGCTGTGCGCTTGCCGCGATCAGCGTGCCGATTTGCGTGGGACTGAATGGCGGACGGGGTGTCGCCAATGGCCAGCCGAAGTAGACACTCGCGGCCGGGTCATCGAGCGCCCTCTTGCTGCGTGCGTACCGCCTGGCCGTCGCGGCAAAGCGTCTGACACGCGTGCGCGTGCGCGCGGCCGTCGATCGCCACGCTGCATTCCTGGCACACGCACGAGACGATGGCGATCTACAAACTGCTGAAAGCGGGCCGGCTTGAAGAAGCGCGGACGAGAGCTAACCGCAAAGTTCAGGCGGCCTGCTGCTGCTCGTGTATCGCCTCTTCCTGACGCAGATGCAGTAGCCTGTAGCCGCTCTTATAGACCGGCTGCAAGCGGAACTCGTTTTGCGGCTCGATTTCGAGCAACAGGCGCAGCCGCGACACATGGCTGTCGATCGTGCGCGTGAACTCGCGGAATTCGCGGCCCCACACCATCGCGAAGATGTGATCGCGCGACATGACGCGGCCAATGTTCGAGAAGAACAGCGAAGCCAGCCGGTATTGCGTGCCGGATAACGAAACCGGCTGACCGCGCAGCATGACGATCTGCCGATGCGTGTCGAAACGGTACGGTCCTACGTCGAAGCTCGAAGTGCTGAAGCGGTCCGGATAGGCGCGCCGCAGCATCGCCGCGACGCGCTCGCGAAACTCCGCGGGCCGAACCGGGAGCGCGGTGTAGTCGTCGGCGCCGTTGACGAACGCGCGCACCATACTTTCTTCCGACGTGTCTCTCGACACGAAAATCACCGGCACGCGGTCGCCGCCGACCGCACGCGCCGTTCTCAACACCTCGGTGCCCGACAGACGGGTGCCATGCCAGTCCAGTACGAGCAGATCCACGGTGGACCGGGCCAGCGTTTTCGACATGGTGAGACCGTCGTCGTAGCCCGCGCAGGTATGGCCGGCACTCGTCAGGATTTTTTCAATCGACTGACGCATGACGGGATCACGTTGAAGAATGGCAATGCGCATGGGATGACTCTTAACAGGTGGCGTGGACGCGATTCTCAAAGGCGCCTGGCCCCTATCCCATAGGATCAATCCGAATTTGACGCGCGCTCTGACGAATCGCATCGACGAGTGGCCGACGGACTACAGCCGCCTTCGCACGACACGCAGGGTTCGTCGCAAGATCCGGGAAATTGCAGGACAGGCGGAACTTTTCTCAATCTAATTAAGCACTTCCCGAAGCGAATCGCTTTCATCCTGTAAAATCCCGCGCTGGCTTCTTTCGTCATCGCGCCGCCCTACCCGGGCCGGTGCGCCGGTGTCCCGCGCTCTACCCAGCCGCCGCCACACTTCTCGCCCGACGATCGCCGTTTTTCCACGCGACACGTGGTTTCCAATTCAAGACAACGACAAAGCAATGCAAGCGACAAATCTGGGTGGAGCGCAGGCTGTCACCCCACGCCCTCTTGGGCGCAGCGACTACAAGACACTCGGCCTCGCCGCTCTCGGCGGCGCGCTCGAGTTCTACGACTTCATCATCTTCGTGTTCTTCGCACCGGCAATCGGCCAGTTGTTCTTCCCGGCCGCGATGCCGGACTGGCTGCGGCAGGTGCAGACTTTCGGCATCTTCGCCGCGGGCTACCTCGCGCGGCCGCTCGGCGGCATCATCATGGCGCACTTCGGCGATCTGTTCGGCCGCAAGCGCATGTTCACGCTGAGCGTGCTGCTCATGTCCGTGCCGACGCTGATGATGGGCCTGTTGCCCACCTACGCGAGCATCGGCGTCATGGCGCCGGTCCTGCTGCTGCTATTTCGCGTGATGCAAGGCGCGGCGGTCGGCGGTGAAGTGCCGGGCGCATGGGTGTTTGTCTCCGAGCACGTGCCGCAGCGGCACATCGGCTATGCGTGCGGCACGCTGACGGCGGGCCTCACGGCCGGCATCCTGCTCGGTTCGCTGATCGCGTCGGCGGTCAATCGCAATTTCGCGCCCGCCGAAATCGCGGATTACGCGTGGCGCATTCCGTTTCTGATCGGCGGCGTGTTCGGCATGTTCTCCGTCTACCTGCGCCGCTGGCTGCACGAGACGCCGGTCTTCGCCGAACTGAAGCAGCGCAAGGCGATTGCCGCCGAAGTACCGCTCAAGGCCGTGCTGCGCGACCACGGCCGCGCGGTGATCGTCTCGATGCTGCTCACGTGGATGCTGTCCGCCGCTATCGTCGTCGTGATTCTGATGACGCCGACGCTGCTGCAAAAGCAGTTTCACATTGCGCCGGCCACCGCTTTGCTGGCCAACTGCGTGGCGACGCTGTGCCTGACGATCGGCTGTGTGTTGGCGGGCTCGATCGCCGGCCGCATCGGCGCGGGACGCACCATCTTCATCGGCGGCCTTGCGCTGGCCGTGACGTACTACGTGATGTTCCAGCAACTCTCCGTCGATGCCTCGGCGCTCGTGCCGCTGTACGGCGTGACCGGGCTGCTCGTCGGCGTAATCGGCGCGATTCCGTTCGTGATGGTGAAAGCCTTCCCGCCGGTCGTGCGCTTTTCGGGCATCTCGTTCTCGTACAACGTCGCCTATGCGATCTTCGGCGGCCTCACGCCAATCGCCGTGTCGCTGATGATGAAGTCCAACCCGATGGCCGCGCCGCTGTATGTCGGCGCGATCTGCGTGATCGGTGCACTGACCACGCTGTTCATCAAGGATGCGCCGCAGAAGCGCTGATCCCGCGCACGCGGTGGTGAAAGGAACGGCGCGCCTTCGGGTGCGCCGTTTTTATTTGCGGCGGCGTTTTCCTGCCCGCTCGTAGACAGCGCCCAACTCGTTACCCCATTCCGGAGACCACGGCAGCCACAGTTTTCGACCGACATCGACACTTCACGCCGGCCCGAAACATGGTGCGCCACATCGCGCCTACGATATAGCGCATGACCTCCACAAAACGTACCGTTTCGCCCGCCCTCGGCCGCGTGCTCGCGACCGTCAGCGTGGGCTTCGTCGTCACGCAACTCGACGTGACCATCGTCAATATTGCGCTGCCTGAAATCGGCGCGAATCTGCACGCCAATGTCGCGGGCCTTCAATGGGTCGTCGACGCCTACACGCTCGCCTTCGCGGTGCTGATGCTGTCGGCCGGTGCGCTCGGCGACCGCTTCGGCGCGCGTCGGCTGTACGCGGCGGGTATCGTGCTGTTCGCGCTCGCGTCGCTCGCTTGCGGTGTCGCGTCCGGCGCGCCGATGCTGGTCGCCGCCCGAGCGTTGCAAGGCATCGGCGCCGCCGCGATGCTGCCGAACTCGCTCGCCTTGCTGAATCAGTCGTACGGACACGACCCGAAACTGCGGGCTCGCGCCGTCGGGCTGTGGACGGCGGCGGGCGCGATCTCCATCGCGGCCGGCCCGGTAGCAGGCGGGCTGCTGATCGCCGCCTTCGGCTGGCGCAGCATTTTTCTTGTCAATCTGCCGATCTGCGCAGCCGGTTTTCTGGCGACCCTGTTATGGGTGCCACGCCCTGAAGCCGCTGTTCCGGCAACCGCTCGTGCTGAAACAGCCGGTCCTGAAACCGCTCCGCCGACGCCGCGCGGCATCGATCTGAGCGGCCAGACGCTCGCCATTGTCGCGTTGACCGCGTTCGTTGCCGCGGTGATCGAATGGCGGCCACTGGGCTTGAGCCATCCGCTCGTCGCGGGCGGTTTCGTGCTTGCGGCGCTCGCCGGCAGCGCGTTTGTCGCGGTCGAAGCGCGCGCGAGCGCGCCGATGCTGCCGCTTTCGCTCTTCGCCGGGCGCAGCTTCAGCGCGGCCGTGCTGTTCGGCATCTGCGTGAACATGACCTATTACGGGATGGTGTTCGTGCTGAGCCTGTACCTGCAGCGGGTGCGCGGCTATACGGCGCTGCAGGCCGGTCTCGCATTTTTGCCGTTGACGGGCGGCTTCCTGATCTCGAATGTCGCAAGCGGCTGGGTGGTGGGCCGCTTCGGCGTGCGTGTACCGATGATCGCCGGCGCGATCACCGCCGGACTCGGCTACGGCCTGCTGCATCTGGTCGACGCGAGCACGCCGCTGATCGGCCTGCTGTTGCCGTTCCTGCTGATTCCGTCAGGTATGGGACTCGCCGTCCCCGCGATGACGACCGCCGTGCTGGCGTCGGCGCAAGCGTCGCGGGCGGGCACGGCGTCGGCGGTATTGAACACGGCCCGGCAGGCGGGCGGCGCAGTGGGCGTGGCCGCATTCGGCGCGCTCGCGAGCGGGTCGGCGGCCACGCAAATCGTCTCGGGGATGCAAGCGGCGACCGCGATCTCGGTCGGCCTGCTCGCGTTTGCTGGCGTGATCAGCTGCCTCGTGCATCCGCAGCCGCATTCGTCGTCGCAGGCAAGGCGTGAGGCGGATTCCGCGCCGGTCGGCAATTCGCGCTGAGCCTGCGCGTCCGGCCAAACGGCCTATGCCGACGACACATGAAAAAACGACCCCCGCGGCTCGGGCGCCTCGGGGGTCGTCGACAGAATTGTCAGCGGTGAATAAGACCGCGTGCGTAAAGCAGCCGGGCGCGCTACAGCGACGCCTCCTGAATCGTTCCGGTATTGATCGCGGCTTCGATCAGGCCTTCGCTTTGCGCCTTGCTGATTGCGTCGGCAATCAGTTTTTCGGGCTCCTCGATCTCGGCCTTGATTGCGCTCAGGAAGCCGGACGCATCCAGCACCACGAGTGTTTTTGCGGACTCGGCGAGGCTGATGATCACGCGATGCGGCGTGGGCCCTTCTCCAAGACTCGCGCACAACTGCAACACTTTGCCGCCAATGGATTGCTCGAAACTTTGAATCATATTTACTCCCTTGTTTGCAGCCGGAATACGTCAGTCAGGCAAAACCAGCGGGGAATCGCCGAGCGTGGTGCGCTCAGAGACCCAACCCGCTGCGCGGCGCGCGCGCACCGTCGATACTGATACGCCCCGCGCCGGTCACGAACAGCAGCAGAAAACCGCCGGCGATCCCAATGTTTTTCCAGAAATGGATCACCATGTCGCGCTGCAAGGCGGCGTCCGTCACGTTCCAGAAGTCGTGACCCAGGACAGCCGTGGCCACCGTATAAACCGCCATGATCAGCGCGAGCGGGCGCACCTTGAAGCCGACTATCAGCAGGAGCCCGCCCACTGCCTCGACCGCGGTGGCGATCGGCGCGGCGATCTGCACGAAGGGCACGCCCTTGGAGTGCAGGTAGCCGACAAAGCCCGCATAGCCCAGCAGTTTCATCACACCGCCCCATAGAAACAGAACAGCGAGAGCAATGCGTGCGATGAGAATAACGCCGGAATCGACGGGACGCGTCATGGGGGACTCCTGTAGATGAATAAGCAGCAGACCCGACTAAAAGGCCGCAGTTCCCTACTTTGCCTCTGAGCATATGTGCATTGCCCGCGCTTTCCAAGACGGGCAAGCATTTGAACGACCCAAAGCGGCAGACTGGCGACTACGAGCGAGGGGCGTCCGGCGCGAGCAGAACGCCCTTTGTGAAGACGAAGCACCCATAGCCGCGCTCCTCGCCGGTGGCGATCACACAATACGCCTTGCGCGCGCGCTCATAAAACGCGAACCGTTCGATGGACGCAAACGGCACGTCGCGCCCTTCGGCGGCATTGACCTCGGCCTGCGCCTCGCGCTGCACGGCGGGAATGGTATGCGGCTCGCCGACCACTTCCATGCGCGATGCGGGTTGGTCGATGAACGTATCGAGCGGCATGACCGAGAGCACGGCGCGGATCGCACGCGGCGAGTTCACGCCGTCGAGACGAAGCAGCTTGCCGAGCACCGAGGAACGCGCGACGGAGTTGGCCGGAAAGTTGGCGTCGCAAATAACGAGCTCGTCGCCGTGTCCCATTGAGCGCAGGGCATGCAGTATGTCGGCGTTGAGCAGAGGATCGAGATTCTTAAGCACTGTGTCTCCATGCAAGTTGCTTGCGGTTATTCGAATGGCTCGCATTGCGGCAATCGATTGTAGCAAGCAACGTTGCGCGTTTCCGGGAGATTCCAGTGAAGAGTGCCCGACGTGCCGCCCACGCCTCGCAGCGCGCCGCCGCAACGCCACCGCAACCATCCGACGGCCGCGAGCAGCATCAGGCCCGCGCCGCCCGCCACTGGTTCGCGCCAGCCGAGTAACGCGGTAAACATGAATGCCCGCGGGCCGGCGAGCAGCGCGAAGCCGGCGATCGCGCCGCACAGCGCGTCGATGCCGTGTGCGTATCGCGCAAACTTGATGACGGGCTCGTGCATGATCGTCTCCACGCAAAGATGACAGTAGCGAAGCAGCGGGCGCTGTACGATCAGGCGCCCGTGGGCACCTGATCGAGGAAGCCGGTCACCGCCTGCAGACGGCCGTGCGCGTCGACCACGCCGAAGTCGGAGCCCTTGACGATCGCCTCGCCGTCGGGCGTGACGAGTGCCCACGAAAAGCGCAGACGGTTGCCGAACCCGTCCACGTCGGTCGCGCGGCGAAACGTGTGATGCGCAAAGCGCTCCTAGACCGCGCGGATCATCGCGTCGATGCCCTCGTGGCCGGAGCCAGCCATCAGCGGGTCGCGGTAGTCGGCGTCGGTCGCCCATGTCGCGGCGATCAGCTTGCGACGGCGCTCGCCATCGGTCTCGTTCCATGCGTCGAAATAACGGTCGATCAGATCGGTATGCGCGTTCATCTGCAACTCCTTGATTGGCAATGACTGAGCGCTACGCTCGGCATACACGTCGCATGCGGCGGGCTCGGAGTGAAGATTCGCGGTTAGCGGGCCGCGCGTCGATTACGTCGCAGGTAATCGTTGTGCGGCGCGTCCCGGCGGTCCCGGCGTTAGTGCGCGGCAATGCGTCGAGCGCATTACCTCGCAGGTAATGGATCGGCGCGGCGCTTTAGCTATCATCGTTGGCATGAACACACTTTCTTCTGCGCAAAGCGCCCCGTCGACACGGCCCGCGACCAGCCGCACCGTCGGCGATCTGCTGCGTGAATGGCGGCAGCGGCGACGGATGAGTCAGTTGCTGCTCGCCGCCGAAGCCGACATCTCGACGCGGCATCTGAGCTTCGTCGAATCCGGCCGCGCAATGCCGAGCCGCGAGATGGTCATGCATCTTGCCGAGCGCCTCGACGTGCCGCTGCGCGCACGGAATGCGTTGCTCGTCGCGGCCGGTTACGCGCCGCTGTTTCGCGAGCGTCCGCTATCGGATCCGCAACTGAGCGCTGCCCGCGAAGCCGTCGAGCTGGTGCTGAAGGGCCACGAACCGTATCCGGCGCTCGCCGTCGACCGGCACTGGAACATCGTCGCCACGAATAACGCGCTCGGGCCGCTCCTGTCGGGCGCGAGTCCCGATCTGCTGAAGCCGCCTGTGAATGCGTTGCGCCTGAGCCTGCATCCGGAAGGCATTGCTTCGTCCATCGTCAACTGGCATGCGTGGCGGGAGCACGTGCTCGCGCGGCTGCAACGGCAGATCGACGTAAGCGCCGACCAAACGCTCAGCGCGTTGCGCGACGAACTGGCGGCCTATCCAACGCCGCCGGGCGCGCAGCCGCCCGAGCCCGGCGAGAGCCCGCTCAACCAGATTGCGGTGCCGCTGCGTCTGCGCACGCCGCTTGGCGTGCTGTCGTTTTTCAGCACGACGACGGTGTTCGGCACGCCGGTGGACGTCACTCTGTCGGAACTGGCGATTGAAGCGTTCTTTCCGGCCGATCCGCAGACCGCAGCCGCATTGCACGGCTTGACCGACAACCGGCGCTCAGACGGCGTGCACGGGGCGACCGCCGGCACGTGAGGGGTTACGGGCGGCGGCGTCGGCGCCATCGGGCGCGGCAGCGGCAAACGGTGACAAACAGCGACGCGCCCCGCGCCTGCGAGGATATGCACTCCGTGCTATCTTTTTCGATCCTCATTGCGCTTTCGCTCGTCTGCCAACAACGCTCGCCAGCCGCCCGCCGGGCCGCCGGCGCGCGTGCGTTGACGGTCAATCTCATCATGTCCGAACTTTCCTCTACTCTTTCTCCCGCGCCACGCCGTTTCGACCTCAACCCGAAACCGCTTGCCGCGGCTCTCCTTCTGATCGCGCTCGGTGCCGTGTATCTGGCTCAGACCGTCAGTGGCCGTCAGGCCGCGCTCTATATAGTCGGTGCACTGCTCGGCATGTCGCTCTATCACGCGGCGTTCGGTTTCACGTCGGCGTGGCGGGTATTTATCGCCGACGGCCGCGGCGCCGGGCTTCGCGCGCAAATGCTGATGCTCGCCGTGGGCGTCGTGCTGTTCTTCCCGGTGCTCGCGTCGGGGACCTTGTTCGGCCATCCGGTGGTGGGGCTCGTTGCGCCCGCCGGCACGTCCGTCCTCGTCGGGGCCTTTATGTTCGGTATCGGCATGCAGCTGGGTGGCGGCTGCGCGTCCGGCACGCTGTACACCGTCGGCGGCGGCAGCACGCGGATGATCGTCACGCTCGCGGCATTTGTAACGGGCTCGGTGGTGGCGACCGCGCACATGCCGTTCTGGACCGCCCTGCCCGCCTTGAAGCCGCTGTCGATGGTCAACACGCTCGGCGCCGGCGCCGCGATCGCGCTGAACCTGGTCATTTTCGCGGCGATCGCGGCGCTGACCGTCATCGTCGAACGGCGGCGGCACGGGCGCCTCGTCAACGAGCCGGCACGTGCGCCGCGCGCATCGCCTTGGCTGCAAGGGCCGTGGCCGCTCTTTGTCGGCGCGCTCGCGCTTGTGCTGCTCAACTTCGCGACGCTCGCGCTGTCGGGCCGTCCGTGGGGCGTGACCTCGGCGTTCGCGTTGTGGGGCGCCAAGCTTTTTGCCGCGCTGGGCGTGGACGTGGCGAGCTGGCCGTACTGGGCGACCCGCGCGAACGCGGGCGCGCTGGCAGCGCCTGTTACACATGACGTCACCACGGTGATGGACGTCGGCATCATTCTCGGCGCCATGGCCGCCGCCGCGCTCGCCGGCCGCTACGCACCGGTCTGGAAAGTGCCGGCGCGCTCGCTGATCGCGGCTGTCGTCGGCGGCCTCCTGCTCGGCTACGGTGCCCGCCTCGCCTATGGTTGTAACATCGGCGCCTACTTCAGCGGCATCGTCTCAGGCAGCCTCCACGGCTGGCTGTGGCTCGTCGCCGCCTTCATTGGAAACGTGCTCGGCACGCGCCTGCGGCCCGCGTTTGGGCTCGAAGTCGAGCGAGTTCGCCCGACGGGCTGCTAATTCTTACCGATCCGGTTACAAACTCGCTGAGTTTGTAACCGGGGCGCCATCTTTTCGTTACAAAATCGGTCCGTCCCTGAAACGGGAAATCGGAAGGTAGTAATTACACGACTCAGCGCGCACTTTTCGCTTCGTTTCCATTCAGTCTTAATTACCGGTTCTCTCCGAACCGCCTCGGTGTTGCGCGGACGACACGGTCTAATCCCCGCCGCACAAGGGTTTTCATGGATCTGACGAAAGCTCGACAAGGCGGAAAAGGCGTCCAGCGCGGCCCATTACAGGCCCATGAAATTCTTACCGAAATTTCATGTACTTTTTCGAGATATTTTTTTGAGAAGGGATTGATTTCTGGTTTTGCCCTTCATACAATTCGTCCCAAGCTGTTACGAAATGTAACGCGATGTATCAAAAGGTCGCCATGTGTATCAGGGACGACTTGTAGCCGAAGGACAACGTTTTCGGCGAGGCATAAAAGACATAACGGCAAAAAGCCGACATAGTAATTCGGGGCTTCGGAAACAGAGAAAATGGACCGTAGCAGCGAGACGCTGGACTCAATCCGCGAGATTAACCTGTCGTACATCATGCTTGCGCAACGTATGTTGCGTGAGGACAAACCGATCGGAATGTTCCGTCTGGGTTTGTCGTCGGAACTGGCTGATCTGCTTGCCGGGCTGTCGCTCGCACAGATCGTCAAGCTGGCGTCTTCCGATCAGCTGTTGTGTTTCTTCCGCTTCAACGACCACTCGATGCTGTCGGCGTTGACGCAGACGACGAAGCACACCGCAGTTGCACCGACTCACGCGGCGATCCTGCTTGCAGGCCAGCCCGCTGAGCAATTTGCCTAATAGGGTGACTGCGATGCTCAAGCGTAGCCTGACGGAAGATGCACAAGAAGTGTTTCGTGCGATCGCGTTGATCGAACTCGGCGCACGCATGCAGGTGCTCGAGAGCGAGTTGACGCTCTCGCGTGACCGCATGATCCGCCTGTACCGCGAGGTGAAGGGCGTATCGCCGCCCAAGGGCATGCTGCCGTTCTCGGCGGACTGGTACATGACGTGGCTTGCGAACATTCACGCGTCGCTGTTCTACAACACGTACCTGTTCCTGAAGAACGAAGCGCGTTGCTCGCATCTCGATGCGCTGACCAAAGGGTATCGGCTGTATCTCGAACACTGCAAGCACAGCGAAACCGAACCGGTGCTCGACCTGACGCGCGCCTGGACGCTGGTGCGTTTCTTCGACGCTGACATCCTGCAGTTGACGAAGTGCTGCCGTTGCACCGGCAAGTTCGTCGCACACAAGCACGACCTGCAGCACAACGTCGTGTGCGGCGCATGCCAGCCGCCGTCGCGTGCCGGCAAGACGAAGAAAGCCGCAGCCGCTCGTCAGGAAGCACTCGAAGCCGCGCAGGTCGCCCAGGCCGCCTGAGCCACGCGGCTTGCCAGATTGAAATCCGATGACGGCTGGTCCGCCCGATTCGAATCCGAAGCCTTAAAGTAAAAGGTCCGCCAGTTTGCGCGGACCTTTTTTTGTTCGACGTTCGCGCTCTTCGCGCGGCAACGCGGCGATGCATCAGGCCGCGCCGCACTTCGCCCCTTCAGTCTCCAACGAGTCCCACCGTCTGCACGACGAGCCACAGGTTCGCCGCGGTAATCACCGCGAACAGCGTCCACGCGACGATCCGCGTGAGCAGCGTATTAGCGAACTCGCCCATCAGCGAGCGGTCGCCGGTCATGCGGATCAGCGGATAAAGCGCGAACGGCAATTGCAGGCTGAGCACGACCTGACTCGCGACGAGCAGCTTGCCCACCGCGCCGTTGCCCATCATCTGCACGCCGATCAGTGCGGGAATCAACGCAAGCGCCCGCGTGATGAAGCGCCGCTGCCAGCACGGAATCTTCAGCTTCAGGAAGCCTTCCATGATGACCTGCCCGGCAACCGTGCCGGTGAAGGTCGAACTTTGTCCCGACGCGAGCAGCGTGATCGCGAACAGCACCGCCGCGAAGCCGGTGCCGACAATCGGCGCGAGCAGCTTGTAGGCGTCTTCGATTTCGGTGACCTGATTATGGCCGGTCGCATGAAACGCGGCGGCCGCGAGAATCAGGATCGCCATGTTGATCATAAGCGCCAGCAGCAGCGACACGATGGTATCGATGCGCGACATGCCGATCGCGGAGCCGATGCTCGCCGGATCGCGCTTCACCGCTCGCGTTTGCACGATTGACGAATGCAGATACAGGTTATGCGGCATGACCGTCGCGCCGAGAATGCCGATCGCGAGATACACCGGTTCGCGCGAGCTCAACGCCTGCCACGACGGAATCAGCCCTTGCGCGACCGACGGCCAATGCGGCTTCACGAGTGCGAGTTCGACGATATACCCGACGCCGATCGTCGCGATCAGTCCAAGCATGATCGCTTCCAGATCGCGGAAGTTCTTGCCCTTCAGGCCGAGCACGATCAACGTGTCGAACGCGGTCAGCAGCACGCCCGTGGTAAGCGAACATTTGAAGAGCAGATGAAAAGCGAGCGCGCCGCCCAGCACTTCCGCGAGATCGCACGCGACGATCGAAAGCTCGGCAAGAAACCATTGCCCTCGCGCGACCGCAGGCGAATAACGCGCCCTCGACAATTCGGCCAGATCGCGCCCCGTCACGATACCCAGGCGCATGCTCAGACATTGCAACGCCATCGCCGCGAGACTCGACAGCATGACGACGAACAGCAGGCTGTAGCCGTAACGCGAGCCGGCTTCAATGTCGGTCGCCCAGTTGCCCGGGTCCATATAGCCGATGGAAACCAGCAGACCGGGGCCGGCGAACTGCAGGATCTTTTTCCAGAAAGGCGCGCCTTGCGAGACGGCGACCGAGCCTTGCACTTCAGACGGGCAAAACGGCGCTGTTGCCGTGGTCGGTAATTTGAACTGCAATCCGGAGATCTCTTGAGAAGGAATAAACGCGGCGCAGACTGGCTGCACCGCGGACCGCCTCAAGTGTACAAAGAAACTTCCGGCAATGTCCCGCTGAGTGCATAACGGCCGACATCGCGCACGCGATAGTCGAGCGGATCGTGCAGCGTGTGCACGCGGGCGTTGCGCCAGAAACGATCGAGCGCGAGCGGCGCATGTGTGGCGCGCGCGCCGCAGACGTCGAACAGTTTTTCGCTGACGTCGAGCGCCGCACGATGCGCGACGATTTTCGCCTCTGAAGTAGCGAGCGCAACGTGGGCTCGCGCTTCGGCGGAAAGCGACGGGCCTTCGCGCCACGCGGCATCGAGCGCTTGCGCGGCGCGCACGGCCAGCGCTTCGGCGCTCACCGCCTGAATACGCATCTCGCCAAAACGCTGGATCAAGTAAGGATCGTCGGTGGCTTTCGCCACGCCCGAAGTCATCCACGGCTTGCCATATTGCGTGACGTACGCACGCGCTTCATCGAGCGCGCCTTGTGCGATGCCCACGAACAGATTGGTCATGACCTGCTGCGAGACGAGCGTGCGCAAACTCGCATACGGCGTGTCGCCACGTTGCAAGACTTCTTCCGGTTCGACCCGGACCTGGACAAACGACACGCTGCCGCTGTCGGTCTGCCGCTGGCCGATCGGATTCCAGTCTTCGTTGACGGTGATGCCCTCGCGCGTGGTCGGCACGACTGCGAACATCGTGCTGCCGGTCTGCGGGTCGTGTCCGGAGACCGTCATCATGTGCGAGCCGCGCGTGCCCGAGCAAAAGCCTTTCTCGCCGTTCAGAACATAGCCGCCGTCGCCGGTTGCGTTGGCAACGAGCCGGGTGTCGAGCGGATTCACCGCGTTGCCCCACCACCAGCGCTCTTTTACCGTACCGCCCAGGTAGCGGGCACGCTGCTCCGCATTACCCCACACATAGACGCTGACCTCTTGCAAGAACGTGAAGCCGAGCAGATGCGCGAGCGCGCTGTCCACCTGCGCGATCTTACGAATGGTGTCGTAGATTTCCGGCCACGAAGCGCCCTCGCCGCCGAATTCGCGCGGCACGGCAAGCGCGAGCAAGCCCGCGTCGGCTATCCACTGTTTCTCCTGCGCGGCGTGGCCGCCCGCAAGGTCGCGCTCCGCGGCGCTCGCATGCAGTGCCGCGAGCAGGCCGGCGAGATCGCGCACGGCTGGTGCGGCGGACGCCTCGCGCGTCTGCAGCGCCGCGGTCTGGCGAAAATCGTTCATGCTGTTTCCACGTGATGATGTTTTCGAGGCGACCCTGCAGTGCAGGTGGAATGGGCTCGCGAGAGGCTTGCGGCGCATCCGGCAGCTTTCATGATAGGCGGTGAGGTCCGCGACCGATAGGGCGCGCGTCATTCGTCATGCGAATGCACTGTATCAGCAGGCCGACGCGAACACGGCAGTCAGTATGCGAACGCGCTCCTCACGCGCGCTGCGCGAGTCGCCGCACGAAGCGATCGCCCACCAGTTGCACCGTAGTTACGATCGCGATCAGCAACACGATCACCGTCACCATTACCGTCGTATCGAAACGCTGATAGCCGTAGCGGATCGCAAGATCGCCGAGGCCGCCTGCGCCAACCGCACCGGCCATCGCCGAAGATCCGATCATCGCGACTACGGTGATCGTAAAGCCGCCCACTATGCCTGGCAGAGCTTCGGGCAACAGCACATGCCAGATGATATGCCTGCGTTGTGCACCCATTGCTTGCGCCGCTTCTATCAGGCCGCGGTCCACTTCGCGCAGGCTCACTTCGGCTACGCGGGCGAGGAACGGAATCGCGGCAATGCTGAGCGGCACGATTGCCGCCCATACGCCGATAGTCGTGCCGATCAGCAAGCGCGTGAGGGGCAGCAGCGCGACCAGCAGAATGATGAACGGCGTCGAGCGAAACGCATTGACGAGCGCGCCGAGCGTGCTGTTCACCGCGCGCTTTTCGAAGATGCCGCCGCGCGTGGTCGTGACCAGCACCAGCGCCAACGGAATGCCGACCAGTGCCGCGATTACTGCGGACACGCCGACCATTACAACCGTATCGCGTATCGCCCCGACGAGTTCCGACAGCCAGAGATCAGACATAACCCAATACCTCGACGTGGTTAGCGTGGCCGAGCGCGCGTTCCACCAACGCGGCGACCTGCGCATGCACCGTGGCGCCCTTCTTTGCGCGGACCTGCGCGGACACGATGAGGCGCCCTTGCGCATGCCCTTGAATGCGGTCGATTCCACCATGCACGAAGCTCACGCCGCCTCCGTCGATGCTCAGCGCGGAAGTCAGACCGGCGAGGTCGGGGTCACGTGCATTGCCGCCAGTAAAGCGCACGTCGAGCAGAACGCGCGCGTCGGCTTGCGCGATCCCGGCAAGCGGCTTCACGCGATCGGCAAGATCCGCAGGCAAGTCGTGAACCAGCGTGCGCAGCAGCGCCCGCGTTGCATCGTGCTGCGGCTCGCCGAACACACGCCACACCGGACCCGTCTCCACTACGCGGCCACGCTCGATCACGGCGACCGTATCGCACACCTCACGAATCACCTGCATTTCATGCGTGATCAGAACGACGGTCAGGTTTAACCGACGGTTGATGTCGCGCAGCAGCGCGAGAATCGCTTGTGTCGTTTCTGGATCGAGTGCGGATGTGGCTTCGTCGCACAGCAGAATGTCGGGGTCCGTGACGAGTGCGCGCGCAATGCCGACACGCTGCTTCTGTCCGCCCGACAAGCTCGCTGGATAAGCGTCCCGCTTTGCCGCGAGGCCGACCAGTTCGAGCAACGCATCGACCTTCCTGTCGATCGCCGCTTTCGGTACGCCGGCAATCTTCAACGGCAATGCGATGTTCTCGCGCACGGTCTTCGCGGAGAGCAGATTGAAGTGCTGAAACACCATGCCGATGCGACGGCGCAGCGTCACGAGTCCGCGTTCGTCGAGTTCGCCGACATTGATTCCATTCACACGCACTGCGCCCGAACTTGGCTTTTCGAGTCCGTTCACGAGCCGCAGCAACGTGGACTTCCCTGCGCCGCTGCGGCCGATAATGCCGAACACCTCGCCGCGCGCAACGTTCAACGTCACCTCTGCGAGCGCCGCGGTCGGGGCACCGCTGGACCCCGCGAATACTTTGCCGACGTGGTCGAATACAACGGCCGACTGCGCCGGCGCCGCGTTCGCACGATGATCGGCCGCGGCAGACGGTGCATCTTCGATAAACTGCGGCACGTCGAAAAGATTAGCCATCGCTTCGTTCCTCTCAGGCTTCCACGGTTTGTTTGATGCCGCTTTGCGGCGCTCGCCGATGCTGTGCGCCGGCATGCACGTCCGGTAAACGCGCGCGGCCGCCGCCGAACAGCTTCTCCCGCAGCGTAGGCGCGGGATCGTAGTCTTCCTTGTAGACGCCGCGGTTCTGCAACTCCGGCACGACGAGGTCCACGAAGTCCTCGAACGATTCCGGCATCACCGTGCGTGTCAGATTGAAACCGTCGACGCCCGCTTCGTCGATCCACGAAACCAGTTCGTCCGCGATCTGCTGCGGCGAGCCCACCACCGGTTTTGCGCGACCGCCGAGCGTCATCTGTTCGAGTACTTTGCGCTTGGTCCAGACGCCGCTCACGCTCTTCTTCGAAATGGCTTCGACCGCCGATTGCATGGATTGCGTCTTTACATACGAGATCGGCTCATCCAGCTCGTATTGCGAAAAGTCGATACCTGTCGAGCTGGAAAAATGCGCGATGCCGCCTTCAGCGCTTGCATAGCGCCGGTACTCTTCGAACTTTTCCTGTGCGGCTCGTTCGGTTTCGCCGACCACCACGGTGATGCCCGCGAAGATCTTGATGTCGTCAGGCGAGCGCCCAAAGCTCACGGCTCGTGCGCGAATGTCGTCGACGATCGAACGCGTCAACTGCTTGTTCTGTCCGCCGACAAACACGCACTCCGCATGGCGCGCCGCGAAATCCACGCCGCGGCTCGACGATCCGGCCTGATACAACACGGGTGTGCGTTGCGGCGATGGCTCGCTCAAGTGAATCGCGTCGATGGAATAGAAAGGGCCGTCGTGTTTCACGCGATGCACCTTGCCCGGTTGCGAGAAGATGCGTGAAGCGCGGTCGCGCACCACCGCGTCGTCTTCCCAGCTTTGTTCCCAGAGCTTGTAGACCACATCCATATAGTCGTCGGCACGGTCATAGCGGTCATCGTGACTGATCTGTTGCGCGAGACCCATGCCGCGAGCGGCGCTATCCAGATAGCCGGTGACGATATTCCAGCCGACCCGCCCTTTGGTCAGATGGTCGAGCGTCGACATGCGCCGCGCGAACAGATACGGCGGCTCATACGTCAGATTCGACGTTACGCCAAAACCGATATGACGCGTCACATGCGCCATCGCGGGCACGATCAGCGAGGGATCGTTGATTGGAATCTGCACGGCTTCGCGTAACGGCGTGTCCGGGCCGCCCTGATACACGTCGTACACGCCGACAATATCCGCGAGAAAGATCCCGTCGAACTTGCCGCGTTCGAGCGTTTGCGCAAGACTCGTCCAGTAGTCGAGATCGGTGTAATGCGCCGAACGATCTCGTGGATGCGTCCACAAGCCGTGATTGATATGGCCCACTGCATTCATGTTGAATGCGTTCAACAGAATCTTCTTCTTCGGCATTGCGTCACTCCTGTTGTTTCTGATCAGCGCGAAATGCGCCGCTTACCAGGCGACCGCGTACAGAGTGCCGAATGCTTTGTCGAGCGCGGCGCGCACCGCCGGCGAATGCTGATAGATCGAAATGAACTTGCGAATGCGCGGATCGTTCACGCTCTCCGGACGCACGACCCACTGAATTGCGTAGTTCTTGTTCTCCAGACCGTCGAACAGCAGCGCGCTATTCGGGTCCGTCGTCCCCGCGAGCTTGATGAAGCTCGGATAGCCTTGCGCAAGATCGACATCGTCGAGCGAACGCGCCAGTTGCGATGCTTCGAGTTGAACGATCTTCAGATGCCGGGGGTTGTCGATAATGTCGAGCGTAGTTGCGCGATAGTCGATTCCGGGCGTCAGCTTGATGAGCCCCGCGCGTTGCAGCAGCAACAAGCCGCGCCCGCCATTGACGGGATCATTGGCGATAGCCACGGTCGCGCCGTCTTTCAACTCGTCGAAGCGTTTGATCTTCTTCGAGTACAGACCGATCTTCATGATCGTGCCAGGGGCAATTGCGACAAAGTTATAGCCGCCCTGCTTCTTCGCGTTCTCGAGAAACGGAATGTGTTGGAAGTAATTGACGTCGATATCCTTATTCGCGAGTGCGGCGTTCGGCGTGTTCCAGTCTGTGAATTCGATGACCTTCACGTCGAGCCCCTGCTCTTTCGCCTCGCGCACGGCTACTTTGAGTGCCTCGATTTGCGGACTCGTGGCCGTGCCGATTTTCAGTGTCGGCGCGTCCGCTGCGAATGCGGGCGCTGCGGGCAGAGCCAGTGCGAAGCCGAAGGCGCTGACAAGCGCGAGCGCCGGCGCGTGAAAAAAACGCCGCATGTTTGAAGCGAAATTGCGCATGGTGGACTCTTGTAGTCGATACGTGATTTGGTTCGCGGCGAGCCTGTTCGACAGCCCGCGTCATGGTGCGAATCATCATAGAGTCCACGATACCTACGGGTCTACGAACGGATTTTCGAATGGAAAGTGCTAAAAAAGATTTGCGCAGAAAAAAGCCGGACCGCGCTCATCGCGCGATCCGGCCTGTTTGCAGCACTCGGGTCCAGCCTCAGCAGTAAAACGTCTAGCGCCTGGCCACCTGCTCGGCAGGCGCCGCTGACGAAGCCGGCGTTGCAGCCGGTGCAGCGGAACCCACTGCGGTGTCGGACGCAGCCACATCGCCCCAGCCGCCGCCGAGGGCGCGAATCAGGTTGACCGTCGCGACAGCCTGCGTGCCCTGCAAGTGGCTCGCCTGCAGTTGCGTACTCAACACCTGCCGCTCGCCGTCGATCACGTCCAGATAGCTGACCGCGCCTTCGGTGTACTGCGTGCGCGACAGACGCGCCGCGCGCTGCGAAGCCTGCACGGCATTGTTCTGCTCGCGCATCTGATCGTCGAGCAGGCGCAGGTCGGCCAGGTTGTCCTCGACTTCGCGGAACGCGACCAGAACCTGCTGACGATACTGCGCGACGTCCTCGTCGTATTTCGCACGAGCCTGCGCGAGATTCGCCTTACGCCGGCCGCCGTCGAACAGAGGCAACGTCAATGCAGTGCCGGCAAACGGTCCGAGAATGAACGCGCGGCTCGACCACATGAACAGATTGCCCAAGGTTGCCGACTCATAGCCAAATGCGCCAGTGATATCGAGCTTCGGGAAAAACGCCGACTTCGCGAGACCGACACGCGCGTTTGCCGCCGCCATCGCGCGTTCGGCTGCCGACACGTCCGGCCGCCGTTCAAGCAGCGCCGAAGGCAAGCCCGGCGGCACGCGCGCCGCTACCGGCACGAGCGGCGCTTCTGCGAACGAGAAGTCTGCCGGCGGCTTGCCGAGCAGAATCGCGAGACTATGCTCTGACGCCGCGCGCTGACGTGCGACGCCCACGGCATCCGCACGCGCACTCGCAAGTTCGTTGCGGGCGCGAGAAACATCGAGCTCGCTGATGTCGCCTTCCTTGAAACGACGCTCGACGAGCTTCAACGTATCTTCACGCAATGCCACTGTGCGGCGGTACAAGTCCTGATCGGTATCGAGTTCGCGCAACTGGAAATAGTTTTGCGCGACGTCGGCCTGCAACGACAACTGCACCGAGCGGAACAGCGCTTCGCTTTGCTGCTCGTCCGCACGCGACGCATTGACGTTAGAGCCGACACGCCCGAACAGATCCGCTTCATACGACGCGCCGACCTGCGCACGCCAGATGGTGCCGGTCGTGCCGCCCGCGCTATCCGGCTGGAATTGCGACGCTGCGGACGCACGTTCGCGAGTCGGGCCGAAGCCCGCATCGATCTTCGGGAACCAGTCCGATTTGGCTGCACGCGTGACCGCACGGGCCTGTTGCACGCGCGCTGCTGCCGCCTTCAGGTCCTGATTCGCGGCGGCCGCCTGCTCTTCGAGCGCGTCGAGTTGCGCGTCGCCGAAAATCTTCCACCATTCGCCGCGATGCGCGTCGTCGGCAGGTTGCGCCGTCTTCCACGTGCCGGCGTCCGGTGCCGATGCAGCGGAGGGCGCCGAAGCTGCCGAGGCCCCCGAAGCCGCTACCGGGGCTTCCTTGAACGCGGTGGGCGTATCCACTTCCGGCCGCTTATAGGTGGGCTCCACCGAGCAGGCGGCGAGCAGTGCAAGCAGCAAACCGCTGGCTGCTGCCCGGCCCCATCCACTCAAACTTTCAAAGCGTTTCATTGTTGTTTTCTCCTCAGGCGTCCGTGACCGGTGCGCCAATGCGCGGCGAATCCTTCTGCGCGACATGAATCGTCCCGCCGGCCAACGTACGCAGCACCACATAGAATACCGGCGTGAGCATCAGCCCGAACAGCGTGACACCGAGCATGCCGAAGAACACCGCGACACCCATTGCGTGACGCATTTCCGAACCGGCTCCGGTCGACAGCACGAGCGGCACCACACCCATGATGAACGCGATCGACGTCATCAGAATCGGTCGCAGACGCAGCCGGCTCGCCTCAATCGCCGCCGACAATGGCGTATGTCCATCGTGTTCGAGTTCTCGGGCGAACTCCACGATCAGAATCGCGTTCTTCGCCGACAAGCCCACCAGCACCATCAAGCCGATCTGCGTGAAGATGTTGTTGTCGCCGCCCGTGAGCCACACGCCGGTCAGCGCAGACAGCACGCTCATCGGCACGATCAGGATCACGGCGAGCGGCAGCGTCAGGCTTTCGTACAGTGCGGCAAGCACGAGGAACACGAGCAACACGCTGATCGGGAACACCCACAGGCCCGCATTACCGGCGAGAATCTGCTGGTACGTGAGGTCGGTCCATTCGAGCTTCACGCCGCGCGGCAGAACTTCGGCCGCCACGCGCTCAGCCGCGGCTTGCGCCTGACCGGACGAGAATCCCGGCGCCGGTCCACCGTTGATGTCCGCTGCGGTATAGCCGTTGTAACGCACCACCATTTCCGGGCCGAACGTCGGCGTGACCGACACGAGCGACGACAACGGCACCATGTCGCCCGCGGCATTGCGCGTCTTCAGTTGCAGGATGTCGTCGGCGCGTTGACGGAACGGCGCGTCTGCCTGCACCCGCACCTGATACACGCGGCCAAAGCGGTTGAAGTCGTTCACATACAGCGAGCCCAGATAAATCTGCATCGTGTTGAACACGTCGGTAACCGGCACGCCGAGCTGCTTCGCCTTCACACGGTCGAGGTCCACGTTCAATTGCGGAACGTTGATCTGATAGCTGGAGAAGGTCGGACCGAGTTCAGGCGTTTGCGCGGCCTTCTTCACGAATGCCTCCGCCGCCTTGTTCAGTTCCGCGTAACCGAGCGCACCGTGATCCTCCAGTTGCATCTTGAAACCGCCGAGCGTGCCGAGACCGAGCACAGGTGGCGGCGGAAACACCGCGACGAACGAGTCCTTGATCGCACCATATTGCTGGTTCAACGCGCCGGCAATCGCACCCGCAGAGAGCTTCTTGTCGCCGCGCTCCTTGAACGGCTTGAGCGTGACGAACACAATGCCCGCGCTAGAACTGTTCGTGAAGCCGTTCACCGACAAACCCGGGAACGCCACTGCGCTTTCCACGCCCTTCTGCTTGAGCGCAATCGCGCTCATGTCGCGGATCACTTTTTCCGTACGATCCAGCGATGCGCCATTCGGCAACTGCGCGAACGCAATCAGGTACTCCTTGTCCTGCGCGGGCACGAAGCCGCCCGGCACGACACGCGAGATCAGCACCGTTGCACCGAGCAGAATCGCGTACACCGCGAGCATTGCACCCTTACGGCGCAGCACGCCGGTCACGCCGCGGCCGTATGCCGTCGAGCCGCGATGAAACACCTTGTTGAAGCCGTTGAAAAAGCGGCCCAGCACGCGGTTCATCACACGCGTCAGCAGGTCTTCCTTCGCACCGTGACCGCGCAGCAGCATGGCGGACAACGCCGGCGACAGCGTCAACGAGTTGAACGCCGAGATCACCGTCGAGATCGCGATGGTCATCGCGAACTGCTTGTAGAACTGACCCGTGAGGCCCGTCATGAACGCGAGCGGCACGAACACGGCGACGAGCGTGAGCGCGATGGCGATAATCGGCCCGCTCACTTCCTGCATCGCCTTATAGGTTGCATCGCGCGCACTGAGCCCGCTTTCGATATTCCGTTCGACGTTCTCCACCACCACGATCGCATCGTCCACCACGATCCCGATCGCGAGCACCATGCCGAACAACGACAACGCATTGATCGAGAAACCGAACGCAAGCAACAGCGAGAACGTACCGACAATGGACACCGGCACGGCGATCAACGGAATGATCGATGCACGCCACGTCTGCAGGAACACGATCACGACGATCACCACCAGCGCGATTGCTTCGAGCAGCGTATGCACGACCGCCTCGATACTCGAGCGCACGAACTGCGTCGGGTCGTAGACGATCTTGTATTCGACGCCCGCGGGCATGTCTTGCGCGAGGTCCTTCATCGCGGAGCGAACTTCATCGGAAATCGCGAGCGAGTTCGCGCCTGGCGCCTGGTTGATTGCGAGCGCAACCGCCGGCTTGTTGTCGAGCAACGAACGCAGACCGTATTCCGACGCGGCCAGTTCGACACGAGCGATGTCACGCAGATAAGTCACGCCGCCATCGGGCGCGGTTTTCACGATGATGTCGCCGAATTCGCCCTCGGTCTTCAGACGGCCGCGCGCATTGACCGACAACTGCAATTGCGTACCTGGCACCGAAGGCGATGCGCCGATCACACCGGCCGCCACCTGAATGTTCTGCTCGCGAATCGCGTTGACCACTTCTGTCGCTGTCAAACCGCGTTGCGCGACCTTCTGCGGATCGAGCCACACACGCATTGCGTAGTCGCCCGAGCCCCACAATTGAACCTCGCCGACGCCCTGAATACGCGCGAGCCGGTCCTTGACGTTCAGCAGCGCGTAGTTGCGCAGATACGTCATGTCGTAGCGGTTATTCGGCGAGATCAGGTGGACCACCATTGTCAGCGTGGGCGAACTCTTGATCGTCGTCACGCCGAGCCGTTGGACGTCTTCCGGCAAACGCGGCAGTGCCTGGTTCACGCGGTTCTGCACCAGTTGCGTCGCGAGGTCCGGGTTCGTGCCGAGCTTGAACGTGACCGTCAGCGTGAGATTGCCGTCGCTATTTGCTTGCGACTGCATATACAGCATGTTCTCGACGCCGTTGATCTGCTCTTCGAGCGGCGAAGCGACGGCTTCCGCGATCACTTTCGGATTTGCGCCAGGATACTGCGCGTGCACCACGACCGACGGCGGGACCACTTCGGGGTACTCGGAGATCGGCAGCTTGAAGAGCGAAATGACGCCCGCCAGCAGAACCAATACCGATAGCACGCCCGCAAAGATCGGCCGATCGATGAAGAATTTGGATATGTTCATTGGAAGCTCTTGATGTTGGAGCAAGCGGTTGGAGCAAGGCGCCGCGCGTTCAATGCCGCGGCGGCGACGCTCACGAATTCTTGTCCGCTTTGGCGCGCGTCTGTGCAAGCGGCGCGCTGTTCGGGTCCTGGTCGGTCGTCATGGGCACCATGTGCGCGCGCACTGCATCGCCCGGACGCACACGCTGAATGCCGTTGACGACGATCCGGTCGCCCGCTTTCAGTCCGCCCTTCACGACGCGCAGGTTGCCCTGCATATCGCCGACGGAAATCTCGCGGTACGCAACGTGATTGTTTTGATCGACCACCAGCACGAACTTCTTGTCCTGGTCGGTGCCCACGGCGGCGTCGTCGATCAGCAGCGCGGGATGCGGCTCGCTGCCGCCCACTTTTACGCGTGCGTAGAGGCCCGGAATCAATGTGCCGTCCTGGTTATCGAAACGCGCGCGAACGCGAATCGTGCCCGACGACGTATCGAGCCGGTTGTCTACCGACTCGATCACGCCGTTGCGGGAGTAGCCGCTTTCGTCGGCGAGACCGAGTTCGACCGGCACCTTGCCGCCGTCTTTTGCACGACGCAGGTATTGCAGATACGTTTGTTCGTCGGCGTCGAACGATGCGTAGATCGGCGAAACCGACACGAGCGTGGTGAGCGGCGTCGAGCTCGCGCCCGCCGACACCACGTTGCCCACCGTGATTTCCGCACGCGACACACGGCCCGAAACCGGCGCAACAATCTTCGTGTAGCCGAGATTGATGCGCGCGGTTTCGAGCGCGGCTTGCGCGGCCTTCAGGTTCGCGCTCGCTTCCCGCGCGGCATTCTGCTTCTCGTCGTAGTCACGCTTCGCGATTGCGTTGTCGGTGATCAGGCGCTGCGCGCGCTCCCAGTCGCTTTGCGTGTAGCCGGTGCGCGCCTGCGCGGCCGCGAGCTGCGCTTCCGCTCGGGCCACTTCCGCCGCATACGGGCGCGGGTCGATCACGAACAGCGTGTCGCCTTTCTTCACGAGCGCGCCGTCCTTGAAGTTGACCGACACGATCGTGCCAGGCACCTGTGAACGGACGTCCACTTTTTCTACCGCCTCAAGGCGGCCCGAATAGCTCTGCCAGTCAGTAATGGTTTTTTGCACCACAGTGGCGACATCGACTTCCGGCACGATGGTCGGCGCGGCAGGCGAACTGGCGTCGACACGAATTGCGCCGAACGTGCCGAGGCCGGCTACGACGATCACGGCTAGCGCGGCTATCGCCACACGGCGACGGGAAAGAGGAAGAATGGTCATTTGAAGCTCCCGGTATCGTTGATTGAAGTTCTGCTTATTTGTGTTTCATCGATGGGCGCGCGCATCGAAGCGCCACTGAAAAAATCGCACCGCTTCCTGCAAGGCGGGCGGATGATCGGCCAACGCCGCATGCGAGACGGCCGGATAGCGGACCACCTGGGTCAGCACACCTGCGTCGATCAGGCTGCTCGCGTATTTCTCCGCCTCGACGTGCAGCACGTCGTTTTGCGCCGTCGCGATCAGCGTGGCCGGCAAGCCCGCGAGTCGCGACGATTCGAGCGGCGCCGCATACGGATGCATGCGTTGCGACGCTTGCGGCAAGTACGCGCGGTAACAAGCCGCGCACTCTCTCGCCGTGATGTCCGAGCCGAGGCGCTTTTCGTCGCCAAGGCGGGTGAGACTCGGGTCCAGCATCGGCCCGAACAAAGCCTGCGCGGCAATCTGCACGTCGCCGCGATCACGCGCGATGAACGCGAGGCAATTGGCCAATTGCCCGCCGGCGTCATGGCCCGCTACGCCAACCTTTCTGCTATTGCCGCCAAAAGCGCGCGCCCGCGTCTGGACCCACAATGCCGCGCGATGCGCGTCTTCAGGCGCGGCGGGGAACGGAAACGCCGGCGCCAGCGAATAACCGACCGACACCACCAATGCCGGTAAATGTTCTGCGAAATAACGCGAGGCGAAGTCGGCTTGATCGATAGATCCCTTCGTAAAGCCGCCGCCGTGAAAATAAAGCAGTACTGGCAGTGCGGTTTTCTTTCCCTGCCGGTACAAACGCAATGTGATGTCCTGAGCGTGCCCTTCTATCTGCACGTCAGTGACTTCGAGTGCCGTGCTGTCGGCCTCTACCGGTGCACTGCCGGTGGGCTCAAAGGAGTACGGCGGTTTAAATGCTTGCATGTCGAGCCGCGCAATGCGCAAAGAACTTCAATGGTGCGAATTGTGGGTTCGGCAGACTCGTAAATAAATGCCTATAATCCGGCAACACAATTCGGCGCCCCTGAACAATCCATCCGATTGCTCCGCGGATTCGAATCCTGATCAGTACGCCTGCCCCTTCTGGAGGTTTGCAATGGACCGGCTTCAGGCCATGCAAGTGTTCACACGCGTTGTCGACACCAACAGCTTTACCCGTGCGGCGGAAACGCTCGACCTGCCCCGCGCATCGGTTACCACGATCATTCAGAACCTCGAAGCGTTCCTCGGCACGCGGCTCATGCACCGCACTACGCGGCGCCTGTCGCTCACGCCGGACGGCGCCGCTTATTACGAGCGCTGCGTGCGCATTCTCGCGGACGTCGAAGAGACCGAGGCCAGTTTTCAGAGCGGCAATAAAAAGCCGCATGGCAAGCTGCGCATCGACATGCCGGGCTCGATCGGCCGCTTGCTGGTGATTCCTCAACTATGTGAATTCCACACGCGCTACCCGGACATCGACCTGCAACTCGGCTTGTCGGACAGACAGGTCGACCTTTTGCAGGAAGGCGTGGATTGCGTGGTGCGCGTCGGCGCACTCCAAGATTCTTCGCTGGTGGCGCGGCGTATTGGCCTATTCGAGGGCGTGACGTGCGCGGCCCCGGAATACATTGAACGGGCCGGCATGCCGACTTCGCTCGACGACCTGGAAAATCACAAAGCAGTCAATTACTTCTCCAGCCGTACGGGACGCACGCTCGACTGGGCGTTTATGGTTGATGGCAAAGAGGTTGAAGTAAAAATGAAGGGCATTGTGTCGGTCAACGACGCCGATGCCTACGTGACCTGCGGGCTGGAAGGTTTTGGCCTGATTCAGCCGGCTCGTTTCATGGTGCTGCCGCATCTGCGTTCAGGCCAACTGGTTGAAGTACTGCCAGAACTCAAGCCTTTGCCGATGCCGATTTCCGCAGTCTATCCGCACAGTCGGCATCTGTCGCCTAAAGTCCGTGTTTTCGTAGACTGGATCGCCGAAGTATTCGATCGCTGCCCATTGCTGAGCGGCCGCGGTGCGCTCGATGCAACATGCTCGCAACGCACACTGGAAGAACGCGAGTCGGCTCCGGCACTCGACACGCCGATTATTTCGGAATGGGTCGCGTAATTCAATTAGATTGAAGTACAAAATCTGGAACAGTGAATTCCAACCGCGGCGCTAATGCCGCGGTTGTTGTTTGAGCCCGTGTTTATAGGGGTCGTCGCGCGATTGTTCCGAAATCGCGACAATTCATTTCGCGAAAGCGCGATTTATCGAGGCCGGCTCGAAGTCTACATTTCACCCTGTCGCAGCACCCCTCGTGCTGCAAACGAATCGACAGGAGTGAATCATGAAACGCAATCTTCTCGCAGGTCTTGCTCTCTCGCTGCTCGCCAGCGCGCCGGTATTTGCACAAAGCAACGGCGGCGGCAACGGCATTGGCCACGCCGGTTCTTACCAGACTCAACCCACTTCGACGACGAGCGGAAAAACGCGCGCCGAAGTGCAGGCTGAATTGGTTGCCGCATATCGTGACGGTTCGTTGCCCGCGCTCAATCGCACGAGCTACCCGAACAAAGGTCTGATCGGCCAGACGCAGGCCGCACGCATCGCGTTGCAGGAAGGCACGAGCGGCGACGTCACGCGTGTGGCGAATGGTCAGTAACGGGCAATAAGCAAAGCACGAGCGGAGCAACAAGCGGGGCATTGAGCAAAGAGGAAAGCAAACGCCAGAATCGTTAGTTTTCCGGAATAAATGCAGATCGCCTCGCTAGCTTTCCAGTCTTTAGAAAAAGGAGCACATCATGACACCATCGGAACTCGATCATTGGGATACGGACGCCGCCGTCTGGACACCGTATCGCGCACCACAACATTGAGTGTCGCGCGCCATTGCAGTGCGGGCCGCATGAAGCGGCCCGCACTGCAATTAGCTGGTTAGCGTTTGGGCACGCCCTCGCGCCATTCGCTCCAGTGCGTGACAATGTCCTGAACGAGCGGATTACCCGAGCGGTACAGATTTTCGAGAGCAATCGTGAAGCCGCCTTGCGCGGAGTAGTTCAGCAGGTTGTCGGCGCTGGTCTGTCCGTCGTACGGACGGTCGAAATCAGAGCCCGCACGCACCACGGCAACGCGGTTCAAATCGACCTTGTGCACCGAAGCCGCGCGTTTTAGCGCTTCGTACGTGGCATTGTCTTCCTGCTGCGTGGTGCAATACACGCCTTTTTGATCCGTCAGGATCTTGGTCCAGTCGCGAGCCCGTTGCCCGAGCAGCGTGCCCGACCACCACGTATCGCCGGCGAGCGTATCGCATTGAATGACGGTCGGCGGACGATTAGCCGGCGCGTATGAATACTTCGCACGCGCGGCCTGCGCCTGCGCGTTGTCGGAAAGCACCACATTGCGCGACAGGGCGAATGCGGTATCGGCGAGTTGCGTATTGAGCTGGAACACTTCGGTCCGGTAATCGAGCGGCGGCTTTTCTGACGGGCTCTTTGTGTTGATGCCGAGATAGCCAGTATTCCAGTCGGCCGGAATCTCGCGCCCGTCGATCTCCCATTGAATGCCGAAGTCGACGAGATATTTGGCCCACGCAGCGGAGCCGACCGTGCCCTGTTGAGGATCGATGCCGGCAATACCCGCCACCATGAAATACGTATGCCGCAAATCGAATCGCGGTGAGAACGTCAATGCCATGATCGACGCGGCCGCGTTCGTGTGACCCATGCCGGTCGTCATTACGCATACGTCCTGGCGGTTGCAATGTACTGCCGGGTAATCGGGTGACAGGCCGTCTACCGGAATATCGCGCCATGGCCCGAGCTTATCGAGCCACACCTGGCCCTCCGGACCAAACATCGAAATAATCATCACCTTGACTGGCCGCCCGCGCGAGCCGCCGCCGTCATGCGAGAAAGCGTCGTTGTCGTCCGCGCTTGCCGGCCCGGAAGTAAAGGCTGTGCATGCCGCGAGTGCAATGACCGAGAGAGCGTTAAACGTGCGAGTCAGCATCGTGATCTTCCTTTTGCTTGTGATGCAGTTTGGGAGAGTGCCGCCTTCAAGCCGAAAGAAGTATAGATGCGAAGAAATTATTTTCCACTACAGGAAGTGTCGATTGCGTAACTCGCGCAAAGCCCTGCGCGAGTTACGTGCGCGGAAAAAGCACGGTTAAACGCGCGGCACGTCTGGTTCAAAAAATACCCAGCGCACCTGCGGAAATGCGGCTTGCAGATCTGCCTCGATCACGTTGATCGCGTCGACCATCGCGCGGCCGCTCGCGTAGTCGATCATCTCAGCCTGCACGGCGACCACTACATGACGTCCCCATTGCAGGGTAATCATGTTGATGATGCTGCGAATCTCACCGCGGGCGCGCAAATGCGCCTCGATTGCGCGGCGCACTTCAGGGCTTGCCGATTCGCCGACGATCATTGACTTCACCTCGCGCGCCACGAGGCCGGCAATCACCATCAGCAGCAAACCAACGGCGATGGAACCCAGCGCGTCATAGACAGGATTGCCGGTCACCAAAGTGAGCAGCACGGCCACGAAGGCCATTCCCAGGCCGGCCAGCGCGGCAATATCCTCGCCCGCGACCACCAGCAACTCGGACTCGCGCGTTTCCCGGAACCAGCGCCAAAGCGATTTCTCGGGGTGCACCTTGCGGATCTCCTTCATCGCGCCCCACAGCGAGAAGGCCTCCAGCACCACGGAGACGCCGAGCACTACGAGCGCGACATACGCATACTGCAGCGGCTCACGCGCGACCAGGCGATGCACGCCTTCGTACACTGAAAATGCGCCGCCGACAAAGAACAGCAGCAGCGCGACCAGCAGCGAATAAAAGTTGATCTCGCGCCCGCCGCCCATCGGATGCAAAGGGCTTGCGGGTCGGCGCGCCTGGCGCAGGCCGAAAAGCAGCAGCAGTTGATTACCGCAGTCGGCGGTGGAGTGAATAGCTTCGGCGAACATCGAACCGGAGCCGGTGAACGACGCAGCGGCGAACTTGCAGACGGCAATGCCAAAGTTGGCGGCAAGCGCATAAATAATGGCTTTCGGCGATTCTTCTTTCATCGTCGTGGAGGGCGTTAGTTGATTTTCAAAAGGCTTTCACTTGCCGGGAATCCGTATTATGGACATGCCGGGCAGCGTGCGTCCAACCGCGGTGCTATGCGCACCGCGTGCGTGGACCTTTGGCCAGCCTTTCTTTACCGCTTCATCCACGCAATGCTCATGCCCTCTCGAGCGCAGCCATTTCCCGAACAATCACCAGCAGCATCGACAGGCTCGCTCCGCCGGTGGCCCTCAGGTCGGCAAGCAGGCGCGCATAACGCTCGAGCTGCGTGGCGCGCTTCTCGCGCCACGCCTGAACCAGCGCGTCCGGCGTGGCTGCCTCGTCGGCGCCGGCAAGCGCGCTCATCGTGAGCGCGCGTTTGAGTCGCGCAAGTTCGGCCAATGCGGACGCGCGCGCCAGCATGTCCCAGTGCGACGGCGCGGGCAGCGCGGCCGCGCGTTCGCTGATCCAGTTGTAGTTGAGCAGCGTGCCGAGCGCGAAATACACACCCGCCACCAGTTCGAGCTTGCGCTCGCACGTGGACGCTACTTCTGCGATGTCGAGCAGCGCCGCTGAAATCTCGCCGCTCGCAATGCGCACCGCGAGTTCGCTATCAACCCCGGCGTCGACCAGCACACGCTGGCGTTCGGATAGCGCTTCGAGATCGGCAGCCGGCAGCAAAGCGGGCCATTGCGGCGCGAGACGCTGCGCGGCGTCGCGGCAACGCGCGAGCAGACCGGTCACGTCGTCGCTGTTCACGCCCGGCGACGACAGATGTCGCAGGAACCACAACGCCGATCGTTCGACGAGCCGCGCGACCTCGACAAACATGCGAGCCTGCACGTCGTCGGCGACGCGGTTATCCAGCGCGTCGATGCTGCGCCACACATCGTCGAGATCGAACACATCGCGAGCCATGATGCAGGCCCGCACGATGTCGCCGGGTTGCGCATCGGTTTCCTCCATCAGCCGATGCACGAACTCGCAGCCCACGCGGTTCACCAACGCGTTGGTTAGATGAGTCGCAAGGATTTCGCGGCGCAGAGGATGACGCTGCATCGGCTCACTGAAGCGCTGGCGCAAAGGCCTCGGAAAATATTCGATCAACATGTCGCTGACGAGCGGGTCTTCGGGCACCGAAGAATCGAGTAGCGCGTCGTACAGCCACATCTTGCTGTACGCGAGCAGCACCGCGCGCTCCGGCGTGGTGAGCCCTTGTTTCGCGGCCTGCCGCTCGGCCACTTCTTCGTCGTTCGGCAGAAACTCGATCGCGCGGTTCAGGCGGCCGGCGCGTTCCAGATAGCGCATGAGGCGCGTTTCAGCGTCGAGCAGTTCGACACCATAACGGCCTGCAATCGAGAGCGCCTGAGTCTGGTAATAGTTGTCCGTCAACACCAGCAGGCCGACTTCGTCGGTCATTTCCGCAAGCAACGCGTTGCGTTGCTTGGCGGTCATCTCGCCGTCGGCCACCACGAGTCCCAGCAGAATCTTGATGTTGACCTCATGGTCGGAACAGTCGACACCTGCGGAGTTGTCTATTGCATCGGTATTGATGCGGCCGCCGCGCTGCGCAAACTCAATACGGCCGAGTTGCGTGAGCCCCAGGTTGCCGCCTTCGGCTACGACCTTGCAGCGCAAGTCCGCGCCGTTCACCCGGATCGCATCGTTCGCCCGGTCGCCAACCTGCAGGTGCGTTTCACGTGAGGCCTTCACATACGTGCCTATGCCGCCGTTGTAGAGCAGGTCGACGGGCGCCTGCAGAATCGCGCGCATCAGTTCGGCCGGCGAGAGCGCCGCTGCGCTGATGCCGAGTACCGATTGCACGGCCGGCGAAAGGGCAATGGTCTTGGCCGTGCGCGGAAACACGCCGCCGCCCGCTGAAATCAGCGAAGGGTCGTAGTCGGCCCAACTCGATCGATCGAGAAGAAAGAGACGTCCGCGCTCGGCAATACTGGCTGCCGGATCGGGATTCGGGTCCAGGAAAATATGCCGATGATCGAACGCGGCCACGAGCCTGATATGCGGCGACAACAGCATGCCATTGCCGAACACGTCGCCGGACATATCGCCGATACCGACCACCGTGAAGTCCATCGTCTGCGTATCGACGCCCATTTCGCGGAAATGCCGCTTGACGGACTCCCAGGCGCCGCGCGCCGTGATCGCCATTTTCTTGTGGTCGTAGCCGACCGAGCCGCCCGACGCAAACGCGTCGTCGAGCCAGAAACCGTATTCCTGCGAGATCGCGTTCGCGTAGTCGGAAAACGTGGCCGTGCCTTTGTCCGCGGCGACCACCAGATACGGATCGTCGGGGTCGTGCCGCACTACGTCGCGCGGCGGCACGACCGTCGTGCCCGCGAGATTGTCGGTCAGATCGAGCAAACCGCGCAGGAACGTTTGATAGCACGCAATGCCTTCGCGCATCCATGCGTCGCGTTCCGATTGCGGCGGCGGGTTCTTCACGACGAAGCCGCCTTTCGAGCCGACCGGCACGATCACGACGTTCTTCACCATTTGCGCCTTCATCAGACCCAGCACTTCAGTGCGGAAATCCTCGCGACGGTCCGACCAGCGCAAGCCGCCGCGCGCCACACGTCCACCGCGCAAATGCACGCCTTCGACGCGCGGCGAGTAGACCCATATCTCGAACATCGGCTTGGGCTCCGGCAAGCCGGGCACCTGCGCCGGATTGAACTTGAACGATAGATACGGCTTGGGCTTGCCGTCAGCATCGAAGACGTAATAGTTGGTGCGCTGCGTGGCTTTGATGACGCCGAGAAACTGCCGCAGTATCCGATCCTCGTCGAGATTGGGGACCTGGTCGAGCGCGCTGTCGATCGTCTTCAGCAAATTCGCCACGCGCGCCTCACGTGTGCCGGCCAATGACGGGTCGAAGCGCGCGATGAAGAGTTCGACCAGCATGCGCGCAATCGCGGGATTGCCGGTCACCGCGCGTTCGATATACGCATCGCTGAAAGTCGAGCCCACCTGACGCAGATACTTTGCGTACGCACGCAGTATCGTCACTTCGCGCGCGCTCAGTTGCGCGCGTAGAACGAGGCGGTTGAAGTCGTCGCTTTCTATCGCGCCGGTCCACACCTGCTCGAACGCATCTTCGAAAAGATCCTTCACGCGCTCGATATCGAACTCGGCGTCGTCGACCACTTCGAGCCCGAAGTCGTGAATCCAAGCAGGTGTCGCGCCCAGCGCTTCGATCAGATACGGCCGCTCTTCATCGACACGCACGCCCAGGTGTTCGAGCATCGGCAAACTGCGCGACAACGCGATCGGCATTCCCGCTCGATAGACCTTGAAGCGGAATGCGCGCGGCCCGGCTTCGATTGGACGATACAGGTTCATCGCGAGGCGCTCGCTGCCCTGCACGCGCTCGATCAGTTCGATGTCGCGCACCGCCGTGCGCGCGGCATAGTCGTCGCGATAGCCGGGCGGAAACGAATCCGCGTAGTGCTGCAGCAGACGATTGCCCTGCTCTTCACCGAACGCGTCGAGCAGCGCATCGGCGAGATCGTCCTGCCAGCGGCGCGACACCTGCACGAGACGTGCTTCGAGTTCGCGCGTATCGACATCGGGCATGCCGCCCGGTTTTGCATGCACGACGAAGTGAATGCGCGCGAGCGTGGATTCGGAAAGCAGCGGCGTGAACTCGACGCTCGCTCCGTTGAATGCTTCAGTAAGCAGATTAGCGATACGTTGCCGCAAATCGGTGTTGTACTTGTCACGCGGCACGAACACGAGACACGACACGAAGCGGTCGAAGCGGTCGCGCCGCACAAACAGGCGCGTGCGCTGATGCTCCTGCAAACGGAGCACGCCGAGCGCGATATCGTAGAGCTGGTTCTCGTCGGCCTGAAACAGTTCGTCGCGCGGATACGTTTCCAGCACCGTCACGAGCGATTTCGCCAGATGACCTTTCGGCAAGAATCCGGCCCTCCTCACGATGTTCGCGCACTTGCGCCGAACGATCGGAATCTCGGCCGCCGACACAAAATACGCGGTCGACGTATAAAGGCCGATGAAGCGCCGCTCGCCGACCACCTTGCCGTCAGCACCCGCGAGTTTGATGCCTACGTAATCCAGATATCCGGGCCGATGCACGGTTGCCCGCGAATTGGCCTTGGTCAGGAAGATCGGCGAGGCGCTCGAAATGATTTCGGCAGCGGCCGGCGGTAAGACCGTCACCTCTGGCGTCGCTGCGGCGCCATCCGTTGCACGCAGTTCATCGCGCATGATGCCGAGGCCCGAGCCGGGCACCGCGCGCAGTCCGTAGCCCGTGCCCTGCTGCACGAGTTCGTAATCGCGGTGGCCGAGAAAGGTGAAATGGTCGGCGACCATCCATTCGAGAAACGCGCGCGCTTCCATCGCATCCGGCCCGCTCTCGCCGACTTTCATGGCCTTGATCGTGACGCGTGCGAGTTCCACTATCTTCGGCCAGTCTTCAACCGCGGCGCGCACGTCGCGCAGCACTTTCGCGATGTCGTCGCGCAGCGCGTCCAGTTTCGCCGCGTCGCCGCAACGGTCGACTTCGAAGTGAATGAACGAAGCCAATTGCGAGCGCGTGTCGGCAGCTTCTTCCGAGCCCTGCGTCACACGCGCGATGTCGCCGTCGGGCCCGCGCCAGATGCGAAACACCGGATGCACGACCGAATGCAACGCGAGACCTTGCCGATTGACCGCCATCGAAACGGAGTCGACCAGAAACGGCATATCGTCGTTGACGATTTCTATTACCGTGTGATCGGAGTGCCAGCCATGCTGCTCGAGAATCGGGTTGTAGACGCGCAGCCTTTCCCTGCCGGGCACAAAGCGTTGCGCGGTCTGCCAGTGGGCAAGCGCGGCGCCGTACAGATCGGGAATGGAGCGGCTTTGCAGATCGTCGACGTCGACGAAATCGTAGTAGTGCCGCAGAAAGGGCTCGACGATGTGAAACGTCGGCTCGGGCAAGCGCGCTCGTGCAAACTCGACGACATCGTTCAGCAAGTGCGTGACGGCTTCTTCGTTCTTTGCTTGCATGATGAACTCCCCGGCTGTCGGCAGTGGCGGGTATCGCCCGGATCGCATGCATCGTCTGAACAAGGATTATGCGCCTGCATGCCGCAATGCGACCCATGCACCGACTTAGGTTATACCCGCTGCCCGGCCTTATGCTGCAGGCGCGCAATCGCCATTTGCCGTACATGGTCCGCTTCGGCGGCTTCGGCGGCTTCATGCGCGAGCCATGCACTCACCTGTTCGCCGACCCACGCGGGATCGTCGTGCGGCAGGTCGTGGCCTGCCCATGCATGTTGGCGATGACGCGCGCCCCACGCTGCGGCCAGCTTCGCGGAGCAAACCGGATCGACGAGCCGGTCTTCATGCGAAGACAGAATCAGCAGCGGACAAGCCGGTTTGGCCGCGCCTGCGGTAAAGCGCGCCGCCGCCGATAACTGGCGCAACGCATTGCCGCGGCTCACCGGCGCGCTGCGGCGAATCATGCTCCATGATTGCAGATCGGCTTCAAGGGTATCGACGTTGTTGCACGTCAATCGATGAATGGCGGACTCAGCGCGCACCGTGTCGTTCCAATGCATGGCTGTTGTCAAAAGATCCGGCCATGCGGACGGACGCAGCCGTTCGTGTACGCGGCTGAACGGACGCATGCTCGTGTTGATCAACACAAGGCGCCCAATTTCGTCGGGGTACCGTTGCGCCCAGGCAGTCGCGACCATGCCGCCGAGCGACATCGCCAGCACGTTGAATGGGCCGCGCGTGGATAGATCCGTTGGATCGGCGCCGACCGTGCTCGTGCCGTTCGCCCCTCCTTGCACAGCAGCAATGCGCACGAAGTCGACCATTCCGGCGACGGTCGCTGGCGCGCGCAAGTGTGCAAATTCGCCGTTGCCCGGCAAGTCGATCAAGCTCACGCCCGAAGCGCCCGCGGCTTCACGTAACACATCGGGCAAACGGCCCCAGTGACGTGTCTCGCGTGTCAGTCCGCGCAGCAGAATCCACGTGCTCATGCGTTGTCCGGTCTGTACCAGTGATCGATCGCGCTTTGCAGCAATTGCTCGCGGCGGTTGCCTTGCGGCAGCCAGCGCTGCGCCGAAAAAACGGCGCGCGCCAGAAAATCGAGCAGGTTCGCGTGGCGCCGCAAAACACGCGCCGTGCGATGCGCCTTCACCGGATTGAAGATTCCCTGACGCGAGAACAATTGCCGCGGGTTCTTCTTGATCCATAGCCACGAACCGAGTTCTAGCGTCATCGGCAGAAAGACGTTGGGTGCGGGCGCGCGGTCGTACGCGAAGTCCCACAGATCGCCGTGCAGCAGATATTGATGGCTCTGCGGCTCGAACGTATAGCCGTGATGCGGATGCGAACGCTCGAACATGGTTTTCAGCACGTACATTTCCGGCAGATGCGGCATCAGCTTGCGCGTGCGCGCATACGGAAACCAGATGCTGTCGTTCCAGCCGTAACCCGAATGGCAATCGAGCGCGATGCTCAAGGGCCGCGCGGCCAGTTCCGTTTCGACTACCTGCAGCAGCGCGGCGGCCTCGGCTTCCATCGGGGCGCCGCGGCGTCCGCGATACCACGGCAGCCACGCACCGACGCGCTGGCCGCCCGCCAGCAGCGGCACGCGCTCGTCCGCGTTTTGCGGCGCGTTGCGCATCAGGTCGACGCCGTTCGGATTGGCTCGCGTGGCCGCCCACATGCCGCCCGGATTGACGATCGGCACGAAGATAAGGCGAATCGACTGAAGTTGCCGGACCAGCAGTTCGTCCCATTCGAGCCGTGCAAGCAGCGCGCGCATGTAATCGAGCACGAGTTGCGAGCCGATTCGCTCGAGTCCATGAATGCCGCCGAAGAAGCCGATGGCCGGCGCGCGCGGATCGGTCGAACCGATGCTCGCGGTATGCACGCCGAAACGCCGGCCACGCACCGTCGTCTCGCAGAGCGTGCGGATCGCAAAGCTTGCACTGCCCTGATCGAGGATCGCCTTGAGATCTTCGTACTCGGCAAAGCTGTCGGGAAGAAAGCTCAAAGGCTGCATGGGGGCGTCGCGAGGAGTGCTGGGTGTCGGGGACGGCACGGCGAATGAAGCAATATAGCCTGGCCGCAGGCCCGGATGCATGACGGCTGCGCAGCGATGAAACGCTGACATACGCGCGTCATATTAACGTCGCATGGACGTCATCATGACGTCACCCGGGCCACCACAAATCGCCTCCTTTTTCCCCATAAAGCCCCTCCATTTTGGTCGTGCACTCATCCATTTGCGTCTTCTGCTGGAATAATCACGGGCTTGCGGCCGGCAGTCAGGCCAGCCAACCTAGCCCTGTCCTGACCTTCGATGGAAACCCTTGTCGTCCTGCTGGTCCTGCTGTCGGCGCTCCTGCACGCCACGTGGAACGCCTTCCTGCATCTGTCCGAAGACCGTGTGTGGCTGCTCGGCATGATGGCGATTCCCTACCTCGCCGTGAGCGCGGTCGGTGTGATCGTCCTGCCGTTGCCGGCGCCCGCCGCGTGGCCGTATATCTTTGCGTCGGTGGTCCTGGAGTTCGGCTATCTGCTGGCGCTGATTCGCGCCTATCGAAGCGGCGACTTCGGGCAGATCTATCCGATTGCGCGCGGTCTGTCGCCGATGCTCGTCTTCGTCGGTGCGCTGGTGTTCGCGCATGAATCGCTCAAACCGCTCGCCGCGATAGGCGTCGCGCTGGTGTCGATCGGGATTGTCTCGCTCGCGTTTCGCCGCAGCATGCGCTTCTCCGGCGAGAGCGTGCCGTTCGCGCTGTTGACGGGATTTTTCATCGCGACATATTCGGTCGTCGACGGAATCGGCGCGCGCGTCGCAGGCAATGGCCTTAGCTACATCATGTGGGTCTATCTGATCTGGAACGTGCCGCAGTTTCTGCTCGCATGGCATTGGCGCGGCGGCGCCAAAGGGCTTTTCATCGGCCGCTCGGTGGTGCTCAAAGGCATGGCGTCCGGCGCGCTCGCGCTCGTCGCGTATTGCCTGATCATCGAGGCATACCGTTATCTGCCCATTGCGATGGTCTCCGCGCTACGCGAGTTGAGCTCGATCTTCGCGGTGTTGATCGGCTGGCTTTTCATGCGGGAAAAGCTCACTGCGCGGCGCATCGTTGCATGTGCACTGGTGACGTTGGGTGCGGTGCTGATCCGGATTTGATGCTGGCGGCGCGGCCAGCGGCCTTGCGCTGACAAGTTGCCGCTTAGGAACTGCGAATTCTCAATCTCGAACTTCGCCTGGCGTGCTCACGCACGCGCCGCCCTTCTCCTCAGCGCCCCCAATTGGCTCCAACGTTTTCATTTAAATGGCTCTGAAGCTAAGAGCCAAATCTAACTATAGTCGCTCCATGTGCCGCGCGACGCGCGGCGTCCGCCGACACAGAGGAGCCACGCGATGAACCTGAAGAACGCAGAATTGAAGAGCCGCAAGGATGCCGCCACGCCGCGCGGCGTCGGCGTGATGTGCGATTTCTATGCAGAGCGTGCGCAGAACGCGGAACTATGGGATGTGGAGGGTCGCCGCTTCATCGACTTCGCTGCGGGAATCGCAGTGTGCAATACCGGCCATCGTCATCCAAAGATCGTCGCCGCCATTCGCGACCAGCTGGACCGTTTCACGCACACGGCGTATCAGATCGTGCCGTATGCGTCGTATGTGGAACTCGCGGAAAAGCTCAACGAGCGCGCGCCTGGCGATCATCCGAAAAAGACCGCGTTTTTCACGACCGGCGCGGAAGCCGTTGAAAACGCGATCAAGATTGCACGCGCCGCGACCGGCCGTCCGGGCGTGATTGCCTTCACCGGCGGCTTTCACGGCCGCACGCTGATGGGCATGGCGCTGACCGGCAAGGTCGCGCCGTACAAGGCGGGCTTCGGTCCGTTCCCATCCGACGTATTCCATGCTCCGTTCCCCAATCCGCTGCATGGCGTGAGCACGGCCGACTCGCTGAAGGCGATCGAATTCCTGTTCAAGGCCGACATCGATCCAAAACGGGTGGCCGCGATCATCTTCGAACCGGTTCAGGGTGAAGGCGGGTTCTATCCCGCGCCGGCCGAGTTCGTGCGCGCGCTGCGCAAGCTCTGCAACGAGCACGGCATTCTGCTGATAGCCGATGAAGTCCAAACCGGCTTTGCCCGCACCGGCAAGCTGTTCGCAATGCATCACTACGACGTGGTGCCCGATCTGATGACGGTTGCCAAGAGTCTCGCGGGCGGCATGCCGCTGTCGGGCGTGATTGGCCGCGCCGACGTCATGGATGCGGCGGCGCCCGGCGGGCTCGGCGGCACCTATGCGGGCAACCCGCTGGCGGTGGCCGCCGCGCTTGCGGTGCTCGACATCATTGACGAAGAGAAGCTGTGCGAGCGCGCCACGATCCTCGGCGACCGCGTCAAGGCGAAGCTGATCGCGCTGCAAAACGAGGCGCCGCAAATCGCCGACGTGCGTGGCCCGGGCGGCATGGTGGCCGTCGAGTTCTGCAAGCCTGGCAGCACGGAACCCGACGCTGAATTCACGAAACGCGTGCAAACACGCGCGCTCGAACGCGGCTTGCTGCTGCTCGTGTGCGGCGTCTATTCGAACGTGGTGCGCTTCCTGTTCCCGCTGACGATCGAGGACACAGTCTTTGACGAAGCGCTTGCGATTCTCGAAGACGTCATCAAGGACAGCGTAGCTGTCGCAGCTTGAGGAAACGCCCAATGACCACGCTCACTCTCAAAGACCCGGCTCTGCTGAAGTCCCACGCCTATCTCGCGGGCGAATGGCAAGGCGCCGACGACGGCTCTACCTTCGAAGTTGTGAATCCCGCAACCGGCGAAGTCGTCGCGACGGTGCCGCGCATGGGCACCGCGGAAACGCGGCGCGCCATCGACGCCGCCAACGCCGCATGGCCCGCATGGCGTGCAAGCACCGCCAAGCAACGCGCCGTGATCCTGCGCAAATGGCATGACCTGATGCTGGAGAACGCCGACGACCTCGCGCTCATTCTCACCACCGAGCAAGGCAAGCCGCTTGCCGAGGCAAAAGGCGAAATCCAGTACGCCGCCTCGTTCCTCGAATGGTTCGCGGAAGAAGGCAAGCGCGTGAACGGCGACACCATTCCGACTCCCGCAAACGACAAGCGCATTGTCGTGACGAAGGAGCCCGTCGGCGTTTGCGCGGCCATCACGCCGTGGAATTTCCCGGCCGCCATGATCACGCGCAAGGTCGGTCCGGCGCTCGCAGCGGGCTGCCCGATCATCGTCAAGCCGGCTGAAGCGACGCCGCTTTCCGCGCTCGCGCTCGCCGTGCTGGCCGAACGCGCAGGTGTACCGCGCGGCGTGTTCAACGTGGTGACGGGCGAGCCGAAAGCGATCGGCGCGGAAATGACCGGCAATCCGATCGTGCGCAAGCTGTCGTTCACCGGCTCGACGCCCGTTGGCCGTCTGCTGATGGCGCAGTGCGCGCCAACGGTAAAAAAGGTGTCGCTCGAACTGGGCGGCAACGCGCCGTTCATCGTTTTTGACGACGCGGATCTCGACGCCGCCGTGGCCGGCGCGATTGCATCGAAATATCGGAATAGCGGCCAGACCTGTGTTTGCACGAACCGCTTCTACGTGCACGACAAGGTGTACGACGCGTTCGCCGCGAAGCTGCGCGCCGCCGTCGAGCAACTGGCCGTGGGCCGCGGCACCGAGGCAGGCGTCACACAAGGTCCGCTGATCAATGAGGCGGCGGTGCTCAAGGTGGAGTCGCATATCGAAGACGCACTCGCCAAAGGCGCGCGCGTCGTGACGGGCGGCAAGCGTCATGCGCTCGGTCACGGCTTCTTCGAGCCGACCATACTCGCGGATGTCACGCCCGACATGAAAGTGGCGCGCGACGAAACCTTCGGTCCGCTTGCGCCGCTATTCCGTTTTTCATCGGACGAGGAAGTCATCGCGCTTGCGAACGACACCGAGTTCGGACTCGCGTCGTATTTCTATAGCCGAGACATCGGACGCGTCTGGCGCGTCGCCGAAGCGTTGGAGTACGGCATGGTCGGCATCAACACAGGACTCATCTCGAACGAAGTCGCTCCGTTCGGCGGCGTCAAGCAGTCGGGCTTGGGGCGCGAAGGCTCGCACTATGGCATCGACGACTACGTGGTCATCAAATACATGTGCGTCGGTGGCATCTGAATGCAAAAACGGCACGCAAAAGCGTGCCGTTTTTTTTCGCGCGGCGAAAAGCGCCGCGCCGCTGTTCCGTTACTGCCCGACGTAGACCGGAGCCGAATACGAGCTCGACGTCACTTCAGCGCGGTTGCCTGCTTGCGACGAGCCGTTCGTTGCCGAACCGTAGCCGCTCGTTTGAGCCGCACGGTTCTGTGCGGCGACGCGCGCTTCGGCAGCCTGAATATTTGCCGGGTAATCGTAGTCGTTCGACGTTGCCGGGTTATATCCCGCCTTCTCCAGCTGGATCAGTTCCGCGCGGACCTGAGCGCGGGTAACCGGCTGGTTCGATTGCGCGAAAGCGGCGAGCGGTGCAGAGATAAGAGCGGCGATAACAGCAGCTTCGATCAGGGATTTCATGATTACTACCTCCAGAGATTGTTCTGTGCTGGGCTGAAGGCGGTTTGTCTTCAGCAGATGGACACAGTTTAGGAGGCCAGGAACCTAGGGTAAACCCCAGATCATAGAATTCACTATTGTCGTATTTGTGATAATTCAGCCGCGTGCGCGCTGATTAGCGCGTTCTTCGACACGAGACCGCCGGTCACCTGACGGTCGCTGCGCGGGCTTGCGCCGAATCGCGCGCGATAGGTCCGCGAGAAATGCGACGGTGATTCAAACCCGCACGCGACGCAAATCGACGTAATGGACATGTCGGTCTGCTGCAGCAACTCACGCGCGCGAGCAAGGCGCAACTGCAGATAGAAATGCGTCGGCGTGTCCTTCAGCGACGCGCAGAACAGCCGTTCGAGTTGCCGGCGCGTCACGCCGATCTCCTGGGCGAGCCGGTCGGGCGTCAACGGCTCTTCCATATGCTGCTCCATCACGCCGATCACCTGAATCAGCTTGCGGTTGTGCACGCCGTAGCGCGCGGCGATCTCCATGCGTTGATGGTCGGAGCGCTGACGGATGCGGCTCACCACGAACTGCTCGGACACCGCCGAAGCCAGCGCCGCGCCGTGCTTGCGGCCGATCAGGTCGAGCGTCATGTCGATCGACGCGGTGCCGCCTGCGCATGTAATGCGCCTCGCGCCGATTTCGAAGAGTTCCTGACTGGCATTCAGCGACGGATAGCGCTCGCGAAACGCCGACAACGCCTCCCAATGCACGGTCACGTTGTCCTCGCCGCCGAGCAGCCCAGCTTCCGCGAGAACGAAGCTGCCCGTGTCTATCCCGCCGAGCGTCGCGCCGGCCCGGTCCAGGCGCCTGAGCCACTCGGCCAGTTCGCGCGTGTAGCAGGCGAGCGGCTCGAAGCCCGCCACCACGAACAGCAGCCGCGCATCGTTCACTTCGGCGATGGCCGCGTCGGCGTTAATCGAAATGCCGTTGCTGGCTGCGACCGGTGTGCCGTCGAGGCTCACGATGCGCCAGCGGTAGAGCTCGCCGCGAAAGCGATTGGCAACGCGCAACGGCTCGACCGCCGACATGAAGCCGATCGCCGAAAAACCAGGCAGCAGCAGGAACGATATCTCTTCAGGCATTGCGCGGGACCCGGTCAGATGCGAAGACGAAGATGCGAGACGAAAGCGGCAAGCGCAAGCCGCCCCGCGGTTCCGGGCGAGCGTAGCAAGGGCGTCGCGGGCGGGCAAGGCGTGCCAAAAATCTCCCAGCCAATTGCTGCGTTGCAACCGCACGGCAACGTCGGCGCATGCTGGTTTTCCCTTGTTGTCGCGTGGAAGCAAGAACGGGTCGCTGACGGTCGCTTTGGCGGCAATATGGGGCATTAACGTTAGGGCATCGAGGCAGGCGATTTCGTGAGATGGCAGCCGTGCCTTGCAGCCTCACCGGTAAGCGGTCCATTCGACAACGCGCGGTTAAACGCGCACAAGCGTCAATAGGGGAACGTCATGGAATTACGCATCAAAACGCGGCTGGCCCGGCTTGCGTACCTCGCCGCCGCCGTTACCGCGCTGCCTGCGTTTGCGCAGGACCCGGCCGCCTGCCGCGCCGTGCATTTCGCGGACATCGGCTGGACCGACATCACGTCGACAACTGCCCTTGCGTCTACCGTTTTCGAGGGGCTCGGTTACCAGCCGGTCACCACCGTCGCTTCCGTGCCGATTTCGTTCGCGGGCCTGAAGAGCAAGCAGCTCGATGTGTCGCTCGGCTACTGGTGGCCGGTGCAGGAAAAAGCCATCGCGCCGTTCGTCGAATCGAAATCGATCCAGGTGTTGCAGCCGCCCAATCTGACGGGCGCAAAGGCGACCTTCGCGGTGCCCGCTTATGCGTATGACGCGGGCCTCAAAACATTCGCGGACATCGCCAAACATCGCGATCAGCTCGACGGCAAGATCTACGGCATCGAACCCGGCAGCAGCGCGAATGCTGCGATCCAGAAAATGATCGCGACCAACCAGTTCGGTCTCGGCGGATTCAAGCTGATCGAATCGAGCGAAGCGGGCATGCTCGTTTCCGTGGACCGCGCGATCCGCGACAAGAAATGGGTGGTGTTTCTCGGCTGGGAACCGCATCCGATGAACATTCAGATCGACATGAAATACCTGTCCGGCAGCGAGGGCGTATTCGGTCCGAACGACGGCGAAGCCCGCGTTTATACGCTGACGTCGCCCGATTATCTGACGCGTTGCCCGAACGCCGGCAAGCTCGTGAGCAACCTGCGCTTCTCCACGCAACTGGAGAACCTGGTCATGCAATCGGTGATGAACAAGCAAAAGCCCTCGGATGCCGCGAAGGCTTATCTGAAGAAAAACCCGCAAGTACTCGACGCATGGCTCGCCGGCGTCAAGACCTACGACGGCAAGGACGGTTTGCCCGCGGTCAAGGCCTACCTCGGGCTATGAGTCGGCGCGCGAGTCGTGACACTTTCATTTACAGGACCTGGTAAGCATGAACCATGAAGTCATCGTGACCTGCGCGGTCACCGGCGCGGGCGACACAGTCGGCAAGCATCCCGCCATCCCTGTCACGCCCAGGCAGATCGCCGAGGCCGCGATCGAAGCGGCGAAAGCGGGCGCCACCGTCGCCCATTGCCATGTGCGCGATCCGAAAACCGGACGCGGCAGCCGCGATCCGCAGTTGTATCGCGAGGTAGTCGACCGGATTCGCTCGTCGGGCACGGACGTCATCATCAATCTGACTGCGGGCATGGGCGGCGACCTCGAAATCGGTCCCGGCGAAGACCCGATGCGCTTTGGCGCGAACACGGATCTGGTCGGCGGCCTGACGCGCCTCGCGCACGTCGAAGAGTTGCTGCCGGAAATCTGCACGCTCGATTGCGGCACGCTCAATTTCGGCGATGGCGATTACATCTACGTTTCGACGCCCGCGCAACTGCGCGCCGGAGCAGCGCGCATTCAGGAACTCGGCGTGAAGCCGGAACTGGAAATTTTCGACACCGGCCATTTGTGGTTCGCAAAACAATTGCTGAAGGAAGGCCTGCTCGACGCGCCGCCGCTGTTTCAACTTTGCCTCGGCATTCCGTGGGGCGCGCCCGCGGACACCACGACGATGAAAGCCATGGCCGACAACCTCCCGCCTGGCGCGCAATGGGCGGGTTTCGGCATCGGCCGCATGCAGATGCCGATGGTCGCGCAGGCGATGTTGCTCGGCGGCCATGTGCGAGTCGGTCTCGAAGACAACATCTGGCTCGATAAGGGTGTGCCCGCAACGAACGGCACGCTCGTGCAGCGCGCGGTGGAAATCATCGAACGGTTGGGCGGACGTGCACTCACACCCGCCGAAGGACGACGCAAGCTCGGCCTGCCCGCGCGCGGAGAACGGCAACTCGAACGACGCGTAGCCGGGGAATACGTTTAAGCGTGCGGCGTTGCATGCTCACGAACGGCTAGGGCATCGAAGAACTCATAGGCAAACAAGGAAACGTCAGCAATGGCAGTGATCGTCGATATCAAAACATTTGCCGCGATCGGCGCGGGCGTGATCGGCAGCGGCTGGGTGGCGCGCGCGCTCGCGCACGGGCTCGATGTGATCGCGTGGGACCCCGCACCGGGCGCGGAAAAACAGCTGCGCGAGAACGTCGCCAATGCATGGCCCGCGCTAGAACGCGTCGGTCTCGCGGAGGGCGCGTCGCAGTCGAGACTGCGCTTCGTCGATACGATCGAAGCGTGTGTCGCGAACGCGGACTTCATTCAGGAAAGCGCGCCCGAGCGGGAAGAACTGAAGCTCGCGTTGCACGAGCAGATCAGCCGCGCCGCGAAGCCGGACGCGATCATCGCTTCGTCCACTTCGGGGCTATTGCCGAGCGACTTCTACGCGCGGGCTGTGAATCCGGAACGCTGCATCGTCGGGCATCCATTCAATCCGGTGTATCTGCTGCCGCTCGTCGAGGTGCTCGGCGGGGAGCGGACGGCGCCCGAAACCATCGACGCCGCGCTGCACATTTACCGCTCGCTTTCAATGCGCCCGCTGCGGGTTCGCAAGGAAGTGCCAGGCTTTATCGCGGACCGGCTGCTCGAAGCGCTGTGGCGCGAGGCCCTGCATCTGGTCAACGAAGGCGTGGCGACCACCGGCGAAATCGACGACGCCATCCGCTTCGGCGCCGGCATCCGCTGGTCGTTCATGGGCACGTTCCTTACTTACACCCTTGCAGGCGGCGATGCAGGCATGCGCCACTTCATGCAGCAGTTCGGTCCCGCGCTGGAGTTGCCGTGGACTAAACTGATAGCGCCGAAGCTGACCGGCGAACTGATCGACCGCGTCGTGGACGGCACCGCCGAGCAGGTCGGCCCGCGCTCGATCAAGCAGTTGGAGCGTTATCGCGACGACTGCATCACGAGTGTGCTGGCCGCAATCGGCGAAGCCAAGGCGCGGCACGGATTGATGCCGGCGGATTGACGCGAGTCGCGCAATGCGCGGCACCGCACCGTGCCGCGCCGCTTCCGCCATGTACGCCGCAAAGCGCGAAGCAGGCGAGGCATCAGACAAGGAGACTCCGCAACATGCTGCAAACCGCTTCCCTGCCCTGCTATCGCGACACGGTGCGCGCGGAATGGGTCGATTACAACGGCCATTTACGCGACGCGTTCTACATGCTGATCTTCAGCTTTGCGACCGACCAGCTGATCGACCAGATCGGTTTGCCGGACGCCGTGCGCAAGGAGCGTGGCCGCTCGATCTACACACTCGAAGCGCACATCAACTATCTGCACGAAATCAAGGAAGGCACGCGCGTGCGGGTCGATATGCGCGTGCTCGGGTGCGACGCCAAGCGGCTGCAACTCTACCTGGAGATGTTCGCCGAGGGCAGCGACACGCCGGTCGCGGCGGGCGAGCAGATGCTGTTGCACGTCGACACGGGCGGGCCGCGCTCGGTCGCGTTCGATGCCGACGTGGCCGCTCGCGTGCAGGAATTGGCCGACGCCCATGCCGCGTTGCCGCCCGCGACCTACGCGGGCCGCATGATCGGCTTGCCCGCCGCCGCACAACGTAGCCGGAGCCAACATGCTTGAGCCGCAGATGGCTGAATTTATCGCGCGAGCCGCCGCGGTCTATCCGGGGCATAGCACCTCGTTGACGCCGCGCGAGCAGCGCGAAATCTACGACCGCTACGCGGCTGCGCTCACTCCGCCTTTGCCGGCAGAAGTCGTCACGGAAGACGCGCAATTCCTGTCCGCGGCAGGCCATTCGATTGCGCTAAGGCTGTATCGCAACGGTGCGAATGCGGGCACGATGCCGCGCGGCACTGTGCTGTATTTCCACGGTGGCGGCTTCGTGCTTGGATCGCTCGACAGTCATCAGGTCATCACGGCGCGCCTTGCCGCGGATACCGGCCTCGATGTAATCGCCGTCGATTACCGGCTCGCGCCCGAACACCGCGCACCGGCCGCGCATGACGACTGCATGGAGGTCACGCTCGCGGCGCTGGAACGGCGGCTGCCCTTCGATTTGCCTGACGGCGCCACGCTGCAACTCGCGGGAGATAGCGCCGGCGCCACGCTCGCTGCCAGCGTGGCGATGCGATTGCGCGACGAGGGCATCGAAGGAATAAGCGGTCTCGCGCTGATTTATCCGATGCTCGGCACCGACCCGCAGCCGCCCTCACGCGATACCGAAGCGCAAGCGCCCATGCTCACGCTCACCGACGTCCATGCGTTTCGCGACATGTATTGGGGCGAAACGGCGCCATACCCCAAGTGGACCATCCCGCTCGACGCCACGCGTTATGACGGACTTCCGCCCACGCTTGCGATAGGCGCCGAACACGATCCGCTCAGAGACGACGCGCGTGTGTTCGCCGAACGCATTCAGGCTGCAGGCGGAGAAGCGCACCTGTGGATCGGCACAGGACTCGTGCATGGATGCTGGCGCGCTATCGAATCGAGCCCTGGCGTGCAGGCGATGCATGGCGAAGTCTGCCGCTTTCTGTCCGCAAAAGCCCACGCGGTGTGAACGGCAATCGCCGCGTCATTTATGCGCTTTCGATAAACGCCGTTTGTCAATCGGTCATTAAACCTGAAACGCGCTGCATAGCGGGTTTCCTTCCCGCTCATACCCATTGCCGCATTCGGCGTCGCAGTTCGATTTGTTCTGTTGGCTGACCCACTGAATAAAAGAATCGCTGCATCAACACTGTCGTCGGACTGATGGTCCGTTCACCAGGGCCCCGTCGTGCGAGCCGCGCACGAATTGCGGGCGCTTGTTGCGCGCGAATAGCCATATCAGCCATTTCCCCAAGAGAATGGGATGTGCCCGCCGTGCTGGCCGGCATGTGTGGCTGCCACAAGCAGCCGTTCCTGTAAAAGGAAAATCGTATGTTGATGCGAGAAGCTATCCCTCACGCTTTGAATCGTGGCAATGCTCATCTTTCGGACAGCCCGCTGGTAATGGATTCGCCGAAAACCTTTGTCCATTCTTTCGACATCTATCTAAAAGATTCGAATGCGTTCATGAACACGTATTTCGCCCGCTATTTCGAGTGGCAAGGCGTTTGCCGCGAGCGGTGGTTCCACGAGTGCATTCACGACAACCTGCTCGGCTCGGACGGCATGTTCGTGACCAAGCGGGCGCACCAGGAATACGTGCATGAAACCTTTCCGTTCCAGCGGGTCGATTGCTACCTGAACACGGTGCAAGTGAGGCAGTGCTCGGCGTACTTGCTGTTCCGCTTTTGCGTCGATGGACGCAAGGTGTCGCAAGGCTATCAGCAGATTCTGTATGCCGGGCGCGACCGGAAGATCCGCCGCTTTCCGGATGGAATCGTCGACCGCGTGAAGGAGTATGAGTTGCCGTTGTCGGCGCTGACGGAATAAGCCACAGCGCTCAACCGAAGTCTCAACGCCGGCGCGCTTCGCGTACCGGCGACCTGGACAATGCCCTGTCCGCTGCCGAGCCCGGCAGCGGCAGACGCACGATAAATGTAGTGTGCGCACCGCGCACCGACGTGCATTCGATACTGCCGCCCAGCAGCTCCGTCGCGCGGCGGCAGAACGCGAGTCCCATGCCCGCGCCGCTGCCGTGCCGCTTGGTCGAGAAGAATGCGTCGAAGATGTGCGGCAGAACGTCCGGTGCAATGCCTGGTCCCGTGTCGCGGAATTGCAGCATGCAGAAATCCTGGTCTTCCAGCGCGCTGATCGTGATCTGGCCTTCGCCGTTCACATGAATCGCATGCAATGCGTTTTTCAGCAGATTGAACAACACGAAGACCACCACCGTATCGGAGCCGGAAAAGCGCAGCATTGGATCGATCGGCAAGATCGTGATGCGCTCGCGTTCGTCGGCGCGGAACGGGTAGCGTTCCAGCGCGGAATCCACGCACTGCCGTACCGGATGGGCACTGAAACGGCTGCGGTCGAGCCGGTCGAGCGTGTATGAAGCCAGCGCCATTTCGACCATCGCGCTCGTGCCGGACACCTCGCGTCTAATCGCCGTGGCAAGCTGGCTGATGCGCTCGGACTGGCCGGAATGTTCTTCATCGTCATACAGGCCGTGCGCGACGGCGAGGCGGTAGCCTTGGAAAACATGACTCCAGACGCTCGCGATCTCGTCGGCGTGCATGCCGATCGTGGCCAGCGGAGTGGCGATCTCGTGCGCGATGGTAGCTGCAAGCGCATACGGGTGAATCAGGTGGTAGCGGACAATCGTGATGGCAAGCAGCCCCAGACTCAGCGCGATGAACAACACGCCAGGCGGATAGAACGGGTAGCCATAGTTGACCGCATAGTCGACGGCTGCAAACGAGTAGAGACCAAGCGCCGCGAGACACAGGTCCAGACGCCGGCGCGCCTGGCCGCCTGCATTTTTTCGCGCGCCAAGCAGAAGCTGGCCGCTGCGCGCGGCAAGCAGAACAGTCTGCACGACATGCAGCGGATGCAGCGGCCCGGCAATCGGATAGTAGCCAAAGAAATAATGCCGATAGCCGGCAACGACTTCATTGCCTGGCAGCAACACCGCGAGCACGAAACACAGACCATACGACGCCAGCAGCAGCGGCCGCTCCCGGCGCCGCGCCGCAACTTCGGTGACGAAGTGATAGAACGTGGTTGGCAGAAAGAGAATGAAGAGATAGCCGACGCGAACCAGCAAGCCGGCGACTTCCGTATCTTTGGTCTGGAACAGCAGCGTCCATGTGCCCTGCCATGCGAAAGTCGCCGCGCACATCAGGAGGAAAGGCACCGAGAGCCGCGTCACCCCTTGCGTGATGACCACGTAGAGGCCGAACACGACGAACATGGCCGACACGAAGGCAGTGGGGATGGCGTACATGTTGCTCGACGTGCCGGCAGACGTTAGCGTGCCCGGTCACTCCGCCACTGCGCGAACGTGAGCGGCCTGACGCCGGCCTGGACCACTTCGGGCGTCTCGATCGGGCTCCAGCAGTAAAACGCGTCGCCCCAGCCGGGAATGGGTTGCGGCTTGAGCATTCTGAATTCGACGCCCGAGCGGTAGGCGAGATGCGGCCAGAAAAGCGGCATGACTTCGCGCACTGCCATCTGTTTGAGCAACTCGGCGGGGCCGCTTTCGTCTGCGACGATTTCGCCCTGAGATATCCAGTCGTGCTCGGCCCACGCGACGAAGACACTGCCCCTTCCCTCGCGATCGAACATGAGAATCGCATTCTGCTCGGGCCGCCAGTAATACTCGACGATGCCTTTGTCCTTCACCACTTCGTCCAGCACCTTGCGCGTGCGCGGGTCGCAATACGTCATGCCGTTCTCGCCCAACGCGAGCCAGCCCATTTCGGAGCAGTGACGGCTCTTCGCGTCTTTGAGGAAGTGGACGAGCCGGTTTGCCGAATCGGCGTCGGTCTTGCGCAGATATAAATCGACAATGCCGGCGTTGAACGCTTTCACTGCGACAGTTTCGTCCGCGACGCCTGTGAGCAGAATCTTCGCGCAATGCAGGTTGGATATGGAGGACAGGAACTCGACACCGCTCACGCCCGGCATGTCGTAGTCCACTACGACGGCTGCCACTTCGGAGAAACGTGTTGCGCGCGCGAGCACATCTCGCTGCGGCGATGACTCGACGAAGCGATCAAAACCGGTCTCGCTCAAGCATGCTGAAGCCGGCGCGAATTCCAGCGAGTTCTCACGCGCATGCTGGCGTATGAAAGCAAGCCCCGCCTGCGGACGCGAGAAGAACAGATTGGTGGAAACGTCCGGAAAGAAGCGGCGCAGGGCGTCGAGGTAGTTGTCGTTGTCGTCGACGAAAACAACCGTTGTCGGATAGGAGACGGGTGGTCGAATAAACTTGTTCATGTTTTTAGCGTGGTTCGTCGGGCCGCCGCAGAGCGTTACCGTGACAGGCTCGCCGGCCACCGCATGAGCTCGTGGAACATACCGGCGCGCCGCCATATGCGTACACGCCGGTCAACTATTGCAGGTTGCAGGGCCGGCCCCGTTTCACCATATAGTACAGGGCTCTTGGCGCGAACAGTACAAAGTTACGCGTGGTGCCGGCAGCCTATGCGCGTTGAATCAACCGGATGAGCATGGGTGGAACGAGCCACCGCGGCCGCGTTGCTTGCGGTCGCGCGATGCTCGTGATTAGGGCCGCGAGGCGACTTCGTCGAGATGGTCGAGTAGAGCCGCGGGGTCGTCGTAGACGCGCAGCGCGCCGGAACGCTCCAACTCTTCGGTGCCGTAGCCGCCCGACAGCAATCCGACACCGAGCGCGCGGCAGCGCCGCGCCGCGAGCATGTCCCAGATGCTGTCGCCTACTACGACCGAGTGTTCGATCTCAACGCCAAGGCGTTCGGCCGCCGCGAGGAAAAGGTCGGGGTCGGGCTTCGCATATTTAACGTCGTCGCGCGTCACGACGACCGCTTTTGCCGGATCGACGCCGAGCGCTTCGAGATTCACCGCAGCGGTTTCCATGCGCCCGCTGGTCGCCACCGCCCAGGGCGTGCCCGCTTGCGTCAAGGCATCGAGCAGTTCGCGCGCACCCGGCAGCGGACATACCTGGGCGCGCAAGTTCTGATAGGCAGCCGCGTGCGCATGACGAAGACGCTCGCTGCGCTCGGCGCTGATCTCTCCGTGGGTCTCACGCAGAAGCTGATTGGTGAAGAGTCCCCCGCTCATGCCGATCTTTCGATGAATCCGCCAGACCGACAGGGGAATGCCTTCGCTGTCGAGCGCTTCTTTCCACGCCAGCACGTGTTGATAAACACTGTCGACGAGCGTGCCGTCGAGATCGAATAAAAATGACGTCTGGATTCGCATGGTGGGCTCCTTTCGATGGCTACCCCACCAATATGCCACGGCCCACGCCGTCCGGCATCAGCGGGACTTGCTGCGAGTGCCTTTGGCGGACGCCCCGGCGCGCGGCGCATCCTTGCTGGCCGGGACGCCGCCGCTCAATTGCTCCATCCAGGACAGCGCGTCGACATACGACAAAAACTGTTTCAGATAGCCCGGCGACAACTCGCGCATGAGCGACAGCGAACGGTGCACGAGGCTGCTCGAATTGAGCGGACCGGCATTGCCGGGCGCCGGCTGCAGCGACTGCCGCAACTGCTTTTCAGTGCGGACCTTGGCCCAGGTTTCCCTGAAATAGTCGAGAGCGGGAAGCTCCGGGTAGGGGGCCCGTTCGCTTGCAAGGTGCCGCGGCTCGTCTTGCATGTAGCCGACGAGTTCGGCAAGCGTGCCGCTTGCAGGCGCATCCGGAGACGACGAATGACCGGCGGTGGCCGCCGCCTGGTCGACTTTGCGCGCATAGGTTTCGAGCAGCGCGGCAAGCTTCTCGTCGAGCACGTGGCGCGCAGCGCCGGTGTGCGCGGCGGCACGTCGTTCGAACGCGTCGATGAAAGCGAAACGCAGCGGATCAAGGCGGTCGGCGCCGCGCTCGCGCCACGCGTCGAGGGTGGCGCGCGGGGTTTGCACGGCGGATTTCGTGGGCGCGGTCCCGGGTGGGTGGTTTGCCTCGGCCGCGTGCACCGTTTCACCCGTGCATCCGGCCTGCGGCATACCCGGCGTCGGCCTTGCGTCGACGTTCGCGCTGTTACTCATGAGGCTTGCCTGCCGCAGCCGACGGCCTCGGAACCGGCGCTATTTCCACGCGACGGTTGCGCGCCCGTCCTGGTTCGTCGGCATTCGAGCTAACGGGTTGTCCGGAGCCGAATGCCGCCGCGAATACCGACGACGCCGGCACGCCCGCATCGATCAGCGCGCGGGTCACTGTCAGCGCGCGCTGCGCCGACAATTCCCAGTTGTCCGCGAAACGACGGTTGCCTTCGCGTAGCCGCTGGTCGTCGGTAAAGCCGCTCACCATCAGGATCTGGTCGTTCGCGCGCAGATACGCAGACAACGGCCCGGCGAGGCTCTTCAACAGATCGCGCCCTTGCGGCTGCAGCTGGTCGGAGTTCAGCGCAAACAGCACGTTGCCGCTGATGCCGATACGTCCGTTCACCAGCGTCACGCGGCCCGCCGCGAGCGGCCCCGCCAGCGCCTGTTCGAGCGTCTTGCGGCGCTGCGTTTCAAGCTGACGCTGCTTGACCTCCTGGTCGAGCTTGTTCGACAGTTCGAGCTGCACGCCGATGACAGCCACCAGAATCAGCATGAACGCGCCGAGCAGCACCGACATCAGGTCGCCGAACGCCGCCCAGATCGGCGTGCCCTGCTCCACGCCGCCGTCGATGTCCTCGCTCATCCCGCTCATGCTGCCTCGGCTCCATCCGCGGCGCGCTGGGCAGCGAGCAGCTGCAGATCTTCGACGATCTGCTTTTGCGACATCACGCTCAGATCGACCACCTCGCGTGCTTGCGCGACGTAATACGCAAGCTGCTCGTCACTGCGGGCGAGCGACTTGTCGAGCGCGGCCTCGATTCTCTCCAGATGCGCGACGAGCTTGTCGTTCGACTCGCCGAAACGCTGAACGGCCGAGCCGAACGCTTCACCGAGGCTCGCCACTTCGACGGCGCCGCCGGTGATCTGCGCGGCAATCGCGCCGATCCGGTCCGCCTCGGTTTCGACCTTGTCGGTGAACCTTGTCCCGACACGCTCGAGAAGATCCGCCGACGTCGCGACGAGCGCATCCACCGCCGTGCGCTGCTCCGTCGATGCATGGTTGACAGCATCGAGCAGCGTTTCGAGCGTCTCCATCAAGCGGCTGCGCTCCTGCAACATGGCGGTGTCGCGCACCATGCTGTCCGACAGCTTCTGACGAAGTTCCGCGACCACTTCGGCGGCAGCCTTCGGTGCCTCCGACGCTGCCTGCACGAGCCGCGATATTTCGGCGATGGTCTCGCTCGCGTGCGCCTGCGTTTGCGCAGCGATATCGCTCGCGGTCCGCGCGAGGGTGTCGCATATCTCCTGCTGACGGCTCGCCGTGCGCTCGCCCGCCTGCTGCCATTCCTTGCCAAGCGTGGCGGCCATTGAATCGAGCTTCGAGGTCCACGCCGTCAACCGCTCTTCATTACGCTCGCCGGCCTGCTGCCACTCCTTGCCGAGCATGGCCGCCATTGAATCGAGCTTCGAGGTCCACGCCGTGAGCCGCTCTTCATCACGCTCGCCTGCCTGCTGCCACTCCTTGCCGAGCGTGGCCGCCATTGAATCGAGCTTCGAGGTCCACGCCGTCAACCGCTCTTCGCTGCGCTCGCTCGCCTGCTCCCATTCCTTGCCGAGGCTGGCCGCCATCGAATCGAGTTTCGAGGTCCACGCCGTGAGCCGCTCTTCATTACGCTCGCCTGCCTGCTGCCACTCCTTGCCGAGATTGGCCGCCATCGAGGCCAGCGTCGCCGTCCACGCCGCGAGCCGCGCTTCGTCTTGAGAAGCCAGTTCAGTCCGCAAATCGGCATGCGACTGCCCGACGGTCCGCACCAACGACGCCGAACGCTCTTCGAAGCTCGCCGCCGCTGCAGCGAGCGCCTGCTCGTGCCGCACTGCAAGCGTCTCGCCGGCCTGCTCCTGACGCGAAAGCGCTTCCTTCCACGCCTGCGATACGTTGCCCGCCGCGGCTTCCAGCCGCGCGGACACGCCGTCGACCAGGCCGGCCGAGCGCTCGTCGAAAGTCTGTGTAAAGCGCTCCAGCGACGCGCGGAACTGCTGCGTCATGTCCTCGTTCGAACGCTGCTGGCCCGCAAGCGCCTTGCTCCAGATGTCGGCGACCGTCGCAGCGGCTGATTCGAACCCGCTCGACAGGCCATCCAGTTGCTGCTGAACCGCTTGACCCACGCTCGCGTGCAACGCCGCGGACTCGCGCGCGAGGCCGGCCATCGTTGCTTGCATGACGGGCTCCAGCGCCTCGCCGGCCGCGCGCGTGCTGTCCGCGATACTCCGCTTCAGCGACTGCTCGACCGACGCCGCGAGCTGCGTATAGGCGACCTGCGCATTGCTGTGGAATGCCTCCTGACTCGCAAGCTGGCGCTCGTTGAAAGCGAGGCTGTGCTGCTCCATCGCCGCCATCATGGTTTGCAGGCGATCGACGAGCGTCGGCATCAATTCAGCCTGCGTTTGCAAGAGCCGGAAGCTTTCGTCGCGCTGATGAGCCTGCGAGTAGATGCGCAAGCTCGTCGCGATCTTGACGTCGAGCCGTTGCGCCGCTTCGAGCCGCTCGCGCCGGCAGAGCGCCGACAACAGGCCGAGCATCGCCGAGCTGGCGACGCCCGCGATCGACGTGCCGAATGCGAAGCCGAGCCCCTTGACCGGCGCGGCAAGCGAAGCGCGGATCGCTGCGAGGTCGGTCGCGCTTTCGAGCGCCATGCCCGTGCCTCGCAGCGTCACGACCATGCCCAGCAGTGTGCCGAGCATGCCGAGCAGCACCAGCAAGCCAACCAGGTAAGGCGTCAGTGCAGGGCCCGGCAACGCAACGCGCTCGCCTTCGATACGCAGCCGCGCCGCGTTCCGTAGACCCGGATGCAGCAGTTCGAGCCACGCGCCTAGCTGCGGCGGCGGCTCGGACAAACCGGCCACGGCACGCGCGAGCGTCCCAGTGGCCTGGCTATAGCGACGCAATTCGAGCGCGCCCGCCAGATAGCAGGCGCCGATAAGTAACGTGACCGCCAGCGCCAGCCAGTTCGAACCGACATAGCCGATAGCGATGCCGCACACCGCGGCGAGACCTGCCGCGAACACAACGAATTCAATACGAAATCTGGACATAGTGTCCCAGTTAGCGAGTACGAAGAGCGGCGAGCAGCCCTTCGACCGGTTGTAAACGAACATCCAGCTCAGCAAGCAACACGCTCTGCATGTCCTTGCGGAAAACGTCGAGCCACGCATTGGGCGCGACCGCTTGGGCGGGCGTCGGCGCAGCGTCAAGAGCGGTTGCTTGCGGCTGGGGCGGGACGTGGGCCTTCGCCTCAACGCTGCCCTCTGCGGCACTGCTGCCCGCGGCTGCGGCAGCGGCGTTGCCTGCCGCCGTGCTTGCGGCGCGGCTCGCTGCAATCTCCGCTTGCGTACCGTCGTCCAGTGCCGGCGCCGGCTCCTGGTCTTGCGCCTGCTGCGCGGCCTCGCGAAGCCGCTCGAAGTGCCCGGCGAGCAGCACGGGCACGCTCGCCAGCAGATTCCGCTCACGCTCGCCGAGCGCGCGCTCCATCACGGCGTCTAGCAGCGCAAGGCGGCCCATTGCGGGAGTTTTCGCGGCGAGCAGCGCCCGCAACCGGCCGCGCAAATTGCCGACGCCCGTTTCCATCGACTGCTGCATGGCCTGGTAGCGTTGGCGAAACAACGCGTAGTCCGCCGGCATGGCCTGCGGCTCGACGTACCCGGCACCGCGGCGCCTCGCGGCGGCAAAGGCGCTGTCGCCCGTAATGATCTTGACTAGCGACGCACGCACGCGCGCGCATTCCGCCTCCTCCGCGCTGCCGAACGCTCGCGCGGTCGCAGGCACCGAGGGCGGCGCGCCAGTAAGCGCCGAAGACAGCGCAATCGCGTCCGTCCAGCCGAGCCACTGGCTCAGCCTGTCGGACAGCGATTGCCGGGGTTCGGGGACGTCGGCATCGGCGAAACGCGCCAGCAGGCGGATGAGCGCCGGGCCGCTGGGAGCTGTGCGCTGAAGGGCTTGCAACATACCACCGGATGCAAAAAAGTCAGCAGTTTACACGCTGACGCGGACGACGGCTTCCGTCCCCCAAAGATCGGTCCGCAACAGGGACGTGTCGCGGCCCCGCATATTGCGTTCGGTAGAGCTGCGCGTCTGGCCCGCGGCCCCGTGGTCACGCGACGCACGAGCGCAAACGCATTCGTTCAAATGGCCCCGCGGGGACGATGTTCGTCCGTATCGACGCAGCACACGAGCGCATCGGCGTCTTCGTCGCCGACGCTCAGATAGATGTGCCCGACCGAGCTATCGAAGTAAAGACTGTCGCCCGGCATCAGCTTGAACGACTTGCCGTTCTCGAAGCGCAGTTCGAGTTTGCCGCTCAGCAGAAAAACGAATTCTTCGCCCGAGTGCCGGATGTATTCGGGGAAGTCGGATACGGCGCGGGCGTGAATGTGTGCGCGCATCGGCATCATGCGTTTGCCGGTCAGACTGTTCGCCAGCATCCCGTACTCGTAATTCGGCGTGTCGTAAATCTGCTGCTTGCCCGCCGCCGTGAACGAGGGCTTCATCGCACCGGCGGCCGGCTTGCGACGCCGCCCGAAGATCGCGTCGAATTCGAGTTCCAGCGAATGCGCGAGCGCCGCGAACTTGTCATAGGTCAGCGCAATGTCGCCGCGTTCCGCCTTCGAGATCGTCGATACCGCAATACCCGAGCGCTCCGACAGTTCGGCCAGCGTCAGTGCGCGCGCTTTGCGCGCCTGCCGCAAATGCGCGCCCACCAGCTTGTGATCGAGCAAGGGCGGCGCTTCATGTCCTAACGCCGCCTGTTGTTTCACTGCTACTTTGGCCATCTCACCGGATTCCGCTTGCAAGGAAAATTTCTCGTATGTGAGAAATTTATTTTTTCTCGTATATGATAACTCACGTCGATTCCACCTTTTCTGTGGGAACCCTATCGTGTCTACCCTTGCTCTCAGTAAGCCCGGTTTGACGAAGACCCGCGTCATCACCGCCACGACCATCGGCACCGCGCTCGAGTTCTACGACTTCACGATCTACAGCTTTTTTGCTATTCAGATCGGGCAGTTGTTCTTTCCTGGCGCGTCGCCGGTCAACCAGTTCCTGCTGTCGATCGGCGTATTCGGCGTCGGCTTCGTGGTCCGGCCTTTGGGCGGCGTGGTGATCGGCGCCTATGCGGACCGCGCGGGGCGCAAGAACGCGATGGTCCTGACCATCATGCTGATGGCGCTCAGTTGCGCGATGATCGCGTGCGCGCCGACTTATGCGGTTGCGGGACTCGCCGCGCCGTTGATCGTGCTCGTGGCGCGCCTGATCCAGGGTTTCGCGGCGGGCGGCGAATTCGGGCCTGGCACGACGCTGCTCGTCGAGTACGCGACCGACGACACCCGCGCCTTCTTTGCAAGCTGGAACTTCGCCGCGACCGCAGCGGGGCTCGTGCTCGGCGCGCTCGTCGCAACGCTCGTCAATGTGTTGCTGCCGAAGCAGGCGGTGCTCGAATGGGGCTGGCGTCTCCCGTTCGTGCTCGGCATTGTCGCGGCACCGGCCGGCATGCTGATCCGCAGACGCCTCGAAGAAACGCTCACCGAACGCAAGCCCGGCGAACCCGCGCCGCGCGGCGCGCTGAAGGCCGCGCTGACCACGCACCTGAAGCTGACGATTCTCGGCACTTTCGCCGAATTGGGCGGTTCGGTTTCTGTGTATATCACCGCGTTTTTCCTGCCAAGCCATGCGGTGCGCGCGCTGCACCTTTCTTCCACGTCCGCGGTGATCTCGGGTATCGTCAGTTCGCTCGCGCTCTTCGTTTCGGCGCCGCTCGCGGGCATGCTGGCCGATCGCTTCACCCGCAAGCGGGTACTGGTGATCTCCCGCGTGGCAATGCTCCTGCTCGTGTATCCGGCGTTTGCATTTCTGAGCGCGCATCCGTCCATGGCAGCGCTTTGCATGGTCTCGGCGCTGCTCGCGGTCTTTGTGTCCGGGCAGATCGTGCCCGTGCTGGTGATGATTCCGGAACTGTTCCCGAAACATGTGCGCGCAACGGGAATTGCGTTGACGTATGTGGTGAGCGCGTCGTTCTTCGGCGGCTTCTCGCCGTTTATTGCAAGCTGGCTGGTCGCGCGCACCGGCAATCCGCTCGCGCCGGCCTGGTATGTGGCCGCTGCCTGCGCGATCTCGCTAGTACCCGTGATCTGGCTGCGAGACCGTACGGGCGAAGCGCTCGGCTGACAATGAACAGGCAACAAGCAAGAATGCAATGAGCGAACAGGCGACGACTACCGACACCGGATTGCCTGGGTGCAGAGCGGTCGAGTTGCGCCGCATGATTGGCGTGAAGACAATCGCCTGTAGAACTGCTCGGCGCGTACCTTATCTTCTCAACCGGTCCGGCTCGAATGGCTCGGGCCTTTCAGCGCTTTAACCGATGACTGCAATCAAATTCGATACCGTAGTGTTAGGCGCAGGCATTGTCGGCGTGTGCGTGGCCGTGCATCTGCAACAACGCGGCCGTCAGGTCGCGCTGGTCGATCGCAAGCTGCCCGGCAACGAGACTTCGTTTGGCAACGCAGGCCTGATCCAGCGCGAAGGCGTCTATCCGTATGCGTTCCCACGCGGACTCGGCACCCTGCTTCGGTACGCGCGCAACCAGTCGCTCGACGTTCGCTACCATGGCGATGCGCTGTTCCACGCCGCGCCCTTTCTGTGGAGGTACTGGCGCAATTCCGAGCCCGCGAAACACGCTGCAATCGCGAAGTCGTACTCGACGCTCATCGAACACTGCATTAGCGAACACCGCGAATTGGCCGCAAACGCAGGCGCGAGTGCATTGCTTCGGCCCACCGGCTGGATCAAGGTGTTTCGCAGTAATGCGGCCCAAGACGCGGAAATACGTCTCGCGGAGCAATGGCGCCGCGAATATGGCGTCGAATTCGAAACGCTCGACGCGGCTCGATTGCAGCAGGCCGAACCCGATCTCGACAAGGCATTGCAAGGTGGCTTGCGCTACACGCAAGCCGATTCGGTGAGCGATCCGAACGCACTCGTCACGACCTACGCCAAGTACTTCGAGACACTCGGCGGACGCATCTTCACCGGCGATGCGAACACGCTTCGCAATGGCTGGGAAGTGACGACAGACGCGGGGACTATCGCGGCCTCTTCGGTGGTCGTCGCACTCGGGCCGTGGTCGGACGTTCTCACTTCGAGGCTCGGGTACTCCCTGCCGCTCGGCGTCAAGCGCGGCTATCACATGCACTATTCGCCAAGGGCTGGAGCACGCCTGAATCATCCGGTGCTCGACGTGGAAAATGGCTACCTGCTTGCGCCAATGGCGCGCGGCATCCGCTTGACGACGGGCGCCGAAATTGCGCTGCGCGACGCGCCGAAAACCCCCACGCAACTCGCCGCTGTCGAGCCGATTGCGCGCACGCTGTTCCCACTGGACCAACGTGTCGACGATCAACCGTGGATGGGCGCGCGGCCTTGCACGCCCGACATGATGCCGGTGATCGGGCGCGCTGGAAAACATCAGGGCTTGTGGTTCGCATTCGGCCACGCGCATCACGGACTTACGCTGGGGCCAGTGACAGGCCGCCTCATCGCCGAAATGATGACCGGAGAGCAAACGCTGGTGGACCCGCGGCCGTTCAGAGTGGACCGGTTCTAACGGCGAGCGCGAGCGGCGCCATTGCCGCTCGCTTTTACCGGCGCCGCCACTGCGCCGCCGGACTCAGTGCAGCGGTTGCAAGGCCGCCCAGCGGGTCCAGCCACCTTCGCTCTCAGCCGCGCTAACCCGCAACGCACGCGAGCCGTCGGCAAAAATCAGCGACTCGGTACGGCACGCGTCGCTATCGGGAATATCGCGCAAGCCGACGAAGCCATGCTCGTGTTTGAACGTCAGATTTCCTTCCCTCAGTATGCCGAGGTAAGACGCCTCCGGTTCGTCGAATGGCTGAAGTGTGCAACGGTTCAGCAACACAGCAGCGACTTCTGCATCGCACATAGTCTCTCTCCTCATTAGTGCAACACCGCCCGTGCGACGGGCACTCGATCTCGTCGTTTTTATAAAATTGATTCTAGAATCCATGGTAGAAAACGCTACTTCTTTTAGTTAGGATCACTTATCCACGTGGCAGTTCTTCATTCGCACAGGCCGCCGCGACAATGCGGCCGCGCATTCTGCAGCGTTGCATGGACGGCTGAACAGATAGCCTTGCAGCGCGTCGCAACCGATTTCGCGCAACGTAACGGCCTGCGCTTCGGTTTCCACGCCTTCCGCCGTTACGCGCATATTGCATGCGTGGGCCATTGTCACGAGCGCATGCGTGATCGCCACCGAATCTGCATCGCGCGGCAAACCCGCAACGATCGACCGGTCGATCTTCAGGCTATCCACCGGGAACCGCTTCAGGTATGACATCGACGCGTAACCGGTGCCGAAGTCGTCGATTACCAGCTTGACGCCTAGCTTCGCAAGCGCCGCAGTGGTGGCGCGCACGGCCGCGTCATCGGGCAATTGCATGCCCTCGGTGATTTCGAGTTGCAGCGCCGACGGCTCGAGACCGCTGTTCTCGAGACATGCAGCGACATGTCGCACCAGACGCTCGCTGAATTGCGACGGCGAAATATTCACCGAGACAGCGATGTCCGGCGCGATACTCCAGCGCCAGTCCGCAGCCTGTGCGCATGCCATCTCCAACACCCAATCGCCGATGCTTTCCATCAACCCGACCTGTTCCGCAACGGGAATGAACTCGGCGGGTGGAACGTCGCCAAGTTCGTTGCTCGTCCACCGCGCCAGCGCCTCCACGCCTATCGTCTTGCGTGACGTCGCATCCACTACCGCCTGATAGGCAAGTCGGAATTCGCCGCGGGCGAGTGCATGGTGCAACAGACCTTCGATCGCAAATCGGCGCTGCACCCCTTCCCGCATCTCGCCGGTGAAGAAGCACACGGTGCCGCGGCCACACCGCTTCGCGTGGCGCATCGCGGCCCCGGCGTCACGCATCAGGGAAGCCGCATTGCGCGCATCGTCGCCGGAGACAGCAACGCCCACCGATGCACTCACGCGATACTCGCGCCCGGCGATCACGAATGGCTCGCCGAACGACGCGAGCACTTGCTGCGCGAATCGGGTCAGCCGCGACACATCGCCGAACCTATGCATCACGATCACGAACTCGTCGCCGCCGATACGGGCGAGCAACTCGTCCTCAGAGATGGAGCTTGCAAGCCGCTGAGCAACGCGGCGCAGGAGCCGGTCGCCGAGATCATAGCCGGCAATGTCGTTGATTCTGCTGAAGCCGTCGAGGTTGACGACCAGCATCGCAACGTCTCCCGCCTTCGCAGCTGCGAGCAAATTTCCCGCGCGCCTCGTTGCGCAAGCGCGGTCGTACACACCAGTGAGCAGATCGAAAGACGATGCGCGCGCAACGTTTCCATGATCCGGACTTTGCGCTATCACCCCCGAATTGTGCGCATGGTGCGACGGTGCGCTGCGAGACGCAGAGGGTGACTTTGCGTGCGAACGGCTCGCCGGCAATACCGAGACTTGCTGAGTCATCGCTACGCTCCTATGATAAGCATTACACATCAACCGAAATTCAGCTTGTTTTATGCATTTACCGAATCTTCACTTACCTTAAGGACTCCGTATATCGAATCTGGTTAAAGCGGGGAGAACAGGCCGGCACTGCAACGCTGTATTCGTGCCTCCAAGATATTCCGGCATAGCACTTCTGAGAATGGGTCGCGTTGGTGAACGCGTAAAGCAACGGCAAACGCTTCGCCACGTCCCGCACAAACCGCTGGACAACATAATGAAAATTCATCAGCTACGCGCTCTCATCGCCATTGCGGATGCGGGCAGTGTCAGGGGCGCCGCGCGAGTGCTCGATTCATCGCCGGCCGCCGTCACGCAATGCATTCAACAACTGGAAGAAGCGGTACGCATGCAACTCGTTGTGCGCACATCTTCCGGCGTGACGCTTACGGCATCAGGACAAACCCTCCTCTTGCACGCGCGACTCGTGGCCGCGCAAATGAAGCGTGCGCAGCAAGCCATGAACGCAATACGCGGGGAGCCGGGTGGGCGTTTGTCCATCGCCGTGACTGCATGGGTCGCGCTTACCTTTCTGCCGGAAACAGTGGCCCGGTTTCGCGCGAAGATGCCGACCATTCAGCTGGAGCTATTCGAAGGCTTATTGGCGATCGCGACACCGCGCTTACGCGACGGCAGTCTCGACATTTATGTGGGCCGCCAGGCGCCGGGCGCGACAAGTTGCGACTTCACCTATCAACCGCTATTCGCATCGAGTCGGGCAGTTGTGGCGCGGCACGATCATCCGTGTGCGGAGTGCCGCTCGCTGGCGGAATTGCGCGACGCCGACTGGCTCGTGGCGCTAGACCCTGAAACCGATGCGCAAGCGCCGTATCAGATATTCGGCCGCCGCGCGTTTCCCGAGCCACGCAGTATTCACTATCTGCACTCGCTGACTGTCGCGGTCGCGCTGCTCAAGCGCACTGACATGCTCAGCATTTTTCCCTGGCCTCTTGTCGAGCTTTGTGCGGCGCGTGACGGTCTGTGTGCGATCCCGTTGCGGGACGAACTCGATGAGTCCACCGTCGGCGTCATAGTGCGCACTGGCGAGCCGGCCGATGCCGCGTCGCGATGCTTTATCGATTGCCTGATCGAAACGATTCGCGACGAATCGTGGGCCCGAACGGGCGACATTCGCCGGGCCATGCAATCGGTCGAAGTATTGGTCTAGGGCGTTTGCTGCAGGCTGCGCTTCGTTCTTTCGATCAAACAAAAACGCCGCGGGCCTTACGGCTCGCGGCGTCTGCCAAGCTGAACAGCAACTGGACGACGATCAGGCGCTAACTGCCACCCGGCGCGGCGACACGGCAGAGACGACAAACGTCACGACAATGTTCACCACCAGTGCGATGAGGCCGATATAGATCGGGTACACAGCATCGCCGAGATGCAACGCAAACACCGGCTTGAGCCCCTGCGAAATTGCGAGTGCCGTGCCCAACACGATACCCACGAGCCAGCCGGCGAACAGGCCCGGCGTATTCAGGCGACGCGTGTACAACGAGAACACGATAGCCGGGAAAATCTGCAGTATCCACACGCCGCCGAGCAATTGCAGGTCGATTGCATATTGCGTGGGCAGGAACACGATAAACAGCAGCGCGCCGAACTTCACCACCAACGACACGATCTTCGCGTTCGACGCCTCGGCCTCCGGCGTGATGTTCGGCGACACCAGCGGACGCCACAAATTGCGCGTGAACAGGTTGGCCGCACCGATCGACATGATCGCTGCCGGAACCAGCGCGCTGATCGCGATCGCCGCCGCGGCGAAACCGACGAACCACGACGGGAACAAGGTGCCAAAGAGGGTCGGCACAATGTCCGACGCCGACTTCACATGCACGCCGGCCGCAATCGCCATATAGCCGAGCAACGCGATCAAACCCAGCAACAACGTATAGGCCGGCAGGAAAATCGCATTCTTGCGGACCGTAGTCGCCGATGAAGAAGACAGCACCGCCGTCATCGTATGCGGATACATGAACGCGGCGAGAGCGGAACCCAGCGCGAGCGATGCATAAGCCGTGAATTGCGTCGGCTTGAGGATGATGCCGGTCGCGCCACCCTTTGCCTTGAAGTACGTATCGGCTGCGTCGAACACATGCGCGTAGCCGCCGAGCTTCGCGGGAATCAGCCACACCGCCGCAATCACGACGATATAGATCATGATGTCCTTCACGAACGCGATCATCGCCGGAGCACGCAGGCCGCTCGCATACGTATAGAGCGCGAGGATCACGAACGCGACGATCAGCGGCAATTCGCCGGTCACGCCAAGCCCCTTGATCACTACTTGCATGCCGACGAGTTGCAGCGCGATATACGGCATGGTCGCGACAATGCCGGTCAGCGCAACAGCGGCCGGAAACCACTTGCCGCCGTATTCACCGTGCACATAGTCCGCTGCCGTGATGTGGTTTTTCGCATGCGCGACTTTCCACAGTTTCGGCATGACAGCGAACACGAACGGGTAAACGATGATCGTGTACGGCAGCGCGAAGAAACCATAGGCACCGACGGAGTACACGAGCGCCGGAACCGCGATCACCGTGTATGCGGTGTAGAAGTCTCCGCCCACCAGGAACCACGAAATCACCGTACCGAACTGCCGGCCACCAAGCCCCCACTCATGCAATTGCGTGAGGTCGCCGCGCTTCCAGCGCGCCGCGAAGAAGCCAATCACCGTAACGAGAACAAAGAACGCGATGAAGACGGTCATCGCCACCGGATTGACGGGATTCAGATCGCTCATTTGACACCTCGATACACGACGTAAATCAGTAGCGAGGTCAACGGCACCCACAAGAACTGATACCAGTAAAAGAACGGAAAACCGGCGAACGACGGACGCGTGTCGTTATAGAACGGCAACCACAGCAACGCGATGTACGGGAGCAAAAGAATGAGCCATAGCCATGACCGGCCGGCGGTGGGGGAGGTCTCCATGTACTTCTCCTAGATCTATTATTGACACCACGCATCCGGACTTGTGGTCCGGCACGCGGAAAGCCGGCACCGGGCATCTGTTTGCAATACCCCGGGTGCCAAACCGGGTTTGCCTTGCGCGCTGCTAACGCCTGTCAGGCGCAGCATTAACAGGGCCCGGCTCAAACGTTCATACGAAATGCGCGGCGGCATGAGGTCGAAAAGGGCCCGCAAAGACGCAGAACGCCGCGGGGATGTAGTATTCGCCTTCGTAAGCGTCCTCACAAGCGCGCAACTACGTAAGCCGGCTACGTATTACTACGTAGCCTACCGGCCGTTTTTTCAACGATGAAACTCAAAGCCAAGATTGTTCTGCTGGCGATCGTGCCATTTCTCGCTGCTATTGCCAGCATCGAAATCGGTGTGCGCCGCGAAGCGACCGCGCTTGCGCAAACGCAGCACGCGACGACCCAGGCTGCGTACATGACCAGCAAGGAGATCGAGCTCAAGCATTACGTGGAGTTGGCCACTTCCGCAATCGCACCGCTTTATGAAGCAAGCCAGGACAATGCGCGCGACGATGCACTGCGCCGCACGCGAGCGCTCGACATCCTTGAAAAGATGGATTTCGGCAAAGACGGTTATTTCTTTGTCTACGACATGCACGGCCGCTCGCTGATGCATCCGCGCGAACCGGACCTCGTCGGGCGCGATCTATCGGAATTGCGCGATCCGCAAGGCGTGCCGACGATCCGCAAACTGCTCGCCGCGGCTTCGCAAGGCGGCGGCTATGTGCGTTACCTGTGGCATCGTCCGTCGACGGGCAAACTGGCGTCGAAACTCGGCTACGTCGTGCCGCTCGAACGCTGGGGCTGGATGATCGGCACAGGTATTTACCTCGACGACGTCGACACAACGCTCGCGCATATCGACGAACGGGCGGCGATGAATATCGACCGCACGATGATGTGGATCGACGCGATCGCACTGGCCGGGCTCGCCGCGATTGCACTGTGTGCGCTCGTGCTCAACGTCACCGAATATCGCAGCGCGGACGCGAAACTGAAGCGGCTCGCGCAACAGGTTGTCGAGTCGCAGGAGAACGAACGCGCGCGGCTGTCGCGCGAATTGCACGACGGCATTAGCCAGATGATGGTGTCGGTGAAACTGCTGCTCGAATCCGCGCTTGCTCGCTTCGAACGCAGCGAAACCCGCGTGCCCGCCGCCGAAGCCGCGCTTTCCACGAGTCTCACGCGTCTCGGCGATACCTTGCGTGAAGTGCGCCGCATTTCTCATGCGCTGCGTCCGTCGATGCTCGACGACCTTGGCGTCGCGGCAGCCATCGAACAACTCACCCGCGAACTGAGCGAACAATCGGGAATTGAAATCGGCTTCACGCAAATTGCGCACACTCATGCGCCGGCTCTGCCCGATGCGGTTAACACGGTGCTGTTTCGTATCGCGCAGGAAGCGCTGACCAACATCGTGCGCCACGCGCACGCGTCGAGCGCGGCGCTCGCATTGGAAATCGCCCACGACGCGGTCACACTGACAATCGCGGACAACGGCTCGGGTTTCGACGTCACGCACGCCTTCGTTGGCCGCCGCTCAGGCGTGGGCCTACGCAACATGCGCGAGCGCGTAGAAGCACTAGGGGGAACGCTTGCACTCAGTTCCCAGCCCGGCCACACACTGGTCACGGCGCGCGTGCCGCTCGGCATCGGCACCACGGAGCTTCCTACCCGGAGCCTGCAGGAGACCTCTTTATGAACGACATATCGCACGCAGCGGCCCGCCTTATCCTGGTCGACGATCACCCACTCGTACGCGACGGTCTGCGCGCGCGGCTCGAAGCCGTGCGCAACATCGAGGTTGTCGGCGAAGCGGGCAATGCGCAGGAAGCACTTGCGCTCGCGGAGAGTCATGAACCTCACCTCGTGTTGATGGACGTCGGCATGAACGGAATGAACGGCATTGCCCTCGCTGGCATGTTCCATGAGCGCTTTCCGGCAATTCGAGTGTTGATGCTGTCCATGCACGACAACCTCGAATACGTCACGCAGGCCGTGCGTGCAGGCGCGAGCGGTTATGTACTGAAGGACTCACCGGCGACCGAAATCATTCAGGCGATCGGCGCAGTGCTCGACGGCAAGACGTATTTCAGCGCGGGACTCGGCGCCCGGCTGATTCATGCGTCGGCCATGCAATCGCCGGTGGAGCGGCTTACGCCGCGCGAACGCGATATTCTCGATGCACTCGCCGAGGGCTTGTCGAGCAAGCAGATTGCTCAGCGCAATGATCTGTCGGTGCGTACTGTGGAAACGCATCGTCTGAATTTGAAGCGCAAGCTCGATATCGAAGGTCAGGCCGAATTGATCAAGTTCGCGGTTGAGAACCGGCGCGCGAGCCGTTAATACGAAACGATGTCTCGCTGCACACGGAGTGGAGACAAAGACAATGAGACGATTAATGCGGACGCCCGCCAGTGCATTGCAATTCGCGGCGTTATGTATGTGGGTGACGCTGGCGTCAGCGTTGGCTTCAGTTTCGCCCGGCGCCCACGGCCAGGAAGAGCGCATTAATCGCGGACACGATCCGTTCTTTCAGATATCTAAAGCGATTGACGGATGTCCAGTGCCGCTGGGACCGCTCGAAACCGAACAGGAATGGCTGGCCGACAGTCATTACCGCATCGAGCGCGGCAACAGTTGCTGGATAGAAGGCCGCTGCCGTTTGTCGAACGCCTATTTGTACGACGCTGAAATCGCCGAAGCCGTACAGCGGCGTCTGGCCAATATCAATGCCGCCACGCATTGGCGCGAACAGTCGACGTTGTGGCTCACGTTGCAACGCCGTTTTATTTATGTGCAGGGTTGCGTTGCTGCAGGTTTCGACAAGCAGACATTCCTCTCCGAACTCGCGAAAACCGCGGACGTTGAACGCGTGATCGACGACACGACAAGTAATCCCCACGCCGCAAGACTGCCGTATAAAACGCTTGCGGACCCGGACCGGCCTGTAGTCGATCCGGGCAACTAGCGCGAAGAAAGCTGAGTCGCGCCGCACGCTTATGGACACTGCGGTCGATTTGCCTACCGCACCAGCGCAAATGCTTCGCGGCTGGCGATCTCCGCCGCGCCATATACGCCGACCACGGTGTAATCAGAGGCCACACATTCGAACGTCGATTGCTGAAACGTAATGACGAAATGGCGCCTCGTCAGTTCCGGTGACGAAACTGCGGAAAGCTCTTCGACAAGAGACGAATTGATGACTTCGTGGACTGAGTAAGCAGCGAGGCCTTGCGACGCAAGCGGGTGAATCTGCATATCGTGCTCGCCCGGCGGCCCAAGTCGATGAAACGTGGTGTCGGGAAACAGCACCGTGCAGAAAGGGTCGTCGTCCGGATCGAATGGACCGAACCGTTCGAAGTCGGACTCTGCAATGGGATAAGCGAGAATCACACGGCGGTCGCTCGCGACAATGAACGGTTCGGCAGCGTCGTCTGCGGGATGAGGAACTGAGTCCAGCAGAAGAACCTGGTCCTCCTGCTGGGATGATTCGAGCGCGTTGGTCATGTACTTCGTTATTCCAGTACGCTTACGCGCCGGCTTGCACGGTGGAAGCGACCGGTGCGGACGCGCTTACTGTTGCCGTTTCCGCTTTTGCCGCCCTCTTGCGGCCTGGCGCCTTGCTAGCGGCTTTCGTTGCAGCTTTCGTTCCGGCGTTTGTTGCAATCTTTTTCGCGGCCTTTTTTGCGGTCGCCTTTCGCGCAGTAACTTTCTTCGCGGCTGACTTTTTTACAGCGGCTGTTTTAGCCGTTACCGATTGCGCTCCCGCCTTCGCCTTTTTCGCCACGACTTTTTTCGCGGCGGCCTTTTTACTGACAACGCCGCTTGTGGCTGCCGACTTCGCCTTGCCCGCCGTTTTCTGGCTGGCGGCGCCAGACGCCGGTGCCGCACTGCTGTCTATCAGGAACCTCGTGCGATCTTTAACCGATGCGAGCCATGCGGGCGCAGGGCCGCGTCCGCTCCACGTCGCACCAGTGGTGGGATGACGATACTTGGGCGGTTGCGCGCCTTTGGGCTGACCTTTGCCTTTCGCGCCACTAGCGACAAGCTTCGTGAATCCGTTCGATTCGCTTGCGCCGTCGATCAGAAACACGCTTCGGTCTTTCGCATTGACAATCCAACCCGGCGCGCGACCGTGTCCGGTCCAGGTCGCGCCTGTTTTGTGATCGCGATACTTGGGTACTTTCTGGCCGGCAACTGCAAGCTTTGCCTTGCCGCTTCCGCTATTGCCATTAACACGATTGGCTTCGCGCCGCGCTTTTGCTTTGGCTTCGATATCTGCGGTGGTCAGGCCGTGCTTGAGCATCAGGTCGCGGATCTGGTCGATTGCGACTTGTGCTTTCCTTGCAATCAGGATGTCAGCTTGCGCCTGGAGCTTCTTAAGCTTTGCCTGGATCTGCTCTAACGTGGGCATTGGATTGCTCCTTATGTGGTAATCGATCGAACTATGCCATGAATAGCGTCAGAAAGGCATAGTCGAGTGGCCGTAAAAACCCGAGTTTATTTCCGCTATGCGTGCCGGAGTACGAAACTTTTCTTCGATGCACTCAATAGACGCCTTTTTCGAGCTTTCGTTCTTTGCCCTCGATCTTTTTTGGTCTCCCTATCGGCTTACTTCTTTCTGCTATTCGCCTTCTCTTTATATTTCCAATTGTTGCAGCACAGATCATATCGGCGTAAACACAGCAACCTGACGGTCGGCAATGTATCTAACGCCGCGCAAGAAGCGGTACTGCTGGTCGTCGGCGGTGATCCGGTTGAGGCCGATTCTCGTCAACGCCAGGATCTCGTCCGCCTGCTGGGCAGGTATGACGCCTTCGTCCCGCAGGTCCTCGAAAACGCCGGACGGATCGCCGACATAAACGCTGCGTACCTGCGTACCTATCCGCATCAGGACCACGCTTTCCCCCTCGTCGAGCGCGAGTTCCAGGTAGCCGGCCAGTGTTCGCAACGACTCGGGCGTGCAAGTCTGCGACTGATAGATCGCAGCATTCGATGGCGTCATGTCGGTACCCCGTTACCTATATAAAGAAAGAGCCGCCACTATGCGTCGCGGCAGTACTCGCTTCTACTATAGGCAAGCATTCGAATATTCAAAGCCTTCCAGTTCGTTTTTTAACGCCGCTTTGGCCTGTAACCATGCGTTACTTGTCTTGCGGTGCCGTTTTACGCGCGTCCAGCGCGCAGGTCAGCCTCCCAAACGTGAGCTTTAAAAAGCGATGCGCGTCAGGCAATCCGCAGGCCATAGGCAGGCAGAATCTCCTGGGTCGTCAAAAAACGGTGCTGTTTGACGGCGTCGTGAAAGAGCCGGTAATCGCTCTTTTCGAATGCCTCGGTCCAGACCGGTTTGTCGCCGGAGTCGTCTTCAGAACGAAGACCGGTGGCTTTGTATTTCCATGAGCCGACGCCTTTGGGGACGTAATCGGGAATGGACTCTCTCAAGCCGGGAATACCACCGTTTCTCACTACCTCGCAGACAGCGCGCAAGCGCTCGTTGTCGTCCATGATCCGGTTCGTATCGAGCAATTCCGTCACGGCCTCTTTGACGTTTTCCGGCAGCCCCGCTTCGTTTTCGAAGTCTTCTCGCCCGGCCACGTACGCGCGCACCGCGCGGCACGCCATATCCGCGGCCGCGACGAACTCGGGCAGGTTATGTCTCTGTATCAGCGTGTTGCGGCCGTCGATGTAGTGCCACTTGGCCCACGGCTGATCCGGATAGTGCAAGGCAGCACCGTGTCCGACCGGCAGTGCGAGCGTAAGAACATCTTCCTCGACGTGCTGGATCAGGTGCTGCATCGCGAGGGTGAGGTTGGCAAGCCAGCCATGACGTGTGCAATCCTGCGCCACGAGTGAATGAACCCGGTTCCCAGGACTTTCGATACCGGCAAATCCCTGATGCGCCCATGTATCGACATACGTATGAAGCGTGACGCCGAGACGATGCAAGCCCATCTCCGCGCCGCGCTGACGGATCGCTCGCCGCACGACCTCGCGCGCGACTGCGCTGTCCGCACGGCACACGGCTTTTTCCTCCAGCGTTGCGCCCACTCCTGCCGGCAGAAAATGGAACGGCGCCCATACGAGCCGGTTCTGGTCGTTCTCGGTGTTGGCGTAGTCGAACGTCTTATGGGCGGTGGCGAAGCGCTCGAACGTTTCTCCGCCCTGAAAACGGAGGATGCCCGGCGTGGTTGCGTCGTCGACATACTGGCAGGCATGGGCGACAGTCAGCGCCTCGCTAGGCGTCATCCCGCCGACTCGGGCAACGATATAGACCACGCCGTAGTGGAAGTCGATGTTCATGGCATACGCTCCTCATGCACGATGAATGACAACAACAGCATTGGTAAACGAGCGAGTGGGCGGCGACTTAAAAGCATGTCGCTGCTTGCCGGTATTCTTTCTTATTGTTCGATGATGTTTTCTGTCCGCGTGCGCCAACTGGCATTGCCCCAATGCCATGCCATAAAAAAACCCCGCTGCGTTATCCGTAGCGGGGTCTCTTTTTTCAGCGCATTGTGCGCCGCCTTATTTCACTATGTCGACCAGCTCGACTTCGAACGTCAAGTCGCTGTTCGGCGGAATAACGCCCACACCGCGGCTACCGTAGGCGGTAGCGGCTGGGCAGGTCAATTTGGCCTTGCCGCCCACTTTCATGGTCTGAACGCCCTGCGTCCAGCACGGAATCACACGGTTGAGCGGGAATGTCGCGGCGCCGCCGTGCTTTGCGGAAGCGTCGAATTCAGTGCCATTGGCAAGCGTGCCACGATAATTGACCTTGACGACATCGGTGGCCGCGGGCTGCGCGCCGGTACCCTGCACGAGGTGCTCGACGATCACGCCTGAAGGCAGCTTTTCCGTAGCCGGAGCGGCGGCCATTGCGGTGGACGAAAGTACAGTGGCAGCGAGCAGAGCAACGATTGATTTCAAAACGAATCTCCAGATGGGTAGTACAGATCATTCTAGCGCAACGACTGCTGCGTGCCGTCAGTCTATCTGCCTTATTGCATGGTCGCGCGCCGGCGCGTCGACATGCGCGGCGAAGTCCGCAAGTGCCGTTTCGCGTTGCCGGACCTCGGCAAGAACAGCGGGGTCGAGTAAAGCACTAATCACTTCTTCCCGCTCGCGACCGGCTTCTGCAATCACGTCGCCATACGGACTCCAGATCGCGCTCGCGCCACACGTATCCCAGCCGCCGGTGGTACCGATATGGTTGGACAAGAGAACATACATTGTGTTGTCGAACGCGCGTGCAGGGAACCAGATACGTGACTGGTGATAGCCGGACTTGACGCTGAATAGTCCACTGACCAGATAGGCATGCGCACCGTTCACAGCCGCATGACGTGCATGTTCGGGAAAGCCGGAGTCGTAGCACACGCCGAGCGCGAGCCGCCATCCGTCGAGTTCCAGCATGCAGCCTTGCGTGCCTGCGCGGTAGATTTCCGCTTCGCTTTTATACAGATACTGCTTGTGATAAGGCTCGACGTCTTCGCCGCGACGATCGAACACGAGCGATGAGATGTGCAGTCCATCGGCGTCGCGCGTGGCCGCGCCGACAATCGCCGCAATGGCGTGCCGGCGACACGCTTCGCGAATCGGGTCGAGGCGCGAATCCGATTGACCGAATGCGTATTCCGACGGGTCGCCCGCAATCAGGCCGGGTTCATACCCGCTCAAGAACTTCTCGGGAAAAACCACCAGTCTTGCGCCGCGGTCGGCGGCATGACCGGTCAATTCGACCGTCTTTGCTATGTTTGCCGTCACGTCCCCGCAAACCGGTTGCGCCTGCGCAGCGGCAATTTGCAATGGCACTCGAGGCAACGACGCGAGCTTGTTATTCACCGTAGACTCCGTTATCAACGCACATGTGAAGCCACGGCATTTAATCACGGATGGTCACAAAGTGGGAGTGCGAGGATATGGTGAACCAGCACGGTACATGCATGGTCCACACACAAGCTGCATTGCGAAGAATCGCTGCGATGCGAACCCGATGCTAATGAGCGCTTTCGATGAGTGAACCGGCCGATCCCGACAACCGCGAAGTTCCACCGCCTACGGCCATGCCAGAGCGGCGTCGCGCGCCCCGGCCACGACGCATTCCGCGCAGCCGCGAGCAGCAGGCGCGGCTCGACGCGCGTGAGCCGGCATTCGAGCCGCTGCCATTTGCCATCGACGAAGATGCGGCGCGCCGCCCTTTCGCCGACAAGCTTCACGCGTGGTTCGAGGCGCGCGGCTGGCAGCCTTTCGACTTTCAGCGCGAAGTCTGGCGCGAAATGGAACGAGGCGCGAGTGGGTTGCTGCACGCAACCACCGGGGCGGGCAAGACGTGGGCCGTGTGGTTCGGCGCGCTCGCCGCCCTTGCGTCGAGCGCGTCGTCCGCGCCCACTGCCACCCGAAAACGAGCGCCGGTTACTCAGCCCGAACCACTCACGGTTCTCTGGATCACGCCGATGCGCGCACTCGCGGCCGACACCGCGCGTGCACTGCAAAGCTCGGCAACCGAACTGGCTGTGCCATGGACAGTGGGTCTGCGAACCGGCGACACATCGTCCGCAGAACGTGCGCGGCAGAATCGGCGCATGCCGTCCGCGCTGATCACCACACCCGAGAGCCTGTCGCTCATTCTCACGCGAGCCGACGCACGCGAAGTACTGTCGCACCTCAAATTCGTGATCGTCGACGAATGGCATGAGTTGCTCGGCAACAAGCGCGGCACGCAGACGCAACTCGCGCTTGCGCGGCTCGCGCACTGGAGACCGGAACTGCAGGTGTGGGGTTTGTCGGCGACACTCGGCAATCTTCCTTTCGCGGCCGAAGTACTCCTCGCGCCTGTCAGAACGCCGCGCGTGAGCGTGCACGGCAAGCTGCCCAAAGCATTGATCGTCGATACGGTTATTCCGGAAACCATCGAACCGTTTCCGTGGGGCGGTCATATGGGCATGCGGCAGGTCGAGGCGGTCGCCGATGCCATTGGCGAAGCGCATACGTCGCTCGTATTTACGAACACCCGCTCGCAATGCGAGGTCTGGTATCAGGCACTGCTCGAAGCGCGGCCCGAATGGGCGGGTGCAATTGCATTGCATCACGGCTCGCTCGATCAGGAAGTCCGCGAGTGGGTCGAGCGCGGCTTGAAGAGCGGCTTGTTAAAAGTAGTTGTATGTACATCGAGCCTGGATCTGGGCGTCGACTTTCTGCCGGTGGAGCGTGTATTCCAGATCGGCTCGCCCAAAGGCGTCGCGCGTTTGATGCAGCGTGCCGGCCGCTCCGGCCACGCGCCGGGGCGGCCGTCGCGGGTGACGATCGTGCCCACGCACGCGCTAGAACTCGTCGAAGCGGCTGCGGCGCGGGAAGCGGTTGAAAAGCGGCAAATAGAAGGCCGCGAAACGCCGGAAAAGCCGTTCGACGTCCTGGTTCAACACCTGGTGACCGTGGCAATCGGCGGCGGTTTCGACGCGCGTGAGCTTTACGATGAAATTCGCGCCGCGTATGCGTACCGGCATCTCACGCAAAATGAATTCGATTGGGCACTAGGCTTCGTCGAGGGCGGCGGCACCGCGTTGCGAGCGTATCCCGACTACCATCGCGTGGTGCGCGAAAGCGACGGCTTGTACCGCGTGCCACGCGAGGACCTCGTGCGACGGCATCGCAACAACGTCGGCACTATCGTCGCAAACGGCACGCTGAATGTCGCTTATCTCGCGGGCGGACGCATCGGCGCAATAGAAGAGTCTTTTGTTTCGCGACTTAAGCCGGGCGACATCTTTACCTTTGGCGGACGGGCGCTGGAACTGATTCGGGTCCAGGACATGACCGCATGGGTCAAGCGCGCGACGTCTGGACGCGGTGCAATGCCCCAATGGGCGGGCAGCCGCATGCCGCTTTCCTCTGAACTCGCCGAGGCGACATTGACAATGCTCGCGCGCGCCGCGGACGGCATCTATAACGAACCGGAAATGCGCGCGGTTCGACCGCTGCTCGAATTGCAGCAGAGGTGGTCGGCGTTGCCGGAGCCCGGCGTTCTGGTCGCAGAAGTACTGAAATCGCGCGAAGGGCACCACTTTTTCTGTTATCCATTTGCAGGGCGCACGGCGCATATCGGTCTCGGCGCATTGCTCGCATGGAGAGTGGCGCGAGAGAAACCGGGCACGTTCTCCATTTCAATGAACGACTACGGTTTCGAGCTGTTGTCCGCGCAACCATTCGACTGGGCTGCGGAACTCGAAAGCGGTTTGCTGTCCCCTGAAGAACTCGACCACGACATACTTGCGAGCCTCAATTCGTCGGAGCTTTCCAAACGGCGTTTCCGCGAAATTGCGCGGGTGTCGGGCCTAGTATTCCAGGGACATCCGGGCCAGCAAAAGAGCGCGCGGCAATTGCAGGCTTCCAGCGGCCTGTTTTACGATATCTTCCGCAACCACGACAGCGGCAATTTACTACTCAATCAGGCAGACGCCGAAGTGCTGTTGCAAGAACTCGACGCCAAACGCATTCGCTCCGCGCTCGAACGGATGAATGAAAGCCGCCTCGTTCTCACGCGCCCGAAAAAACCAACGCCGTTTGCGTTCCCGCTGATAGTTGGACGCTTACGCGAAAAGGTCAGCACGGAGAAGCTCGCGGATCGCGTCGAGCGAATGCTCGCGGAACTGGAAAAGGCGGCTCGCACATGAAGCCTGCTTCGTTGCAGGTCGACATCGCCGGACACGCGCTCGTGCTGTCGAGCCTGCGCGCCGCGTTCGATCCCGCGCTGCGCTGCCTTTTCGTTGCGGATGCGCATTTCGGCAAGGACGCGGTATTCCGCGCGCGCGGCGTTCCCGTGCCAGTCGGCTCGACTGCCGACAACCTGATGCGCCTCGACATTCTGATCGCCGAATTCGAACCGACCACGCTCGTTTTTCTCGGCGATCTGCTGCATGCGCGCGAGGCACACGCCGACGAAATGCTCAATGCGTTGCACGTCTGGCGCGCCCGGCATGCGGCTTTGCGGGTCGTGCTGGTCGAAGGCAATCACGATCGGCATGCGGGCGCCTTGCCCGCTACACTCAATGTCGACTATGTGCAGGAGCCTTGGCGAATAGGACCGTGGGCGTTGTGTCACCACCCACAGAATGTCGAAGGTGCTTATGCACTCGCCGGCCATTTGCATCCCGTCTATCGAATCGCAACACGCAACGACTCGGTTCGCGTGCCGTGCTTTCGTTTCGGCCCGCGACACGGCGTATTGCCCGCATTCGGCAGCTTTACCGGCGGCGCACGCGAAGACGGCCGCGCCAGTGGCGAAAGAGTCTTTCTCGTGGTTCACGAGAAAGTGATCGAGGTGCCTCGCTGATCGTGCGGGCTGCACACGGCTGCGTCGTTTTGTCATATGTGTCGTAGCGCAACGCTCGCACAACTGCCGACCCAACACTTTCAGACACGCCCTTTTCCGCAAGCACATGCACCATTGACCACGCGAGCGCCGCTGTAGTGCCGCCTCGTGTCTGTGAACGCCCGCGCTGCGGGCTTCCGCACGAGCGTCGAGCCGCACGCGGGTTTACGTGCGTTTGACTAAATAAGACAGCCCCGTTTACTGAACGCTGAACCAAGCTGTCAAGATTCTTGCGATCTACCTGGTCAGTCAACGGTGCTCGACGAGCGCCCTCACCAAACCTTGGAGACAAACCATGGCTCACGTGTCGAACAGCGCCATCGAGGAACTGAAAACCGCTGTACGCGGGCAGCTGATGTTGCCCGACGATGCCGGTTTTGACGAAGCACGCAGCATCTGGAATGCAATGATCGACCGGCGCCCTGCGATGATCCTGCGCTGCGCCGGTGTCGCCGATGTGCGGCGCGGCGTAGCCTTCGCGCGCGACAACGGTCTGCCGCTTGCGATTCGCGGCGGCGGTCATAACATTGCCGGCAGCGCCTTGTGCGACGACGGTCTCGTGCTGGATTTCTCGCTGATGAAATCCGTGCGAATCGACCCCTTCGCGAAACGCGCGTACGTCGAACCGGGCGCGACGCTCGCCGACTTCGACCATGAAGCGCAGGCCTTCGGACTCGCGACGCCGCTGGGCATCAACTCGACTACGGGCGTCGCAGGCTTGACGCTGGGTGGCGGTTTTGGCTGGCTTAGCCGCAGATACGGCATGACGGTGGACAACCTGATTTCAGCCGACGTCGTCACCGCCGATGGAGAATTGCTGCGCGCCAGCGCCGAATCGAATGAAGACCTGTTCTGGGCGATTCGCGGCGGCGGCGGCAACTTCGGCGTGGTTACGTCATTTGTGTTCGAGCTGCATCCGGTAGGACCGATGGTGTTCGGCGGACTCGTCGTATTACCGCTCGATCAGGCGCGGGACGCGCTCGTCAAATATCGCGCAGCAACGCCGGACATGCCGGACGAACTCAGTGTGTGGGCCGTTCTGCGCCTTGCGCCGCCCCTGCCGTTCTTGCCCTCCGACGTGCACGGCAAGCCTGTCATTATCTTCGCGATGTGCTACACGGGGCCGACAGCGAACGGTCCTTCGGCCGTCGCGCCAGTGAAAACCTTCGGCACACCGGTCGGCGAACATCTCGGCGAAATGCCGTACGCGATGTGGCAAAAGGCGTTCGACCCGTTGCTCGCGCCGGGATCGCGCAACTACTGGAAGTCCCACAACCTCGCCAGCATCGACGATGGCCTGATCGAGGCACTGCTTCAGTCGATCCAGAATCTGCCGTCTCCGCAGTGCGAAATTTTCTTTGGGCAGATTGGCGCACAAACGCAACGCGTACCGGTGAACGCGACAGCGTATTCGAGTCGCGATACTCAATACGCGATGAACGTGCATGGCCGCTGGGAAGATCCCGCCGACGACGACCGTTGCATATCCTGGGCGCGCGCATTCTTCGACGCATCGGCGCCATTCTCGCTCGGCAGCGTCTATGTCAACTTCATGACGCAAGAAGAAGCGGGCCGCGTCGCCGACGCGTATGGTCCGAATTACGAACGGCTTGTAGCCGTGAAAAGCCGTTATGACCCGCACAATCTATTCAGTCACAACCAGAACATTCGCCCGGCCGTGTAGCAGGGGAACGTGGAATTCGACATACCCGCCGGCGCGGACCCCGCGCCACGCGGGCCTCCATGCCGCCCTTGCGCACGCGGCATGCGCAGGCACAGGAAATGCTGCATCATCATGGACACCGGTCTATGGCCGGCGTCATGGCATTACCGTTTCATCGATAAAGAAAAACCACCTCGATAACGTAAAAGGACAAATAACATGCGCAGACGACAATTCATCACGACGGCCGGCGCGGCTTTCGCTACCGCGGGTCTCGGCCTCGCCGGTTGCACCACCACGTCCTCGTCTTCGAACGCGTCGGCGTCCGCCAACGCCAGCAAGCGCGACACGATCAACGCGGGTGTCGATTCAACGCTGTCGCGTCTGTATGCGAACGTCGGCGGCTCGCGTGAACTCGTGGCGAAAGCGCGCGGGGTGCTGGTGTTTCCGTCGGTGATCTCCGCGGGCTTCTGGGTCGGCGGCCAATATGGCGAAGGCGCATTGCGCGTGGGTGGCCGCACGAGCGGCTACTACAGCACGGTGGCCGGCTCGTTCGGCTTGCAGATCGGCGCACAGTCGAAAGCGCTCATCTTCCTCTTCATGACGCAGGAAGCACTCGACAAATTCCTCAATAGCCAGGGCTGGGCAGCCGGTGCAGACGCAACCGTTGCCGTGCTGAAGGTCGGCGCAAACGGCGCGATCGATACGTCGACCGCGACGAGCCCGGTTGAAGCATTCGTTTTGACGAACGGCGGCCTGATGGCCGGCGTATCGCTCGAAGGCACGAAGGTCTCGCGCCTGATCATCTGATCGACGTGAGAAGCCACGCGGCCGCATTGTGGACCGCGTGGCGACGGACTTGCGCTTCCTCCCGCGCGATTCAGCGCAATCCACCGCGAACGCTGAGAGCGTCACCGGCCAAAACCGCTGACCTGCTGTAAAATCCACCCCTTTCGCAAACGCCCGGCCCCCGAAACACCTCAGGCCAGGACGCTCATGTTGCCAGGCATCCGCATCTGCAGATGCAACGTTCGCCGCGGCAAACCACCTCGCTCAAGATGAATACCGCTAGCCCTACTCACGGTTGGCCCGCAAGGCTTTCCGGAATCCGCGCCAATGTGCTCGCGGGTCTGACCTCGTCGTTCGCGCTGGTTCCCGAATGCATCGCGTTCGCGCTGGTCGCGCACCTCAATCCGCTCATGGGCTTGTATGGCGCGTTCTTCATCTGCACGATCACTGCGCTCTTCGGCGGCCGTCCGGGAATGATTTCGGGCGCGGCCGGGTCGATGGCGGTTGTTATCGTGGCGCTGGTCGTTCAGCACGGCGCACAGTATCTGCTCGCTACCGTCATACTCAGCGGCGTTCTGATGGTGCTGTTCGGCGCATTACGGCTCGGCAAACTGATCCGCATGGTCCCGCATCCGGTCATGCTCGGTTTCGTCAACGGACTCGCGATCGTGATTGCCACCGCGCAGCTCGCGCATTTCCGGCAGAGCACGCCGCAAGGCGAAGCATGGCTGCACGGCAGCGCGCTCGCGATGATGTGCGGCCTCGTCGCGCTCACCATGCTGATCGTTTATGTACTGCCGCGCGTCACGCGGGCAGCGCCGCCCGCACTGGTAGCGATCGTCGGCGTGGGCGTATTTGCGCAACTGCTGCATCTCCCTACTCGCACGCTCGGCGATATGGCGCACATCGCGGGCGGGCTGCCGGGTTTCAATCTGCCGGACGTCCCGCTGAACCTGGAGACGCTGCAAGTCGTGCTGCCGTATGCGGTGCTGATCGCAGTTGTCGGTCTGCTGGAAACGCTGCTGACATTCAACCTGACCGATGAGATCACCGAGACCCGCGGTCAGCCGAACCGCGAGTGTCTCGCGTTGGGCGCGGCGAATATCGCCTCGGGTCTGTTCGGCGGCATGGGCGGTTGCGCGATGATCGGCCAGACGATGATCAATCTGAATTCGGGGGGACGCTCACGCCTTTCGGGCATTGTCAGCGGCGTGATGATCCTGATGTACATCCTGTTTCTGTCGCCGCTCATCGAACGCATCCCTCTGGCGGCGCTAGTCGGCGTGATGTTCGTGGTCGCGCAGCAGACTTTCGCATGGGGTTCGCTGCGCTTGCTCGGCAAAGTGCCGCGCAACGACGCACTCGTGATCATTGCGGTCACGCTCATCACCGTGTTTTCCGATCTGGCGATCGCCGTGCTGTGCGGCATCCTGATCGCGGCGCTGAACTTCGCGTGGCAGCACGCGCGCGAAGTTCACGTGCATATCGAAGACCGCGCCGACAATAGAACCTATGTGCCGCGCGGCACGCTGTTCTTCGCTTCCACCGCGCGTTTTCACGAGTTGTTCGATCCGCAGCAAGATCCGGCGGACGTCACGATCGATTGCAGTCATCTGCTGCTCGCAGATCATTCCGCGCTTGCGGCGCTGCAAGGTCTTTACGAGCGTTATCGCAAAGCCGGCAAACAGCTTCGCGTGAAGAACCTTTCCGAGCATAACCGGCGGTTGCTGAGCCGCGCGGGTGTCGGGTTCGCCTGAGGGTTCGCCTCAGGGGGCTCATGCCTCGTTCTCATGCGGCGTGCTTTTGGATGGGCACGCCGACGAGATTCACTCCGCGGGCAACGTCAGGTCGGCCACCTCGCAACGCGGCCACTGACGCAACACGTGGGGCGCCAGCAGAAGCTTCGCCGCGCGGATGCCCGCGCCCATGACGATCTGCGCGCGCTCCATCACGGCGGCATCGACGAGAATGCGCCAGTCCGCCGGCAATCCGAAAGTCGTAATGCCGCCGAACTCCATTGCGCTCAATTCGACCGCCACCTCGCGCTTGGCGAACGACAGCCGCTGCGCGCCGAGCGCCGCCTTCACCGCGCCGTTGACGTCGAGCCGCAACGACCCAAGCGAAACGAGCGCCGCATAGTGCTCGCCGCCGTCTCTTTTATAGCGCACCACGATCGTATTCGCGCAGTCTTCAAGACCAAAACCGTAGCGCGCGCTGAAGGCGGCGGTGTCCGAAGCGTCGTCGGTCACGGAGAAAACCGTTACGCCTTGCGGCGGCAACTGCGCGAGAACATGCGCGGGCAAATGCGCTCCGAGTTCTTCTGCGGGGATCACGTCCAACTGCGTTAAGGCTTCGTGCGAATGCATGGCAGTCTATAAAAGTAGATGAGGTAAGCCATCGCATTCTAGCGTCTAGCGGCAATGCGCATCGGCGCGTGGCCGAGCGGCTCGCGGACTAACGCGCTTGCTATAGTCACAGGCACAAGGTTTGCGGAAGACAGCGATACGCGGCTGCGCCGCGCTGGCCGAACGGTTCGCGCGTACCGGCCGGCGCCCGTACCCATCGAGACTTCGACCATGGACATCGACACGCTTTCCGCCGAGAACCTTCAGCACGCGGCTCGCCAGCAAGCGAACTGGGCAATCGGAGCGCTCAAGCAGTTCTCCGAAGACCGCTGCACGGCAATGGCAGCGAGCATTGCGTTCTACGCCGCGTTTTCCCTCGCGCCGACCCTCGTCATGGTGATCGCCGTGGCGGGCTGGTTCTTCGGCGCCGAGGCCGCGCGCGGTGAACTGTTCGACCACATCCACGGGCTGCTCGGCGACCAGGCCGCGGCGGGCGTGCAGACCATCGTCGAGAACGCGCACCACAGCGGCAGCGCGGGCGGCGTCGCGGCCATCATCTCATTCTCGATGCTGGCAATCGGCGCGTCCGCCACTTTCTCGTCGCTCAACAGCGCTCTTAACGTCGTGTGGCCGAACACCGGTCCACGCACATCGAGCGTGATCGCGCTGGTGCGCGTGCGCCTGATCTCGTTCGGCCTGGTGCTCGGCGTCGCGTTTCTGCTGATCGTCTCCCTCGTGCTCGATACGGTGATCACGTTCATCGGCAAATGGCTGTGGGGCGACTCGCCGTATGTCGTGATCGGCAATCTGCTGCAACTCGGCGTGGGTTTGCTGGTGCTTGCGTTTGCGTTCGCCGGCCTGCTCAAATTCCTGCCGGATGCGAAGGTACGTTGGCGCGATGCGCTGGTCGGCGGGGCCGTGGCGGCGGTGCTGTTTTCGGCCGGCAAGAAGCTGTTCGCGCTCTATCTCGCGCACGCCGGCATGGCAAGCTCGTTCGGCGCGGCGGGATCGCTCGCCGTGCTGCTGATGTGGCTGTACTTCTCGGCCGCCGTGCTGCTGCTCGGCGCTGAGTTTTCGGCCGCGCGGGGCCGTCTCAACGACCCGCGCGGCGGCTGGGGCATGCAGGCCGACTCGCCGCCGGGCAGCCGCGCGAAACTCGCATCGGTGCTGGCGGCGTCGACGGTGCCGGCAAACGCGGCCTTGCACGCTGGCGCCGAAGCTTCCGGCAGCGACGTGCCGACGGCTTCGCTCGACAGCGCCCACGCGGAGCCGGGCGCCGGCACGCATGCGGCTTACGACTTACGCCGCATGCAACTGCGCAAGAAGGCGTCCGCGCGCGCGACCGCGCTGAACGTCGGACGCTCGGTAATCTCGGCGGAGGCGCAAGCGACCCATCTCGCCGCAGTCACGTTGCTCGGGGCGAGCCGCAAAGCGGTCGAGGCAGATCGCTACGTGCGCAAGCACCCGTGGAAATCAGTCGCCCTGGCAGCGGCTGCCGGCCTCGCGGCGGCCACCATCGCGCGTCACAACCGGGACGACGACGTTGCGCCAAAGTAGCGCAACGACTGTTGCGACCGTTTTTGCCCCGCAATGGTGCGCATTGATCACAATCGGGCCGGCATGTCTAGTCCGCTTTTCGGCGTAGTCGTTCCGCGCCTGCCTCGACCCGCTCCAAAACCCGTAGTCTCTGTTTAGACGACTTTATTACAGTTTACTTACGCATAATTGCCTAAACGGCCGGTTCCGATGCGGTCCGAGTCAATGAAACAACAATAATGCGAACACAACGAATCAATATTGCGAAAAAAGAAACAATCCCAAAGCCGCTTTAAATACAAGGCTTTGCGACGATTGTCGGTTTTTGGCGACACTCTTTTTTTTCCAGTTCTTACCGATTGACGCCCTGAGCTATTCTCCTTTCCGCAACAAGTAAACTAATCATCTGCGTGGAGAATTGGATGAAACGAATCGCACTGTCTACCCTCTCGTTGGCGCTCCTCGGCGTTACCGGCGCTGCACACGCTCAAAGCAGCGTGACCCTGTACGGCTTGATCGATGAATCGATCCAGTTCGCGCACAACACCGCAGTTACCGACGCGACGGGCACCCACAACACGAACCAAGTGGGCCTGGTTGCAGGCAACCTGCAGGGCAGCCGCTGGGGCTTGAAGGGTACGGAAGATCTGGGCGGCGGTCTGAAGGCGATTTTCCAGTTGGAAAACGGCTTTGATCCGAACAACGGCCGTCTGGGCCAAGGCGGCCGCATGTTCGGTCGTCAGGCATATGTCGGCCTGACCGGCGATCAGTGGGGTACGGTCACGTTGGGTCGCCAGTATGACCCGCTGGTCGACTTGGTCCAGCCGCTGACGGGCGACAACTTCTTCGGCTCGACGTTCACGACGCCGGGCGACGTGGACAACAACGACAACTCGTCGCGTACGAACAGCGCCATCAAGTACACCTCGCCGGTGTGGGGCGGCTTCCAGTTCGAAGGTATGTACGCACTGGGCGGCGTCGCTGGTCAAACGGGTTCGGGTCAATCGTGGGCAGGCGCTGCAACGTATGGCACGGGTCCGTTCAGCATTGCAGCCGGCTACTTCCACATGAGCAACGGCAACACGCTGGCTAGCCGCACGGCTGGCACGCCGCCGTCGGCTGGCTGGAACGGCAGCACGTCGGACGGCACGTTCGACAACCAGGTCAACGGCGCATACGCCGCTGCCAAGTCGATCGGTATCGCTTCGGTTGCTGTTCAATACGTAGCAGGCCCGTTCACGGCTAACCTTCGCTACAGCAACGCGCAGTACAAGCCGGACGCGTTCTCGGGCTTCGGTTCGACCGAGAAGTACAACGTCGGCGGCGCATACCTGGGCTACCAGGCAACGCCGGCAATGCTGGTTGGCGTTGGCTACATCTACACGAAGGCTAGCGGCGACGCGAGCGCAACGTATCACCAGGTTTCCCTGGGCGGCGACTACAACCTGTCGAAGCGCACGGACATCTACCTGGTCGGTGCTTACCAGCACGCCAGCGGCGATCAGCGTGCTTCGACCGGCGCATTGGTCAGCGCAGGCGCGGCAATCGGTTCGTACGGTTACAACTCGGCTTCGAGCTCGCAAGAAATCGTCAGCCTGGGTATTCGCCACAAGTTCTAATCGAGCTTGGTGGACTGCTGAAGCTTACGCAGTTTGAAACCAGCCACGGGCGAAAGCCGGTGGCTGGTTTTTTTTCGTCCGTTGCTTCTGGCTAACGTTCTCAACAGTTGAGCGGAATGCAAAAGGAAAAGGCCGCCGACGCACCCGCCAAGCGAGCTTGTGACGACCTTTTACTCCGATCACATCGCAGATCTGCGCCGCGTCGATTGCGACGCGCAGCCATGAGCAAACACGAAACCGCCCAACAACTACCTGCGCTGCGCCTTGCCCTTCTCCGCCTGCGCCAGAGTCTGCGCGGGCCTTGCGTCGAGATCGTGCTCCACGCCATCAGCACCCACCGGCGCGCGATGCATGACAAGCGCGCGCTCGCGCTGCAGCATCGGCACATTGGGCGATTCGTGCCAGTCGGGATCGGGGATCTCGCCGAACACCTGACGCAGCCGCTCGCCCCACGTGCGATGAATCATCTCGAAGTAGGCGTTGTCGTGATCGATGGACACGAAACGCGTGACCCGCAGCGAATCTTTCTCATAAACCAGCAGATCGAGCGGCAGCCCGACCGACAGGTTCGAGCGCAACGTCGAGTCCATTGAGATGAGCGCGCACTTCGCGGCTTCGTCGAGCGGCGTGGACGGCGTGAGCACCCGGTCGATAATCGGCTTGCCGTACTTCGCCTCGCCGATCTGGAAATACGGGTTGACCGCCGAGGCCTCGATGAAGTTGCCCGCCGCATAGATCATGAACAATCGCGGCCGGTTGTTGGCAATCTGCCCGCCGAGAATAAAGCTGCAATTGAAGTCGACGCCGAATTCCTGCAGCGCTTCCGCCTCCCGCTGATGCACGCAACGCACCGCGCGGCCGATCACGCGCGCCGCGTCAGCCATGGTGGGCGCGCTCCAGAGCGTGGGCTGCGACGGATCGCTCGGCTCCGACAGTTCGTGCAACACCGCCTGCGTCAGCGACAGATTGCCCGCGCCGAGCAGCACCAGCATGCGTTCGCCCGGCTGCTCGAACACGGACATCTTGCGGGCGGTGCTGATGTGGTCGACGCCCGCATTGGTCCGCGTGTCCGAAAGGAACACGAGACCCTCGTCGACGGACATCGCTACACAGTAAGTCATAAGAGAGGATACCCGCGAAAAACGACTGAACGGCGCTATTGTAATGCGGCGCAGATGCGCCTCTTCACCGTATTACGGCCTCGGCCGGTTTGTTCTTGATAGTGGCGAACACCGGCACGGCCGGACAGCCGCTGTGGGCGCTACGCGGAACGTCAAGCGGGATAGCACGCGCGCTCGACAAGCGCCCGCACAAAACAGGCTCGCGTGCCCGGCAATTGCGGACCGAACTCGGCCGAAGGCAGCGTACACAGCCACCTTCCGTGCGCTTGCGGCCCCGCAACCTACTGAGACATCTGCGCGCTGACCGTTACCGAGACTTCCAACTCCTCTTCCCTGCCGCCGATCCGCCGGCCGCGCACCGGCGCCGCAGCCTCGTAGTCACGCGCGACCGCCAGCCTGCAGTAGATTTCGCTGGCAAAGGCCGCATGCGTGACGTCGATCGACACCCAGCCCGTGCCGTCTACCCACACGTCCACCCATGCATGGCTCGCCGCATGCGGCACGTCGCCGGGTTCGATATAGCCGCTCACGTAGCGCGCCGGAACTCCACGCGCGCGGCAACAAGCGAGCATCAGATGCGCATGGTCCTGACAGACGCCATTGCCGAGCGCGAGCGCCTGCGCCGCCGTGCTGGTGACCTCGGTGATGCCGGGGTGGTACTTCACGCGCTCCACGATCCGTTCGGACAGCGCGATCAGATTCGCCGAACTGGTGAGGCTCGGGACCGAGCCCGCCAGTTCGCGGATCGCCGCGTCCGCTTCGGTCAGACGCGTCGCGCACGTGAAGTGCTCGAGCGGAATCGGGCCGACGTCGTCGAGAAGCCGGCCGTCGATCAGCGCAATCGTCTCGACCTCGCCCGACACCTGCAGCCGGATCTCGCTATGCGGCTTGTTGATGACGAGCGTATGCAGCACGTTGCCATAGGCGTCGAAGGCCGGGTCGAGCTTGCCCGGCGTGTCGATGCTCCAGCGCCGCACCATCTGGGAAGCGCCGTTGGCTGGAGTCAGGCGCAATTGCTGGATTGAATAATGGACAGTCGCTTCGTAACGATAGGACGTGTCGTGGCGGATCGTCAGGTACATAAGCACTCCGTCAGGCGACTGGCAGCATGAGATAAGTACGCGCGACGAGATTGCCCAGCTCGAACACGCGAGCGAGGAACTGGGTCAGGTAGGCGTGCAGGCCGGCTTCGAAAATCTGCCGGATGTCGGAGTACAGCAGTTCGGCGCGCAGCTTGCCGGCAAAACGCTCGCACTGGTTCGAGCCGGACGTTCGCAGCATCGCCAGATTCGCGCAGACGCCTTCGAGCGAAGCCAGCAGCGAACGCGGCATCTGCTGGTTCAGGATCATCAGCTCGACCACACGCGCTGGCGTGACGACATCGCGATACACCTTGCGATAAATTTCCAGCGCGGACACAGAGCTCAGGATCGAAGTCCAGTAATAGAAGTCTTCGAGCTGGCGCGCGGCGTCGCGTGAATTCGGTTCGACGTCGGCAAAGCGCACGTCGAGAATTCGCGCGGTGTTGTCGGCGCGTTCGAGGAAAGTACCCAACTGCGTGAAGAAAAACGCGTCGTCCTGCAGCGCCGTGCCGATCGTCACGCCACGCGAAAGATGCGAGCGGAACTTCACCCATTCGAACAACGCGCCCGGATTGGCCGCTGCCTGACCAGACGAAATGCGCTCGTTGAATTCGAGCCACGTATCGTTGATGGTCTCCCACCATTCGGTCGTCAACGTACCGCGAACGGCACGCGCGTTTTCGCGCGCCGCCTGCAGGCACGAGTGAATACTCGAGGGGTTGTTCGCGTCCGCCACCATGAAGTCGAGCACGTGTTCGCGCGTCGGCTCGTCGTAGCGTTGTGCGAACGCTGTTTCGAGTTCGGAAATGCGCAGCACCGAACGTTGTGCGCGCGCCTCCTGATCGGGCGTCTGCGGCAGCAGAAGCGCCTTCAGATTGATATCGAGCATGCGGGCGGTGTTCTCCGCGCGCTCCATGTAGCGGGCCATCCAGAAAAGGTGATCGGCGGTGCGGCTTAACATGACGGCGTTCCGTATCTGATGACGCGAAGCTCGATGAAGTGAAAGCTCGCGCTGGTTATCCGTATGCGCCGGCGGCTTAGTGATAAACGCCCCGGCGCGCTGGGTTGCGGGCGCGGTGGTTGCAACCGCGCGGCAACTGCGTCAGTCGACCATCCACGTGTCCTTGGTCCCGCCTCCCTGCGACGAATTGACGACGAGTGAGCCTTCCTGCAACGCGACGCGAGTGAGTCCGCCCGCGACCATCGTGACGGTCTTGCCTGACAGCACGAACGGACGCAGATCGATGTGGCGCGGCGCGATGCCGGCTTCGACGAACGTGGGGCACGCGGACAGCGCCAGCGTGGGCTGAGCGATATAGCCCGCCGGCCGCGCGATCAGACGCTCGCGGAACGCTTCGATCTCGGCTTTCGTCGACGCGGGTCCGACCAGCATCCCGTAGCCGCCCGCGCCATGCACCTCTTTCACGACCAGTTCCGGCAGATGCGCAAGCGTGTAAGCCAGATCGTCGGGCTTGCGGCACTGGAACGTGGGAACGTTGTTCAGAATCGGCTTCTCGCCCAGATAGAACTCGATCATTTCCGGCACGTACGGATAGATCGATTTGTCGTCGGCGATGCCGGTGCCCATCGCGTTCGCGAGCGCGACCCGTCCCGCGCGATACGCAGTCAGTAGGCCCGGCACGCCCAGCGCCGAATCGTTACGGAACGCGAGCGGGTCGAGAAAATCGTCGTCCACGCGGCGATAGATCACGTCCACACGCTTGGGTCCCTGCGTGGTGCGCATGAACACATAGTTGTCGTCGACGAAAAGATCTTTGCCTTCCACCAGCTCGACACCCATCTGCTGCGCGAGGAACGTGTGCTCGAAATACGCGGAGTTGTACATGCCCGGCGTGAGTACCACCACGACCGGATCGTCGACGCCTTCGGGCGCTACCGAGCGCAGCGTATCGAGCAGCAGATCGGGATAATGCGCGACCGGCGCAATGCGGTTCTGTACGAATAGCTCGGGGAAAAGCCGCATCATCATCTTGCGATTTTCGAGCATGTACGACACACCCGACGGCACCCGCAGATTGTCTTCGAGCACGTAGAACTCGCCCTCGTCGCCAGCGCGCACCACGTCGACACCGGCAATATGCGCGTAAACACCGAGCGGCACATTCACGCCCTGCATTTCCGGCCGATATTGCGCGTTGGTATAAACCTGCTCAGCGGGCACGATGCCCGCGCGCACGATTTTGCGATCGTGGTACACGTCGTGGATGAACAGATTGAGCGCCCTCACCCGCTGACGCAAACCCGCTTCGAGCGTCTTCCATTCGTCGCGCGGAATGATGCGTGGAATCAGGTCGAAGGGGATGAGCCGCTCGGTTCCCGACAGGTCGCCGTTCACCGCAAACGTAATACCGACCCGGCGAAACAGCAGGTCCGCTTCGGCACGCTTGCGTGCGATCGCTTCGTTTCCCTGCTTCGAGAGCCACCGTTCGAAGCGCGCGTAGTGTGGCCGCACGGCATCGTCATGATGACGCATCTCGTCATAGCATCGCATGTCACGCCCCGCTCTTGTTGTCGGATAGAAGGCGAATGCGCTGCGCATTCGGTGTTCGATATTCGTTCAAGCAAGCGCTATGCCATTCGGCTTTTAGCGCATGAAACCGCAGACGTGCACACGAACAGCGCATAGCGGGGCAAAGGGTCTCGCTGTCATCGTACTGCGGCAGCACACGATGCGCTAGTACAGTGCACGCGCGAATGGCGGATGCACCGCATCGCGCTTTTGGGACCTGCGGCGCGCATTAGGAGCGCAAGAACGAGCGTAAACTTGGGCGCAAAAAAATCCCCGTGAACTTTCATTCACGGGGATTCATACGACTTGCAGTGCGGAATTGCAGTGCGTGAGCCGCGGAGGTCAACCAACGCGAACGTGGTCAACCGCCTGGGCGACGCGCGATGCGCAATTAGCCTGCTGCAGCGTCCTTCAGCTTCTTCAGCGGGCGTGCCTTGATGCGCACGCTAGCCGGCTTGGCCGGGAACCAGCGCTCTTCGCCCGAGAACGGGTCTTTGCCGAAGCGCTTTTTCTTGGCCGGCACAGCTTGCACGACGATCTTCAGAAGACCCGACAGCGTGAATTCGCCAGCGCCCTTCTTGTGAACAGCGCCGAGGATCGTGTCTTCGAGTGCGGCCAGAACAGCCTTCGCAGCCTTCGGTTCCACAGCGGCGCGTTCAGCAACGTGTGCAGCCAGCGAGGCCTTCGTGAAGGTGTCCTTGATCGGCGACGGTGCGCTGGACGCCTTCACGGCGACCTTCTTAGCTGCGGGAGCTTTCTTCGCAGGGACTTTCTTTGCAGCAACCTTCTTGGTCGGTACCGGGGCAGCAGCCTTCTTGGCCACCTTTTTTGCGGAAGTCGGCATGTTTCTCCTACCTGTTGTGGTCAGTGAATTGCACGAAGCGCATACGGTATGTGCACGCTTCAACGCCGGATTCTACAAGCGCTGATGCGATTTGCGCGACTCTTTTATGTATAACAGCGCAGGTTTGTTGCGCGGCGCAGACTGCGCGACACATTTTGATCCTTGTTTCAGGGGCTAAACTGCTTTGGCGGCCCCTTCAACACGGACACGTAACGTGCGTTACAAGCGGTTTCAGTGCATGTATAGCGGCACATTCTGCACGGCGCGATGGATCGAGACGTGCCATCGCCCGGTCATTTTTGGCGCTGCGGGCACCGCGTCTCGACGTTCGCTGGACGGCATTGGCCTTGTCTTCGATTCGCGAAGCGACCGGCAACCGGCGCTTCGGGTAACTCCGCATTGGCCGCGCCACGCGAATCCATGCAACGCCATCGCGTCGCATCGGACGTCTCAGTTGCCAGGCGACGAAGCGAGGCGCGCAAGGATGCCCGCAAGTGTCCCGAGCGACGTATCGATATGTGGCTCGGCGATGTTGCCGTAGCCGAAAATCAGACCGGCCTGTGGTTTGGCGCGCTGATAAAACGGCGCGAGTCCGTACAGACCGATCGACGCCTCGCGCGCCGCCGTCACCACGGCCTGCTCCGTCAGCGGCGCTCGCAGGCGCGCCGCTATATGAATGCCTGCCGTCGGCACGATCGGCTCGAACCACGGTGAAAGCCCGCCTTGCAGATGTTCGAGCAGTCGTGCGCGCCGCGCCGCGTACGTCTTGTGCATGCGCCGCAAGTGCTTGGCGAAGTCGCCGTTGAGCATGAACGACGCCAGCGCGGTTTGCGTCAGCGTGCAGCCGTGCCAATCCGCAATCTGACGCGCCTTGTAAAGCGGCCCGTAAAGCGAAGCGGGCGGCACCACGTAGCCGACCCGCAACTCCGGAAAGATAGTTTTCGAAAACGTACCCACGTATGCAACCAGGCCGGCGCGGTCGAGGCTTTTCAACGGCTCCATCGGCCGGCCTTCGAAACGGTACTCGCAGTCGTAATCGTCTTCGATGATCACCGCGCCGCGTTTCTGCGCCCATTCGAGCAGCTCGACACGACGCTCGAGACTCATCGGCATACCCAGCGGAAACTGATGCGACGGCGTCACGTAGACAAGCCGCGCATTGTCCGGCAGTTTGCCGACGATCAAACCTTCACGGTCGACGGGCACATGCGCCACGCGCGCACCGGTCGCCTCGAAACACGCATGCGCCGGCGGATAACCGGGATCTTCGATGGCGGCGACTTCGCCGGGACCGAGCGTCACGCGCGCGAGCAGGTCGAGCGCGTGCTGCGCGCCTTGCGTGACGATCACCTCTTCCCAGTTGCTCGACACCGCCCGATTGAACGCGAGATAGCGCGCGATCGCCAGACGCAACTCCTGTTCGCCGGCTGCGTCGCGATACGTTCCCTGTCCGCGCGCTTGCGTACGCAACGCATGATTCACGCAGCGGCGCCAGACGTCGAATGGAAACAGCGTCTTGTCGGTGGCACCGCCTATGAAATCGTACGGCGACGCCACCGATGGCCGCGGCACCGGCAAGCTGTCGGGCATCTGCTCCCACAGCGGTTGTGCGCGCGCCGCGTCCCGCCTGCCCTTCGCACGTTCGCGCGACGAGTCTGCCACGCGCGCATGCGGCGAGCGCTCCACCGGCAAGCGCTCGAGACCGTCGGCGACGAACGTTCCCGAACCGGCTCGCGCGGTGAGATAGCCTTCCGAAAGAAGCCGCTCGAACACGTCGAGCGTTGTCTTGCGCGACACGCCCAACTGCGTCGCGAGATCGCGCGTCGACGGCAGCCGCGTGCCGCCGGCAAGACGCCCTTCGAGTATGCCGGCTCGCAACTGGCGATAGATCTGTCCGGACAGGTCGTGATGCCCTTCTACGGCGATGTGGATTTCCATTTGACCGGCTACCTGAGATGTCCGCGCCATGATACTTCGGCGAGGCCAGACGGCAGCAAGACGGCAGCCCCAGACTGAATCCACCGCGTTCCGGCGGACCGGCTTATTCCGTCACCGCGCTGCCGGCCGTAGCAGACTGCGTTGCGCGGTCGCGCGCGTCGTTGCCGGATCGCTGATGTTCACGCGAGAGCTTGCGCATCAGCGGCAACAGCAGTACCGCGACGAGCGCACCGGCGGCGGCAAGCCAGCCGAGACCGGTGAAGAGCTTCGTATAAAGCGGCAATGACACGAGCGGGTCCATGTCGCCGGCCGGCATCTGCGCGAAATTCGCGACCACGCTGCCCAGATACTGCGACACACCGGTCGCAACGAAGTACGCGCCCATCATGAAGCCGCCCATACGAGCGGGTACGTAGCGGGCGATCATCGCGAGGCCGAGACCACTCACGAGCAGTTCGCCGAGCGAATACAACCCGTAGCCGCCGACCATGAACCACGACGACACGCGTCCATTGACAGCCGAGTGACCGCTTGCCGCATAGACGAAGAAGCCGGCCGCCACCACCGCGAAGCCGAACGCGTATTTCACTGCGACCGGGACGTCGTTGCCGCTTTTCGCGAGCCGCGTATAAAGCAGCGCAAGCAACGGGCTCAGCAGCATGATCCAGATGGGATTGAGCGCCTGAAATTGCGCCGCGCTCCAGGTAAAGAGCGTCGCGCCGAACAGCGAGAACCGCGGATCGACGTTGCGCAGCGCGAACAGCGTGAGCGACGTAGACATCTGCACATAGAACACGAAGAACAGGATCACCTGAGCGGTGAGGATCAGCGCAGCCACGAGACCCGCGCGTTCCGAGCGTTCGCACTTGAGGAGCATGTAGCCGAAAATAGCCAGAATCGCGGCGCCCGCTGCATACACGCAGGCGACTGCGATCGCCTTGTGCTGCAGCACGAACATGGTCGCCACGCCCAGCGCGACGCCGCCAATTGCGACCGCGCCGACGCGCCGCCAGCGTACCGGTTCGGCGTCCGGGGCGGAGCCGATATGCGCCAATGTGCGGAACATCACGAAGTAGTTCGCCACCGACAACAGCATGCCCGCGCAGCAGACGCCGAAGGCCGTATGCCAGCCCCAATGGTCCTTGATCCACGGCGTGGCGAGCATGGAAACCGTCGAGCCGATATTGACCGCCATGTAGTAGATCGTGAACGCGCTGTCGATGCGCGCGTCGTCGCCTTCATAGATGCGCCGCACGAGATTCGCCGCGTTCGCCTTGAAAAGACCGTTACCCACGACGATCACGCCAAGCGACGCGTACACGAACGCAAGCTGGTCGTTGGGCAGCGCCAGCATCAGATAGCCGGCGGCCAGCACTACGGCACCGAAAATCATCGTGCGGCGCGCGCCCAGAATGGTGTCGCCAATCCAGCCGCCAATCGACGGCGACGCGTAGACGAGCGCGGTGAAGGCGCCCCACGTGAGTGTCGCGTGGCTGTCTGCAAAGTGCAGCTTGTCGATCATGAACAGCACGAGCAGCGCAGCCATGCCGTAGTAGCCGAAACGTTCCCACATCTCGATCAGAAAGACGGTCGAAAAAGAACGCGTCTGCGAAATATGCGCACCAGCGCGTCTGGATGATTCCATCATCTACCTCTTGCTTGAAACAGTTGTGTGCGGTGGCAAGGACTTGCGAGCCGCCGCGAAAAATCGAATTGCGGAGAACGGTCCGGCGTTCATGAGTTGTCGGTCCCGGCGGTGGGAGTTGCATCTCGCCAGCCCATACTTAGGGATTGGAGAGCGGCATCGGAAACTGTCCGTCGTGTCATGCCCTTAACGTCTTGATATTCAGTTTGCATAGCCTTGCAAAGCGCCGAAACCTCGCGCGATCCTGGAGGAAGAGACGCCCGGTTTCCTCGGCCTTATCGGTCAAATTGGCCGGAGGTCGTGTGGCTTCTGGCAACATAGCGTGCTGTCTCGAAAAATGTGACGCGTATCCAGGCGGGGCTCCAGGCCCGCAGTCCCGCCAAGGCGTCATCAAACCATATTTGTATATATCAAACAAATTTTGACGGGCTAATTTCCTCCTGCTATGGTCACGACAATTCATAAGAGCAATGCGGCACTCGAAATAGGCAGCAAGATCCGCGCGTTGCGGCAACGACTCAAGCGAACGCTGGACGACACGGCAACCGCGGCGGGAATTTCCAAGCCGTTTTTGTCGCAGGTGGAGAGAGGTTTGGCGTCGCCCTCCATCACGTCGCTTGCCGGCATCGCTCACGCGCTAGGAGTGACGGTTCAGTATTTCGTCGACACGCCTAGCGAAGAGCGGTCGGTAAGCCGCGGCGATCAGCTGAAGTTTTTCGGTTTCGCGGACTCGGCCAATCTGTTTGCCCGATTGACCAATGTGACGGGCGGCCGTCAGCTCGAGGCGATCCTCGTGAGAATGCCGCCGGGGCAAAAGCGCTCGGAAGTCACGACGCATGCCGGTGAAGAGTTCATGTATGTGATCGACGGCGAAGTGTCGTTGACGCTGGAAGGCAAGACGTTTGTGCTGCGCGCAGGAGACAGCGCGCATTACGAATCGACGGTGCCGCACAGCTGGGTGAACACCGCTCGCGTGGAGTCGGTGGTCGTCTGGGTCGGCACCCCGAGACTGTTTTAAAGAAGCGGGCTCCTTTTCCGGTTCATCCGGCAGGGACAGCCTGCATTACCAAATGTAAGGATTCCTGCATGTCGGACAAACAACAAGGGCCGCCCAGGCCCGAATAAGACAGATAGCCGGGCGCTCCCGCGTCAGCGCGTTTCTCTCTCGACCTTTCCTGCGATTCTGAACCGATGAAAACCCCGTTTGCCTATGCGACGGCGCTGAGTGCGCTCGTCCTTACATTTACCTCGTCCGCGTTTGCCGTCACGGTGCCGCCCGGCGTCACGCTCGCCGCCAGCCAGGAGATCACCCGCCAGGTGCCGGCGGAAACCGAATCGCTCGACCCCGCTCATATCGAATCGTGGACAGGCAACACCATTGCGCTCGACATGTTCGAAGGCCTCACGCGCATCGACGCGGCCGGCGCGGTCGTCCCCGGCGTCGCGCAATCGTGGACGCGCACCGGGCCCGACACGTGGGTCTTCAAGCTGCGCCACGACGCGCGCTGGAGCAACGGCCAGCCGGTCACAGCAGCAGACTTCATTTACGCATGGCAACGCGTGCTCGATCCGAAGACAGGCTCTAAATACACGGTGCTGGTCGAATTCGTGAAGAACGCGAAGGCGATCCTGGCGGGTAAGGCGCCGCTGTCGAGCCTCGGCGCACGAGCCGTCGATCCGTACACGATCGAAGTCACCACCGAAGTGCCCGCGGCCTTCTTCCCGCAGCTTGCCGCGATGCCGACCATGGCGCCGGTCAATCGCGACGTCGTGGCCCGGTTTGGAAACGAGTGGACGCGGCCGGGCAACTTCGTCGGCAACGGTCCTTACACGCTCGCCGACTGGCAACCCAACAACCGTCTCGTCGGCGCGAAGAGCAAGACCTATTGGAACGCGAGCAAGGTCGTGATCACGAAAGTGACCTATTTGCCGATCGAAAACGATGAAACGGCCATGCGCATGTACCAGGCCGGCCAGTTCGATTACACGTATTCGATTCCGTCGGGCATCTATGCACAAGTGAGCAAGCAGTTCGGCCCCGAGCTAAAGACCGGGCTGCAGATCGCCACCTACTACTACAGCCTGAACAACGAAGATCCGATCTTCAAGGACAAGCGCGTGCGTCAGGCGCTTTCGATGGTGCTCGACCGCGACCTGCTGACGCAGCGTCTGACCGCCGACGGCGAGTTGCCGATGTACGGCCTCATCTCCAAGGGTACGCAAGGCGCGGCAGTCTTCAAGCCGGATTGGGCCGGCTGGCCGATGGCAAAGCGCGTCGACTACGCACGCAATCTGCTGAAGAGCGCCGGCTATTCCGACGCGAAGCCGCTTACTTTCACGCTGACGTACAACACGAACGACCTGCACAAGAAGGTCGCGCTTTTCGCGACGTCCGAATGGCGCACCAAGCTCGGCGTGAATACGAAGCTCGAAAACGTCGAATACAAGGTGCTGCTCAAGCAACGGCATGACGGCAAGGTGCAGGCCTCGCGCGACGGCTGGTTCGTCGATTACAACGACGCGATGTCGTACTTCGACCTGATCCGCTGCAATAGCGTGCAGAACGATCAGCGCTACTGCAATCCGCAAGTGGACAAGATCGTCGACGAAGCCAACCAGCAACTCGACGACGCAAAGCGCACCGAGCTTCTCACGAAGGCGCATGACACGGCAATGAACGACTACCCGATGGTGCCGCTCTTCCAGTACTCGGCGGTGCGGCTCGTGAAGCCGTACGTGGGCGGCTATACGTCGACCAACTACGTCGACCAGCGCGCCACACAAGACATGTATCTGATCAAGCACTAAGCGCGGAGCATCGACATGCTGGCCTATACGCTGCGCCGCACGCTCTGGGCGATCCCGACGATTCTCGCCGTGATCACCGCGTGCTATCTGCTGCTGCATCTCACGCCGGGGGGGCCATTCGACACCGAGAAGCAACTTTCGGCGGCCGTGCTCGCGAATCTCAACGCCAGGTATCACCTCGACGAACCCTTGTGGCTGCAGTACTTCCACTACCTCGGTTCGCTGCTGCACGGCGATCTCGGGCCGTCGTTCCGCTACGCCGACTGGTCGGTCAACGACCTGGTGTGGAAAGCGTTGCCGGTGAGCCTCGGCGTGGGCGGCGTGTCGGTGCCGATTGCAGTCGTGATCGGCGTCACGCTCGGCACGCTGGCCGCGGTGCGCCGCGACCGTTTCGTCGATCACGCGGTGATGGTGCTCGGCAACATCGGCAACGTCGTGCCGCCGTTCGTGCTGGGGCCCGTGCTCGTCTGGATCTTCGCGATCCTGCTGAAGACCTCGGAAGGTCACGGCTGGCTGCCTGCGGGCGGCTGGGGCGAAGGCGAATGGCGCTATCGCGTGCTGCCGATCGTGCTGCTCACGTTCATCAACGTGGCTGCAATTGCGCGGGTAATGCGCGGCAGCATGATCGAAGTGCTGTCCGGCAACTTCATTCGCACGGCTCGCGCGAAAGGCTTGCCGGGCCGCACGATCGTGTTGCGTCACGCGCTCAAGCCGGCGCTCATGCCTGTCGTGTCACTGCTCGGCTCGGTCTGTATTTCGTCGATCACGGCGGCTGTCGTGACCGAGTCGGTATTCGCACTGCCGGGGCTCGGCCAACTGGTGGTGAACGGCGCGATCAATCGCGATTACACGCTGGTGCTCGGCCTCGTCGTGCTGACGACCGCCGTTGCAGTGCTTTTCAATCTGCTGGTCGACCTCGCGTATGCGTGGCTCGATCCGCGTATCCGGTACTGATCATGGCCCGCTCCATTCAATCGACTGCCGCGGCGCTCGATCCGCTCGCGGCCATTGCCAGCGCCCCCCGCTCGCGCGGGCCGCTCGCTACCGCCGCCGCGCGCTTCGTACGCAACCGCGCGGCGTTCACCGGTTTTGCCGTTCTGTTGCTGATCGTGATCGCATGCGTGGCCGGTCCGTGGCTGCTGCCCAACGGCCCTATCGACAGCGACTGGTCCGCGATCAGCCTGCCGCCCACGCTGCAAAACATGCACTGGTTCGGCACCGACGAGCTCGGCCGCGACCTGCTCGCGCGCACGCTGCAAGGCGGGCGCGTCTCGCTTGAAGTCGGCTTGCTCGGCACGCTCGTGTCGGGACTGATCGGCGTTGCATATGGCGCGACCGCGGGTTATCTCGGCGGCCGCGTCGATGCGGTGATGATGCGCATCGTCGACATGATGTACGCGATTCCCTACATGCTGATCGCCATTCTGATGATGACGATGTTCGGCCGCGCGTTCTATCTCGTCGTGCTGACCATCAGCGCGTTTTCATGGCTCGACATGGCGCGCGTGGTGCGCGGCCAGACGCTGTCGCTGCGCTCGCGCGAGTTCATCGACGCGGCTAAGGCCATCGGCGTGAGTTCGCGGTCGATCATCGTGCGTCATATCGTGCCGAACCTGTTCGGCGTCGTCGTGGTGTACGCCAGTGTGACCGTGCCCAACATCGTGCTGACGGAGTCGGTTTTGTCGTTCCTCGGTCTCGGCGTGCAGGAGCCGATGACAAGCTGGGGCGTGCTGATTCAGGACGGCGCGCAGAAGCTGGAATCCATGCCCTGGCTTCTGCTATGCCCGGCCGTGATGCTGTGCGTGACGCTCTATTGCGTGAATTTTGTCGGCGACGGTTTGCGCGACGCTTTCGATCCGAAGGACCGCTGACATGCCGCTACTCGAAGTCAAAAACCTGAGCGTGCGCTTCACGCGCCGCGAAGGCGCACCCGTCGACGCGGTGCAACGCGTGTCGTTTTCGCTCGAACCAGGCCGCACGCTCGGCATTGTCGGCGAGTCCGGATCGGGCAAGAGCCAGACGGTCATGGCCTTGCTGGGTCTCCTCGCGGGCAACGGCAACGTTTCCGGCGAAGCGCTCTATCGCGGCGAAAACCTGCTTGCGATGAACGAAGCGGCACTGAACAAAATCCGCGGCGATCGCATCGGCATGATCTTTCAGGACCCGATGACCTCGCTCAATCCGTTCCTGACGATCGAACGGCAGATGACCGAAACGCTGCAACTGCATCGCAAGATGTCGCGCCGCGACGCGCGCCGCCGCGCGATCGAAACGCTCGAAACGGTGCGCATTCCCGATTCCGCACGCCGCATCGGCATGTATCCGCATGAATTTTCCGGCGGCATGCGGCAACGCGTGATGATCGCAATGGCGCTGCTGTCCGAGCCCGAAATCCTGATCGCCGACGAACCCACCACCGCGCTCGACGTAACCGTGCAGGCGCAGATCATCGAGTTGCTGCGCGAACTGAATCGCGAGCGGGGCACGGCGATCATTCTGATCACGCACGACATGGGCGTCGTCGCGGGCCTCTGCGACGACGTGATGGTGATGTACGCCGGCCAGACCGTCGAGCAGGCGAGTGCCGCATCGCTCTTTGCGGCGCCCACGCATCCGTACACGCGCGGGCTGCTCAACGCATTGCCGCGTCTCACCGACAGCTCTGACGACGACCGTCCGTTGCAAACCATTCCCGGCAATCCGCCGCTGCCTGGCGAAGTCGGCGCAGGTTGCACATTCGCGCCGCGCTGTGCGTACTGCAGCGATCAGTGCCGCCAGTCGCGTCCTGCGCTCGTTGCAGCGGACGGCGATCCGCAAGCACTGCGCGCCTGCCACCGTCCGGTCGGAGAAATACTCGAGGCACAACACGTATGAACGCGACTTCCATCGCAAGCGGCGAAGCAACGACCTTGCTCTCAGTCGAACAACTCAAGGTGCAGTTCGGTGTGCCACGCGGTGGCTACCCGTGGTCAGGCAAGACGACATTGCGAGCCGTGGACGGCGTGTCGTTCAGCGTTCGACGCGGTGAGACGATCGGCCTTGTCGGCGAATCCGGTTGCGGCAAGTCGACGCTCGCGCGCGCGATCATCGGGCTCGCGCCAGTTGCAAGCGGCAGCGTGCGTTGGCTCGGCAACGAAACCGTATTGCCCAACGCGCGCCGCGATACGACGCTGCTGCGCCGCGACGTGCAAATGATTTTCCAGGACCCGCTCGCATCGCTGGATCCACGCATGACGATCGAACAGATCGTCGCCGAACCGTTGCTCACACACGGCAAGGACATCGCGCGCGCCGACGTGCAGCGCCGCGTACTGACCATGCTGGAGCGGGTCGGCCTGAACGCGCAGCATCTACGCCGCTATCCGCATGAGTTCTCGGGTGGCCAATGTCAACGCGTGGGCATTGCGCGTGCGTTGATCGGCGAGCCGCAACTGGTGATCTGCGACGAACCGGTGTCCGCACTCGACGTGTCGATCCAGGCGCAGATCGTCAATCTGTTGCGCGATCTGCAACGGGAGTTGTCGCTGTCGCTACTGTTCGTCGCGCACGATCTCGCGGTGGTCAAGGCAATCAGTCACCGCGTGCTCGTGATGTACCTGGGACGCGTGATGGAATTCGGCGACAAGCGCGATGTGTACGGCACGCCGCGTCATCCATACACGCGCGCTTTGCTGTCCGCTGTGCCGGTGCCCGATCCGGCGATCGAGCGAGCGCGGCGCCATCTGCTGTTGCGCGGCGAAATCGCTTCGCCGCTGAGCCCACCGTCGGGCTGCGCGTTTCGCACACGGTGTCCGGATGCGATCGACGCTTGTGCGGCTCAGATTCCGCAACCCGTGACGCACGGCGCGAACTCGACACGAGTGGCGTGCATCCGCGTTAGCAACGATTAGGTTCCGGACGTTTTAACCAGCGGCCCCACATTCACCGGCGCGGCGTTAATGCCACGCCGTGGGATTCGCTCGTCATGTCATCAGCATGACGAGCGATCAGCATGGACTGGCTAAGCGCCAGCCAGAGTTTCAATAACAACTGTCGAGACATTCCCAATGAAACATAACCCAACAAAAAACCGGTCAAAAAAGTCCGGACTCACTGCCGCGCTTTGCTGTGCAATTACCCTCCCCGCCATGGCCGTTGCCGCGAATGCGTATGCCGACGACGCCATAGCGCAGCCCTCGACCAGCCCGGCTATCGTGCCGCCTGCCGCGCAAACGTTGTCGTCGCCCGCGCAGGTCTCGCAGGCTCAGCCTGCGAACAAGCGCCGCGCGGACCAGGGCGGTCAGATCCGCAACGATCAGCCGGACACGACGAACGCCATCGTCAACGCCGAGGCCTCGCAAATCGTCACGCCGCCCACGCCGCCATCGAGCCAGGCGGCGAGCCAGGGCTTCATCGCGGATAGCCACCTGAACCTGCAATTCCGCAATTACTCCGACTACTTCCAGGCACCACCCACGACTTACCGTCATGCGTGGGTGCAAGGCATGCAGGTCAACTATGAATCCGGCTTTACGCAAGGTCTGATCGGCTTTGGCGTCGACGCGTCGCTGTTCGCGGCGCTGAAGCTCGACGGCGGCAACGGCGCGGGCAACATGGTGCACGTCGGGAAAAGCGGCGGCGGGTCGCAACAACTCGCGTGGGCGTACCCGGGCATGTACGACATCAAAGGACGCATTTCGGAAACGGTCGTGAAATACGGTCTGCAAGACGTGACGAACCCGTTTCTCGAACCGCACGACAACCGCGCGCTGCCGCCGACCTTTCTTGGCGTTTCGCTCGTCAGCAACGATCTTGCTCACACGACGCTCGAGGCCGGCAGCTTCACCAAGGTCGATGCACGCGGTCACACGAATCTGAGCAATCTGACCACATCGTATGGCGGCACGCGAATCGACCGCGTGACCTATCTCGGCGGCACCTGGCACTATGCGAAGAACGGCGAGATGGCTCTGTACGTCGATCAGGCCGACGACGTCTGGCGCCAGTACTACGGCTCGGTCGCGCAGTCGTTCGGCGATCCGACCACGATCAAATGGAGCGGGCTCGCCAACATCTACTCGACGCACGACACAGGCGCGTCGCGTCAGGGGCACATCAACAGCAACGCCTATAGCGTGTCCGTGTCCGCGCAACACGGCCCGCACGCGCTGCTGCTCGGTTATCAGCAAGTACTCGGCGACCAGTTCTTCGACTACGTGAACGAAACGAACGGCATCTACCTGACGAACTCGATGGACGTCGACTACAACGCGCCGCATGAACAGTCGCTGCAACTGCGCTATACATTCGACGGAAAATACGCGGGCGTGCCGGGGCTGAAGGCGATGTTCTGGGGCGCGTATGGCTGGGGCGCCGATGGGTCGGCGGGTGCTGCGGAAAACGCGTCGCCGTCAGCCGCGTTGCACGATCTCTACTGGAAGAACGGAGAGCCGGTGCACGGCCATCATCACGAGTTCGGTTTTATTCCGAGCTATACGCTGCAAAGCGGCCGCTTCAAGGACACCAAGGTCACCTTCATCGCCATGTGGCATAACGCCAGCTATCACTACTCGGACGGCAACAACATGGAATACCGTCTCGTCGTGAACGTGCCCGTGAAGGTGTTTTAGGCGCACCGTTCTCGTTCGATGCAAGGGCGTCGCGTTGCGCAGTTTGCGCGCGACGCCCTTTTGTCGCACGCCTGTGCCGCTTATTCCTGCTCCGAGCCGGCGATGCGCACACTGGTCATGGCGCGCGACAAGCCATGCATGGGCCGGCGCAGGGCGACATCGAACGGATTGGTTTGCGGGCCGATCGCTTCGGCCTGACGGCGCAGCAGTTCGACGACCATCGGCAAGCGGTCGTCGCTCAAACGCGCCGCGAGCGTACCCACGCTCAATGCCGCGACCGCCACGCCGGTGCGGTCGAGAATCGGCACAGCCACGCCTGCCATGCCGTCGAGCACGCCGCTATTGCGGCCCGCGTATCCCAACTGCCGCACGCGTTCGATCTCGGTGCGCAAGTACACTTCGTCCAGCACTCCGTAGCCGCGAATTCGCGGCACATTGAAGCGGATGATTTCCTCGCGCTCCGCCTCGGGCAGGAACGCGAGAATCGCGAGACTGCCCTGCCCCACGCCCAACGCCACGCGCCCGCCAATATCGCCCGTGAACGAGCGGATTGGAAACGGGCCTTCGCAGATGTCGAGACACACCGCGTCGAAACTGCTTTTGACAAGCAGGAAGATCGTGTCGCCAAGACTCGCGCAAAGCCTCAACAACGCGGGGCGGCATAACGTGCGCATGCCACTCGGGTTTCCTGCTTGCGCCGCAAGCGCGAAAAAATTCACGCTGAGGCGATAAAGCTTCGAGTTTTCGTCCTGTTCGACGATGCCTTCCGCGATCAACGCGTGCAGGATGCGATGCACGGTGGCCTGCGTCAGACCCACTGCTTTCGCGAGACGCGTGACGCGACCGCCGTCGGGCTGCGCTTCCGACAATGCGCGAATCACGGCGAAAGCGCGTTCCAGCATGCCCGTGCCGGGAACCGCGCCCGGTTCGGCGGTTTCGGCGGTCCCGCTTCTGGTGTCTCGCTTGGCGGCAGCATTCATCTCTTTTGGCTCGTTTGTATTTCAATCACCGGAATACTATAAAGCGTTTGCGTGATTGATGGAATCGCAGCCGTCCGCCCCGCCTCGCTACACCACCACAGTTTCATAGGGTTTTTACCACTGCTGTGCAGTGAAACACTCACCGCCGCATTCCGTCTCGACATTCCATTGAACGGAATGTTTATGATTTAAATATCGCCAATCGGAATTTCAAATTGACGCCGCATAATTTGGCTGGCTAGAGTCGGCGTCATCGAGGCATCTAAAGGCCACATCATGTCGTTCCTCACACTTACAGACGTCACGAAATCGTTCGGCGACCTTCAGGCCGTTGCGGACGTCAATCTGTCGGTGGAAAAAGGCGAGTTCGTTTCGCTGCTCGGCCCTTCGGGCTGCGGCAAGACGACGACGCTGCAGATGATCGCCGGCTTCCTCGAAACAACGCGTGGGCGCATCACGCTCGACGGTCGCGACATCACGCATATGAAGCCGAACAAACGCGGCCTCGGCGTGGTGTTCCAGAGCTACGCGCTCTTCCCGCACATGAGCGTGGCGGAGAACGTCGGCTTCGGACTCGAAATGCGCAATGTCGACAAGGCGGAGCGCAACGAACGCGTGCGCGAAGCGTTGTCGCTCGTGCGGCTCGATCAGCTCGCGCACCGCTTCCCGCGCGAGTTGTCGGGCGGGCAGCGGCAACGCGTGGCGATTGCGCGCGCAATCGTGATCGCACCGCCCGTGCTGCTGCTCGATGAACCGATGTCGAATCTCGACGCCAAGCTGCGTGAAGACATGCAGTTCGAACTGCGCGGCATTCAACGCAAGATCGGCACGACGACAATCATGGTCACACACGACCAGTCAGAGGCGCTGTCGATTAGCGACCGCGTCGTGGTGATGGAAGCCGGCCGCATCACGCAGATCGACACGCCATACGAGGCGTACGAGCGCCCGGAGAATCGCTTCGTCTCGCAGTTCATCGGCAAGGCCAACATGTTGCCGGGCACGGTGATCGCGCGCGAGGGCGACGCGATTCGCATCGACCTCGGACACGATCTGTGCGAGACCGGCCGTACCGCGCAATTGCCGATGCGCGAGCGCGTGGTCGGCGTAGGCGACGCGGTGACGCTGTGCATTCGCCCGGAAAAACTCCGGCTCTGTCCGCCGGACGCGGGACGTGTGCCGGCCACGGTCACGAGCCGCTTTTTCCTCGGTAGTCAGTGGTTGTATCGCCTCGACAGCCGGCTCGGCGAAGTGCTGGTGTGCTGCCAGAACGAAGGCAATGAGCCGTTGCCCGAAGGCGCGGCAGTCGGCGTCGACTGGAACAGCGAAGCGATCCGCTTTATCCAGCGGGATGCGCATCATGGATAGCACGCTGCCCGCAACGGAGAACGGCAAGTCCGCGTCCGCAGGCGTGAAGCGTGCGCCGTGGCGCGCATTCTTGCCGCTGTGGCTCATGTGCCTGCCTGCGTTCCTGCTGTTCGTCGCGCTCGTGCTCGTGCCGCTTCTGATGACGCTTGTGTTGAGCTTCTATCGTTTCGATCCGGCAAGCGGCCCGCTCGCCGCGTTCCAGTTCGGCAATTACGCGGAAGTGCTGGGCTCATCGTATTTCCACACGATCTTTCTGCGCACGTTCGGCATTGCGTTTCTCGTCACGCTGCTGTGCGTCGTGATCGGCACGCCAGAAGCATATGTGCTGTCGCGCATGCGCGATCCGTATCGTTCGATGTTCCTGCTGGTGATTCTCGCGCCGCTGCTCGTCTCGGTCGTCGTGCGTGCGTTCGGGTGGAGCATGCTGCTCAACAGCAACGGACTCGTGAATCAGGCGTTCGGCCTCTTCGGCCTCGGCCCCTACAAGCTCGAGTACACCACCTTCGCGATCGTCATTGCACTGGTGCACGTCATGCTGCCCTTCATGGTGATTCCCGTGTGGACCGCGTTGCAGAAACTCGATCCGCAAACGGAGAACGCAGCGCTGTCGTTGATGGCGTCGCCCGCAACGACGCTGCGCCGCATCGTGTTGCCGCAACTCACGCCTGGCATTCTGTCGGGCAGCCTGATGGTGTTCGGTTTGTCGGCAAGCGCATTCGCGATTCCCGGACTGCTCGGCGGACGCCGGCTAAAGGTCGCCGCGACCGCCGTCTACGACGAATTCCTCGGCTCGCTGAACTGGCCGCTCGGCGCCACCATCGCGCTGCTGTTGCTGGTTGCGAATCTGATCGTGATGCTCACTTACTACCGGGTTCTGGAACGCAGATACACCAGAAGCCTGGGCTGACACAGCGGTTCATCGCGCGGAAATATCATGAGAAAGAACGGTCCCATTGCGTTGATTTTCCACACGCTCGTCATTGCGTTCGTGCTCGCGCCGCTTGTGATCGTCGTGCTGGTCGCCTTCACGCCCGACGAAACGCTCACGCTGCCCACGCACGGTGTCTCGCTGCGCTGGTTTCGCGCGATTCTCAACTACCCCGACTTCATCTCGGCGTTTTTCAACAGCCTGAAGCTCGCGTTTGCATCGGCGACGCTCTCGCTGATCGTCGCACTGCCCGCCGCGCTCGCCATTGGCCGCGCGCGCTTTCCAGGCCGTGCTTTTCTGAACGGCTTGCTGCTCTCGCCGCTAGTGATTCCCGGTCTTGTACTCGGCATCGCACTGCTGCGGTTTTTCGCGCTGATCGGCGCGACTGGCTCGTTCGCGTGGTTGATCCTCGCGCACATGATCATCATTACGCCGTTCGTCATGCGGCTCGTGCTGGCCTCGGTAAGCGGCCTTGACCGCAGCGTGGAACACGCCGCGCATTCGCTCGGAGCCGATTCGTGGACCGCGTTTCGCCGCATCACGTTGCCGATGATTCTGCCCGGCATAACCGGCGGCTGGCTGCTGGCCTTTATCAACAGCTTCGACGAACTGACGATGTCGATCTTCGTAACGTCGCCGCAAACCGTCACGCTGCCCGTTCGTATGTATATGTACGCGACAGAATCCATCGATCCGATGATGGCCTCCGTCTCCGCGCTCGTGATCTTCATTACGGCGGGAGCAATGCTGCTGCTCGATCGCGTGTATGGACTCAACCGCATTCTGATCGGCCAGCACTGATGTCTTCTTCTGTTCATGCCCTCATGCAGTCCAATTCCTCGCCGTCCGACGCCGCAGTGCCCACAGGCGAGGCTCAGTTCGTCCGCATCGCCGAAACGCGGCGCGAACCTCTGCACTTTTATCTCGACGGCCGGGAAGTGTCCGCTCTGCAGGGCGATACATTGCTGACCGCCGTGCTGATGCAACAGCGGCGCGTGCGCGACAGCGAATTCAGCGGTGCGCCGCGCGCCGGTTTCTGCCTGATCGGCGCGTGCCAGGACTGCTGGATGCGCACCGAAGACGGCAAACGTCTGCGCGCGTGCTCGACGCTCGTCACCCCGGGACTGCGGGTGCTGACGCGTATCGAACCGGCAAGCGCCGCAGCGAAAAGCCACAGTGGAGACGCGCAATGAGCGACGATCGCCGCATTGTGATTGTCGGCGCCGGACCGGCCGGCGTGCGCGCTGCCGAAACGCTGGTCGCGGCAGGCATGCGTCCCACCGTGGTAGATGAAAATGCGCGCTGGGGTGGACAGATCTACCGGCAGCCACCGGAACATGGCGGCTTCCAGCGCTCGAAGAAGACGCTCTACGGCTTCGAGGCGCGCAAAGCCGACGCGTTGCATACGACAATGCAAGCGCTCCTGCCTTACATCGATTATCGGCCCGACACACTCGCGTGGGCTTGCGAAACCGGTCGACTCGACACACTTCAGGCGGGACGCGAAATCAGTGTGCCGTTCTCGCATCTGCTCATTGCGAGCGGCGCGACGGACCGCGTTTTGCCTGTGCCCGGCTGGACCTTACCCGGCGTCTATACACTCGGCGCGGCCCAGGTCGCGTTAAAGTCGCAAGGCTGCGCAATCGGCCGGCGCGTGGTGCTCACGGGCACAGGCCCATTGCTGTATCTCGTCGCATATCAGTACGTCAAAGCGGGCGCGCAGGTCATGGCCGTGCTCGATACGAGCCCGCTCAGCCAACAGATTTCGGCCGCTTCGAAACTCGCCCGGCTTCCGGCGACATTCGCCAAGGGTCTGTATTACGTCGGCTGGCTCAACGCGCATCGCATACGTATCGAACGGGGCGTGAAGCTTGTTGGTATTCGCGGCACGCGCAATGTCGAGGCAATCGAATGGTGCTCCTCCGAAAATAGTTCGGTTACCGAATCAATTGTATGTGACGCGGTGGGCATCAGTTTCGGCCTGAAGCCCGAAACGCAGCTTGCGGATCTCGCCGGTTGCCGTTTCCGGTTCGACGCGCTCAACCGTTGCTGGCTGCCCGAACTCGACTCCGCCGGGCGCAGCTCCGTGAGCGGGCTCTATCTGGCCGGCGACGGCGCAGGCATCGCGGGCGCCGACGCTGCCGAACTCGCGGGACGCCGCGCCGCGCTGGCCTTGCTCGACGATCTCGGCATCCAACATCCACGCGGACCCGGCATGCTCGACGCCGCATCGATTGAACGCAAGCTGCAACATATCTCCGTCTTCCGCGCGGGCATTGAGACGGCATTCGAACCGCCCCCGAAATGCGCCGCGCAATGGCCCGACGACATGACCGTCTGTCGTTGCGAGGAAGTCGATGCGGGCACGTTACGGCGTTGCATCCGCGGTGGCGAAGCGAACGAGATCAACCGCCTGAAGGCGCTGACTCGCGTCGGCATGGGTCGTTGCCAGGGACGCATGTGCGGCGAAGCCGCGCTTCTATTGCTCGCCGAAGAAACCGGCCGCCCACTCGAAGCAGTTGGCCGCCTGCGCAGCCAGCCGCCAGTCAAACCCATCCCGCTGTCGCCCGCGATGTATGCCGACGATGTCGCTGCGATTCCAGAGGAGGCCCGCGATGAGTGACGCACCGCACTACGAGGTGGCGATCGCGGGCGGCGGTCTCGTCGGTTCGTCGGCGGCACTCGCGCTTGCCAGGCGCGGCTTGCGCGTGGGCCTCTTCGAGCGGCGCTTTTGCGGCGCGCAGGCGAGCGGTGTGAACTACGGCGGCGTACGCTGCCAGGGCCGCCCGGTCGAGCAGATGCCGCTCGCCATGCGCGCGCGTCGTATCTGGGACCGCTTGCCGGACCTGATCGGCATCGACGGCGAATTTACGGTGTCGGGACATTTACGCCTCGCTCGCAGCGAGAGCGACCTTGCCGCGCTTCAGCAATGGGCGGATATGGCGCGCGATTACGGACTCCACGCGCAGTTGCTGAGCGGCGCGCAGTTTCGCGAGCGCTATCCGTGGCTCGGCGCGGCGGCTGTCGGCGGATCGTTATGCGCGAGCGACGGACACGCGAATCCGCGCCTCGTGTCGCCCGCATTTGCGCGCGCTGCGCGTGCCGCGGGCGCGGACGTGCGCGAGCAGACCGCATTGAGCGGCATTCATCACGACGGCAAGCGCTTCCATATGCGCGCGGGCGACACGCAGATCAGCGCGGACTGGCTGATCAATTCCGCCGGCGCGTGGGCGAATACGGTGGCGGGCTACTTCGGCGAAAGCGCGCCGATGAAGCCGATCTATCCGAACATGTGGGTCACCGAGCCGCTGCCGCTTTTCATCACGCACAACCTGGGCGTGTATGGCGGCGGCATCTATGCGCGGCAAGTGGCGCGCGGCAATTGCGTGATCGGCGGCGGACGCGGGCATGGCGACGGCGAATACGGTCAACCGTCGACGGAAACCACGCGGGCCGTCATGCGCGACGCGTGCGCGCTGCTGCCCGCGTTGCGCGAGGCGCTACTGATTCGCACATGGAGCGGTGTGGAAGGCGAGACGCCCGACAGCAATCCGATCATCGGGCCGAGCCGCGCAGTGCCGCGTCTGTTGCATGCATTCGGCTTTTCGGGCGGGGGCTTTCTGCTCGCGCCCGGAGTTGGCGAGGTGCTCGCCGATCTCGTTATCGACGGCACCACGGCCACGCCTCTCGACGCTTTTTCGATTGGCCGCTTTGCGCAGCTTGCTACTTCATCCGTCGCTTAGATCACGTTTGTGAAACTCAGGAGCCTTTAATGAAATTGTTCAGGACGATCGCGGCATTGGCCGCATTGTGCGCATTCGGCGCGGCAGCACCCGCATGGTCGCAAACGAAGACGATCTACATCGGCATGAATGGCGGCCCGATGGAAAAGGCGTACACGAGCCAGGTGCTGCCCGACTTCGAGAAAGCGAACAATGTGAAAGTAGTCGTGGTGCCGGGCACGTCGTCGGATATTCTCGCTAAGCTGCTCGCAAACAAGGCGAGTCCGCAGATTCACGTAGTGTTTCTCGACGACGGCGTGATGGCGCGCGCCGTCAGCATGGGCGTATGCAAAAAGCTCGACGACTCGCCGGTGCTCAAGGAACTCTATCCGTTCGCGCGTATGAAGGACGACATGGGCGCGGGCGTGCAACTCGGCATGACCGGTATTGCGTACAACAAGAAGCTGTTCGCTGAAAAAGGCTGGGCGCCGCCTACGTCATGGATGGATTTCGCCGATCCGAAATACAAGGGCAAGGTGGTGTTCCAATCCGCCTCGAGCAGCACGTTCGGCCTGCACGGTTTCCTCGCGATCAACCGTTTGATGGGCGGTACCGAGCAGAACGTCGAACCGGGCTTCACGAAATGGGCCAGCACGGTTGGCCCCAACGTCGTCGAGTACGTGCCGAACTCGGCGAAGATTTCGGAAATGGTGCAGACCGGCGAGGCCGGCCTCTTTCCGCTGACGCCGACCGCGGTTGGCGATCTGGCCGATAAAGGAATTCCGGTCGGCTATGTGAATCCGAAGGAAGGTCCCGTGCTGCTGCTCGTCGATCTGTGCGTGGTCAACAACAACCCCGACCCGCAACTTGCACAAAAGCTCGCGCAGTTCCTGCTGTCCGCGCCGGCGCAGACGAAAGCCGCCGAAGCCGGCCGCCAGATTCCGACCAACCGTCTCGCGAAAATGACGCCGCCGATGCAGCAAAGCCTCGGCAACGTGGAAGACCTCGTACGCAAAGTCACGGTGGTGGACTGGGACACTATCAATGCGCACCGTGCGCAATGGGACACGCGCTGGAACCGGCAGATCGAACGCTAGGCTTCCCGCTTCGCCTGAATGAAACGCGCGCCACCGTGCTGCGGGGCGCGCGTTTTTACGTCATGTGGGTGGCGGCTCAGAAGATCACCGAGATCGCCACCGCGAGCCAGATTGCCATGACGCCAGCAAGAAACAGATGACGCGCAATGCGTATCCTGACGTCGCTTGTCTCCGGCTCCACGGGGCTCGTGGCCATCCACGGTACAAGCCCGAGGCATCCAAAGCCGATCAGCGCGAGTACGAACACAATAATGTCGGCAACACGCCACCCGGTCGGCTCATACATTCCCCAGTAGCCGAGGAAAGCGATACCGATCGAGAAAATCGTAGCCGACGCCGCGCTGAGCGCGGGCACTGATCCGATTGGAGCCGGCATGTTCGCCTCCGGTCATTGAGCGGTTACGGCAACCTCCGGTCACACGACTCGCGACTTGCGACCGAAGGCTTACGACGTGCGCGTTTGCCTCGCTTCATACGTCTTCAGATGGCTATACGCGATGCGCAACAACGTCAAAGCGTGGTCGCCGTTTTGCGCTTCGCCGCCGCGCGAGATCAGATCGCCGAGTATGTGATCCGCCTCAGTATGCGAGTGATTTTCCACGTCGCGCAACATGGACGCAGTGAGCGGAGACGGTGTGAAGAGCGTTTGCGTTGCGCGCGCATCGAAGTCTGGCGCCATGGTAAAGCTGTTCTGTTCCGCAACCGCGCGACACTCGCCGAGCAGGCCTTCGATTACGCGCTTGCCGTCGGGCGCGGACAGTATGTCGCCGATCGAACCGCGCATCAGACACGTGCTCGCCGCCAGCGTGGCGAGGAACACCCACTTTTCCCACATGCGCAACAGGATGTTCTCGCTGACGGTGACGTCGAAGTTCGCGCCGGCCATTGCATCGGCAATGGCTTGTACGCGTTCCGATATGCCGCCCGCTAGTTCCCCGAACGTAACCGCATGCATTTCGTTCAGGTGCACGATCTGCTGGTCCGCGTTGAGCGTGGCCGCAATCACGCATTGGCCGCCGAGCACTCGCGCTTCGCCGAATTTCTGCGTGAGCACGTCGATATGGCGCATGCCGTTGAGCATCGGCAAAATCAGCGTTGATTCGCCCACGAGCGGAGCAAATGAATCGATTGCGTCGTCGAGACTGTAGGCCTTGCAGCTTAGCAGCACGAGATCGAACGGCTCGGCGTTCACGCCGGCCAGAATCGTTTTGACGTCGCGCTGAGTGAGATCGCCGCGCGGGCTCCTGATCACCAGTCCGTCGCGCTGAAGCCTGTCCGCCCGGCCCGCGCGCACGAGGAAGGTGACGTCCTGCCCTGCCGCTGCGAGTCGTCCGCCGAAGTAGCCGCCTACCGCCCCCGCTCCCACCACTAGAATTCGCATCTCTGACCTCTCGAGTGAATGTCGTCGCTCGAAGCAATGTAGCAAAGATCGACGCAACGCATCGGACAAGCGCCCATGCTGGGCCTGACGTGAGCCGGCATTCTTCGTCCGGTCAACGAGACCGACCGTTCAACCTCGTGCGCACACTGTGCTCTCGTACAGCGCGAGCATGCCGGCCGCGTCAACGCCGACGCAAACCTGGCACTCCGGCCGCTCGTCCCAGTCCGGCGCGGGCACGGGCATAGTGGACGGCTTCTGAATAGTCTGGCCGACCGCGATGCCGTCCGTCAGCACCCGCACAGGACCGCTGCGCGTGGTGTACAGATGCGGCGCCAGCACATACGCGACGGCCGACGAATCGTGCACGTAGATGCCCTGGAGCTGCGCGCTTTGCTGATGAAACGCCTCGTAATGCCGCGACACGTCCCACACGAACTGGCCCGCCGCGCCGCCACGGTCGCGGATCGACGCCAGATACTCCTGGCTCATGACGGTGCGCTGCGTGACGTCGAGCCCGACAATCGCGACGGGCCACGCCGCGCCGAACACGGTATCGGCAGCATCGGGGTCGCCGAGAATGTTGGCCTCGGCTGCGGGCGTGACGTTGCCGAGCACGCCGTCCGTGCCGAATGCGCCGCCCATGATCACGACCTGCTTGACGAGCGGCGCGATCTGCGGATCTTCCGCAAGCGCCAGCGCAAGATTGGTCAGCGGGCCGACTGCAAGCAGCGTGACTTCGCCAGGATGCGCACGCACCGTGTCGATGATGAATCGGTGCGCGGGCCGTGCATCGAGCGGCGCATGTTCAGTGGCGCCCAGCGCGATGTTCCCGAGTCCGTTGTCACCGTGAATCCGCGCGAGCGGTTGCGGCGCGGCTCGCTTGAGCGGCGCCGCAGCGCCGCGCGCGACCGGCACGCCCGGCGCGAACCGGCCTGCAAGAAAGCGCGCGTTGTGCGTAGTGGTCTCGATCGTGGCGTTGCCGAATACGCTCGTTAGTCCGAGCAGTTCGATATCCGGATGCAGCGCCTGGAACACGAGCGCCATGGCATCGTCGACGCCGGGGTCGGTGTCGTAGATCAGCTTGTGCGTGCTCATGGCGTGCTCATAGATAGAACGCGTCCGGCAGTTGTTCGCGCGCGGTCGTGTCGCGCGTTGCGCCGTGGAGATTGCCGAGACGAATCGGCAACTCGGGACCGCCCAGTTCGATGATCACCTGGCGGCACGCGCCGCAAGGTGCAATCGGCCCCTCCGTATCGCCGATCACAGCGAGCGCGGCAAACTGGTCGCGCTGATAACCTGCCGCAATCGCGCTGAAAAACGCTGTACGTTCAGCGCAGTTGCACAACCCGTACGACGCATTCTCGACGTTGCAGCCGTCGAACACACGGCCGTCTTTCGTCAGCAACGCCGCGCCGACCTTGAATTTCGAATAGGGCGCATAGGCCTTTTCTCGCGCCACGCCTGCGCGTTCCAACAGCTGTTCCATGTTCGTGCAAGACATCCTCGATTCAATTGAGCGTAATGAACATGCCCGCGATGGTCGCGCTCATCAGATTGGAGAGCGTTGCCGCGAGCACGACACGCAACCCGTAGCGCGCGACCTCGGCGCGGCGTTCCGGCGCGACGGCGCTAAAGCCGCCCGTGAGCACCGCAATCGACGCAAAGTTCGCAAAGCCGCATAACGCAAACGACAGAATAGCAATGGTACGCGGATCGAGCGCATGCAAGCCCGCAGCAGTCACGCTCGCCGCATCTTTCAGGTACGGCGATAACGATGCGTATGCAACGAACTCGTTGAGAATGATCTTCTGCCCGAGGAAATTGCCGGCAATCGCCGCCTCGTTCCACGGGACGCCGATCAGCCATGCGAGCGGCGCGAACACCACGCCGAGGACCGATTGCATCGACAGTTGCGGGTGGCCGAACCAGCCGCCTATGCCGCCAACGAGGCCGTTGAGCAGCGCGATCAGACCGACGAACGCAATCAGCATCGCGCCCACCATGACCGCGATCCTAAGGCCCACGGTCGCGCCCGAGCTAGCCGCCTCGATCACATTCGCGGGACGCTTTTCGTCGAAATTGAGGTTGTCGAGATGAACGCGGCTCGGCTCAGTCGACGGATGAATGATCTTCGCGAACAACAGCCCGCCTGGCACCGCCATGAAGGACGCCGCGAGCAGATATTCGATCCGTACGCCAAGGCCCGCGTAACCCGCCAGCACCGAGCCGGCAACCGCGGCCATGCCGCTCGACATCACCGCGAACAGTTCGGCGCCTGTCATGTCGCGCGTGAACGGTTTGATAACCGCGGGCATTTCGCTCTGGCCGAGAAAGATCGTGGTGACAGCGGAAAACGACTCCAGCTTCGACACGCCGAGCAGCTTCTGAAACACCGTGCCGAGCACGATCACGATCCAGCGCATCACGCCCAGGTAGTACAACACGGAAATCAGCGCGGTCACGAAGATAATGGCCGGCAACACCCGCACAGCAAAGACGAAACCACCGTTGCCGAACACCTCGAACATTCTGGACTGCACGAGTCCGCCGAACAGGAACTCGATGCCGGCATTGCCGTAGCCAAGCACGTTATTTACGCCTGCGGCGGCCGCCGCGAGAATCGTCTTGCCAAGCGGCACGAAGAGAATAAATGCGCCGATGCAGATTTGCGCGAGCAATGCGCTACTTACAGTCCGTAAGCGAATGGCACGCCGATTCGTCGAAAAGATGAAAGCGATGAAGAGCAGTACGGCAATGCCGAGTACGTTCCGTGCGATGAGTGCCATGTCTCAAGTTCTTCATATGAAAGTGGCACTGATGCTAAACGAAACTGCTGCCGGAGAGAATGTTTAAAGCAGGATTTAATGCGATTTGGAAAAGAACACGCGAGCACCTTCCTCCGGTGTCAGGCCGAGATTGAAATAGCCTTCGAGCCGCTCGGCGTCCGCGTCGTTCAGCGTGAAAGACGTGCGAATGAAGCCGGACACGACCGCATGGTCGTACCACACACTCATCCACATACGCAGCGCCAATACTTTCGGCGATCCCCAACCCCATTCATCGTGGGTCATGATCCTCCCTTCTTCGCGCGTATTGCCGCCTGGCCGGCGGTGGTGGCTACCCTCATGGCGGGCCGCTCGTCAGGCGGGAATACGTGCCACAAACCGTTGCCGTGATGGAAGAAAAAGAGCGTCAACGTGCCCGTCTCACGTTGTGCCTCGACACATATGCAGCGTCTGTTCCCCTGGCCGGCGGAAAGCTGCAACTGGATTCGAGCCGATGCTGCACCGCTCGTGTCCAGCCACTTCTCGACCAGCTCGCGCAACGATCGCTCTGACGCCGCCATAACTCCTCCGCTCATTCGCATGGTGCATCGTAGAACGACGGTGGCAACGCCTCCATCGGCGGCGGCGGAATGTCAGATCAGGAATGCCTGCTTCAGTACTCAGGTTTTCCTGACGCGTGTCCACTATCTATTCGGCGACCAGTCCGTGCCTTATCGCATAGCGAATCAGGTCCGCGTTATTGGCAAGGCCGAGCTTCTGCATGAGTCGCATCTTGTGCGTGCTGATCGTTTTCGCGCTGAGCGCGAAAGCATCGGCAATTTCATTCAGGCTCTTGCCGAGCGCAAGCATTTGCAGAACCTGAAACTCGCGATCGGAAAGAATTTCGTGCGGCGGCGCGTCGCCCGAATACGTTTCGAAAACGATTCCCTCCACCAGTTTCGGGTCGATGAAGCGTCCGCCTTCGGCGAGCTTATGAATTGCAGCGAGCAGCACGTCGGGATTGCTGTCTTTCGTGACATAACCCGTTGCGCCCGCACGCAGCGCGCGAGAGACCACCTGTGCCTCGTTATGGATGCTCAGCACGAGTACCGGCAGCGACGGACGTTCGGCACGCACGCGCCGGATCAGATCGACACCGCTGATGCCCGGCATTGTCATGTCGAGCAGCAGCAAATCCACCTGACAGGTGCGCAGTTTCTCGATTACTTCAGAACCTTGCGCCGCTTCGCCCGCCACCATAATGTCGGGCGTCGTTTCGATTATCTGCTTGAGACCTCCGCGCACGAGCGGATGGTCGTCGGCAATCAGAAGCCTGATCATGTCTGAACCCCGTCCTGAAGCGGTATATGTATCGAGACCGCAGTGCCCGTTCCCGGCGCACTGTCGATCAGCAGCGAGCCGCCTATCAGACGCGCCCGCTCGCTCATGCCGAGCAATCCGTACGAATAGTCGCGACGCACGGCGTCCTGATCGAAACCGCAGCCGTCGTCGCTGACATGCAGGTCGAGTGCCGTCGACGTATTCGTCAACGTGACGTCCGCTCGCGTCGCGCATGCATGCCGCGCGACGTTCGTCAGCGAAGCCTGCACGATTCGAAACATTGCGGTTGCGTGGGCATCGGAAAGCACGGGCTCTCTGCCATTCAGACGAAACTGGCAGGCAAGTCCGCTGCGCCGCCCGAAATCGTCCACGAGCCATTCGAGCGCCGATACGATTCCGTAATTGAGCGCTGCAGGCCTCAAATGGCTCGCGACGTTGCGCACCATCCAGATGGTTCTTTCAACGAGCTCGCGCATGTCGTCGGTTCTTTTCGCCACTTCTAGATCGCCGGAGAGTCGCATTTTAAGCAGCGACACGTCCATCTTGAGCGCCGTTAGCAACTGGCCCAATTCGTCGTGAATTTCCATCGCGATACGCTTTCTTTCCTCTTCGCGAATGGCTTCCATATACGCAGACAGTTCGCGCAACTGCTCGCGCGATCCCACCAGTTCCTGCTCGATCCGCTTGCGTTCCGTAATGTCGTTGAGGCCGACGAAAATCGCGGGCGCATCGTCGTAGGTCGCGACACGCGCAGTCGCGATGGCCCAGAACGTCGAGCCGTCCGCACGCTTTAACTGAACTTCGGTGTTGCGAAAGCTTCCTTCATGACGCAGGTCTTCGACAAGGCGGTCGCGGTCTGCGATATCCGCATACAACTCGGCGATGTTGCCGATATGCGTGGTCACGTAATCGATGCCGAAGAGTTCGCGCAACGGCTTGTTCGTGTACAGAACGTGCCCTTCGGGCATCGACGTAATGCAAAGCGGCACCGGACTCGTTTCGACGATCGTTCGAAAACGGAACTCGCTCGCGACGAGCCGCGCTTCTGCACGCCTGCGTTCCTCGATCTGCGACTGCAGCGTCGCATTTGCGCGCCCCAGTTCGTCCGTGCGCTGCGCGACACTTGCTTCGAGGCCGTCGCGCACGCGCGACAACGCGGCCTCGGCTCGCTGACGCACGAGCACTTCGTCCTGCAATTGCCGGTTCTGCGCAATGAGCTTCTGATGCATGCCTCTGAGCGCAAGATGCGTGCTGATGCGCGCCATCATTTCGTCGACGTGGACGGGTTTCGTCAGGTAGTCGACGCCGCCTGCCGAGAAACCTTCCACCATGTCCTCGCTGCCCGTCAGCGACGTCATGAAGATCACGGCGATATTGCGCGTGCGCTCGTCCGACTTGAGACGCCGGCAGGTTTCGAAGCCGTTTATGCCTGGCATCCTCACGTCGAGAAGAATCAGGTCGGGCTGCGAGAATTGCGCGCGTTGGATCGCCTCCGGGCCGTCTAGCGCGACGAGCACCTTGAAGCCGCGCGCTACCAGACTCTCGACAACGATCGCCAGGTTGGCCGGGTTGTCGTCCGCGATCAGGACCGTGGGCGAGTCGTCAGCGGGAAGCGCGGTGCCGTTCATCCGACCGCCCTGCGTTCGAGTTGCTCCTCGACGAGTTGGAGCAGTGCTTTCGATTGATAGCCTTTCGCGAGGCTTAGAATCCGCGCGGCGAATGCGCGGTAATGTGGATCATGCGTCGCGACCCGTTCGGCCCACAGCCTTATCTCCTGCATATCGCCGCGGCGCGCGAGCAGATGCAACTCTTCGAGTTCGTCTTCGGGTACCGCGACAGGATGCCCAGCAGGGGCATCCTGCACGCCGGTTGTAGCGCCCGCGGGCGCGTAGGTCCATTCGAGATCGAGCAGGCGCGCGACATGCGCGAGCAGTTTCCCGAAGTCGATCGGCTTGGGGAGAAACGCATTTGCGCCGGCTTCGAGGCTGCGCTGTTCGTCGGCGCCTGATGGACTCGCGGAGGTCGCAATCACGGGCACTTCCGAAAAACCCTGAATCTGCCGCAACCTGCGCGTGGCTTCCAGTCCATCCATATCGGTCATTACGATGTCTGTCACGATCAGCGCCGGTCGCTCGCTCAACGTTTTCGCGAGTCCCTGGCGGCCGCCTGTTGCTTCAACGATCTCGAACCCGAGCCGGCCGAGGAAGTCCACTAGCACCGCGCGGTTCATCGCGACGTCGTCGATCACCAGCACCTTGCGGCGCGCTCCCTTGTAACCGGTCGTCATGCGAGTATCGGCAATAACCGGCGCGGCGGGGAGCGCACCCGAGGCCGCCGGCAGTTCGAACCAGAATACACTGCCGCGGCCAGGCTGGCTCTGCACGTGAATTTCGCTGCCCATTGCGTGCAGAAACTGCTGACTGATTGTCAGCCCAAGCCCTGTTCCACCCGCGCCGCGCTCCAGGTGCGCAATCTGTTCGAACGGCTCGAAAATGGTCTGAAGTTTGTCGGCGTCCATGCCGATGCCTGTATCGCGCACTTCGAAACACACGCTGTTCTTCGCAGTCATTTCGACCAGCAAGCTCACGCTGCCTTGATCCGTGAAGTTGAATGCGTTTGCGAGCAGGTTCAGCAGCACCTGACGCAAGCGCCGTTCGTCCGCGCGAACGGCGTCGGGCACGTCGGGCGCCACCCGCCAGATGAACTCGACATGCTTCTGCGCATTTTTCACTTCGATGATTTCGCGAATCGCATCGAGCGTGCCGGCGAGCGGCACGTCGCCTATCTCGACGCGCAACCGGCCCGCTTCTATCCGCGCGAAATCGAGTGCATCTGCAATCAGTCCGAGCAGATGTTCGCCGCTGCGTTGAATGACGCCGACGCCGTCGCGTTGTCTCTCGCTCAGGCTCGGGTCGCGCCGCAAGATCTGCGCATAGCCGAGAATCGCGTTCAGCGGCGTGCGCAACTCGTGACTCATATTGGCCAGGAACTCGCCCTTCGCTCGATTCGCTGCTTCGGCAGCGCGGCGCGCCTCGCGTTCGGCACCGGCCTCCCGTTCGTCGAGATATGCGCGATGCAGCCGGGCGCCCATCGAATTGAACGCCGTCACCACGCGCTCAAGTTCGTCGGGCTCGCGGGGCACACGCCGGTTTAGCTTCAGAGGTTCGGCTGGCTCGCGAAAGTCGTAGCCGTCTACAGTACGAGCAAGCACCGCAAGATGGCGCGTCACGAGCCGATTCAGAATAAAGACGATGAAAAGCGAAACGAGGAAAATGTTGGCGGCTTGAGTGATGAGAATCAGCAACGCCGTGTGCTTCAGATCGTCGTACAGATGGTTCAACGTAGCCTGCACGTATAGCGTGCCGATGCGCTGGTCGTTGCCGAGCACGTGATGCATGAGCGGGTACTCACGCGCTATCGACGGCCCGCTGGCTGGTCTGCCCGCGCTCACGAGCGTTGGCGCCGAACTGCCGCCCGACTGGCGCACTTCAGCCACACTGATATCTGCCAGACGCAGAATGCCGCCGAGTTCAAGCCGCAACTGCGCCTCGTCGAGCCGCCACAGCGCCTCGCCCAGACTGTCGCGGTAACTTTTGTCGATGTCCGAAAGGCGGTTTTCTATGAGCGCAATGCCCTGGCTGTAATCGCGATGAATCTGCAGCGCGGTGAGCAACAAGGTGAGCACGCAACTAAACAGGATCGCGATGGCAAGAAGCCGGAGCACGATACTGTGCCGTAACCGCCTGAGCGGATACCACCACTCCCCCATGGGGTTGACAGCCATATTGCCCCCGCAAGCATGGTGATGTCGTTACTCGTTCCGTGCTGGCGCAGCGCGCTGCTATGTCAGGCGCCCGCGCCGAAAAGCGGTTGTTCCTATCTTATGACGCCATGCGCGCGCATCGCAATGTACTCTGCTTCGTTGCCTGCTCCATTGCCCCATTGCTTGCCGCAGTTCGCGCCAATCCCCATTGGCTCAGGATGACAGCCGGATTTCAATGACGCCTTGCGGCTCGTGAACCGCACGAAGCAGCAGAGCGTCGACGCATTCGGTCAGCTCGCGAAGCATTGCCGTTGCCTCGCCATCCAGTTCCATCGGATGGGACTTTCGTAGTTCTCGCAGCGTTTCTCCGACTCGCCTGATCGCCTTGGGTCCGCTATCGACTAGCGGCCAGCAATGCATCAGATAACCCAACGGCGTGATGCTGCGTCGTTCGCACCAGATGTCGAAGAGACGGAAGCAGATCGAGTTGATATGCTCCACCTCGGTTTCACGCTGCGACGGATAGGGAATCATCTCTGTTACCCGGTTAGGCCATTTTGATTCATCCATCATAGAACGATACTCATCGCGCAACAGTCAGGCAGCGCGCATGATCCGTCAAGGGTATCCTGATTCGAGGGTAAGGAAATCCTGACCCCCGCTCACCGGTTTTCGCGAGCGACGCGGCACGCCCTGCTCTCCCCGCTAGGGTGCACTTGCGCGCACGATGGCCGGCCACTGCGCCCAGTACTCTTCCGGAATCTTTCGGTCAGCCGCGGACAGATAACGGTTGTCCAGTTCTATCACCTTCCTGTCGCGCAAATTGGCTTGCGCCAGCGCGCGCTGAATGTACGGGTGCGAATCGAAAAGCCGCATATATGAGCCGTCTTTGTAAGCCGCCATGAAGCCGCGCTCTATTGTCATAGCGAGCCTGGGATCACGGCGAGCCACATAAAAGAGAAAGTCCGACCGGTACTTAAGCAGCAAACGTTTTTCAACCGTCAGGTCGGGCTCCGCCTGCTTGCGCGCTTCGAGTTCGGGGAACGCTTCGATTACGCCTCGCGGGTAATAGTCTATTCGGCCCGCGCGCGTCATTGCGAATAACGTGTCCGTGCTGGACGTTTCCACTTTCAGACCGGCGTCGAGCAGAATGTCCGTGTCGACCCAGCCGAGCCCCTGGCCCGCAGTCAACCGGCGCAGATCTGCTACGTTGTCGACCTTGTCGAAGTCGGCCTGCCGGTCTTTCCTTATCACAAACACGCGATATCCGATCAAGCCGCGATTCACCGGAATGTGGACCACGTTCAGCCCGGTTTCCGCCCGGCTATCCATGCTGGTCCAAAGAAGATTAATGGAGTCGCCGTCGGCGAGGTCTGCCAGCGCGCGGCCGCGCTCCATGGCCACGTCGGCCTGACGAATCGTATAGGTGACTTTTGCCGATCTCATCGCGAGGTCCAGCACTGCAAGCGCAAATGCCGCATGAACCTCTCCGCCGGTGCGGATTCGCGGATGAACGATCTCGAAGTCGGCAGACGACCCGGCATGCGGCCGGCCAAGCATGCCGGCCGTGCTCAATGTCGCGAGTACAAAGCTCCTGCGCTGCATGATGTTATGGACGTATGGTTCTATGGCGCTCCCGTCGGCACCATCATGTAAGCATCCTGTCACTGCGCTGAAAGCTTGGCAATTAGTAGAAGCAGACGGAACTTGCGCGGTGAGCCTCGCTGCAATGTCGATTCGCAGGTATTCGACTCTCATGGAAAACCCTCGGCGCAAGTCGGTATGTCGAGTCTGCAGACGATCCGGATAGCTAACTGTAAAGACCGGTTCATTGGCACGGCAACGCCAGAACCCGCCGGCGGGTCCTTTCTTGCGGCATGAATGATGCTTCGGAAGAACCATCCAGGTTGTTGCAAGGAGCCAACGCCATGACGCTCTGGAGCCTTTTGCGTTCGCCAGCGGAACAGCAGATCGCCGGCATGCCGCTGCCCTGCTCTGTGGCCCTGCCCGACGGTCAGCGCATCGGCGCGCGCGAGCCGCGTCTGTCGTTCGAGATACGCGACACGAGGGCGCTGCTGCATCTCACTCAGGGAGCGATCGGCCGGCTCGCGGAAGACTACGTGGAAGGCCGGCTGGAAATAGACGGCAGCATGCACGACCTCATGGCTGCGGCGCCGGCCTTGCTGCGCAGCGATCCCACACACGAAACACATGGATGGCTGCTGGACCACGTGAACCGTGCGCGCCGCGCGATTTGGGAGCGCACGCACCATAGCCGCGCCAAAGACGCCGCTCAGATCCAGCATCACTACGACGTCTCCGACGATTTTTACGCGCTGTGGCTCGACCCGCTACGCGTGTACTCATGCGCCTACTTTTCTTCGCCGGATATGTCTCTCGCCGACGCGCAGCAGGCCAAGCTCGACCACATCTGCAGGAAACTCATGTTGCGCTCCGGCGAGCGCTTTCTCGACGTCGGCGCGGGTTGGGGTGCGCTGTTGCTGTGGGCCGCCGAACACTACGGCGTTGCTGCAACCGGCATTACGCTTTCCAGGAACCAGCATGCGTACGTCAACCGACTGATCGAGCAAAAGGGACTTCAGGGCCGCGTGACGATGCTGCTGCAGGACTACCGGGACGTCGATGAATCCGCGCCGTTCGACAAGGTCGCGTCGGTCGGCATGTGCGAGCACGTCGGCCGCCTGAACCTGCCGGCGTACTTTGCGAAGATGCGACGTCTGCTCAGACCGGGCGGTCTCATGATGAATCACAGCATTACTGCAGGCGGCGCCGACAACGCGGAAGTCGGCGGCGGTATGGGCGACTTCATCGACAGATACATTTTTCCGGGCGGCCAACTGGTACACGTAAGCGTAATGATGAATGCGATGACGCGCGGCAATCTCGAGCCGGTAGACGCAGAATGCCTGCGTCCGCATTACGCAAAAACGCTATGGCATTGGGCGGATGCACTGGAAGCACATCTCGATCAAGCACGCGAAGTGCTCGGCAAGGACGCGGAGAAAATTATCCGCGCGTACCGGCTGTATCTGGCCGGATCGGCAATGGGATTCGAGCGCGGATGGACGTCGCTGTTCCAGATTCTCGCGTCGCGCCCCGCAGAGTCGGTAAAAGCCGATGATGGTCACGCGGGCCGCATGCGATGGGCTCACAGCGACTATCCGTTCAATCGGACGTACATGTATGCGCGCGACCCTGCTATTGATCGGGTCAACGAGGTCGAACGCGCGAACGGTGGTCACGAAATTCGTTGAGCCGCTGGTTTCTGTCGCCGGAAATCAGATCCGCATTCAGTTCTTCGACGAAGTGCGGAATCCGATCAAGCTGATCGTCAATCGCAAAGAACCCTGTTGCGTGAATGCCCTTCGCCGCCAGCGTCACCGCTAAGCGCCGCCGGCGTTTTATATCATATTGGCATATAATTATGACCACACGGTATTCGCGTTGGCGCAGCTTTCGCGGGTATCTTCGCAGCCCAGTACAATCGACTAACTCCTCGTTCGCATCTTGTCCCGCTCCATCGTCCTGCGCTGGCTTTCCAGCTTTGTTCCCGTTCCGGTCACCGTCAAATGGCAGGAGCGCGCGCGCTCATGTCTGGGTGCGCTGCTCGGTATCGCGTTCACCGGCGGCTCGATGTATCTGCTGTTGGGACCGGGCGCGAACATTCCTCTGCTGGTTGCGCCGATGGGCGCTTCCGCCGTACTACTGTTTGCTGTGCCCGCGAGTCCGCTTGCGCAGCCATGGTCGATCATCGGCGGAAATCTCGTTTCTGCGACGATCGGGGTGACGTGCGCAAACGTGATCGGCGATCCCACACTGGCGGCCGCGCTGGCCGTCGCGCTTGCCATTGGCGGTATGTTCGCGCTTCGCTGCGTGCACCCGCCATCGGGTGCCGTCGCGTTGACCGCCGTGCTCGGGGGCCCCGCCATTCATGCGCTCGGCTACCGGTTCGTGCTCGAACCGATCGCAATACAGTCGGTCGCGCTGCTCGCCGCCGCGATCGCCTATCACGCCGCCACCGGCCACCGTTATCCGCATTCGGCACGCGTGGCGCGCAGCGCGGGCAGTACGGCAGACGCCGACTCGCGCGCCGGCTTCACACGCGCCGACCTCGAAGCCGTACTCAAGCGCCGCAGTGAAATGCTCGACATCGACCCGGACGACCTGGAATCGCTGCTGCGCGAGACTCAACTTCAAGCCTTCTCACGCAGTTTCAACGAACTGACCTGCGAGAACATCATGTCGCGTCATGTGGTGTCGGTGTCGGCGGGCACCCGCGCGGTCGCTGCATGGGCACTGTTGAAACGCAACAAGGTGAAAGCGCTTCCGGTGATCGACGCGGACCACGGTCTGATCGGCATCGTCACGCGTGCAGATCTCGTCGATAAAAGAATTTTCGGCCAGTTCGTGCCGTTCATTGCCTATATAGACGGCTGGCTGCGCGGCGATGCACTGCGTGCGCCAACCGTCGGCAGCGTGATGACCACCGACGTCTGCACCGTCAAGACCAATGCGCCGATTACGGACCTCGTGCCGATGTTTGCCAACTTCGGTCACCACCATATTCCTGTGCTGGATACCGCTGGACACGTGGTCGGCATGATTACTCAAGTGGATCTCATCTCCGGGCTCTATCGGCAGACCGTGGTCAAGGCACAGCAGGCCGCGTGATCGCAACATCGCATCGCACTGCGCGCGGTTGCACGCCACGTCGCAGCGGGAAACGAGAAACGGACAACGTTTGACGCGAAAGTCACGCCCTCAGAATTACATCATTTCATGATACAATTTTTGCTTATCTACGCTGGCGGTGAGCAATGAAAGAACGGTCTCCAGGATTGCGTAAAGCCGACTTCGAGCAACTGTCGGAGTTTCGCTATCAGATGCGGCGCTTCGAACGGTTCTCGGAACAGGCCGCGCAAAGCGAAGGTATTACGCCGCTGCAGTATCTGTTGCTGCTGCATATCAAGGGATATCCGGAGCGCGACTGGGCAACTGTCGGCGAACTCGCGGAGCGGCTTCAGGCTCAGCATCATGGCGTCGTCGCGCTGGTGTCGCGCTGCGAAGCACTCAGTCTGGTGCGCCGTCAAACTAGCGAGACCGACCGCCGCCAGGTTGAAGTACACATTGAAAAAGCAGGCGAAAGAGTGCTTGCGAGACTTGCCGAGCTTCATCGCGCCGAGCTCAGATCGCTCAAGGGCGCCTTCCAGGTTCCTCAGATCGACCTCGACTAATCATGAACACCGACTCCCACAAGCGCGACTTCTCCGCCAACGCGCGACTGCCGGGCATTTTCGCGCTCGCCGCTTGCATCGGCGGAGTCAGCACGCTCGCAGCCTTCGTGTTGCTGAACCTGATTCATCTGTTCACGAACCTGTTTTTCTTCGGCACATTGTCGTTCGTCGAACGTTCGCCCGCCCATAACAACCTCGGTATGTGGGTCATTGGCGTGCCGATAATCGGCGGACTGATCGTCGGACTGATGGCGCGGTTCGGCTCGGAAAAGATTCGCGGGCATGGCATTCCCGAGGCGATCGAGGCGATCCTGTTCGGCAAAAGCCGGATGTCGCCCAAGGTGGCCGTGCTCAAGCCGTTGTCGTCGGGCATCGTGATCGGCAGCGGCGGCCCGTTCGGCGCTGAGGGCCCCATCATCATGACGGGCGGCGCGCTCGGCTCGCTGATTGCGCAATGCTTCAAAGTCACGTCCGCGGAACGCAAGACGCTGCTCGTGGCAGGCGCAGCAGCGGGCATGACCGCCGTGTTCGGCACGCCCGTGGCGGCGGTCTTGCTGGCCGTGGAATTACTGCTCTTCGAATGGCGGCCGCGCAGTTTTCTGCCCGTGGCCGTGGCCTGCGCGGTGGCCGGTTTCGCTCGCGCGGCGTTCTTCGGCACAGGTCCGTTGTTTCCGCTCGAAACAGCCGCGCCAGATGGGTGGTCGCTATTTTCTTGCCTGATTGCAGGGCTTTTGTCCGGCGCGCTCGCGTCGGGACTATCCGCCGCGCTCTACAAAACCGAAGACCTGTTCGGCAAGCTGCCAATCCACTGGATGTGGTGGCCCGCACTCGGTGGCGTCGTAGTGGGCATCGGCGGGTGGCTGGAGCCGCGAGCACTTGGTGTAGGTTACGACGTGATCGGCGACCTCCTGCATCAACACATTGCATTGCAGATCGCCATCGTGTTGCTCGCGGTGAAAGCCATCATGTGGGTCGTCGCGCTCGGATCGGGTACATCCGGTGGCGTGCTCGCCCCGCTGCTGATGCTCGGCGCGGGACTCGGCACCGTTCTCTCACACTGGCTGCCCGGCAATCAACCTGCACTATGGCCGCTCGTCTGTATGGCCGCAACGCTCGGCGCGACACTCGGTGCGCCGTTGACCGCCATCGTCTTTGCGTTCGGCCTCACGCACGACAGCAACGCGCTGTTGCCCTTGCTCACTGCTACGCTAGTCGCTCACGGCTTTGCCACGGTCACCATGCGCCGCTCGATCATGACGGAAAAAATCGCGCGACGCGGCTATCACATCTACCGCGAATACGGGGTGGACCCTCTCGAGCGCCATCATGTGGACGAGGTGATGACAACCTCCGTCGAGTCGATCGAAGCCGACATGACGGTCGGCGCGGCGCTCGACAGATTCTTCGGTGCAAAGCAGGCGCGTCGCGCGTACCCGGTGGTGCGTGGCGCCGTGGTAATCGGCGTGGCCGATCGCGCGCTGCTCGAACAGTTTCGCGACGAGGACCCGAACCTGCGGCCCGCCATGAGCGTCGCGGACGTCTTCGTTCAGCGTTCACTGGCGTTCGCGTTGCCCTCGGAGACCTGTCGTCTCGTAGCGACGAGACTGGCAGTGCACGACCTCGAACGATTGCCCGTTGTAGCCGATGCAAAGTCGATGCGTCTTGTCGGCATCGTCTCGCGCAGCGATCTCGTCAAGCCATCGCTCAGTCACTTTGAAGAAGAGCACAAGAAAGAGCGGTTCCGCCGTCTGACGCCGGCGCGTGGCAAACGGCGGTTTGCGCCCATCGGCAAAGCGGGCTAATTGAAACCGGTCCGCTTCAATGCTAAGCGGACTGCGCCGGATAGACGAGCAAACCGTCGGGCTGCACGCTGGCACCCGGCGTGATAGTCGCCGGGTTCACGTGATGCGCATCCATGATGTGCATTACCGTTTCACCGTGCATCAGCAGATAGTCCGTAATGATGCGCCGGTGACAACGCCACCACACTGCTTCCGAGCACATGATCGCGCAGCGCCTGCAATGTCCGAGTTCGCGAAGTTCTGCCAGGCCCTTTTGAAAAGGGTCCGTCATCGCGTAATCGGCATAGTTTCGAAACGCGGGGTGCGTCCAGTACCCGTTTGGAGACGGGCCCTCATCTTTGCGCCGGCCACGACGCCCTCCGAGTTCCGCCAGATGCAGGTACTTGATATGTGCCGGCGCCAACGACTCCGGTAGCGTATCGCGGTTGAACTGCGGGTTAGTGCGAGAACGTGGAATGCTGCGCACGTCGACTAATGTTTCGACTTCCGAAGTATTGAGCAAATCAATCAGTTCGGACAGCGTGCGCGTGGAGTGCCCAATTGTGAAGAACGGCCGTGCCATCATGACCTCGTCGGCTTCGTCGTGTCATCGGATTGTAGCGTTACCAAGGCGTAAGCCAACCGCCTTCCCGCCTGCACTTCCGCCACGCATTCTGCATGCCCGCACAATCTCAACCCACAGCGCACCGGTCACATAGCAGGTCAATTATTCGACGACACTGCCGTCACCGTTTCAGGAACGTCCCAGCCGCCGCCCAGCGAACGATATAAGGCAACGGCGGCAAGCGCATGCTCGCGCCTTGCCTGGTTCAGCGATTCGGCGTCGCGCAAGTACGCCTCCTGCGCAGCGAGGACATCGAGGAAACTGGACGCACCGCCTTTGTAAAGGTCACTCGACAAACGCAACGCCTGATTCGACGCATCCAGCGCGCCGCCGAGGCGCTCGACTTGTACAGTGCCATTCACCAGTTCGCTGCGCGTGTCTTCGATCTCTTTTAGCGCTTGCAGCATCGTCTGCTGCAGGCCAAGTTGCGATTCGCGCATGCGGCTCTCGCTCGCGTCGATATTCGCGGTGATTCGGCCGGCGTTGAAAATCGGGCTCGTCGCGCTCAATGCGGCGCTAAACAGGTTATCGGTCAGCGTGGGCAGCCCAAGGTACGAAGAGGCCAGCAAACCATCGGCGAGATTCAACCTGAACTTGGGGTAGCGCTCTGCTTTCGAAACGCCCACTTCTGCGGCGCGCCGCTCGACGGTGGCATACGCGGTGCGCACGTCGGGCCGCTGCAACAATGCTTCTGATGGCAGCACTTGCGGCACTCGTTGTGCAGGCACGGGAATGTCGCGCGCATCGGCGAGCAACAGGCTATCCACGCTCTCCGGTGTGCGTCCCGAGTAAACAGCGATCAAACTCAGTTGATGCTGCACGGCCGTCTGCATGCGTGGAATCTGCGCCTGCAAGTCCTGCAACTGGTTCTGCGCGCGCGCAACGTCGAGTTGTGACGACAGGCCGTAATGCAGACGCTGCTGCGTGAGCTTCAGCGCACGAGCGCGTATCTGCTCGTTCTCGTTGAGAATCTGCAACTGCGCCTGAGCCCAACGCAGATCGATATAGGCTGCTGCCGCATTGGCGGCGAGCGCAAGCCGTACCTCGTTCAACGCCGACTGCCGGCCCGACACCTGTGCTTGCGCCGCCAGAACGGCCAGACGCTCGCCGCCGAATACATCGGGCGCCCAGCTGGCCGTGAGGCCGGCACCCGCCTGGCGCACGTATCCGAGCGGCGGCGGCGTGTTTTGACGCGAATACGAGGCGTTGGCGCCGGCATTCAACTCAGGGAGCAAAGCAGCGCGATTCTGCGTGACCAGGTCCTGCGCCTGCCTGACGCGCTCCACTGCCGCCTGCACATCGAGATTGCCGGTCAATACCGACTCGACCAGCCGATGCATGACAGGGTCGCCAAACTGGTCCCACCACACGTTGGCACTCACGCTGTCTTGCGGCGCGTCCACGCTCCATGCTTGCGGCGCGAGCACGCTCACCGTCTGCGGCAGATCCGCGTGCGTCGCCGGCTGCACGGCGCACGCGGCAAGCGCCAACGTTAGAGCGCTTGTCAGTACTTTGAGAGCGGTCGTTTTCATCATCAGGTCCTCAATGAGCATCGGGCGGGGGCGCGGCATTTCCGAATGGGCGCGAGAAAAACACGCTCAGCAAGCCCACGACAAAACACAGCGACACGGCGAGAAAAGTGTCGGAGAAAGTGAGCACCAAGGCTTCTCGCATCAGAACCGCATGCAATGCGCCGAGCCCTGCATTGGCTGCATTCAACGCGTTTCCACCGAGTGCCGCGAAATGCGCGGCTTGCTGTTGCAAGATCGATTCGACTACCGGACGACCCGCCGTCAAGTGTTCGTCGAGCCGCTCGTAGTGCAAATTGAGCCGGTCGTTCAGCATCGTGCTGCTCACTGCAATGCCGATTGCGCCACCCAGATTACGCATCAGATTGAAGAGGCCGCTCGCGGACCGAAGTCTCGACGGCGGTAGTGAGCCGAGCGCCATCGTGACGATTGGGGGAATGCAGAACTGTTGACCGATGCCCCGCAGCGCCTGCGGAATCAGCAACTCCTGCCAGCCCCATTCATGAGTGAGCGGCACATACAGATAGCAACCAAGGCCGAACAACACGAGACCAAACACCATCAGGAGGCGCATATCGACAAAGCGCGCGAGCGTCGAGTACGCGACGAGCGCCAGCAACTGGAAACAGCCTACCGACAACAACGCAAGGCCGATCTGCAGCGAGTCGAAACCGCGAACGCGCGACAGGAATACCGGCGTCAGGAAAACGGTGCAGAAGATCCCAATGCCCGTGATAAACGACAGCAAACTGCCGATGCCGAAATTGCGAACCGCCAACGCGCGCAAATCGACAATCGGTTCCTTTGCGGTAAACGCATGCACCAGGAAAAGAAATCCGCAGATAGCCGATATCCATGTGCACAGAACGATTACGTCGTCGCCGAACCAGTTCTTGCGCGGCCCTTCTTCGAGCACATATTCGAGGCAGCCGAGAAAGCCGGACATGAGCGCTATGCCAAGGTAGTCGCCTTTTTTCAACAGCGACAAATCGGCTTTGTCGACATGCACGTACTTCGGCACCGTCAACGCGACGACAAGACCGGGCGCCAGGTTCAAATAGAACAGCCAGTGCCACGACCATTGCGACGTTATCCATCCGCCGATTACAGGCCCCACAGTCGGCGCGAGCGACGCAAGCGCGCCGATCGTGGTCGACGCGATCAGGCGTTGTTTGCCCGGAAACAACACGAACGCCGTCGTGAATACGGTCGGAATCATCGCTGCGCCGAGCGCACCTTGCAGGCCGCGGAACAGGATCATCGAATTGATGTCCCATGCGAGTCCGCACAACATGCTCGTGACAGTGAAGCCAAGTGCCGAGAACGCGAAGAGCCAGCGCGTGGAAAACACGCGCGTAAGCCAGCCGGACATCGGAATCACGAGAATTTCAGCGATCAGATACGACGTCTGCACCCACGACAGTTCGTCCTGACTAGCGGACAAGCCGCCGCCGATATCCTTGAGCGACGACGCGACGATCTGGATATCGAGCGTCGCCATGAAAAAGCCGAGGCACATCAGCGCGAACGCAAAAACCTTCGTGCGCGTCGGCTGGTCGGCGGGATTCGCGAAAGCGTCGGTCATGATGGTTTATCCGCGAGCCGGTGCGTTTTGCGCGCCGGCGTGATCGACGTGGTCCACGTGGTCGAGGTGAACCTTTACCGTCGCCGAGAGGCCGGGACGCAGCACGCCTTGCATGTTCTGCGGCACGGCCAGGCGCACTCTCACCGGCACGCGCTGCACGATCTTCGTGAAGTTGCCAGTCGCATTCTCGGCGGGCAGCACACTGAAGGTTGCGCCGGTTGCCGGAGCGAGGCTATCCACCACGCCGCGAATGCGTGTGCTGGAAGCATCCAGATCGACATCGACCGTGTCGCCGACGCTCATCTTCTTCAGCTGGTCTTCCTTGAAGTTCGCGTCGATCCACAATCCGCTCGCGGGCACCACCGTCAGCAGCGAAACGCCGGTGTTTGCGAGCAGTCCGACGCGCGCGGTGCGGTTGCCTACGTAGCCGTCGATCGGGGAACGAATGGTGGTGTACTCGACGTTCAACGCCGCCACGCGCTGCGCCGCTTCCGCAGTGGCAATGCGGGCCAGTGCGTCGCCGATCTGCGCGTCGAGCACGGTTATTTGCCGCTGCGCCGCGATCAACGACGCGCCGCTGCGATCCGCCGCGGCATGCGCCTTGGTGAGATCCGCATTAGCACGCTCCACCACCTGATTCGATACCGCGTCGTCTTTCACGAGTTCGCGATAGCGAGCCTGATCCGCTGCGCTGCGCGTCAGTTCTGCACCGTTGGCGCGAACTTCCGCCTTCTGTTCGTCGATCGTTGCAAGCTGCAAGGATTTCTTCGCCTGCAATTCGGTCACGGCGGCCTGGGCGCTGCGGACCTCTGCCGTGGCTTGCGCGAGGCGTGCGTCGTAGTCCCGCGAGTCCAGCTTCACGAGTACTTGCCCCGCGTGCACGAACTGGTTGTCCTTCACTAGCACGTCAGCCACGAATCCATTCACCTTCGGCGCCATGACCGTGACGTCGCCGCCCACGTAGGCATCGTCCGTCGTTTCGACGAAGCGTCCCACGAAGAACCAGTACGACGCGGCGAGCGCCAGCACGGCAAGCACCGTGATGATCGCGAGCAGCATCCACGGAACGCGCCTGGCCGGTTTGGCGGCCTGCGCGGCGCCCGCTGGCGCAACAGTCGAAGGTGTAGTGGACATGATGGTTATATGTGTGCGTATGCACTGGTGAAGTTGAAAAAATAGCGCCGATTCATGGCGCCCGTTCATTGCGTTCATTGCGTTGATTGCTATCGGCCGGTCATGGCTCTGTGCTCAATTCACAAGTGGCCGGTGATCGCGAACAATTCGCCGCGCAACGCTTGCGCACGTTGCCCGCCAAAGCTGTGCTCGAATTCAGCCTGCGCGGCGTGCCAGTGCTTACGCCCCGCCTCGAGCCGTGCCTCACCTTCTGGTGTGAGCGTGACCGACAGCGCTCGTGCGTCTGGGCCGTGTGCCTCGCTCAACAGCAGCCCGCTGCGGCGTAGCGGCTGGATCGTGCGGACCAGCGTGGTGCGCTGCATTCGCATGGCTTCAGCCAGTTGCTTCATCGTCATTGGGCCAGTGCGCTTGAGGCGGCCAAGCAAGGAGAACTGTGTGATCGTCAAGCCCACGCTTGCCAGATGGCGATCGTAGATCTGCGAGACATAACGCGCCGCCTGGCGGATCGCGAAACAATCGTCGTCGAATGGCTCTTCCATCGCTGCAACTCCAATGAGTGCATACGCACACACGTAGCTATAAAAAAGCTCGCAAACGACAACTATTTGCGAGCCATGCTTCGGCCTTAGCCGGTAATTGTGAACAACTCGGCGCGTAATGCTTTGGCGCGATCGCGTCCGAACTTCTCTTCGAACTCAGTTTGCGCGGCACGCCATGCGATAGCCGCCTGATCGAAAGTCTTCTCGCCTTTCTCCGTCAGGCTGAACAGATACGTTCTGCCGTCGTGTTCAGCCGATTCAGCAACCACCAGCCCGTCTCGTTGCAGCGGTTTCATGGCGCGCACGAGCGTGGTGCGCTCCATCACCATTGCGTCTGCCAGATCCAGGATCGGCAAGTTCGGCGTGCGCGCGAGTTTCGCGAGAATGGTGAATTGCGCTGCCGTGACCCCCACCGTGCTGAGATGGCGCTCGTACAGCTGCGTGATGTGCCGCGCCGCCTGGCGCAGCGCAAAGCAATTGCATTCGTCGTAAGAGAGAGGACGGTTCATGCTTCGCAGTCTAGGTGTGCATATGCACTTCGTCAAGTACTTTTACGCAGCAGAGGCCCGGTGTTAAAGCCCGAGAACCGTCACGCCCACTTCGACGCGATGCGCGCCCCCACCGAGGATCATGCCGCGCAATAACGACACGTCGCTGTAATCGCGGCCAATAGCGAGCGTGACATGGTCGGTATCGGCGAGCACGTCGTTGGTTGGGTCAAGGTCGATCCAGCCGCTGCCGGGACAATGCACCGACACCCAGGCATGCGACGCATCCGCGCCGATCAGCCGCGGCTGCCCCGCTGGCGGATCATTTCGCAGATAGCCGCTCACGTAGCGCGCGGGCAAACCAAGCGAGCGCAAGCAGCCGATCATCACCTGTGCGAAGTCCTGGCACACGCCGCTCTTCAATTCGAACGCACGCTCGGCCGGCGTATCGAACATGGTCGCCGAAGGCTTGTACGCGAAGTCCTCGTGAATGCGGTGCATCAGATCGATCGCACCGGCGGCAACCGGCGTGCCGGGCGCAAAACTCGGCAACGCATAATCGCGCAGCGACGGCCGCGGCACGATATTTGGCGACGCGAAACAGAACTCCGCCTCGGCCCGAAACTCTCCGCCCACGCGAAATTCGAGCGCGTCGGCCACTTCTTCCCACGCCGGTGTGGCCTGAGGATCGAGATCGGCCCAGCGCGGCGTGAGCGCCACGGTCGTTTCGCTGACGAGTTGCAGCCGCTCATGCGGCGTGTCGAGCGCGAAATAGAGAACGTCGTTGCCAAACGCATCGATACGGCTATTCAGATACGAAGGCCGCGGCTCGATGCGTTCGTCGTGCGACACGACCCGCTGCCAGGCGCAGACAATAGGCCGGATAGTCGCAAGATGCTGCGCGGTCTCGACATAGGTTGAGTAGTGATACGTGGTGCGGTGCGAAACCGACAGCACGACCGGCGCGTTTTTCATGACCACACCTGCGAAGCGACCGTGCTGGCGTGGCTGAAATAGCGCGCGCTGATTTCATGCGCCGCCGCGCCGACGAACCCGCCGATCTGATCGCATACCGCAGTCAGACTGCAATATTCGCCTTCCCGGTCAACCTCGCACAGCGACGCAAGCGTAGGCAACGACGCGGCAGGCGGCATCAATTCCGCAAACGGACGATGCCGCGTGCTGCCCGCAGCCACCGCGATTTCGTCGAGCTTCTTGCGCAACCGCTCGTACACACCATAAATTCCGCGCGGATTGGTCGGCTCGATTACAAGCAGATCGAGCAGAGCCGGCACTTCAAAGCGTCCCGGATAAAGCGAGCGGTAGGTGAGCGTGCTGTCGAACAATTGCAGCAGCAGATCGAAACCGGCCGGCGTTGCCAGTTGGCCTTTGTCGGCGGCCACGCGCACAAACGTGGTCATGGCCGACACGCGTTCGATATGCCGCCCGACGAACAGGAGCCGCCACGCCTCGTCGCGTGTCATACGGTCGCCCTGCGCGCCGCTGATCGCCGACAATTGCACCGACAGCCGTTCGAGCGCGTTCATCAGCGTGACGCGGTCGTAACGGCTGCTGCCATTCGTAGCACGGCCGTTCAGCGCTGCTGGTGGAGAAGCGTCGCTGATACCGGCAGCCGGCATCAGCGTCTGCAATGCGTCGCGGAAGTCGTTGCGCGCGGCAAGAATGATGCGCCAATGATCGTTCGACAACCGCCCGCGCACTTCGCCATTCGAGCGAGCCTGACAGTTCAGGTTCTGGCCGATGCTCGCGGCGCCCGTGCTCTCGCTCAGGTTGGCGACCAGCGCGCGCTCGAATGCTTGCGGCGTGTGCGGCACAGTGATGTCGCCTGCCTGCAGGAGTCCGCAGTGCAGCGCAAGTTCGACGAGTGTCGAGAGCATCGTGTCGGCATCGCTGCCTTCGAGCGAGCCCAGAATGAAGCGCAGCAAACGCACGTTGTTTTCCGCGCGTTCGCCGTAACGTCCGGCCCAGAAGAGGTTCTCCGCAGCGCGGCTCGACACGGTGCGATGCTTGCGCGCGAGGTCCGCAGGCTGCATCGGCGAAGGCAGCAGCGTAAAGGTCGACGTGGGCTGGCTGGACAGCACCCACGTGTCGACGCTGCTGCCGCCGTACTGCATGGATACCGTGGCCTGCCGCTCGGCGCCCATGCGTGTGAAGCCGCCGGGCATGACGTGCCAGCCGCCGTTTGCATCGGCGATCGCATACGCGCGCAACACGGAAGGACGCCCGCCAATCGTGCCGTCCTCGTAACGCGGCGTGCAGGAAAGACGCTGCGCCTGCTGGATCGTGAAGTTGCCGGGCGTCGCCTCGATACGCTCGCGCCACGCCGACAGCCGCTGCCTGCCCTGCTCGACGCCCGGCGGCGCATCGCGGGCCGCAACCGGCCACGTGGGCACGATAAAGGCTTCTTCGAGATGCGCGAACGCGTGCTCGCGCGCCGCCTGTTCGCCGCACCACCAGGTGGCTACACTCGGCAAAACGAGGTCTTCGTCGAACAGCGTTTCGGCTATGCCGGGCAAAAATCCGTGCAAGGCGGGCGACTCGACAAAGCCGGAGCCCGGCACGTTCGAAACGATCACGTTGCCGGCACGCATGACCTGCAGCAGGCCCGGCACGCCGATGGTCGAGTCGGCTCGTAATTCCACGGGATCGCAAAACGCATCGTCCAGACGGCGCAGCACGACATGCACGCGTTCCAGACCGGCGAGCGTCTTCAGATAAAGCATGTCGCCGCGCACCGTGAGGTCCTTGCCTTCCACCAGCGTGACGCCCAGGTAGCGCGCGAGAAACACGTGCTCGAAGTAAGTCTCGCTGAAGGGCCCCGGCGTGAGCAACGCAATATGAGGCGAAGCATCGGCGCGAGGCGAATCGTGACGCATGGTCGCCTGCGCCGCCTGAACCAGCGTCGACATCAACTGCGAATAGGTCGGCGCGAGGCGGCTTACATGCATCGAACGGAACGGATCGGCAAATAGCGCCGAAACGATCAGCCGGTTTTCCAGCGCATAGCCGAGGCCGGAGGGCGCTTCGGTGCGATGCGCCATCACCGTCCACTCGCCGTTGGGCGCGCGCGCGAGGTCCACTGCGACCACTTGCAGGAACTGCCCGCCAGGCGGCGCATAGCCCTTCACGGGGCGCAGATAGCCGGGATGACCGAACACCAGCGCGGGAGGCAACTGTCCGCGCTGGAGCAAGGTTTGCGACCCATAGATGTCGGCGACAATCGCATTGAGCAGATGCGCGCGCTGTATGACGCCTCGCTCGATATGCGCCCACTCGGCTTCGCTGATCAGGAACGGCAGCAGATCGAGCGCCCACGCGCGCGGCTCGCCGTTATCCGCGTACACGTTGTAGCTGATGTCGTTGTCGCGGATCTGCTGCGCGACCGAAGCGCGGTGACCTTCGAGCCGCGCGATGCCGTCTTCGCCGAGCCGTTCGAAGAACTGCCGCCACGGGGCGCGCAGCGCGCCGGACGCGTCGCGCAACTCGTCCCAGTGTCCCTCGTGAGCGGGTAAAAGCCGCAACAGGGACGAAGCGTCCGCGCGGGTCGCGGACGTTTCGAAGGGAAAAGTCGATTGAAAAGCCAAGGTCGTGTCGTTATTGAAGGTGAGCTGTCTTACCAGTAGCGCAGATCGAGCGTGAACGGAAATTCGAGGCTGCGTTGCGGCGCATCGACTGCAAGCGGCCCCGGCGTATGGCCCGACGCGAAGAACCGTGCGCGCCGCCGGCTTTCGGCTTCGTAGGCGTTCACGGGGAACGTCTCGTAGTTGCGCCCGCCCGGATGTGCGACATGATACTGGCATCCGCCCACCGAGCGGCCATTCCATGTATCGACCAGATCGAACGTGAGCGGCGCGTCCACGCCGATGGTCGGATGCAACGCCGAAGGCTGCGACCACGCGCGAAACCGCACGCCCGCCACATATTCGCTGACGCGGCCGGTCGGCTGCAACGGCACGGGCACGCCGTTGACCGTCAGCACATGGCGGTTCTCGTTAAGCCCCAGCGCGCGCACCTCGAGACGCTCCACCGACGAATCCACATAACGCACCGTGCCGCCCGGCGAGCCCTCCTCGCCCATCACATGCCATGGTTCGAGCGCATTGCGAATGGTCAGCGACACGCCGCTCACCGTGGTCTCGCCGACCAGCGGAAAGCGGAACTCGAAGTGCGGTGCGAACCAGCTGCTGTCGAACGCGAAACCCGCGCGGTTCAGTTCGTCCAGCACGTCGTCGAAATCCATCTTCACGAAGGTGCCGAGCAGGAACCGGTCATGCAGTTCCGTGCCCCAGCGCGTGAGCCGCTGCGTGTACGGCGTGTGCCAGAAACGGGCGACGAGCGCGCGCAGCAGCAACTGCTGCACGAGGCTCATGCGCGCGTGCGGCGGCATTTCGAAACCGCGCAATTCGAGCAGGCCGAGGCGCCCCGTGGGTCCATCGGGCGAGTACAGCTTGTCGATGCAAAATTCCGCGCGATGCGTATTGCCCGTAACGTCGATCAGAATGTTGCGCAACGAGCGGTCGATCATCCACGCGGGCAGATTCGCACTGTCGCGTCCGCCGAGCAGATCGATCTGCCGCTGCAATTCGCGCAACGCCACTTCGAGTTCATAGACCTGATCGTTGCGCGCTTCGTCGATGCGCGGCGCCTGGCTCGTCGGGCCAATAAAAAGCCCTGAAAACAGGTACGAAAGCGACGGATGGTTATGCCAGTACGCGATCAGACTCGCGAGCAGATCCGGACGCCGCAGGAACGGACTGTCGGCGGGCGTCGCGCCGCCGAGCACGAGGTGATTGCCGCCGCCGGTGCCGGTGTGGCGCCCGTCGGTCATGAACTTCTCGCTGCTCAGATAGCTCTGCGCCGCCGACTGATAGAGATATTCGGTGTGATCGACCAGTTGATCCCAGTCCGCTGCCGGATGAATGTTCACCTCGATCACGCCCGGGTCGGGCGTGACCTGCAACATCTTCAGGCGAGCATCGCGCGGCGGCGGATAGCCTTCGAGCACGACCTGCATGCGCAATTCAGAAGCCGTTGCTTCGACGGCGGCCAGCAGATCGAGATAGTCGTCCAGTTCGGTGAGCGGCGGCATGAACACGTGCAGGAGCGAGCGGCCGCTGCCGAGCCCATCGGCTTCCGCTTTGGGACCGGCCGCGCGCTTCGGATCGCGCGCCTCGACGCAAATCGCGGTGCGAAGCGTTTCCTTCGACGACTCGCCGCGCGCGGGCGCAACAGACGCGCCGGTATCGCCACGCTGCGGCGCATACGCGAGGACGGCACTGCCGGGCATGCCGCTCAACAGATCGCCGGCCGACGACGACAACGCCGCAGCGCGCCGCGCGTCAGCACCAGTCATTTCGTGCCGCTCGCCGTCGTACTGCATGCGCAACTGCGCGGCCGAACGCAACGGCACCGGCGGCGCGAACGGATCGTGTGCGTGCTGATACGGATAGTCGGTCTTCGACACCCACGGCAGCGAATCGAGCGGCAGGCGATAACCCATCGGCGAATCGCCCGGAATCAGATACATGCGTTCGTCGCGAAAGAACCAGCGGCCGCTGACCCACTTCGGCGCCTCGTGCGGCACATCGCGCTCGCGCGCAAGCGGCAGCACATAGCCGGTCGCGCCGCCGAGTCCCGCGTCGAACACGCGGCGCAAACGCACGCGTTCGAGTTCGTCGTCGAGTCGCGCATCGAGTGGATCGACGTTGACGGGCAGACGCCGCTCGCGCCACAGGTAGTACCAGACATCTTCGAAGCCGGGCAGGATGCAGTCTTCGTCGAGCGACAGCTTCGTGGCGAGGTGCGTGAGAAAGCGTTGCGCGTCGGCGGCCGTGTAGGTGCCGGGTTCGCGTTCGTCGGCGAACAGCTCGGGGTTCTGCCAGCACGGCTCGCCGTCGGCACGCCAGTACAACGACATTGCCCAGCGCGGCAACTGCTCGCCCGGATACCACTTGCCCTGGCCGATATGCAGGAAGCCGTTCGCGCCGTAGCGTGAGCGCAGCTTGTCCATCAACGCGACGGCGTAGCCGCGTTTGGTCGGGCCGAGCGCGTCCGTGTTCCATTCGGCGGCGTCGCGGTCACGCACCGACACGAACGTCGGCTCGCCGCCCATCGTGAGGCGCACGTCCATGTCCGTGAGTCGACGGTCGACGTGCGCGCCCATGGCGAGGACGTCGCTCCAGACTTCGTCGCTATAGGGCTTGGTCACACGCGGCGTTTCGAGCACGCGGCTGATCGACATGGTGTGACTGAACTCGACCTCGGATTCGTCCACCGCGCCCGAAATCGGCGCGGCGCTGCCGGGTTCCGGTGTGCAGGCGACCGGAATGTGACCTTCGCCCGCAAGCAGACCCGAAGTCGGGTCGAGCCCGATCCAGCCGGCGCCTGGCAGATAGACCTCGCACCATGCGTGCAGGTCGGTGAAGTCGACTTCAGTGCCGCTCGGGCCGTCGATCGATTTGATATCGGGAGCAAGCTGCAGCAGATAGCCCGACACGAAGCGCGCTGCAAGGCCCAGCTGGCGCAACGTCTCGACTAGCAGCCAGCCCGAATCGCGGCACGATCCGGCGGCGCTCACGAGCGTTTCCTCGGGCGTCTGGACGCCGGGCTCCATCCGGATCAGGTAGCGGATTTCGCGTTGCAGCCGTTGATTCAACGCGACGAGGAAGTCCGCGGTCGCGGTCGGCGCGCGGTCGATACTTTCAACGAACTCGGCGAAGCGCGGCGTCATGGGGCGCTTCACGCGATACGGCGCGAGTTCGAGAGCGAGGTCAGGCGAATAGTCGAACGGAAATTTTTCGGCCGACGGCTCGAGAAAGAAATCGAACGGATTGTAGACGGCCATTTCGGCGACCAGATCGACAGTCACCTTGAACTCACGCGTCTTCTCCGGGAAAACGAGCCGCGCCTGATAGTTGGCGAACGCGTCCTGCTGCCAGTTGATGAAGTGTTGCGCCGGCTCGACCCGCATCGAATAAGAAAGGATCGGAGTCCGGCAATGCGGCGCAGGCTTCAGACGCACGACCTGGGGCGACAGCGCAACCAGCCTGTCGTAACGGTAATGTGTGACGTGGTTCAACGCGACGCGTATGGACACACCGGACTCCTGGTCTATGGTTGGCAGCCCGCCAAAAGCAAGCTTTATGCCGTTCGTCTGAAAGCCGCATGCGGCCACGGTACTGCTGTTGGCAGCGCCGTGCACCAAATAGAGGCGGCGCCGATGCACGATCATGCCCATACTGTGCGTTAAAGCGGTGACGTCTGGCAAATGCGGCATGAACATTGCGCGACGTCCACGCTCCTTACCGTCACTCACCGCTCAGGCTTCGTCCATGAAAACGTTCCACTGCAATCGCTGCTCGCACCTCGTGTTCTTCGAGAACGTCCTGTGCGAGCGCTGCGAGGCGCTACTCGGCTATGTGCCGGAACTGCGTGAGATCAGCGCTTTCGAAGACGCGGGCGAAAGGCGCTGGCGCAGCCTGCACCCGGAAGCGGACGGCGCGCTTTACCGGCAATGCCATAACTACTCCGTTGAAAACGTCTGTAACTGGATGATCCCCGCCGATTCGGAGGACACGTTGTGCCAGTCATGCCAGCTGACACACACCATTCCCAATCTCGGCGAGCCCGATAACCGGCTTTACTGGTATCGGCTGGAAGTGGCGAAACGCCGGCTGTTGTACACGCTGGCCGAATTTGGCCTCGATATCGAGTCGCGCCAGGAAGATCCCGAGCACGGTCTCGCGTTCGAATTTCTGGAGGACGGCGGCGACGGTTCACGTGTGATGACCGGGCATGACAACGGACTCATCACGCTGAATATCGCCGAGGCCGACGACGCCCACCGCGAAAAAGTGCGCACCGCGATGGGCGAGCCGTACCGCACGCTGCTCGGCCACTTCCGCCACGAAATCGGCCACTACTACTTCAGTCAACTGGTGGAGAACAACCCGCGTTGGCTCGAACCGTTCCGCAAGCTTTTTGGCGACGAACGCGCCGATTATGGCGAAGCACTCGACGCGTACTATCGCGACGGCGCGCCGGCCGACTGGCAGGCGTCGTACATCAGCGCGTATGCGACGATGCATCCGTGGGAAGACTGGGCGGAGACGTGGGCGCACTACATGTTGATCGTCGACGTGCTGGACACATCGACCTCGTACGGCGTCGCGCTGCTACCTGACGATCCCAGCGAACCGACGCTGACCGACCGCACGCCGGTTGAAGACGCAAGCTTCGATAATCTGATGAAGCGCTGGTATCCGCTCACCTACGCATTGAACAGCCTGAACCGCAGCCTCGGCATGGCAGACGGTTATCCGTTCACTTTGGCCGTGCCCGTAGTGGACAAACTGCGCTTCGTGCATCGCGTGATTGCGGACGCGGGCAATAAATCGTCGACTTCGCAAAGCTCGAAAAGTCCGGCGAAGGAAGCGGCGTCGAAGCAGGCAACGTAGAAGCGTGCGCTGACGCACATTGCGCCGCATTCGGGGCGGCCTCAAAACAAGAAAAAGCCGCGAACGGCTCGACGGAATCCGACGGCCATTCGCGGCATTGGCGCTGTGCAACACCTGCCGCAGAGAAGAGATTCAGCACTCTTGCGCGTTACTTCTTCGGCTGTTGCTGTTGCAGAAGCGAGCGCAATTCCTGCACGTTTTCTTCCACGCGCTTGGCGATCACCGCATACGACTCGGCTTGCGTCTGATACGCCGCCTGTGCGAGCTGCTGCATATCCGCGAGCGACTTGTGCAAGCTTTGCTGGATCAGCTCGGCTGTCTTCGCCGAAGGCGTGGAACCGCTCGCCGCCAGCTGCCCCGTTAGCGACTGCAACTCGGTGAGCGTCGTGCGCAGCATCTCGGCCTGTTTCTGCGCGAGCGACTGCATGCCCTGGAACGCTGTCTGATTCGCCTGAACCAGTGCTTCGACGTCCTTGCGCCGTGCTTCCATGATGGCGGGCACGTCGAAACCGGGCAGCTTGAACTGCTCCAGCATTTTGGTGAAATCGCCAAACGGATTGGCGGTATCAGGTCGGTCCATGCGAAATCCTCCTTTACGGTTGAACAATCGCCACGGGCGCCTCGCCGCAAGGTTCACGCGATGCAGGCGCCCGCGGTATCCGGTGCGCCGCGCCCCGCCACAGCGTTGCGCGGTTGTGGGGTCGGACGGCACATTGCGTCAATCATGCGCCATCCCACGCTATTGCGCCAGCGCATGCGCCATTCCCGCACGCCGCGCGACGCGAATCGCTCGCCTGGCGAAAGGCATGGGCGCAAGACTTCGTAAGCGTCGAGAAGCCAGTGTGTAACCCGGCACAACGGCGTCTCGTCTATCGTTAGGATGAGTCGGCGCACTGTCGCGCCGGCGCTCTGTCGATAGGAGCGACCTCATGAAAAAACAGATTTTTGGCGCGGCGGTGGCCGCCGTGCTGACCGTGGCCGCAATGGCCGCCTATGCGGAAGACAATCTGCCGGCGCCGCCTACCTTTCATCATGGCGAAGCGCCACATAGCGACGGCGCGCGAGAACCGCATGACGCTATGGGTCCGATGGGGCCGATGGGTCCAATGCCTCCCATCGGCCCCGGTTTCGCCGTGATCAACGACCTCGAACAGTTGCGCCGACTGTACGCGCTGAGCGGACGCCCGGGCGACATCGTCGCCGTGTATCACGACGTGCTCAACAGGACGCAGGACCCGATGCTGCGTCACTACGTGTACGACTCGCTCGCCCGCGAACAGTTGAAGCCCGCCAATCCCGACCAGGCGATCGCGACGTTGCGCACGAGCCTGTCGGAAGACCTCGCCGCGGCCAGCAAGCCGCCGCGCATGTTATTCGAAAACGCGCCGCAGACGAAGCCGCAGCAACCCTCGCAGTAACGTTATTCCCACTGGAAGCGCTGCCGCGAACAGGCCCTCGCCGACGTTCGTCGCGCAGCGTTAGTTCTCGCACATTGCCGCTAACTGGCCGCTTTTTCGTCTTCCGTCAGGTGATTACGATAAAGGCTGTCTAAACGCCCGTGCGAGTGAAGATGCGTTATCCAGTCGATGTGGCCGTTGCCGCCGCTTTGCTTGTGTTCGTGCTCTGCTGCATCGTGACGCTTGCGTTGAACTGAACCCTTCTGCACGTTGCGCCGACCATGTCCGCGCGACGCTTCTCAGCCGTCCACGGTGCATTGCTCCCACGCAAAAACGCCCGCCTGGCGCGTGACATTGCGCGAAATAATTGTTCGATGGAGTTGGACAAGCGCCTCCCCCATACTTCGTTTCGCTGCCGGTGCGTACGAAACAGAACGCAAGCGATCAAGAGTGCTTTACGTGCGATACCTGTCGCCGATGATCACGATCCCCCGGTTGCCGGTCATCGGAAGATAGGTTCGAACACTACGGCACCGCGTGCCGACAACGAGACAACCATGCTCAATTCAATCAAGCTCATCAAGAAGAACACTGCCCGTGTTGCCTGCATCGCACTTGTCAGCGTCAGCGCGTTGCTGACGGGCTGCGCGGGCGGCAGCGTCACCAATACGAGCGCAGCGACCGCGCAGCCGACCGTGCGTCCGGACAACATCTACGTCTACACGTTCGATACGCAAGCCGACCAGGTGAAGCTCGACGGCGGCATGCTGCAGAAACTGAAGACGCATATTGGCGGTTCATCGGCAGCGCAAGAGCAAGCCAACGACGCAACCGAAGTTCGCGAGCAGGTCGCGAACGAAATCGTGCACCAGTTGCAGTCGATGGGCCTGCGCGCGATCCGCTCCGACATACCCGCGCCCGCCGATCAGAACGTGCTGATGGTGCAAGGCAGCTTCGATAAGATCGACGCGGGAAACCGCCGCCGTCGGACACTGATCGGTCTCGGGGCCGGCAAGAGCGAGGTGAGCAGTTCGGTGCAGATCTTCTATAAGCCCGCAGGCGGCGCGCCGCGGCTGGTGCAAACCTTCGACGCAAGCGCCGACAGCGGCAAGACGCCTGGCATGGCCGAGACGGCGGGCGTGGGCGCGGCGGCGGGAGGTATCGTGACGTCGGCGGCCGTGGGCGGCGGTTTGCACGCGGTCTCCGAAACGAAGCGCGCTGGCGTGTCCGCCGACGCAACGCGGCTGGCCGATGCGGTGGCGAAGCAGATCGCGCAGATCGGCGTGAGCGGCGGCTGGCTCTCGAGCAGCCACGTCAAAGGCTGACGAAGGCCGTGCGGCTCGCGCATCAACCGGGCCGCACGAACTGCATGGGCAGCGCTCTCATCTTTATCGGTCGCGCGCCCTCAAAAACCGCAACGGCCGCTTCACCAAAGACAACTAATTTGTCTCTCGCCAGAGAATTCGCATCAGCGCAAGCAAAGCGGTCGGCGCGGTGCCCTTCCGGCAGTAGCCGTCGAAATTGTGACGGCCACGCCCGGTTTCCCGTACATGGTCTTCGTCGAGCGAGGTAAATGCGACAATGCCAAGACTCGGCGTGGGCAGATAGGTGCGCAGCGCGCTTGCCGTTTCATAGCCGTCGCGCTCCGGCATCATGATGTCTAGCACCACCACGTCGGGCACCCAGTCTTTCACGCAGCGCAGCGCCTCATTACAACCAATCGCCGCACGCGCTTCTACACCCTCGTACGAAAGATAGGTAGCAAGCGCTTCCGCGGCGCCCGCGTTGTCGTCGACCACGAGGACGCGCGGCACCTCGTGCAATACCCGCACCTGGCGGGCGCTCCATCTCTGGCAGCTACTCGTTGTCTGGGACATGTGTCACGATTTGCAATAAAAAACTATCGCAGCGCAGCAAGTCGCATTCCACGGCGGGCTTGCAGGAGGGTCGTCGCGTCGCTCTCCTGCGTCGCGCCGCGCAGGCAGGGACAGCGTGCCGCACTTGCCTGTCCCGGCCGGCTCCGCACGCGAACTCCGGTTGTGCTAGCCGAATGTAAATGCGTACGCGCTCACCCCTGAATCGAGAAACTGGATCTCGAACGTTCGGTCCTGAACCGGCCCGCTTTGCCGCACGAGCTGATAAAGCCGGTCTTCATTGACAACGCCGACGCCGTTCGCGTCCGTGTCCGCGCCATGCGAAGCGCCCGGCGGTTTCCCGTCGATCGTGACTTTGAACCTCACCGGCTTGCCGTCCGCCATCGGCCCCAGCACAAGATGCAGGTCGCGCGCGTGGAACCGGTAGGCGATCTTTCCACCGCTTTTGGCCAATTGCGCGCGCTCGCCGCCGACATTCCACTCGCCGTCGAGGCTCCAGCTTCCGGAAGGCAGTCGTGCGGGCGACGTGTAAGTGCGAAGCACGTCCGGCGCGAGCGTTTCCGGCGACGCAAAACCTTCCGCCTGCCGATAACCGACGTAGGTCTCGCCGGAGCGCAAATCGCGCGGGTCGGCGGCAGCTTCGATTCCCGTCGCCTTCGCCGCACCCGCCGGCGCCGGCAACTTCGTATGCCCCGCGTCCGCCAGCAATTGACGGATGACTTCTTCCGACTGCTCGTACCCGCCCTCTCCGAAATGGTGATAGCGAATGTCGCCGTGCGCATCGACGATATAAAAGGCCGGCCAATACTGATTGTCGAACGCCTGCCACACGGCGAGCTTGTTATCGATCGCGATCGGATAATCGACACCCAGATCCGCCGCGGCTCGCTTCACGTTCGCAATGTTGTGTTCGAACGCGAATTCCGGTGCGTGCACACCGATGACCACGAGCCCCTGATCGCGGTAACGGCTCGACCACGTCTTCAGATACGGCAACGTACGCAGACAGTTGATGCACGAATAGGTCCAGAAATTGACGATCACCACTTTGCCACGCAGATCGGCCGTTTTCAGCGGGGGCGAATTCAGCCAGTCCACCGCGCCCGACAGCGACGGCATTGCGCCTTCGACAGGCAGCGCAAGCGGCGCGGCACCCCGCATCGGATTAGATACTTCGCTGCCCTCAGCGCTCGCGCTGACCTTCAGCAACGCGCCGTGGTCCGGGCGCTGCGCACTCGCCCTGGGGGACCAGCGCTGAACCAGTTTTCCTTCGATGCCGGTGGTATTCAGCAAAGGCACATAGGCCAACGCGCGCGTATCCACGCCGAGCGCAATTGCCCCAGCGGAAACGAGCACCGCCACGCCGAGCACCTGGCGCACGCGCTCGCTCACTCCGTACGAGCGCTTGAGCGTGGTGAGCAGCCGCCCGCCGATTGCGAGGACGATGGCAAGCGAAGTCGCCGCGCCCGCTGCGAACGCGAGCAACGGCAAGACACTCGCTCCGCCTGGCCGATGCAGAATTACGCCGGTCATCACGAGACCGAGAATCGGGCCCGCGCACGGAGCCCACAGCAGCCCGGTCGCGACGCCAAGCAGCACCGACGACACCACGCGAGGTTCGCCGCCGTCGCGGCGCAGCGCGCCGTCGAGACGATTGCCGGCACTGACGAGCGGATGCGTGAGCCGCTCGGCCAGCGTCGGGAACAGCAGCGCAGCGCCGAATACGCCAAAGAACGCGAGCGCGATCCACCGGCCGTATTCGTTGACGTGTGCGACCCAGGTGCCCCCGGCCACGGCGAGACTCGCGACGGCCGCGAAGGTCAGCGCCATGCCGGCCAGCAGCGACAACCCGTGCCGGACGAATGACTGATCGACGCGCGCAAACACGAGGGGCACGACCGGGAGAATGCACGGACTGAGAATGGTGAGCATGCCGCCGGCAAAGGCGAGAAGTATGAGCAGCATAACGATGTCCTTTCGTTCAATGAGTTCGTCGGCCAGGTCAGCAGACCAAGGCGGAACGCTTACATGCATTGAACTACCGGCACGTATCGGGCTTGTGTCGGCGCACGCGGCGAAGTGCAAGCTCATGTATCGGCGGCTGCCTGGATACAGTGCGACACAAAAGTCGTTGGGCCTCGCGGGACGGGCGTGACTTTGTATCTCAGCGTATCGGGCGGCAGTGCTGACACAAAACATTGCGCACGAGCTCGGGCAGCGACACATGCCAGATACGTCGGCGGCGCCTAATGACGTCATGTCTACCGATCAACCCTTGCGCGCAACCTGCGTCTTCTAAAAGGACATTCGATCATGCACGCCCGACTCAAAACGATCGCCACTGCCGGCTCATTTATCGCGCTTGCGCTGCTTGCCAGTCTGCTTGCGACGCGCGGCAGCGCGCTTACCGCCGCCGAACGCAATCCACCGGCCGCGCCTCAGATAACCGGCATCGACAAGTGGCTCAACAGCCCGCCGCTCACACTGCCGCAACTGCGCGGCAAGGTCGTGCTGGTGGACTTCTGGACGTATTCATGTATCAACTGCGTCAACACGCTGCCGTACGTGAAGAGCTGGTACAAGCAATACGGCAATCAGGGACTGGAAGTGATCGGCGTTCACACTCCGGAATACCCGTTCGAACGCGACGCCGGGCACGTGAGCGCGGCACTCAAGAAGTTCGACATTCAATATCCGGTGGCGCTCGACAACCAGTACGCAACGTGGAATGCCTTCAATAACCAGTACTGGCCCGCGCTGTACCTGTTCGACAAGACAGGTCACGTCGTCTACAGCCACTTCGGCGAAGGCGATTATGCACAGACGGAGGCAAAGATTCGCGAGTTGCTGGCGCAACCGGGTTGACGTCATGCGGCGCCGCCGCATTCCGGTATTGACGACGTCAGGTCGGCCTGCCAGCATGCGTCAATCTTAACCAATCAGGCTTGGCGACGGCCCATGCGAGCACCCAATCATCTGAATGCACTGCGCGCTTTCGAGGCGGTCGGCCGGCATCTGAGTTATGTCGCCGCTGCGGAAGAACTGCACGTGACGCCCGCCGCGATCGGCCAGATGATTCGCGGGCTGGAGGAAACGTTGGAAATCGAGCTGTTTCATCGCTCGACGTCGGGCGCGTCGCGGCTCATGCTGACCGACGCGGCCCGCGCGGCCATGCCCGAACTGCAGGCGGGTTTTGAATTGCTCGCGACGGCTGTAGAGCGTTTGAAGGCCAGCAAGGAGCGCATCACGGTGACGGTCACCGTGCCGCCAGCTCTCGCCGACAAGTGGTTCTTGCATCGCGTGGAACGATTTCAGCGCAACTATCCGCGCTACGATCTGCGTATCGACCTGTCGCTCAAACTCGTCGACTTCACCGCCGACAGAGTGGATGCCGGCATTCGCTACGGCACCGGCCAGTGGCCGGAGCTTACCGCGACGTTCCTGATGCGCGACGAGTTCTTCCCGGTGTGCAGCCCCGCGCTACTCGCGGGTGAACATCCGCTTAAGACACCCGCCGATCTGAATTACCACCCGTTGATACACGACATATCGATGCGCATGGCTCCCACCTTCCCCACCTGGCGTTCCTGGGTGCAGAAGACCGGTAATGCGGGCGTCGTCGACTGCGACCGCGGGCTGCAAATCAACGACTCGGCCGCAGCGATCCACACCGCAATTTCAGGCAATGGCGTGGCACTCGGCAGAACCTGTCTGGTGGAACGCGACATCGCGGAGGGCCGTCTCGTCCGGCCATTTCCGGAGGCGCAGACTTGCGAACTCGCCTACTACGTGGTCCACCGAAAGGACAACGGCAACGAGCCCGCGGTGGTCGCATTCAAGGAGTGGCTTCTTGCGGAAGCCAGCGCGCGGTAGCCGCGCGGCTCAATCGGTCTTGCCGCTCTCGCCGCTTTTCAGCGCTTTCTGCTTGCGGTATTCCTGAACCGGCAAGCCGCCCCAACCCCAGTTTTCCATGTCCACTTCTTCGATCACGACGAACGTTGCTTCGAGCGGCTTGTTCAGCACGTCGAGCAACACGTGGCTGACACCGCTGATCAAGCGCGCTTTCTCGTCGGCGGTGACCGACGATGCGCCAGGCTTCGTTCCCTCGCGCGTAACCTGAATCGTGACGATAGGCATGTCGTCCTCCATGGTAAAGCGGGCGCCGCCAATCGGCGCCCGGTGATTTTCGATGGGTTTAGTGACCGGCGCTCTGGCCGCCGTCCACGTGGAGGATTTCGCCCGTCACGAACGGCGCCGCGTCGAGATACAGCACGGCCTGAACGATGTCGTCCATTTCGCCCATGTGGCCGACCGGGTGCAGCGCACCAAGCGCTGCGTGCGTTTCGACCGCATGCATCGGCGATTTGATGATGCCAGGCGACACTGCGTTGGCGCGAATCCCTGCTTTTGCGTATTCAATGGCGATCGACTTCGTCGCTGAGTTCAGGCCGCCTTTCGTCAACGATGCAAGCACCGAAGGTACGCCGCTAACAGCATGATCCGTGAGGCTCGTCGTAATGGTAACGATGTGCCCGCTTTGGCGCTTTTCCATCTCGGCGATGGCGAGTTGGGTAATGTTGAAAAAGCCGTCGAGGTTCACGCCTTTCACCAATGCGTAGTCTTCTGCCGTATAGCTGGTGAAAGGCTTCGCGAGGAAGACGCCCGCGTTGTTGACGAGCGTATCGATCCGGCCGAAACGCGCGACACCTTCTGCGATCACGCGCCGCGCGGTGGCCGGGTCGGCGATGTCGCCGGCGACCGTGGCGATGTTCGGGTCGTCGAACGGGGTAATGCCGCGCGCCGTTGCGACCACTCGATAACCGCGTTGACGGAAAGCCTTAACCAATTCGGCGCCGATGCCTTGCGATGCGCCCGTCACCACTGCGACTTTTTCCGACGTATTCATGTTGTGCTCCAAAGTATTTAGATTCAGATATGAGAGCGCGCTGCCTGGCGTGTTGCCTGGCCGGGTGCCGCTTGCTGAGGGGGTTTTGCAGTGCGCCCTCGGTGACTGAACTATCGGCTTTGAGCGGCCATTGGACAAACGAGAAGATCTGCTGCGGCGGAAAAGAAAAACTACGGCGGCCGCGCGCGTTTCGATGAGGCGCTAGTCGACATCGGACAGCATCGAGGGGCCAGCCGCGGCGGCCGGGGTCGATACCGACGCTGACAGCCTCGGCTTGCGTGGGCGGGCAGGCACAAGGGATGCGCAGTGCAATCCAGCGCTGCGGCCCGCCGGGCGGGCTTAGCCGCCGGTTAACCGGAGCCGCGGAGCGTCATCAAGTTCAATGGCGAGGCGTATATGAACAAGATCTCATCCCGCGCGGCGGTGTCGAAAAACCACGGATGGTTGCGTAACGCTATCACCGTCGGCGTCAACGCAGGCAAGCGTTTCATGTCGGACCGCTGCCCGATGATGGCCGCCAGCGTCGGCTTCTATTCGGCTTTCTCGCTGGCGCCCACGCTCCTCATGGTGCTCGCGGTCGCCGGCTGGTTCTTCGGTGAAGATGCGGCACGCGGACGTCTGTTCGATCAGATGCGCGGCATTCTCGGCAAAGACGCGGCCGAGGCGATGCAGACCATCGTCGAGCACGCGCATCGGGCGAGCGGCGGGGGCATCGCCGCAGTGGTGTCCCTCGTGCTGCTGATCGTCGGCGCATCAGCGACTTTCACTTCATTGAACACCGCGCTCGATGTCGTCCTCGAAGCTGCGAAAGACGCCAAAAGCAAGGGCAGCATCACCTGGCTCGTGCGGACACGGCTGGTGTCGGTCGGCATGGTGCTCGGCCTCGGCTTTCTGCTTGTCGTGTCCCTCGTGCTCGACACCGCGATCACGTATGCGGGCCATGCGATTTTCGGCGATTCGCCATTGGTCGTCGTCACCGCGATCCTGCAAACAGTAATCGGACTTATTGTGCTGGGCGCCGCATTCACCGCGCTCCTCAGATGGATGTCGGACGCGCACGTGGGCTTCATGCACGCCGCGATTGGAGGGATGACGGCAGCAGTTCTGTTCTCGGTCGGCCGGCACCTGTTCGGCCTTTACCTCACGCATGCGGGCACAGCCAGTTCTTTCGGTGCAGCGGGCTCGCTCGCGGTGTTGATGATGTGGCTTTACTTCTCCGCAGCGGTGTTTCTGTTCGGCGCGGAAACGACGGCCGAACTCGCAGGACGTAACGAAGTGAAGGACGAAGAGAAAGACCGGCCGTTGTCGGTGGGTGCGGCACGGTCGCGCGGGTGATGGTGCGGTTGCGTCAGTACTTTACTGCGCCGCTGCGCTGGTGCCCGGATCGGTTTGCCGCGAAGCACCTGGCGGCGTGCGTGCCGTATGCCCAGCGGCCGCAGCGCCCGCAACTACTGCTGCACCCCCCAGCGCCGCACCGTAACCCGCTCCAGCGTATCGAACACCAAATGCTCGACCAGCAGTCCGATCACGATCACCGCGGCGAGCCCCGCGAAAACGCGGTCCGTGTACAACTCGTTGCGGTTCTGAAAGATGTACCAGCCAAGTCCGCCGTTGCCCGAACTCGCGCCAAACACGAGTTCTGCCGCGATCAGCGTGCGCCAGGCAAATGCCCAGCCCACACGCAAGCCCGCGAGAATCGACGGCAATGCGGCCGGCACCAGAATCAGCAATACATGGCGCATTCCCGTGAGACCATAGTTGCGTCCGGTCATGCGCAGCGTGGCGGGCACCGATTGAAAGCCGGAATACGTGTTGAGCGCCAGCGGCCACAGCACCGAGTGCACGAGCACGAACAACAGGCTGCCCGTGCCGAGTCCGAACCATAACAACGCAATCGGCAACAACGCGATGGAAGGCAACGGGTTGAACATCGCCGTCAGCATCGACAGTAAATCGCGCCCCACACGTGTGGACACCGCAAGCGATGTCAGCACGAACGCCAGCGCCGCGCCCAGCAGATAACCGCGCAGCAGTACCGACATCGACACGGCCGTCTTTTGCAGCAATTCGCCGGACCACACGCCCTGCACGAAGGCGCTGAACGTCGCGCCGAACGTGGGCAGCAGCAGATCGTTGTTGACCACGCGCGCCGCAATTTCCCATGCAGCGATCAGCACTAGCGCAATCAGCGTTTTTCGCAGCCAGCTCTGCGCGAAAATGCGCCTCGTCAGCGGCAACGGCGCCTCAATGACGAGTTCGCCGAGCGGTTCCAGAGGGCGCTCGTATTCTTCGCGAACCGGCGGCAGTAATGTGGCGGGCGAACTCATTGCACGGCCTCCGTCTCGTCGAACAACAGATGATGGATACGTGCGACGCTGCGCTGGAAATCGCTGCGCCCAAAGCTGTCCTGCGAGAACTGATGACTGTTCAATTCCGCACGCACACGGCCTGGATGCGGCGACAGCAACAGTATGCGGTTGCCCACCACGAGCGCCTCTTCGATTGAATGCGTGACGAAGAGCAGCGTGAAATTCACTTCTTCCCACAGGCGCAGCAGTTCCTCCTGCATTTTGCGGCGCGTCAATGCGTCGAGCGCGGCGAACGGTTCGTCCATCAGCAGCACGCGCGGCTGCATGGAGAGTGCCCGCGCGATGGCCACGCGCTGCTTCATTCCACCCGACAACGTATGCGGATAAGCGTTCGCAAACGCAGCGAGGCCGACTTTCTCCAGATAATGCAGAGCACGCTCATTGGCCTCCGCGCGAGAAAGCTTCTTCGCAACGCGCAGCGGAAAGGCTACGTTTTGCAGCACTGTCTTCCACGGCGGCAACTGGTCGAACTCCTGGAACACGACAATGCGGTCGGCGCCTGGGCCGCGCACAATCTGACCATCGAGCGAAATGGTGCCCGACACCGGCTCGATGAAGCCGCCCACCGCCTTGAGCAGCGTCGACTTGCCGCAACCGGACGGTCCGAGCAGCACGAAGCGGTCGCCGCCGAAGACGTCGAAGCTGACGTCGTGCGTCGCGCGGACAATGCGCTCGCGCGTCCGGTATTCCAGGCTGACGTTCTCCACCGCGAGCAGCTTTTCGCTGACGGCGGGCCCGCTGCGCGCCGTGCGCTCGGTGTTGCCTGGAAAGAGAAGCGTAGGATTAGCCACCATCGGATCGCTCCCGAGATATGGATTGCGCGGAACCGTCAGGCACTCGCTGCATTCCGTCGATGTTAAAAACGCGGCGCGTCATGCTCAACTGCCGGCGGCCGTTGCGGGGTCGTCGAAGAAATAGTCTTTCCACGACTTCGGTTCGTTTTTGATCGCACCCACGCGATACATGAATTGCGCGAGCCCCAATGTGTTTTGCGGCGCAATCTTGAACTCAACCTGCGGATTCCTGATGATCTTCAGCAGCAGCGCTCGGTCGATTTTCGATTTGTTCGTGCGCACATAAATGTCGGCCGCAGCTTCCGGATTGGCGGCGATGAACTTCGACGCGTCCGCCAGTGCATCGACAAAAGCGCGGTAAGTCTTTGGATTGCCGTCGCGGAATTTTTCCGTCGCGTAGAGCACCGTTGCCGAACTTGGGCCGCCGAGCACATCGTACGAATTCAACACAATATGCGCCTTCGGGTTCGCTGCGAGTTCCTGATCCTGAAACGGCGGATTGCCGAAATGCCCGCTGATCTCGGTGCCGCCCGCAATGATCGCCGCCGCCGCGTCAGGATGCGGCAGTGCCTGTGTGTATTTGTCGAGGCGGTTGTATTCCTTGTCGCCCCACCGCTTCGCCGCGGCATATTGCAATACCCGCGACTGGACCGACACATTCGCTGCGGGAACGGCGATTCGGTCTTTAGCGCTGAAATCGGCGATGCTCCTGACGTCCGGATTGTTACTCACCAGGTAGTACGGCAGATTGCCGAGCGAAGCCACGCCCTTCACATTCTGCTTGCCATGCGTGCGGTCCCAGATAGTCAGCAACGGACCCACACCGGCGCCTGCAATGTCCACCGCGCCCGACAGCAATGCGTCGTTGACGGCTGCCCCGCCGGAGAGTTGCACCCAATCCACTTTGATATCGAGACCTTGCTTGCGGCCCTCTTTCTCGATGAACTGCTGATCGCGCGCAACGTTCAAGAGCAGATAGACAATGCCGAATTGCTCGGCGATACGGATCTGTCCTTCGGCTCGCGCAGACGCGGCAGCGCTCATGCCCGCCGCGCCGACAGAGACGGCGATCAACGTGGCAACGAAACGGCGGGCAAGCAACGACCGCACAGCGGTCGAATGAAACCTGGCAAACATCGGAACTCCGGTCGGCGAGAGGTGTGAATTGTTTGAGTTGTCTGAGATGTCAGCTGTAGCAGCACGCTCGGCGCACGAGGCGTAATCAGAACGGCACATCGCCTTCAATCGTCGTGCGATAAAGCTTGCGGCGCAGATGGTCAGGCGTGCCCGCCGCAAGGTGCATCAACGAGCGGTTGTCCCAGAACACCATGTCGTGCTCGGCCCAGCGGTGCCGGTACACATGCTCGGCACGCACGCTATGCGCGAAGATTTCGTCGAGTAATTGCCTGCTCTCGTCTTCCGGCAAACCGATCACGCGCGTCGTGAAATGTTCGCTCACGAACAGCGCCTTGCGCCCGGTCTCAGGGTGCGTGCGCACAATTGGATGGACCACCGGCTTTACCTGCGCAATCTGCTCCGCTGAGAGATTCGGCCGCCACGGGCTGCGTTTTTGCAACTCGGCGTATTTGGCGAGATAGGTGTGCTCGGCGGACCGGCCTTCTACCGCGTTGCGCAGATGCGCGGGCAATGTGTCCCACGCAAGGTGCATGTTGGCGAACAGCGTGTCGCCGCCTTCGGCCGGCAATTCCTGCGCGTGCAACAACGAACCGAGGCTCGGTTTTTCCTTGTACGACAGATCCGAATGCCAGTAGTGACCGGCATCGCCAAGACCGATTGGCTGCCCGTTTTCGACGATATTCGACACCACCAGAACTTCGGGATAGCCAGGCAACTGGAACTGGTGCAGCACGTGAATCTGCAACGGACCAAAGCGGCGGCTAAATGCGATCTGCTCGTCCGGCGTGATGCGCTGATCGCGGAACACCAGCACATGATGGTCGAGATGCGCGCGGTGAATGCGCGCGAAGTTTTGCGGGCTGAGCGGCTTGCTGAGATCGAGCCCGAGCACTTCGGCTCCGACGGGGCCGTCGAAAGCGCGAATCTCGATGTGCTGATCGGCGATGGCGCCGCCGGCGTCGCGCGCGGAGTTGGGAGCAAAGGCTGTCGTCACGGGAAACTCTTCGTCGTATCTGTTCGCGGAGCGCCGTTCCGGCGCAGTCAGATGAATGTACCGGCGCACACGCGCGAGGACAACGAAGCAAATCCGATACGGATATCTGCTGGAGTGATAAACCCGATGTTTCAACGCGCGAGCGCCGCGCGCGAGCCTTTGTTTGCGCGGTGCGTCACAGTCGTCCGGGACGCGGGTCGGGCACGAATCCGTCGCGATTGGGCATGGCGACACGCGGCAGCGACGCTGCGTCCAGCCGCGTATCGGCGGGAACGATGCCGTTTTGGTTCAGCAGGAAAGCGCTGAGCGCATAGACCTCGTCGGCGGAAAGGGATTGGGGCGCGTTGTAGGGCATCGCGCGGCGGATATAGTCGAAGAGTGTCGTTGCATACGGCCAGTAGCTGCCTACGGTGCGCTTGGGCTTTGCGCTCGACAATGTGCCCTGGCCGCCCACCAGCGGATCGCCGAGACCGCCTTCGCCGTGCGCACCGTGGCACGCCGCACATTTCGCGGCGAACACGTGCGCGCCCGTCGCAACATCGCCGCTGCCCGCCGGCAGGCCGCGGCCGTCGGGCGCGACGTCGAGGTTCCATGCGGCGATAGCCTGCTCCGTGAGCGGCGCGCCGATATCGTGCGGCACGCTTACATTGCGGGCATCGGGAGCAACCGTTGAACATGCAACGAGCGCCATGATCGACACCAGCGCGACGCACGCTGAACGGACGGAACTACCGGTTGAACGGCGCTCACGCATTGCGCACCTCGCCGCTGGCATCGACGCGCCATTGCTGGATCGCGTTGTAGTGGTACTGCGAATTCAGGCCGCGCGCGGCGACCAGTTCCGCACGCGTGGGTTGCACGTAGCCCGTGGAATCGGTGGCACGAGAAACGATCGCGGACGGCGCGCCGTCCCAGCGCCAATCCGCCTCGAAGCGCGTCAGCGCGCGATCGCGTGCGACGCTCTCCAGACGCGCGAGCCGCCATGACGCGCCGCCATCGGTCGACACTTCGACCTTGCGAATGGTGCCGCGCCCCGACCACGCAATGCCGCTGATCGGGTAATAACCATGCGTGGTGAGGCGATGCCCCGGCGACGGCCGGGTAATGACAGACTTCGCGTCCATTTCGAACACGAACTGGCGCGCGCTGCCGTCCGCCAGCAGATTCGTGTATTTGGACGTCTCCTCGCGCGTTTGCAGCGGCGCGTCGACCACTTTCAGCCGCCGCAGCCATTTGACGTTCGTATTGCCTTCGAATCCCGGAACGATCAGCCGCAGCGGATAGCCGTTCTCGGGCCGCAAGCGTTCGCCGTTTTGCGCGTAGACCACGAGCGCCCGATCGAGTATGCGATGGAGCGGCAGGCTGCGGGTCATCGCGGCGGCGTCCGCGCCTTCAGCGAGCAGCCATGGGCCGTCTTTGGTCTTGCCTTGCGTCGACACGCCGCCTACCTCTTCCAGCAACGTGGAAAGACGCACGCCCGTCCATTCGCAACACGACAACAGGCCGTGAGTCAGTTGTACGGGCAGACCGCTCGGACCGTTCCACTCGCTGCCGGTGTTGCCCGAACATTCGAGAAAGTGGATTCGCGACTCCGCAGGCAGACGCAGCAGATCGTCCATTGTGAACAGCTTCGGCGTGCGCACGAGGCCATGAATCGCGAGGCGGTGCTGATCGGAATCGATGTCGGGCACGCCGCCATGATGACGTTCGTAGACGAGCCCGTTTGGCGTAATGGTGCCGAAAAGATCGGCGAGCGGCGTCATCGACGAGGCCGCGCCGGGCAGCGGCCATGCGCGTGCGCTGCGGCGCACCACATCGGCCTCGCGCGGCGACGGCACGCCATAGGGATGATCGAGTACGGGCGCGCCGGGCGTGCGGCTAGACGGTGCGACTTCGAGCGGCCGCAGCAGTTCGCCAGCGGCCGCAGCTTGCGACGCAACCAGGCCGCCTGCGGCGAGACGGCCCAGCAGCCGGCGGCGGCTACGCGATGGCGGCAGATCGGGCGACGTTTTGCTTGGGGTCATTGCGGCAGCGGCGCTTCATGAAGAAGTCGACGATGCTAGCAATGCACGCCGCCGCGGCCAAACGATCAATCGTGATATGCATTGCAGCGAACGCTGCCGTGGCCGCTCTACGCCACCGCGGCAGGCGACGCCATCACGAGATTGCGCAATGTGAGCCTCGCCTCCAGCCCGCCGCCAGCGCGATTATGGAGTTCAAGCGTTGCGTCCATGGCGAGCGCCAGTTGGCGCGCAATTGCGAGGCCAAGCCCGGTTCCGCCGGTCTGACGGTTACGCGACGCTTCGAGACGGTAGAACGGCTGGAATACATCTTCGAGCGAATCGGCCGGAATGCCAGGGCCGCGGTCGAGCACGGCAACGCTCGCCTGTCCACCGGGCAACATCGTCACGTCGATCTCCGCGCTGCCGCCGAACTTCAGAGCGTTGTCCACCAGATTGCCGACGATACGCCGCAGCGCCTGTGGGCGCGTCATGAGCGGCATGCCGAAGCGGCCCTGCAACGACACCGCCTGACCGGCATCGACATAATCGCAAACCAGACTGTCGAACAGTGCATCCGGGTCGATACGGCACGGCAATTCCGTTGCGCCGTGCAAGGTGCGTGCATAGGTGACGCCCTCTTTCACGAGCGCTTCCATTTCCTGCAAATCCTGGCGCAGTTTGATGCCTTCAGATTCAGCGTCCATCATGTCGACGCGCAAACGCATGCGCGTAATCGGCGTTTGCAGATCGTGCGAAATGGCCGCGAGAATCTGCATGCGCTCGGTGACGTACATCGCAATGCGTTCCTGCATCGCATTGAATGCACGCGCCGCGCGCGCGACCTCGGACGGCCCGCTTTCGCTCAGACGCGCAGCCTTGAGATCCGGGCCGAGCGCGTCGGCGGCGACGGCCAGATCGTGCAGCGGGCGGGTGGCCGTGCGCACAGCCAGCCAGCAGCAGCCAAGCAGCACGACGAGTTGCAGCAGCAGCACGAGCGGCAACCAGCGCGATAACGGCGCGCCGGACATAGGGCGCATGTCGATGGTGAGCGGCGTGCCGTCGGTGAGCTTCAAGTGAACCTGCAGCCGTTCACGGTCGCCCGGGACCGCATTCACCGTGAGCGGATAATTCGTGCCAATGCCTTCGTCGATAGACCGTGCGACACGCGCCGACAGATTGGCGTCCACCGGTCCACCGCTCACGCCCGGCCCGAGCATGAATTCGTAGCTGCGCCGCGCGAGACGCGGCAGCCACTGCGCACGTTCGTTAGCGGGCAGATGGTCGAGCAGCGCGACGGAACTCGCGACCTCACGCTCGATGTAGCCCATCATCACGTTCGTCATGGTCTGGTCGCGCTCGGTCATGGTGAGCCAGAACGACAACGCCTGCGCAGAGGCGAGCCCAAAGAACAGGATCACCGTCAACCTTGCGAAGAGCGTGCGCGGCCAGTGCAGCGACGAAATAAGGCTCATTGCTGATCCTCGATCGCACTGACGGACGCCGAGAACACATAGCCCTCGCTGCGCAGCGTCTTGATGTAACGCGGTTCGCGCGCGACGTCGCGCAAGCGCTGACGCAGGCGGCTCACCATCAGGTCGATCGAGCGGTCGAACTGATCTGCCTGACGGCCTTGCGTCAGATTGAGCAACTGGTCGCGCGTCAACACGCGCTGTGGATTATCCAGAAACACGCGCAGCAGACGGTATTCGGCGCCGCTTAGCGCGACCATCGTGCCCTCGGAGTCGAGCAGATGACGCGCCGTGGTATCGAGCCGCCAGTCGCCGAATTCCAGCATTTGCGCAGTTTCCGTTACCTGCATGCCGGGCGGCAGCATGCGCGCGCGGCGCAGCACGGCGCGAATGCGCGCGAGCAGTTCGCGCACGGCAAACGGCTTCGGCAGATAGTCGTCGGCGCCCATTTCCAGACCCAGGATGCGGTCCGCTTCCTCGTTGCGCGCTGTCAGCATCAGCACGGGCACCGTGCGGAACTTGCTCGCGCGCAACTCGCGGCACAGCACGAGGCCGTCTTCGCCGGGCATCATCAGATCGAGCACGATCAGGTCCGGCGCGCCTTGATCCAGCACGGCGCGCATCTGTCGTCCGTTGGCGGCAAGCGAAACGCGCATGCCGTTCTTTTCCAGGTAGCCGGCGATCAGTTCGCGGATTCCGCGATCGTCGTCGACGATCAGTACGTGGTCGATCGTGTCCATCAATGGATCATCTCTTTTGACGTTTCACCTGCACCCGGCTCGCACACAGCAATGAACACTGCACCGGATGCGCCCATTCCGCAGCCATGCCGCCCGCGATAAACGCGATGATTGCCAGCAGCCGCCTCATGCGTCCTCCACGACGGAAAGACTGGCGCCGTCGGAAAGACCGGCATCCAGCGTATACGGATCGACGCCTTCCAGGCAACCGATATTGACGCGCCAGAGCTTCGGATCCTTGCGCGTTTGATGAAACGGATAAATACCGCAGTGCTTGCAGAAGAAATGCTTCGCCACGCGCGTGTTGAACTGGTACAGCGTCAGCGCATCCTCGCCTTGCTTGATCGTCAGCTGGTCAGCCGTGAACGGCGGGGTCATCAGCGCGCCCTTGCGCCGGCACAAGCTGCAATTGCAGCGCGCCGCGGGCGCGACAGGCGTGTTCACTTCGAATTTGACGGCCCCGCAGTGGCAGCTTCCTTTCAGCAAATGGGTGTTCATGCGGACTCTCCTGATAGTGCGATGTCTGCTTTATAGCGCGCGGAGAGCGGCGATTTATGTCGCAATGTATCCGGGCTACCGCCTGACACATAACATTGCACCAAGGCCCGTGGCGGCCCCGCGGCGTCGCGGTTCGGTCAGACAAAAAGCTCATCCACGGGCGCATCCGCGAACAGGTCAGAGAGCCGGGAAATCGCCAGATAGCGTCATGCGCTGACTCTCACTGCACGGGCGGCGGCTTTGTATCGCAGTGTATATGCGGCTTCACGCGATACACAGCATTGCAATACGCCGCTTTGCTGACACAAGCCAGATACCCGTCGCCGTTCTAATGCCTCAACGACGGAACACGGGCAGCGCTCCTGACGCAGTCTTGCCGGCATTGCCGGAACTGCGGCGCGCTCCCTGGTCCACGGACGCTTTTTACTTTATCTCTTACGGAGCACGACATGAAAGTATCCACGATCGCTGTGGCTTTGGCCCTTTCGGCTACCACTCTTTCCGCTTTTGCCGCCAATCCTTCTACGGTTGCGATGAGCAATGTGGACACGCAGCAAACGCACCAGTGGGCGCCGACGCAAACTGCGGCGAAAAGCCGTGCCGAAGTGCGTCAGGAACTGGCTCGCGCGACGAAAAGCGGTGAGATCGCGTCACTGAACAAGCTTTATCAGGGCAGCTAAGCGTCAGACTCGAAATTAACCTGTTCCCACCACCTATTAAGCGAACTTCAATCATGAACTCATCAACCAAGGTGCTGTACACCGGCAAAACGCATACCACCGGCGGACGCGATGGCGCATCGCGCAGCTCGGACGGCAGACTCGACGTCAAGCTCGGCTCGCCCGGCGCGTCGGCGACCGGCACGAATCCGGAGCAGATGCTGGCTGCCGGATGGTCCGCGTGCTTCATCGGCGCAATGGGGCTCGCCGCGAAGAAGCTGCAAGTCGCACTGCCGGCAGACACCGCCGTCGACGCTGAAATCGATCTGGCGATGAACGACAGCGGCTATTTCCTGCAAGCGCGGCTGAACGTCAGCCTGCCCGGAATCGACCGCGAGACCGCGCAGGCGCTCACCGATGCCGCACATCAAACGTGTCCGTATTCGAAGGCGACTCGCGGCAATATCGACGTGGTAATCGCGATCGTTTGAAACTGCCCGCAGTAACGTAGCGCCGCGGCGCCGCCACTTTTACAGGTGCGGCGTCGCTATTTTTGCGCGGTCGTGAAGCGATAATGCTTGCACCATCACCTGGTCGAGCATGAGGGAATCGCCATGGACCGAATCGACGCGATGAAAGTTTTCATCGCCACGCTGGACGAAGGCAGTCTTGCGGGCGCGGCCCGCCGGCTAGGCCGCTCGCCCGCGGCCGTGAGCCGTGCGATTGCGTTCCTCGAAGCACATACGGACACTGCGCTGCTTCATCGTACGACGCGCAGCATCAAGCTCAGCGAAGCGGGCAAGCGTTATGCGTCCGCCTGCCGGCGCATCCTGACCGACCTGGAAGAAGCGGACATGCTCGTCGCGCACGAACGCTCGGCGCCGCGCGGTCTGCTGACGGTGACCGCGCCCGTCGCCGCGGGCGAAGAGTTGCTGCGGCCAATCGTCGACGAATTCATCGAACGCTTTCCCGCCGTATCGATCCGGCTTCAGTTGCTCGACCGGCCGGTGAGCCTGATCGACGAAGGCATCGACGTGGCGCTGCGCATCGCGCATCTTGCCGACTCGACGCTCGTCGCGGTGCCCGTGGGTGAAGTCAGACGCGTCGTTGCCGCTTCGCCCAGGTACCTCGCAAAGCATCCGCGCATCAAGGTCCCCGCCGATCTCGCACAGCATCAGATCATTTCAATGACGCACTTCGGCGTGGACTCATGGACCTTCCCCACGTCGAGCGGCTCGCCGATACCGCAGGTCGTTCAGTTCACGCCGCGCTTCATCGTCAATACGATTCGTGCGGCCGTCGCGTCGGCGGCGGCCGGTCACGGCGTCACGCGGATGTTCCTGTATCACGTCGCCGAGGAAGTCAAAAAGGGATCGCTGAAAATCGTTTTGCCCGACAGCGAACAGGCGCCGCTGCCGGTTCATCTGCTCACACCGCATGGGCGGCTTTCGGTTCCCAAGGTGCGTGCATTCGTCGACTTTGCTGCGCCACGTCTGCGCAAGCACTTCAAGGTACTCGGCAGTATCACCGGCCTGGATTAAACCGCGTGGCGGCAGAATATCTTCCGGGTGCCGTGGATTCTCGCGCGATGCGATGCAATCTAGACTGACTGGACTCACACAGGTCGGATCATCGCGCAGAGGACGACATGAACCAGACAGCCAGTTCCCCATTCCCTTCCGGACTGCAGTCCGCGCGGCCGGGTTATGCCGAACGCAACGAAAACTACTGGCGGCGCAATCTGGTTGTCTGCGTGTTCGGATCGTTCACCACGCTCGTGAGCTTGAGCATGTTGCTGCCGTTCCTGCCGCTGTATGTGCAGCAACTCGGCGTGTCGTCGCAGTCGGCAATCATCGAATGGTCGGGCATCGCGTTCGGCGCGACGTTCCTCGGAACCGCCGTTACCGCGCCGCTGTGGGGGCGGCTTGCCGACCGCTATGGTCGCAAGCCCATGCTGGTCCGCGCGGCTGTAGGCATGGCCGTGGTCATGTCGCTGATCGGCGTCGCGCATACCGTGCATCAACTGGTCGCGCTGAGGCTGATTGCGGGACTCGTCGGCGGTTATGCGTCCGCGTCTACCGTTATGGTCGGCACTCAGGTGCCGCGCGAGCGCGCGGGCTGGGCGCTCGGCATCTTGTCGACCGGCGCGCTGGCCGGCAGTCTGATCGGCCCTCTGGTCGGCGGCGTGTTGCCGGCGTGGCTCGGCATTCGCGGCACGTTTTTCGCGGGAGGAGCCATGATCGCGGTCGCGGCCCTGCTGACCATTTTCGTCGTCAAGGAAGATTTTCATCCTGCCGACGCCGCCGCCCGCAAGACCACCAGCGCGGCGCCGCCTGCCCGTCGCACGAACTACGCGATCGTCACCGCGCTGCTCGCCACCGCGATGATGGTGCTGCTCGCCAACATGTCCATCGAACCGATCATCACCGTCTACATTGGCGGGCTCGGCGTGGCCCCTGGGAACATTACTCGTATCGCCGGTGTGGTCATGGCGTGTTCCGCGCTGGGCAGCATATTGACGGCGGCCCGGCTTGGCGCACTCGCCGACCGCATCGGCAGTTGGAACGTGATTGTCGCGTGCCTGGTCGTGACCGGTATCGCGATGATTCCGCAAGCCTTCGTCACGCAATGGTGGCAACTCGCCGGCTTGCGATTGCTGATGGGTATGAGCCTCGCCGGTCTGCTGCCAGCCATCTCAAAGCTTGCAAGGCACTCCGTCGACGAAAGCAAAACCGGTCAGATGCTCGGCTATCTGCAATCCGCGCAATTCAGCGGCCAGGTGATCGGGCCGGTGATCGGCGGGCAGATCGGTGTGGCCCTGGGATTGCATTCGGTGTTCTTCGTCACGGGCAGCTTGCTGATTGCCTGCGCCGGTCTCGCGCAATGGGCGCGCAAGCAGCAACACGGCTGAATGCCAACGCGGTAGCCGGACGGCTAACGTCCGTTTCGACACACTCACGAGAGCCGCATTGATCGCTGTGTCGCGATCAATGCGGCTCTTTAATTCGCGACCCCGCCGCTGTTCTCGTCTCCAACTACGCCGAATTCCACGGCTGTCTTCACGTAGAACAGATGCACGCCCTCGGCCCGCAGGCGTTCGAACAATCGGCCGGATTCTTCGGTCGTCACCGCCATCACGATGGACAAAGGCTGGTCCGCCAGTTCGAAAAAATGCGACGAGTGCACGCGGCGATGGTGGCCGATACCCTCGCTTGCCGGTATCACGGTCGCGCCGCGCAGGCCGAGTTCGCCGGCCAGATGGACGAGCCAGTCGGCAACCGGCTTGCCGCGATGACGGCGATCGTGCTGTGTGAAAAACGTGATCTGGTAACCGTTCATGTCGATGCCTCCCCGGCGCCGTGCGATACCGTTCAAGCCACTGCGAGCAAGCGATGCCGGCTGGCGTGTGCGCCGGCGCTCATCGGGCACGGACGCCGGTCGTCCGCGCCGCCTGTGCCGCCTGTGCCGCCTGTGCCGCCTGTGTCCATGGTCCCGACTGTGCCGCCCGCATCGCACTGAGCCGCATCCGGTCCGGGCCACGCGTCGGCGCCTACCAGCGGCACGAAACTTACCTCGCCGAGCGAACTGCTGCGATAGTCGTCTTCGCCGCGGCGAACCAGTTTGACGAGCCGTTGATAATGCAGCTCACGGCCAACCGGCATGACGATCCGGCCGCCGATAGCCAGCTGGTTGCGCCATGCAGCGGGAATATGCGGGCCGCCCGCCGCCGCGATAATCGCGTCGTACGGCGCGTGTTCCGCGAGGCCTGTCGTGGCGTCGCCAAGATGAACGGTGACGTTGGATATATTCAGCCGCGCGAGGATGTCGCGGGCCGTGGCAACAAGTTCCGCGTGTCGCTCGATCGAATAGACATGCGCGGCAATGGCCGCCGCGACGGCAGCCGCATAGCCGGAACCGGTGCCCACGTCGAGCACGATGTCGCCGGGCTGGAGTTCCGCGGCCTCGATCATCGTGGCGACAATGGCTGGCTGGGAAATGGTCTGCTCGTTGCCGATGGGCAGGGGTCTGTCTTCGTACGCCAGATCCCGAACATAATCGGGCACGAAAGCCTCGCGCGGTACAACGCGCATTGCGGCCAACACCTGCGGATCGCGAATGCCGCGCCGGACGATCTGCCGCTCGACCATCCGCTCGCGCGCCTCGTTGAAATCGGTCATCGCCACCTCCCGTCGTGAGCCGGCGCCCGCCTGGTCGTATGCCGCGTTGCAGCAGATCGCCGCTTTGCAGCACGCGTCCGCATGCAACGAACGACACGTTACAAGCGGATGCGGGACCTGTATTCAGTCTACGCGCAGATGGCGCCGGACAAAATCGGGTGTGTCGCTGGTCAGTCGGCGATCTCGGGTTCGACCAGTTTCGCGAGTTGCATCAGCGATTCCTGCCAGCCGAGGTAGCACATTTCAACGGGAATGACCTCGGGCACGCCTTCTTGCAGAATCGAGATCTCGGTCCCGCACGACACCGGGCGGAATGTGATCGTCGCGGACATCTTGCCCGGCAGGTTGGGGTCGTCGAAGTGATCCGTGTAGCGGATTTTCTCGGACGGCACGAGTTCGAGATACTCGCCGCCAAACGAGTGGCTATTGCCGCTGCCGAAATTGCGGAACGACATCTTGTAGGTACCGCCCACGCGCCCTTCGTAATGGTGGACCTGACAAGTAAAGCCATACGGAGGCAGCCATTTCGCCAGCGCGTCCGGTTCGAGGAACGCGCGATAGACGCGTTCCGCAGGCGCGCGCAATACACGGTGGAGTCGGATGGTTCCAGTAGTCATGGTCAGCCTTTCAGTTGAGAAGTTGGACACACCGATACGACGATCCGACTACTGGGAAATCGACATGACTCGATAAAGAACATGCAGCGGGCCCGCTGCAAGCCTGGCGCGCAACCAATCGTCGGACCATCGGCCGAGGTGGTGAATTGCGGTAGCCGACGAAGTGCAGCGAAAGCCGACCGCGCGCTAGATGCGCGGCAGGTCGTCAATGCATTTTTCGATGTGGCCGTCTGGAACGTCGGTGTCGATCCCGTCGTGCCCGCTGGTATGCGCGACGGCCACGATTTTCGGCCCGAGAAAGCGCGTGCCGCCGAGCGTAAAGAGAGACCAGACGGCGTCGCCGCGACGGATAGCGGCCACGACCTGAGGCACCTCGACAATCGAAGTGGGAGACAGCCAGCTACGTGTTGCCGGATCGACAGCCGCCCAGCGCACGTGCGTGATGCGGTCGGTCGAAGGGTCGATACGCACAGCGTCGATACCGAAAGTAGCCATGACATTTACCCCCACGCACACAGGTGAAGACCATCGCACCATCATCGTCCAACGCGTTGACCGACGCAAGCGGCAGCGCGCCGACCTCCCCGTACGCCGGATATCGACGCATCACCTGCAAGCCGTCGGATTTTCGCCCGTCTGCAGGCAGGTAAGCAGCACTCGCCGGTTCAGGCCGTGTCCGGCTGCCCGGCTCTCCTTCCGACGCAGCGGGAACGGTCGTTGCGTGACCAGCTGCATGACCGATCCCAAGGCGGCACCCTAAGCAGCAAATGCGCCGGTCGTGGCATCGAAAGGGTAAGATTGAGTGATCCCACCAGTCACGAAAGGCTCACGTGCTCAGCAAGCATGCATCCAATGTCAGCTTGGCGGAGCATCTGGCTTCGTTCGTACGGAAAGAAATCAATAAAGGCCGCTACGGCACCGTCAGTGAAGTCGTGGGTGTCGGTTTGTGCTTGCTGAACGAGGACGTTGCACGTCGTGCAGTGTCCGGCAGCGGCAAGGGCGCGGTGCGCACAACGCATAGCGAACGCACCCACGGCCGTAGCGAGGCATGAACCAAGGAGAAACAATGGCGCCAGCCACCGACTTCCCAATTGTCGGCGTGGGAGCCTCTGCTGGCGCAGTAGAGGCCCTGGAAGGCTTTTTTCGCGGACTGCCTCAAAAGCCGGGTCTCGCCTGCGTGATCGTCACGCACCTGAGCCCGGACCGCGAAAGCATGCTGCCTGAGATCGTGGCCCGCTTTACCGATATGCCGGTGCACGCCATCACCGACGGCATGCGAATCCAGACCGACAACGTCTACCTGCTGCCTAGCGATGCTGTCGTGAGCGTCGCAAATCGAACGCTTCATGTTCAGGAACAGGACAGGAGCCGGCGCGAGCGCAAACCCATCGACATTTTCCTGAGCACGCTCGCTGCCGACGTCGGCGAACTCTCTGCCGGCGTGATCCTTTCCGGCGCTGACACAGACGGCACACTGGGGATCAAGGCGATCAAGGAACGCGGCGGACTTACCCTTGCCCAGGCTAGCGACGGCTACGGTCCGCACCATGCGGACATGCCCAGAAGCGCTATCGCGACAGGCCTTGTCGATTTCGCGGTGCCTGCCGAACAAATGGGCGGCAAGCTCGTCAACTTCGCAGCGGGTGCCTTCATGCTCGACGGGCTCGACACGCTCGACGAACGCGCTGCAGGCCCGTCCGGCGAAGGCGACGCCAGCGACTTCAACGAAGCCCGCAACGCGATCTACGCGATCCTGCGCAATTAGGTGGGGCATGACTTCAGCGGCTATAAGATCAAGACGTTCTTGCGTCGCGTACAGCGGCGCATGCAGGTGCTCGAAATCGAGACTCCGGACGCCTATGTCGCGCGACTCACCGCGGACCCGGAAGAAGTCGCGGCGCTTTTTCGCGACCTGCTGATCAACGTCACCAGTTTCTTCCGCGATGCCCCGGCTTTCGAGACACTTGCCGACACGGTGCTTCCAAAGTTGCTCGACGGACGCGGCGCCGAGGATACCGTGCGCGTGTGGGTGCCAGGCTGTGCGACCGGCGAGGAAGTCTATTCGATCGCCATGCTTCTGCGCGAGCAGATGGAGGGCCGCACCGCCGCGCCGCAAGTGCAGATTTTCGCGACCGACATTGACGACGGCGCGCTCGGCGTCGCGCGCGCGGCACGCTATCCGCTTCCGCTGCTCGAAGGTGTCTCTGAAGAGCGGCGGCGGCGCTTCTTCGTTGAAGATGGCAGCAGCTACGTGCTTTCAAAGGAAGTGCGGGACATGTGTATTTTCTCGCCGCACAGCGTGATTCGCGACCCGCCTTTTTCGCGCATCGATCTGGTCTCGTGCCGCAACCTACTGATCTACTTCGGCAGTGAAATCCAGAACCAGGTGATCCCGACGTTCCACTACGCGTTGCGTCCGGACGGTTATCTGTTTCTGGGCACGTCGGAAAACGTCAGCCAGTTCGACGAACTCTTTACGCCCGTCGACAAGAAGCACCGGATTTTCCGGCGCAGGGCCGACGTCGCGCCGCAACTTCGTTTGCCCCTCACCATATCCGCGCTGAGGATCGGGCAGATTGCTTCACTCACGCCCACGCGCCCTTCGCTGGGTAGCGCGGGGCTGCGGCACGTGGTGGACAACCACATGCTCGAGCGGTTCACCCCGCCGCACGTGCTGGTCACGCGCGAGGGCGACGTCGTGTATTACTCGGGCCGCACGGGCAAGTACCTGGAGCCGGCCCCCGGCGTGCCGACGCGGCAACTGTTCGCCTTGGCGCGCAAGGGACTGAGCCTCGATCTGCGCTCGGTGTTCCGCGAAGCTGTCGAGTCGGGCCGCACGGTTACGCGCGCAGGCGTGGTGGTCGAGGGCGAAGGCGGTCGCGTGCAGATCATCAGCCTGACCGTTGAACCGCTGAGCGAGCAGGTGCATGGCGAGCACATGTATATCGTTGTCTTCGAGGACCAGGGCCCAGGGCTCGCGCGCGAGGAGGCGCTTGCGCGCGCTCAGTCCATGCATGACGGCACGGCCGTGCAGTTCGAAAAAGAGCTGCGCGACACGCGCGAACGCCTGCAATCGATGATCGAAGAGTATGAAACGGCGCTGGAGGAACTCAAATCGTCGAACGAGGAACTCGTATCGGTCAACGAGGAACTGCAGTCGTCGAACGAAGAGCTGGAGGCGTCGAAGGAAGAACTGGTTTCGCTCAACGAGGAGCTGCACACCGTCAATCTCGAACTGAACGGCAAGATCGACGCGCTCGACCGCTCCAACAGCGACCTGCAAAACCTGTTCGAGAGCACCTCGGTTGCGACCGTTTTTCTCGACCGCAATCTGGTCATTCGCTCGTTTACGCCGGCAATGGGCGGCATCTTTCATATTCGCCCCATTGACCGGGGGCGCCCTATCACGGAACTCGTCAGCCATCTCGATCTGCCCGGACTGGAACTCGATATCGAAGCTGTCTTCACTACGAACCAGCCGAGAGAGCGCCAGGTCAGCGGGAAAGACGGCCTTTCGCATTTTCTCGTGCGCCTCGCCCCCTATCGCAACGGCGACCGGCAAACCGACGGTGTGGTTATCGCCTTCGTCGAGATAACGGGCATGGTGCACGCGGAAGAACGTCAGGAGGTTCTGATTGCGGAGCTGCAGCACCGCACGCGTAATCTGCTGGCGGTCATCCAGTCAATCGCGCAACAAACGCTCGCAGGCGATTCGTCACTCGACACGTTCACGAGCCGCCTTGCGGCGCTTGGCCGTCTACAGGGGCTAATCGGCGACGCAAACGGTAATCTGATCGATCTGCGGGAGATCGTGCGCCTCGAACTGGATGCGCTCGGTGTGGCCGACAGCGAGCGCATCGAACTGCGCGGGCCCGTCGTGCCGCTGGGTTTCCGGAACGTGCAGACAATTGCACTGGTGCTGCACGAACTGGCGACAAACGCGGTGAAGTACGGCGCACTCAAGGACAAAGAGGCGCGGCTCGCGGTGCGCTGGCGCGTTGAAACGGAACTGCCCGGCGCTGCGTCGCTGGTGTTCGACTGGATCGAAAGCGGCTTGCGAGTCGCTCCGGACAGCACGCGGACCGGCTTCGGCCGGCAATTGATCGAAAAGGCGCTGCAGTTCACTCTCGGCGCAAAGACGGCGCTCCTGTTCAATGCGGACGGCGTCTCGTGTCATATCGAAATACCGATGCCTGCGGTTCATTAGCGGCAGCGGTCAAAAGGGGTTGAACATGGGGTTCGCAAACGTGCTCACAGGTCAAAGGATCATGGTAGTCGAAGACGACTACCTGGTCGCGCTTGCGCTCTCCACCGTGCTGGAAGGCGCTGGAGCAAGCGTTGTCGGACCGATTTCGGGAGCGCGCGAAGCTGTCACGTTGGTCGAGGAAGGCAACGAACACATCGACGCGGCGATTCTCGACGTCGATCTGAATGGTGAACCGTCCTATCCGGTGGCGGACGCGCTCGCATCGAGACATATACGGTTCGTTTTCGCCACAGGCTATGGAATCGACGCGGTGGATGCACGCTATCGTCACTATCCGCGCTGTCAGAAACCATTCGATCATCACGCGCTTTTCAAGGCGCTAAGCGCAAGCGGATGACTGCCCTCGCCTATCGCGGCCGGGCGCTAATGGCGGTGGCGGTGATGAATATCGGGAAAATGCGCATGCGAATGCGTGACCGGCAGATGGACGTGCGGGTGAGTATGCGGCTCGTCGCCGGAATAAGGAAAGTCGTGCTCATGCCGATGATGTTCGTCATGACGATGCCGGTGCGTGTGTTCGAGTCGCTCATGACTATGTCGATGCTCGTGCCTTTCCCGCACGTGGAGCCAGATTCCGAGCGCCATTAGAAGAGCGGCGGCTGAGAAAGACAGATCGGGCAGCGCAGGCCAGATGACGAGTGACAGCATCACGCCGAACAGCGGTGCGACCGAAAAGTAAGCGCCGGTACGCGCCGTACCGAGATGGCGCAGAGCGACGACGAACAACACGAGGCTAACGCCATAGCCGGCCAGGCCGGTCAGCATTGCCGCCGCCACGGTTCCAGCAGATGGAAGCGAAGCGCCGGCGGCGATCGCAATCGCGAGATTCACCGGACCGGCCACGAGGCCCTTGACGCACGCGATCACCATTGCGTCGTTTGCAGCGACCTTGCGCGTGAGATTGTTGTCGATAGCCCAGCACAGACACGCGCCGACAATCAGCAGCGCCCCGACAGGTATGCGCGTCGATCCCGGATGCCACGACAGAATCATGCCCCCCGCGACGATCGCCACCATGCCGAGGAAGACCTGAACGTCGACATTCTCGCGGAAAATCGCCCAGGCAATTACGGCGGTCAATACGCCTTCGAGGTTCAATAGCAATGAACTCGTGGCCGCCGGCGTGCTCGATAGCCCTAGCATCAGCAGCGCCGGACCCGCTACGCCGCCCGTAGCAATTGCCCCAAGGAGCCAAGGCAGCTCGCCTTTATTGATGCGATGGCCGGTGCTGGGTCGCGAGCCCGGCGACGTCAGTGAACGCCACGCGATACCCAGGCCGAGCCCGGCTCCGCTGCCCAGATAGAACAGTCCCGCCAGCATGAACGGATCGACTGATCCGAGCAACGCTTTGGCCAACGGCGTGGCGGCGCCGAATAGCGCAGCGGCGATGAGAGCGACGCATATCGCGCCTTGTCCGGATTTCACGATCTGACCTTTGAATCGTTGTGAAGCGCTGATGGGTTCGCACATGCAAAGCTGTTGCGAAAGCACCTGCATTCAGTGCGCCCCGTGCCTCCGATTATGCTGCGCTTCTCTGTGCGCAGCCAGGAGCGGGTACCCGCCCGCCGCATAGCAGTTGAGTTTTTCTCAAGCTCTCAAAAAAATCGTCAATTTCACTAACCGCTGCCGCGTGGCTAAATCGACGTTGCCGTTGTTTCGTCTCATCATGCCAAGGAACGCACACGCGATGACTACTCTCCTTCACATCACCGCCAGCGCGCGCAGTAGCCGTTCGCTCAGCCGCAAGCTGTCTGGCGCCTTCATCGACGCGTGGCAGGAAATCGAACCCGCAACCCGGATCATTACCCGCGACGTGGGAGCCAATCCACCGCCGGCCATTTCCGAGGACTGGATTGCTGCCGTTTTCACGCCTGCGGAGAACCTCACGCCGGCGCAGCGCGAAGCATTGCGGCTGTCCGACGAACTGATCGACGAACTGGACCGCGCCGACCTGATCGTGATCGGCACGCCGATGTACAACTATGGAATGCCAGCGGCATTGAAGTCATGGTTCGATATGGTCATTCGAATCGGCAAGACGTTCACGTTCGATCTTGCACGCGGAGACTTTCCGCTTGAACCAGTCATGCGCGGCAAAAAGCTCGTCATTCTGAGTTCGCACGGCGAATTTGGATTCGGCCCGGGCGGCGTGCGCGAAAAGATGAATCACCTCGAAACACACATTCTGACCTGCGCGAATTATCTTGGCGTCGAAGAAAGTCACGCAATCAGCATCAGCTACCAGGAGTTCGGCGACGCACGACACGAAGCATCGGTCGCAGATGCTTTCGCTGCGGTGCCGGTACTGGTGAGCCGACTCGCAACATGTCACAGCATCAACGGGTGATTGATTGATCACACCCGCACTATCAATGGCGCTAAAGGCGTTTCTGGACGAAAGCGTCGCGACGAGTGACAAGGGCGCACGGTTGCTTTCGGTAAAATGCATTCACCGTAACCGGCCCGCCTTCGCATGAAGGTATCTCGCCATGCGCAAGTTGCCACCGCTCAATTCAATCCGCGCATTCGAGGCTGCCGCCCGGCATCAGAGTTTTACCGAGGCCGCCGCTGAGCTGTCCGTGACTATCACGGCGGTGAGCCACCAGGTCCGGCAACTCGAGGCGCGCATCGGCCACAAACTGTTCCAGAGAACGGGCGGTGCGGTCACGCTTACGCCGGTGGGCAAAACGATCTATCCGCTCGCGAGAGATGGCTTCGACCAGATCGCTCAGGCGTTCGAGGCGGTCAATTCCCGCGTCGACGAAGATTCGATCCGGATCTCGGCCACCCGTGCATTCGCGCAGCGCTGGCTGATGCCCAGGCTGGCGCGGTTCAATGCGAGTCACCCAGACGTCACGGTGCATATCCATGGCTCCGAGAAATCCGTCGATCTGCGCGCGGACGAAATCGACCTAGCGATCCGCTATGGTCCCGTCGGCGCCGACGAGCAGAGTTCCGTGATCCTGGAGGACTGCTATTTCGCGGTCGCGGATCGCGGCATTTGCCCCGAAGATCGTCCGCCGGTCATCAAAGACTTCCGCAAACTTCCGTTTCTCGCGTACAGGTGGGAAAACGGCGCGCTGAACGCCCCGGACTGGTCCGCGTGGCTTGCGCTCGTCGAACACGATCAGACTGTGGAGTCGCGCATTTCCTGGTACAGCGACGAGATGCTCGCGCTCTACGCGGCGGAATGTGGCTTAGGTCCGTTGATGTGCAGCAGCGTGCTAATCGACGAAGAATTGCGCACCGGGCGCCTGCGCCGCATCGAAGGCCCGTCGCTGCCGGGGTTCTCATATCGCCTCGTGCAAACGGCGTCGACGCGTCCGAAAAAAGGACTTCGCCTTTTCACGAAATGGCTTTGCGAAGAAGCACAACTGTTTCGGGACAGGTCCGCCGCGACCCGCTAGTCAATCCGCTGCCGGGCAATGAAAGAACCGATTTCCGTTGGAACTTTGAAGTCTGGTACCCTGCGCCCTTTGCAACAGCTTGCATTCAATCTCGATGGAAAACCCTTTCAACGATCGCGGCGTGTCTGTCACGCGCAACGCGCTCTCATCCGCTGGCCAGGTCTTTCCGCTGCGCGACATCGTCAGCGTGCAGGTTGTCACCGTGGAGAAGAACAAGGTATTGCCCGTCACCATTTCGCTGCTGGGGCTCGTCGGCGGGATTGTTGGCGGCGTATTGCACGCACCGGTGGGCATCGTGTGTGGCGTGATGCTGGTGGTTGTCGGCTGGCTCACCTGGGTGACGCAGGACATCACGCATCGTCTGATGGTGCAAACGGCCAACGGCGAACGCGAGGCGCTTTCGAGCGTCGATCGCGAGTTCGTCGAGCGCGTCGGCGCGGCCGTGAACGAAGCTAAAGGCACAGCTGCGTCTGCGGCGCAGAAAGCCTGAGCAAGTCAAAGCGGGGCCCGCGCCCGCGGGCTCAAGCAACCAACGCCGGCAGTGCTCACAGCGCGGTATATCCATCGACGCAAAGAGACCCCGCTGCTGCCTGTCGAGCCACGCTCCAGGTCTTCACACATCTTTGCAAGTGCGCGCTGGTGCGCAGGTAGAGTCGCCGCTTCTGTTATCGCGCGTTCCCTGGCGCAGGCCTCGCGTTGCCGCACGAGCTGCATGTGCTGCGGCATCGGGGCACTCCGCTCGCACTGCTAGCAACCAGTAAGAGCCGGTCGCTTTGCTGGTGCGTTGTGCTGGTGCCTTGTGCTGGCGCCTTGCCGGTGCATCTCTTTCCGTAAAGCGGTCGTATGCATCGCCTTCGCCAGGGACCGCGCTTTTGCGAGCGTGCTCCATGTCCCTGCTTATTGTCGATGCCGCGTGCCGGCATCTGCACCGTCACTTTTCCCGTTTCACCGCTGCCGCGCTGGTCTCCGCCTGCGCGCTTTCGACGTTGAGCGGCTGCTCCGTCACTTTCCCGACGCCCACGCCGCCGGCTCCCACTGTTTCGCTGATCAACGGCGGCAAAGACGGCGTGCTGATTCCTCTCCATGTGGAACGCGCCGACGAGGATCATGCGCGTCTTGGCCTGCCGGTCGAACTGGACGGCAAACCCGTCTACGTCGCGCTCGATACGGGCACGCAAGGTGTGCGTGTATTGAAATCGGTGCTGCCGGGTTCCGACTATGCGGGCGCCGCGCCAGCCAGCACGCTGCTGCTCGCGAACGGCGCGCAGGTTTCCGGCGCGGCCGTGAAGTTGCCGCTGAGCGTCGCCGGATCGAAGGCCGTACAGATCGGCGCGCAAGCGGTCGACACCGTCAGTTGCCAGGCCACCTCGAGACATTGCGTTGCGATGGACGGCTACAGCGGCGAATTCGGCTGGGCCTTCTCGGGACTTTTCGGCGTGGGCGCAGCGCAACCGGGCGACGTCTGTTGCACACAGCCACTACGCGCATTGGCCGGCCACATCGGCGAGCGGTATCTCGTGCACTCGAACTTCGCGGAGCCGTATCTGCTATTGAGTCCGTCGAGCGCCATCACGAAGGACTACACAATCGTGCCGATGACCGTATCGAACGACGGCACGATGCAATGGCCGCGAGGCTGCATCAATGTCGGCGACAAGATGACGTTCTGCGCGCCGCTCGTGTTCGCCACGGCCACCACCGGCATGATCCGCATTGAAACGGATACCGCGCCGAACTGGACCGGCGACGACAGCGTGGGCAAAGTGCTGATACAGGGCAACTACAACACAGCGGTCGGCTCGGGCAACTGGGTGCACCGCTACGAAGACGCGCAAGTCACTATCGTCAAGGCGCAGCCCGGCGAGAACCGCATCGTGATCGGTCTGATGGGCATGCAGAATATCGACGTGCTGTTCGATTTTCCGCGCGCCCAGTTGGGTCTCTACGCGAATCGGGCAGTCGAAAACCTCACGCCGTAACAGAGCCCGACAAGAGAAGGCCGCGCGTCGTTCAACAGACGCGCGGCCTTTTTTTCGCCGCTGTGGAAGTCACGCGATCCGCAGCGGAGCAACGCAAACGCTCAGCCCAGATTGAGCGGATCGACGCGCCAGATCTCGCGTGCGTATTCGCTGATCGTTCGATCCGACGAAAACTGCCCCATGCCCGCCACGTTCTCGATCGCGCTCTCGGTCCAAGCGCGTTTGTCGACGAAACGCGCGTCCACTTCACTCTGCGCCTTCGCAAACGCGGCGAAATCGGCAAGCACCATGTAGTGATCGCCCCAGTCCACCAGCGTGTGGAAAATATCGGAGAAGCGCAGCGGATCGTCGGGCGAGAAATAACCGCTGCGGATCTGGTCGAGGGCCATGCGGAGTTCGGCGTTCTCCTCGTACACTTGCCGCGGCCGGTAGCCGCTTGCACGCAGGTCGTCCACTTCGTCCGCCGTGTGACCGAAGATGAAGATGTTGTCGCGGCCCACGGCGTCGCAGATTTCGATGTTCGCGCCGTCCATCGTGCCAATCGTCAACGCACCGTTGAGCGCGAGCTTCATATTGCCGGTGCCCGACGCTTCAGTGCCTGCCATCGAAATCTGTTCGGACAGATCGGCGGCGGGAATGATCAGTTCCGCCACGCTCACGCCATAGTTGGGCACGAACACCACTTTCAGGCGGTCGCCGATCAGCGGGTCGTGATTGACCTTCTGACTCACGTCGCCGATCAGTTTGATGATCGTCTTCGCCATCCGGTAAGCGGATGCCGCCTTGCCGGCGAACATCACGACGCGCGGTACCCAGTCGTGCTCCGGATTCGCGCGAATCTGGTTGTAGCGCACGATCACATGCAGCACGTTCAACAGCTGCCGCTTGTATTCGTGAATGCGCTTCACCTGCAGATCGAACAGCGCATCAGGATCGAAATGCAGCTTCGTGTGATGCGCGAGCCGCTGCACGAGGCGCAATTTATTCTGCCGCTTCGCTTCACGGAATGCTTCGACAAAGCCGCTATCGCTGCGTAGCTCGCGTAGCTGCTCGAGCTCGAACAGATTGCTGCGCCAATGCGTGCCGATCCGCTGATCGATCAGCGACGACAGCGACGGGCTCGCCTGCGACAGCCAGCGCCGCGGCGTAATGCCGTTGGTCACATTCGTAAAGCGGTCAGGATAAATGCGCGCGAAGTCGGCGAAGATGTCGCGCGTCATGAGCTGCGAATGCAGCTTCGACACGCCGTTCACCTTGTGGCTCGCGACAATCGCCAGATACGCCATGCGCACGCGCCGCTGACCGTATTCGTCGACGAGAGAAATACGGCGGATCATTTCGGCGTCATGGCCCGAACGCTCGCTGACATGCTTCAGAAAGCCGGCGTTGATCTCGAAGATGATCTCCAGATGCCGCGGCAGCAGCCTCGACAGCATCTCGACGTCCCACGTTTCGAGCGCTTCGGGCATCAGCGTGTGGTTCGTGTACGAGAAAATCTGCGTGACGTGTTTCCACGCCTTGTCCCACGGCAGATGATGCACGTCCACGAGCAGACGCATGAGCTCGGGAATCGCGAGCACGGGGTGCGTGTCGTTCAGATGCACCGCGACCTTTTCGGAGAAGCGCCCGAACGTGCTGTGCGTGCGCTGATAGCGGCGGATCAGATCCTGCATGGTCGCCGAGACGAAGAAGTATTCCTGACGCAGCCGCAGCTCACGACCGGCCGGCGTCGAGTCGTCCGGATAGAGAAGGCGCGACACGTTCTCCGACATGTTCTTCGTGTCCACCGCATTGCGGTAGTCGCCGCGGTTGAACGCGCCGAGGTCCAGTTCGTCGGTGGCACGCGCGGACCACAGTCTTAGCGTGTTGGTCGCGTCGGTCGCGTAGCCGGGAATCACCGTGTCGTATGCGGTTGCGTTCACATGCTCGGTGTCGATCCATTCGACCTGATCGCCGCGCTGCACGGTGCGGCCGCCGAAATGCACGGTGTACTTGATCTCGGGCCGCGGAAACTCCCACGGATTACCCGCGCGCAACCAGTAGTCGGGCGCCTCGACCTGCTCGCCGTTGACGATCTCCTGTCGGAACATGCCGTATTCATAACGGATGCCGTAGCCGAAGCCCGGAATGCCGAGTGTCGCCATCGAATCGAGAAAACATGCGGCGAGCCGGCCGAGACCGCCATTGCCGAGCGCGGCGTCAGGCTCTATGTCGATGAGCGCGTCCATGTCGACGCCGAGGCTCGCCAACGCCTCCTTCATCTGATCGTGAATGCCCAGCGCGAGCAACGCGTTGGTAAAGGTCCGGCCGATCAGGAACTCCATCGACAGGTAGTAGACGCGCTTCACATCCTGCTCGTATTGCAGGCGGGTGGTTTTCATCCAGCGTGCGACGAGCCGGTCGCGCACGGCGAGCGCCGCGGCGTGCAGCCAGTCATGCGGATGCGCGGTGACGGCATCCTTGCCGACGCCGTACATCATGCGATTGGAAATTGAGCGCCGTAGCGCGTCGACGGTACTGTTGAGCTGGTCGAATTCCAGATCGACGGCTGTCATCGAAGCCTCCGGGAAAAAACGCTGCGACATGCGCGAACCGCACAGATGACGGACGGGAGGCGCGTGCCGGTCAGGCGGGTTAAGAATCAGAGTAGGACATTTTACGACTCCCGGATGCCGGCGAGCGCGGGTGCTGGTCACGCACATGCCATGCCCGCCTGTCTGCGCGCCCACGTACAGAGCCGGCCACTTTTGCGCACGCGCACGGTGCAAGGCGCGCGTGAACGGGCACTGCGCGCGTGCATCGGTTGATCGGAGCAGTGATGCCAAAGTGTGAAGGTGTTCGCCGCAAGCGTGACAGGATGCGACGCAAATCACGTGACAGAAGCAATTATTTTTTTCGGCTCGTAACGTCCGGACGGCCGAAGAAGCGATTGAGTTTCAAGCTCTATCTGGCTGATGCTGGCGACAAGCGTATCGAGCGTGTGACGGCTGGCGGTGCCGTGCGCAACAGGCGACGGCGCACAACCAGCGACGGCGCGCGTCAACTCGAAGGCGCGCCGCGGGGCTGACAGTTAGTTGCATACACATTCGATTTTCATCCACCTTACAGCGCCCGCGTGCGCTGCAGGATTTCCCGGGCTCTGTAACAATCGCTACATTCGCCGCGCGGCGGCCTTGGGCTTCGCCCAACAAGCCCGCGCCTTGCGTTACGCACAACCTTGCCACTCGCGCGCCGCATGTTCAGATTCCTGCAGCGTCGACACGCACACCCGACGAGCCATGCCTTGTCCGACAAGCTGAGCGCGGCGTCCGCGCCGCCCTTTCCCGCGGATGCTCCCATGTCCGCCGCCAACCGCCGTGCGATGGCGGCGATCATGCTTGCCGTCGCGCTCGCGACGCTCGACACGGCGATCGCCAACACCGCACTGCCCGCGATCGCCGCCGATCTGCACGCGGCGCCCGCTGCATCGGTGTGGATCATCAACGCTTATCAGCTCGCAATGGTCGCGACGCTGCTGCCGCTGGCCGCGCTCGGCGACATCATTGGGCATCGGCGGATTTATATCGGCGGCATTGCGCTGTTCACCATCGCGTCGCTCGCCTGTTCGATGGCGCCGACCCTGCCGATGCTTGCGGGCGCACGCGTGCTGCAAGGCTTGGGGGCGAGCGCGATCATGAGCGTCAATACCGCGCTGATCCGCTTTCTGTATCCGCCGCACCGGCTCGGACGCGGGCTCGGCATGAACGCGCTGATCGTCGGCGTGTCGTTTGCGGTGGGTCCCACGGTCGCGTCGGTGATTCTCTCGGTCGCTTCCTGGCCGTGGCTGTTCGCCGTCAATGTGCCGCTCGGCGTGCTGGCGCTGGCTTTCGCATGGCCTGCGCTGCCGCACACGGAGCGCGGCGCGCACAACTTCGATCCGCTCGCCGCGCTGCTGAACGTGGTGACGTTCGCCGCACTGATCTTTGCGCTGGGCGAAGCGGCGCAGCGCGCATCGACGCAACTCGTGTTGAGCGCCGCTGCCGTCGCGGTGATTTTTGGCCTGCTGCTGATTCGCCGTGAAGCCGGGCACCCGGCGCCCATGCTGCCGGTCGATCTTTTCAAGCGGCCCGTGTTCGCGCTGTCGGCAGTGACCGCCGTGTGCTCGTTCGCCGCGCAAGGCCTGGCGTTCGTCTCACTGCCCTTTTATTTCGAGGATGTACTGCACCGCAGCCAGGTTGAAACCGGCTTTCTGATGACGCCGTGGCCGGTCGTCGTCGCGTTGGCGGCGCCGCTCGCGGGCAGCTTGTCCGACCGCTATCCGCCCGGCCTGCTCGGCGCCGTCGGGCTCGCGGTGATGTCGGCGGGAATGGCCTCGCTTGCGCTATTGCCTGTCCATCCGCACGTGCTCGACATCGGCATTCGCATGGCGATTTGCGGCGCGGGTTTCGGCTTTTTCCAGTCGCCGAATCTGAAAGCGCTGATGGCGAGCGCGCCGCCCGAGCGCAGCGGCGGAGCGAGCGGCATCGTCGCGACGGCGCGGCTGCTCGGCCAGACTACCGGCGCGGCGCTGGTCGCGTTGAGCTTCGGGATCGCGGGCCGGCACGGGCCGACGCTCGCGCTCGGCGCGGGCGCCTTCTTCGCGGGCGCGGCGAGTCTGGCGAGCGGATTGCGGCTCCTTGCACCGTCACATCGTGCGGGCGCGCACGCGAAAGCGTCGGGGAAATGAAAACGGGCGCGCTATTGGACAGCGCGCCCGTTCTCGTCAATTGATTACAGCTTGATATCCGCTCGATGGCCAGCGTGAGCACGGCCGGACGGGCACCGCGCGATGCCGGTTCGCTAAGAGGCAATCAATGCCTCACGTGACGCGTCTTGCTCGATCACCTCCCGAGCGGCACGCAATCAACGTGCGGCAAAGTACCCCTTCACTGCCGCGATGAACGTGTCGATGTCCTCACGCGACACGTCTTTGTGCGTAACGAATCTCGACGCGTACAACATCTGCGTAAGAATGCCGCGCTCTTTGAGCCAGGCTTCGAGCGGCGCGCAATGCTGCTGCGGAAACTGCGCGAACACCATGTTGGTTGCAACAGACTGCACCTTCACCTGGTCGATGGCTTCAAGACCCGCCGCCAGATGCGCGGCGTTCGCGTGGTCGTCGGCGAGACGCTCGACGTTGTGCTCCAGCGCATACAGGCAGGCCGCCGCCAGCACGCCCGCCTGGCGCATGCCGCCGCCGAGCACCTTGCGCCAGCGGTGAGCCACGTCGATCAGCGCCTGGCTGCCGACCAGAACCGAGCCGACCGGCGCGCCGAGGCCTTTCGAAAAGCAGATCGAAACCGAATCGAACGGCTCGCACAGCGCCGCAACCGGCTTGCCCGACGCGACCGCCGCGTTAAAGACGCGCGCGCCGTCCAGGTGGGCCGACAAACCGCGTTCGCGTGCAAGCCCCACTGCTTCGGCGACATAGCCCTCCGGCAGCACTTTCCCGCCGATGGTGTTTTCCAGCGCCAGCAGACGCGTGCGCGCAAAGTGGTTGTCGATCGATTTGATCGCAGCCGCGATCTTGTCGAGCGGGATCGAACCGTCTGCGGCATTTTCAAGCGGTTGCGGCTGAATGCTGCCGAGCACCGCCGCACCGCCGCCTTCGTATTTGTACGTGTGGGCCAACTGCCCGACGATGTATTCGTCGCCGCGCGCGCAGTGCGCCATCAACGCCGCGAGGTTGCTTTGCGTGCCGCTGGGGAAGAACAGACCGGCCTCTTTGCCGGTACGTTCGGCAAGCGTCGACTGCAGACGCAGCACGGTCGGGTCGTCGCCCCAGACGTCGTCGCCGACTTCGGCGGCCGACATGGCCGCGAGCATCGCCGGAGTCGGACGGGTTACGGTATCGCTGCGCAAATCGATCATTGTGTGTCCCTGTGCGTCTTTCGTGTGAGAGGCCATGACGGTCGGCCGGCTTGCCACGTCCGCGTGCAACGGTCGCAATGGTTGCAACCGCAGCAGCGGCGCCGGCTCGTGAGCCACACAGTGTATTCAATTCACGCGGCGCTCGCATGGCCGCGTGAAAGTCGGTTGAAGCGTGCCTGGCTCAGCCCGCACACAGGCAAGGCTCAAGCGAGGCTCAACTACATCTACCCGCCTGACTTAGGCAGCCAGGCGAGCGGATCGACCGGCTGGCCGTTCTGACGAACCTCGAACTGGATCGACGCGACACCGCGGCTATCCACGCCGACTTCGCTGATGGTCTGGCCTTGCGCAACCGCATCGCCTTCCTTGACGAGCAGCGTGCTGTTCTGGCCGTAAGCGGTGATCAAGGAGTCGTCGTGCTTGATGATGATAAGCGGCCCGTACGCCTCGATGCCCGAACCCGCGTAGACCACACGGCCGGTGGCGGCTGCCTTGACGGGGTCGCCTGGTCGTCCGCCGATCACGATGCCGTTCGACCTGCCTGCGGCGAAGGTCTTGAGGATCGGCCCGCGCAACGGCCATTGCAGCACGCCCTGCTGCGGCGCCGCCGCCGCCGTGGGTGCGGCTGGTGCTGAGGGCGCGGCCGGTGCTGCGGGCGTGCTCGGTGCCGCAGCGACGGGCGGCGCCGCGACGCTGCCGGACGCCATCGGCGGAGCAACGCGCAGCACCTGCCCGGGAGCAACGGCCGCGTTGACCGGCAGACCGTTCCAGGTCGCGATGTCCTGCGGCCTGTGCCCATAAGCCGATGCGACTCCGGCAAGCGTATCGCCGGGATTGACGCGATAGAAACCCGCCGGCACGGGCACCGTGCTGAGCGTGGTGGGTCGGGACTGTGTGTTGCCGTAGAACGGCGTGTTGTCCCACGGCGCGCTCACGCAGCCGTTGAGTATCACGCCTAGCGCGGCAGTCGCCAGCAAACGGGTCCCCTTCTGTTGCCATGGTCTCATCATGTGATTTGTCCTCGACATTTTTTGGATTCGAGCTTCTGATCGATCGTCTTGATCGATGCCCGTAGCAATTGCCGTACCGCTCGCGGGTCAGCACACTGCAACCTCGCACATCACCGCGCCTGAAAACCTAAACACTGCCCTCGGCTTCTACCACGAGAATGCGCGCCGGGCCGATCGGATGCGCCACGTGCTCGGTGCCCACGGACGCATAGAACACATCGCCCGTTTCAAGAATTGCCGCCTGCTCCACGCCGTCCTGGCGATAGCGCATCTCGACGCGACCATCCAGCACGGCGAACACTTCTTCGCCGTCGTTCACGTGCCACTTGTAGGGCTGATCCGTCCAATGCAGACGTGTCGTGATGCCGCCCATGTTGGCAATGTCGAGCGCGCCCCACGGGCGCGTCGCGGTGAAGCTCTTGCTGCGAATGATCTTCATGGTCGCTAACGCATTTGGTAGAGAGAGAGCCCTTTGCGCCAGTCGCAATCGGCCATGGACGCAGCGCACGCCGGGCGCTGCCGGGCAGCTTTTAGAACGCTCATTATAAGTCGCGCGACACGCGCTCCACGCCCAGTCAGCGAGTGCCGCGGCAATGATGTGATCATTGAAACCTCTGGACGCTCACCTATACTCAACCTTGCTGCGCCGACGGGGCGTGGACTGAAACGACCGGATCCCGCATGGAGTCGACGATGAACAAAGCCACATTTCTCGCCGTGCAACTCAATGTCGACGACGTGGCCGCGTCGCCTGGACTGGCCGAATTGTTGAACACGCATCTGGTTTTTGCCGCCGATGTGGCCGAGGCCGCCGACGCACTCGTGCAACTTGCGAGTATCGCGGGATTGTCGGGCGGCGTGGAGGCGCGCGTCGAAATTCCCGCGCTGGCCATCGAGCGTCTGCGTGAGGCGCTCGACATTCTGAGCGGCTACGACGAATCGTGGCTGCTTGCGCTTGAGCCGAGCCACGCGTTATTCGCGGACATAGGCCGGCATCGCACCCTGCATTAGGACTGCGCACGCGGACGACATCCGCAGGCATGTGCAGCCCCGGCGCAACCGTGGCATCCCCCCACTCGCGCCGCTGAGCCATTGCTTTTCGCTCACCGCCCAATCCGCCAGTTAGCCGGAACGCTTTATTGCCGGCGCCGTCTGGCCCTTCGGGCGAGTCAACTGGAGGAACCGCCGTGAAAAGTCTCCTTAACCGCCGTAGCGTGCTGGCAGGCCCATCGCATGTCGTCAGGGTCGCGCAGGACAATGCCAGCGCGCCCGTCCCGCCCGACGATGCCGACGAGGCGTCGCGGGAGATTGCGTCCGACGCGCCGTCCGCGCTTTCTTCTGCACTTTCGTCCGATGCTCCGTCCGGATTCGCATCCGATCCGTCGCAGGCGGCAGTGGCGCGCGGTGCCGCTCGTCCGGTGTTGACATTGCGGCCCGTCCAGACCGCGCCGTCGCAGGTGAGCGCGCGTGGCGTCCAGATTGCGAACACCGCCGAAGTCGAATGGCTCGCCGAAGAAGAGGCGCTCATGCCGTTTCGCGTGTTTCGCAGCTTCGCGTATTCGGTGAGCCTGCTGTTTCATGCGAAGGAGTTAACGTACTACGTCGCGCTCTATCAGGACGGCGCGCTCTGGCGCGCGTTGAAAGCCGCCGACCTCGAAGCCGCCGAAGCGGCCTTCCATCATTTCGAAGACCAGGCGACGCGGCTCTCGGACTGTGAAACTCGCCGCGCGCAACTGGAGGCGCAGAACGAACAGCTGGCCCGCGAGATCGCTCGCTCTGAAGCGCAAGCCGAACGGCTACGCAGCGATTTGCAGCGGCGTAGCGCACAAGAGCAGGCGGCGACGACCCGGCAGCATCAGGTGCGCAAGGAAGTGTCCCTGCTCGAAGCTCAACGCGTGGCCGCGCAGGCGCATCTGAACAAGGCACATCGGCAGATGCAGCAGCTCAATCTGACGAGCAACGAAGCGATTCCACATTTGCCGACTCGTTGAACCGCCTGGTTCCGTCACGAAGAGCACGAAGAAGGCGCGCGGTGCAGCACGCTTGCCACGCGCCACGCGTCCTCGAAGCGGTAAACAGAAAAACGCCGCCAAGGCAAAAACCTTGACGGCGTTTTTCTATCGGCGGCCACCTGACAGTCAGGCGGCGCCTCCGGTTGGCTTCTACGCGAACGGCTGCCCGATTCGGCGCCGCTCGACCGCCAGATTAGTTGCCGAAATAAACCGAGCTACGATCGGTCGTGACCGCACGGCCGGCTTGCGAGCTGCCTGCGATCGGTGCGCCATAACCGCTGTTGGCCACTTGAGCCGCGGCTTGCGCGGTGCCGTTCTGAGCGTCGACACGTGCTTGAGCAGCTTGCAGGTTTTCGGGGTAGTCAACATGGTCGCCGACCGGGTTGTAGCCAGCCTTCTCGAGTTGGACCAGTTCGGCGCGAACTTGAGCGCGCGTGACCGGCTGGTTCGATTGAGCGAACGAAGCGACAGGAGCGGCCAAAACAGCAGCGGCGACGACTACGGCAGAGATAAGAGTCTTCATGATGTATAACCTCCAGAACTTGTTGTGATTCGCTTCGGGCTTTGTTGTCCCTAGCGCTTAAATAGAAGTTTAGGAGCGAGAACATCTAGGGGAAACCCCTAAAACGACGAAACTCTATTCCGGAAATTGCAATAGTCGGTGTCCGAATCCTGTCAGTGTCGAAATGACCGACGCTCGCAGCAATAATGCCGCCCAGCCATTTCAATACCCTAGAACGGCGCGCCCCGGCCTGCGCCGGGCGCGCGCTGCTAGGGGCTACAGCGCTTCAGCTCCAGTTCGCGTGGAAGCTGCCCGGCTTGTCGATCCGCTCGAACGTATGGGCGCCGAAGAAGTCGCGCTGCGCCTGCACGAGGTTTGCGGGCAACCGCTCCGAGCGGTAAGCGTCGAAATATGCAACCGCCGACGCGAACGCCGGGACCGGCACGCCCGCATTGATTGCGGCGACCACCACTTCGCGCAACGCTGACTGATAGTTGCTCGCAACATCGCGGAAGTACGGGTCCAGCAGCAGGTTCGCGATAGTCTTTTCTTTCGTGTAGGCGTCGGTGATTTTCTGCAGGAAGCGAGCGCGGATGATGCAGCCGGCACGGAAGATCTTGGCAATCGTGCCGAAATCCAGATCCCACTTGTACTCTTCCGAAGCCGCGCGCAACTGCGCGAAACCTTGCGCGTACGAGATCACTTTGCTGAAGTACAGCGCGCGGCGCACCGACTCAATGAACGCTTCGCGCTCAGCTCCGAGCGGCTTCGCACTCGGCCCGTCGAGCACCTTGCTCGCGGCAACACGCTGATCTTTCAGCGACGAAAGCACGCGTGCGAACACGGCCTCTGTAATCAGCGGCAGCGGCGCGCCGAGGTCGAGCGCATTCTGGCTGGTCCACTTACCGGTACCTTTCTGCGCCGCGCGATCCAGGATCACGTCGACCAGATCCTTGCCGGTTTCCTCGTCCTTCTTGCTGAAGATCTTCGAGGTGATTTCGATCAGATAGCTGTCGAGCTCCCCCTGATTCCACTCGGTATAGACCTTGCCGAGTTCCTCGTTCGACAGGCCGACCACCTGCTTCAGGACCGCATAGCTTTCGGCGATGAGTTGCATGTCGCCGTATTCGATGCCGTTATGCACCATCTTCACGAAATGGCCTGCGCCGTCCGGGCCCATGTAGGCGACGCACGGCTCGCCGTCCGGCGCCTTTGCGGCGATCTCGGTCAGAATCGGCGCAACCAGGTCGTATGCGTCGCGTTGCCCGCCCGGCATGATCGACGGACCTTTCAGTGCGCCTTCCTCGCCGCCCGACACGCCGGTGCCGATAAAATGCAGGCCGGCCTTCGCCAGCTCCTGGTTGCGGCGGATCGTGTCGGTGAAATGCGTGTTGCCGCCGTCGATCAGAATGTCGCCCTTTTCCAGCAGCGGCTTGAGCGATGCGATGGTCGCGTCGGTCGGCTCGCCGGCCTTGACCATGAGCAGAATGCGGCGCGGTTTTTCCAACGACTCCACGAACTCTTCGAGCGTGAACGCCGGCACCAGCTTCCTGTCCGGATATTCGGCGATGAGTTCGTCGGTCTTTTCGCGGCTACGGTTGTAGACCGACACCGCGTGGCCGCGGCTTTCGATGTTGAGCGCCAGATTGCGGCCCATGACCGCCAGCCCCACCACGCCGATTGCCTGTTTGCCCATGTGAATTCTCCAGTGTCCAAAAGTGTCGTGACGCCGCGCCGGAAAGAACGTCGGCCGGACGTCGAGGGTGAAAGCATAAAAGAAATGCCGGTTTGCCGCTCGTTAACGGGCACGCAACACGGCTTTGCGCCCTTTCCGCGCGTTCAATGCGCCTGTGGTTCGCGCTTTCGGAACACGAGGCTGAAATTGTTGGCTGGCATCGCGACCGGCTCGTCGCACGTGAATCCCTCCGACGCCGCGAGCGCCACGACCGCTTCCATGTCGCGCACGCCCCACGCCGGATTGCGGCTTTGCAATTGCCGGTCGAAAGCCTCGTTGCTCGGCGCCGTGTGCGCGCCGCCGCGTTTGTAAGGGCCGTACAGATACAGTACACCGCCACGAGCGAGATGGCGGCTTGCGCCCGCGAACAGCGCTTGCGCAGCGCTCCACGGCGCGATGTGAATCATGTTGATGCAGACCACCGCATCGAGCACGCCTACGCCCCAGTCGGCCTGATGCACGTCGAGCGCAAGCGGCGCGCGCACGTTCGGCGGCGCGCCGTGCGCGATCCATGCGGCAATCGACTCGCGCGCTTGCGCGTCGGCGTCGGTCGGTTGCCAGTCCAGTCCGGGCATCGCGCCGGCAAAGTACATTGCGTGCTGACCCGTGCCGCTCGCAATTTCTAGTACGCGGCCCGTGGCCGGCAACGCCGTGCGCAAGACGGCGAGGATCGGTTCGCGATTGCGCTCGGCGGAGGGCGAATGTTGCCGCATCGACGGAACAGGTTCGGTCATGTGGATGTAGTGTGGATCGTTTGCGTTGGCTTGGGTTGCATAGCTTGCATTCGCTTGTATTGGTGCCGAGCCGCAGTTCAATCTACCGCGAGACGGCCGGCCAAAGCGGTCAGCGTATCGGCACATGGCGCCGCAATTTTCAGCGACAACAGCGGATCGGCGCGCGTGCGCCCGAGATTGATCGCGGCGACTGGTTTGCGCTGCTTTTGCGCCCACACGCAGAAGCGATAGCCGGAATAGACCATCAGCGACGAGCCGACCACCAGCACGGCGTCTGCGGCATCGAGCGCATGCGAAGCCGCCTCGACACGCTCGCGCGGCACACTTTCGCCGAAAAACACCACCGCCGGCTTCAGCAAGCCGCCGCAATTCGTGCACGCCGGAACGCGAAACGCTTCGAGCGCGTGCCATTCGAGATGCGCATCGCCGTCGGCGGCAGTTTCGGCGGTCACGCTCAGCAGCGCGGGATTTTCCGCCTCGAGCGTCTGCTGGATCGACGCACGCGAATGCTGCGTGCCGCAATCGAGACAAACGACACCGTCTATGCCGCCGTGCAATTCAATCACGTCGCGGCTACCCGCGCGCTGATGCAATCCGTCGACGTTCTGCGTGACGAGCGCCGGTACATGGCCGGCCGCCTGGAGCCGCGCAAGCGCGATATGCGCAGCGTTGGGCTGCGCCTGTGCAACGACCGGCCAGCCGACCATGCTGCGCGCCCAGTAACGCCGGCGCATTGCGTCGGTACCGAGAAATTCCTGCAGCGTGATGGGCGGCGAGCGCTTCCACTCGCCGTTGTCGTCGCGATAGCCGGGAATACCGGAATCGGTGCTGATGCCCGCGCCCGTCAGCACGAAGAGCCGCGGATAGCGCTGCACGAAGTCGTGCAGATCGTCGAGGGTGTGCGATTCGTTGAAGGGTTCGAGTGGCGCGGAAAAAAGGTCGGTCATGACGGGATCACTGATGACTGCGGCGGCGTAAAAGCGCGCGACGGTGCTTCACCGGCGCTTGCGCACGCCGCGCTTCGCCGCCGGGATTGGGACCGCCGCACGTTGCGCCTGCCGCGCTTCCCATTCGGCCAGCGCGACCCGGTAGCGCTCCAGCGCGTCGTCATAAAGATCGAACACGCACGGACTACAGCCGCTATGACAACAATCCTCGAGGTCGGGCTGTACCGGCGGTGCGGGCTTTGGATCGTCCACGGTGCTGGCTTGGGGCACGGCTGATGACTTCACGTGAACACGCTCGGAACGCACGCAATGCGAGGCAGCGAAGGCGAAGAAGGAAAGCGCTCAGTATATGTTGATCTCCCGCGCCGCGCTTGGCGCGGGTGGCCGTCAGCCGCGCCAAGCGCGGCGCGGGTGGCCGTCAGCCGCGCCCGACGAACGGCATCTTGCTCGCCATGATGGTCATGAACTGGACATTCGCCGACAGTGGCAATTGCGCCATGTGCAGCACGGCGTCCGCGACATGCTGCACGTCCATCAACGGCTCGACCGCGATCTCGCCGTTCGCCTGCGGCACGCCGCGCGCCATGCGCTCGGCCATTTCCGTGGCCGCGTTGCCGATATCGATCTGCCCGCACACGATGTCGTATTTCCGGCCGTCGAGCGACACGGCTTTCGTGAGGCCCGTGACCGCGTGCTTGGTCGCTGTGTAGGCAATGCTGTTCGGCCTCGGCGCGTGCGCCGAAATCGAGCCGTTGTTAATGATGCGCCCGCCGCGCGGATTCTGCGTTTTCATCAGACCGAATGCCGCGCGCGTGCACAGGAACACACCGGTGAGGTTGGTGTCGACCACCGAACGCCATTCGTTTATATCGAGTTCGTCGATGTCGACCGGCGAGCCGCTGCGCCCGGCGTTGTTGAACAGCAAGTCGAGCCGGCCATAACGTTCGCGGACCGTGTTGAACAGCGCGTCGACGCTGTCCGCGTCCGTCACGTCGCAAGGCACCGCGGCCGCTTCTCCGCCCACGGCGCGCGCCTGCTCGGCTACGGCGTCGAGCGCCGCCTGACGACGGCCCGCAAGCACCACGCTATACCCATGCTCCGCGAGACGCACCGCGCATGCACGGCCGATGCCGCTACCCGCACCCGTTACCAATGCCACCTTTCTGATTCCCGTCACCGTCACCGCTCGTCTCCCTGTTTCATGAATGAAGGGCCGCCCCGCACCAACGCTCCTGCACCATTGTTCGGCACCTGTTTCGAACCATACCGCAGCGGACGGTCGATCACAAATGCCGCCTGCGAGAGCTTCCATCATGCAACCGGCGCGCTTTCATTGCGGTTCCTGTCCGCGAGCTTGCCGGTCCGCGCATCAATGGTATCGTTCGACGTTGCGCGCGGTGCCCTGCTTGCCCGCGCAATTACCGGAAGCACGCTTTATGAACCAACTCTCCACGCCCCACGACGCTGGAGCGCCACCGCTGCGCCGGTGGCCTCAGACCGGCTACCCCGCGATGCTCACCGCCACCGCCGCATGGCACGTCTTGGTGCTGGCCGCATGGCTGCTGGTGCCCCGCGCATGGCCGTGGTGGCTCGCCGCGATCTTTGCGAATCACGCTGTATTTACCGTGGCCGGTCTGCTGCCGCGCACCTCGCTGCTGGGTCCGAACTGGACGCGCCTGCCCGCTGGCGCGCGCAACGCGGATGCAATCGCATTGACTATCGACGACGGTCCAGATCCCGTCGTCACGCCGCAAGTACTCGAGCTGCTCGATGCGCTGCACGTGCGCGCTACGTTCTTCTGCATAGGAGAAAAGGCGCGGCGTTATCCGCAACTCGCACGCGAGATCGTCGCGCGAGGTCATGCGCTCGAAAACCATTCGCAGGTTCACGTGCACACATTTTCTGTGACGTTTCCGGGCGCGCTTCTGCGCGAGATAGATGCCGCGCAACGCACACTCGAAGAACTCAGCGGCGAGCGGCCCATGTTCTTTCGCGCGCCGGCAGGCCTGCGCAATATTTTTCTGGAGCCGGTGCTGCGCAAGCTAGATTTGCGGCTAGCGGCATGGACGCGCCGCGGCTACGACACACGCGAACGCGATCCGCAAGTCGTCACCCGCAGGCTACTCGACGGTCTGGCGCCGCGCGACATACTGCTGCTGCACGACGGCAACGCCGCGCTGACCGCCGACGGTAAGCCGCTGATTCTCGCCGTGCTGCCACGTGTCATAGAAGCGGCTCGCAGCAGGAACTTGCGCTTCGTGACGTTGCGCGAGGCGAGGGTCGACGCTTGACAGTGTGGATTTACAGCGTGGATTCACAGCGTTGATTCACATGCGAAAATCCGCCGCCATGTCTTCGTCCGAGCGCGCCTCGATAACACCGCTGCGGCATGCCTTGACGAAGACATCGTAGTCGCGCTCCACCTGATCGGCGTAACTCGCCGCGTAAGCTGCCAGCGCCTCGGCGAATTGATCGCCGCGCCCGATATAAGCGCTCACTTCGACCGCCTGGCCGCCCGCCTTTGCATGGGCACGCGCCATCGCCCAGCCGCATAGCCTCGCGTAACCGTCCAGCAGATCGCTGTCGAACAACTCGATGCTCGCCGACAGCTTCATGTCGCGCAATTGACGGAAGTAGTAATGCCGGCCGAGCGAACTCGTCGCCCAGCCTAAAAAGATGTCGCTCGCGGCCTGCAACATGCGCTGCCCCTGCACCACGCGCTCGCCTTGATGCTTGACCGGTGGCGACTTGTAGTAGCGGGCGATCACCGAAGGCCTCGCTTCCTTGATCTGTACGAAGAGCGGCTTGCCCGTGGGATCGACGAGCAGCACCGCCATGCAGCTCCATGCCGCGGCGCACCGCGCGGCGGCGTTCCGGCGACAGCGCGGTCTCCGCCATGCGGTCGAAGGTAATGCGCTCATACCAGAGTTCCAGCGCGCCGCATTGTGCGTATTGCGCCATGCGATTGCGGTATTCGCTCACGGCGGTCATCACCAGATTCTCGGCTGTGCCGCGACTCAGGCGCATGTGACGCGCGGCCAGCACGAGGCTTGCGGCAAGGCGCTTGAGGTCCCATTCGAATGGGCCCACCGACACTTCGTCGAAATCGTTCAGGTCGAAAACCAGCTGGCGCTCGGGCGTCGCGAAGCCGCCGAAGTTCATCAGATGCCCGTCTCCGCAGATCGGCATGGTTAGGCCGCTGTCGTGAACCTGGCTTAGATCGTGAGCTTGCAGGTTTGCGGTGCCGCGAAAGAACGTGAACGGCGACACGGCCATGCGCCCATAGCGCAACGGCACGAGGTTCTGCACGCGGCCTTCGCTGCTTTGCTTAATAAGGTCGATTGGATCGCGGTCTAATGCGCCCACCGTTTTATGACTCGACCGCTTCGATTTTTCGCGGGCGGCACGGCCGCGGGCCTCGCGCTCCGCAATGGTGCTGGCTTTCATAGTCATCTTCGTTCGTCTTGAGAGTTCACCGTCGAGGAGCCCGGACGCGGGTCGCACTGCATGCTAGCAGAGCAACCGGTAAAAAGGTGCGGGCGCTTTTACCGATGCCGAATGAATGCGCGAGCGAGCCCCGCAATATTTGAATTCCGGTTGCTTCGCGCTCTTCAGCAATCACCCTTTCGAGCCGTTTACCAGTACATGCGGAAATTCAGTGACGCACGCAAATGCCCTTGACCAGGGGCTCATTCTCACAACGTGCGGCGCGCAAGATTATGGAGAATTTATGTTTGTCGCGATTGGCTGGCTGTTGGTGATCGGCTCCGTCCTTGGGAGCTTTCTTGGCGTGGGCGGCCATTTGCCGGCGCTCCTTCAACCGTTCGAATTGCTATGCATTTTCGGCGCGGCAATTGGCGCGTTCGTAGTGAGCAATCCGACTTCGACATTGAAGAAAACCCTCAAGGCGATTCCTAAATGTTTCAAGGGCGGCGGTTACACAAAGGAAAAATATCTGGAGCTGATCGCTCTACTTTATGAGCTGCTTCAGAAGGCACGCAAGGAAGGCATGATGTCGCTCGAAGCCGACGTCTTTGCGCCGGAAGAAAGCGTGATTTTCCAGAAGTATCCGCACGTCCTCGCCGACCATCATCTGCTGGATTTTATCGTCGACTATTTGCGCATGATGTCGGGCGGCAACGTCAACGTGCTCGAAGTACAGGACCTGATGGATGAAGAACTGGCCACGCATCACGCGGAAGCTACGGTGGCGGCCAATGCAATCCAGAAGATGGCCGACGGCCTTCCTGCATTCGGCATCGTTGCCGCCGTGATGGGCGTGGTTCACACCATGGGTTCGGTCGGCGCGCCGCCCGCCGTGCTCGGCGAGATGATCGCGGGTGCACTGGTCGGCACGTTCCTCGGCATTCTTCTCGCATATGGCTTCATCGGTCCGCTCGCCGATCTGCTCAACGCAAAGGGCCGTGCCGAAGCGAAGCCGTTCCAATGCGTGAAGGCGGTGCTGCTTGCCTCGCTGTCGGGCTATGCACCGCCCATCGCTGTGGAGTTTGGCCGCAAGGTGCTGTTCACCGCGGATCGCCCGAGCTTCCAGGAACTCGACGACGCCGTGCGCGCGACCAAATCGCCGAAGCCGGCCACCGAGGGAGCCGCGTCATGACGCAGAGAAGGTCACGCGGCTCCCAGGACGAGGCGCCGCCGCCAATCATCGTGCGCCGCTCGAAAAAGGGCGACGACCACGGTGGGCATCATGGCGGCGCGTGGAAGATCGCGTATGCCGACTTCGTCACTGCGATGATGGCGTTCTTCCTGCTGATGTGGCTGCTCGGCTCGACGTCGAAGTTCGACAAGCAAGGCATCGAGGATTACTTCAACACGCCGTTATCGAGCCTGCTCGGCGGCAACGAAGGCACGGCCGCAGCACGGCCGAGCATCGTGCAAGGCGGCGGCCGCGACATCTCGGACACGCGCCCCGGCGACGGCAAGAAAACCCAGATCGAACCCGCCACTCCTGTGAACGTGGCGCCGACCGTCGCGCCCGCTGACACGGCCCGCTTGCAGCAACTGAAAGAGAAGCTGGTCTCGTTGATCGAACAGAGTCCTGCGTTGAAGGCCTTCAAGGACCAGATCCGCATTTCGATTACGAACGAAGGACTGCGCATCGAGATCGTCGATTCGCAGAACCGCCCGATGTTCGCATCGGGTAGTCCAAAGCTGCAGAGCTACGCGGTTGCGATACTCACGCAGATCGGCGCAGCACTCAACGACGTCGAGAACCGCATCTCGATTGCGGGGCACACCGACGCCGTGGCGTACACGGGCGGACCTGTCGGCTATTCGAACTGGGAGCTTTCTTCCGAGCGCGCGAATGCCGCGCGGCGGGCGCTGGTGGCTGGCGGCATGCACGTCGAAAAGCTGTTGCAGGTACGCGGTCTTGCTGATGTACTGCCGCTCAACAGCAACGTCGTCGACGAACCGACCAATCGGCGCATCAGCATTCTCGTGATGAACAAGGCCGCGGAGCAGGCGTTCTTCCACGACGGCGGACGTACGTCGATCGATGAAAACGTGCCTGCCAGCTCGGCTATCCCGGCTGTCGCGGCGCGCATGCATCCGGCTCCGGGCGCAACGATAGTTCGCTAGCGTTACCCCGCGCATCGATGCGTCACCGCCAGTCGCAAGACGCGTGCTTCAGCTGCGTGTCTTGCGACGCGACGCGCCCATGTCCAACTCGACCCATGTCGGCGCATGGTCGCTCGCATGCGGCTCGCCGCGCACCCATCGGTCCACGCCCGCGTCGCGCAAGCGCGGCGCGAGGTCCGGGCTCAGCAGAATATGGTCGATGCGCAAGCCGGAGTTGGTGTCCCAGTGCCGGCGGAAATAATCCCAGAACGTATAGACCCGCTCCTCGCCGAAATGCGTGCGCAGCGAATCCGTCCATCCCTGTGCGACGAGACGCCGGTAGCGCTCGCGGCTTTCCGGCTGCAACAGCGCGTCTTTCAGCCATGAGCGCGGGTTGTAGATGTCTTCGTCCGTAGGCACGACGTTGAAGTCGCCGGCCAGCACGACCGGATGTCCGCTCTTGAGCAGCTTCGCCGCATGGTCGATCAGATGGTCGAACCACTTGAGCTTGTACTCGAACTTCGGACCGGGCTGCGGATTGCCGTTGGGCAGATAGAGGCAGCACACCAGCACGCCGTCGACGGCCGCTTCCAGATAGCGGCTATGCGTGTCCTCTTCGAAGCCCGGCAAGCCGCGGCGGCTTTCGAGCGGCGGCTCGCCCTTCGACAGAATCGCCACGCCGTTCCACGCGCTCTGGCCGTGCCAGATGGCGTGGTAGCCCGCTTCGCGCAATGCGTCGGCGGGAAACGCGCTATCGGCGGCCTTCAGTTCCTGCAAGCAGACAATGTCAGGCGCTTCGCGCTCCAGCCATTGCAGCAACGCGGCCTGGCGCGAACGGATTCCGTTGATGTTGAATGTCGCAATGCGCAGCCTCGCCACGACGGTTCCTCCTGCAACGCAAGTTATTTCGACGCCGGTCCCGACACGGCGTCGGCGGCCTCATCGCACCATTCGATTGCCCACGACCTTGCGCAGGCGATCGCATCGGCCTCGTTCGAGAAAGCGTCGATGTCGCCGGAATCGTGCGACCGGAAATGCTCGTTTTTCCGCGGTATGCGAGTGATTTTCGCGCGCGCGTAGTAGACGCCTTCTTCGGCGTGGCGTGCGCGGCAATCGATGTGGAAATGCTTGTAGTCGAACTGCATCGGCTGTCCTCTGAACGCGCTTGATTCCGAATACAGGTAGCATCGTTCATACCCGGCCTGGTATTCAACGTAGCGGCCACACGCGCGATCAGACACCGCGCGCGTGGTCCGCTATCGACACACAGCCGCCATCAGTTCGGCACGTTCACCACCCCGTTCGACACCGTGATGGCATTGCCGCCAGGGTTGGCCGCAATCGCCGGCAAGTTGGCGACGGTCAATACGGGCGCAGCGCCTGGTGAGCCGCCGCGCGGCACCGTATGAACCACTTGAGACGGCGGCAGCGGCGTGCCGCTCTTCAGATGGCTCCACATCAGATTGAGTGCCTGAATGTTGTAGTAATGCAGCGGTACGAAGCGGTTGTCGAAGCCCGCCACGCCGAGGAACGCGTCGAAGTGCTGGCCGTTCGTGATTTCATAGAACGAGAGCTTGCTCGCGCCGCCTTCGAGCAGCTGATTCGTTGCAACATAGGGCCGCGACGCATGATTGATCGGCACCAGCGCATCGGCCCGGCCTTGCACGATGATGGTGGGCTTGCCATGCAGGTTCGCATTCACCTTGATCGCTTCAACGCTCGTCGTCAGCGTGCCGTTGGTCCACAGCGTACGCAGGCAGGCTGCTCCCGCATAACTTGCGTCGACGGTTGCGAGCCGGTGGTCGAATGCGCCCGCCGTGCCCGCGTTATAGACGAGGTTGATACCGTTAGTGGGCGGCACGCCATTGCCATTGCCGAACACAGTGAGCATCGGCGACACAGCCGGCGTCACGCCCGCCGCGCCCGTCGAACTCGTCGTGCCGAAGCTGAAGTTGCACAGGTTCGCGCTCACGCTCGCCCTCGCATAAGCGTTCGCGTAAGTCACGGCGACGGCGGGCACCGCTTGCGAATCCCACATCGGCGCATGGAGCACGTCGGAGTCGGTCTCGTAGCCGTTCTGATGCAACAGCGCGAGCGCATTGGTTGCCTGGGTGACGGTGTCCGCCCCCGCGATCACACCGTTGGCCGCGAGCGCCGCGCATCGCGCGGTGCGAATCGCGGTGGTCGTGGCAAGCGGCAGCGCCGTCAGATACGGCGCGCCGACTGCGGCAGGCGCGAGCGCTGCGCAAGGCTCAAGCAGATTCGCGAGCGTCATGTAATCCGCAAGCGGCTTGCCGAATGCGCCGACGGGCACACCGCCCTGAGTCACCGACACCTGCGAGGGCACGCGCACGTTGATCTGCGGCTCGCCGACTACCACTGCGGTAATGAGGCCCGAGGTATCCTGCTCGGCGGCTGCGAGCGACGCGCCGCCGCCGTTGCTCACCGATGCCGCGATCGTCGTGATGCTGCCCGGGTTATAGCGTACCGTGCGCGTCGAGCCGTTCAACGTTCCATACGAATCGTTGAGTGCCCAATACGCGAACTTGATCGCCTGCAACGTGTTCTTGCCCCAGTCCTGCTCCGGGTTCTGCTGCGAGTGCGCGTGCTTGAACGCGTACCGGTTAGGAAACTGGCTGTTGTAGGTGGCGGCATCCGTGTCGCCCAGGTTGGCCGTGAAGAGGCTCGCATTGCCTGCGGCATTCGCGTCCTGCAACGTGCCGTCGATCAGCGTCACGCGATTCGTCGACAGTTCGTGCGCGCCGTTGCCCGAGCCTTTGTCTGTGTAGGCGACCGCGCAGCCGCGCTTGAGACCCCACTCGCCGGCTGCGGAGATCGCGCCATACACGCCGCGAGAACCCGATGACGTTGCCGTGACGATGCACGGTTGATCCGCATTGAAGCTCGCCGGAATTTGCACGAGCACGCTGACATTCTGCTTACCGCTGCCGTCGTCTGCGAAAGCGAGGTATTCCTTGCCCGCTATCTTTCCTTCGCCCAACGTGTCGTTGCCGTTCACATCGACATTGGGACCCCAGAAGCGCCCATAGCCGCCATTGCTACTCATGTCGACGAGCGCGCGATAGTTCGACCAGATCGCGAGTCGGCGCAGTTCCGCCGCTGTCGGTTGCGCGGCGTTTGCAATCGCGGGAACACTGGCTGAAGCGAGGCCAGTTTTACCGAGTCCGGCCGTGAGCAGGTCGTCACTATTGCCGTCATATGACTGTGTCCTGACGGTGCCCGCGATGAAGCTGGGCAGGACGTTGGCTTGCGGCTGGGGCGTGCTGTCGTCGTGGTCGCCGTGGCAGGCGCTCACACCGAGAGCGACAACGATTGCAAGGGGAAGCGCGTGCCCGACTCCAATGGGTGATCTCATATGTGCTGTCTCCGTTATTTTCACAATACCGTTTTGTGTCAGCGTTGTTCACGCAACTGCGCCGGATTTGTTACCCTCGGTTGTTGGACGCGAAGCTTCGGATACCGACGCATCGTCAGCCTGCATTGACCTTTCAGCGGAGTCAATAGAACGTTATGGCAACAGATAACGAATGTCATGATCCGGGTGACGAAGCCGCCGCCTTGCACCAACCTTCTCGTCGCCGTTTTCTACAATCGGCTGCAGCAGCCGCGACTGTCGGTGCGGCACCGCACCTTCGCGCACAAGCGCAAACATCTGTAGCGCCACCCGCGCAGGCTCCTGCTCCCGTGCCGCCACGCCCCGTCGAATTGAACGTCAACGGCCGTGCGTATACGTTGCAACTCGAGCCGCGCGTGACCTTGCTCGATGCATTGCGCGAGTACGCGGGTCTCATGGGCACCAAGAAAGGCTGTGACCGCGGACAATGCGGCGCTTGTACGGTGATCGCCAACGGACGCCGCATCAATTCATGTCTAACGCTCGCCGTCATGCATGAAGGCGAGACCATCACCACGGTCGAAGGGCTCGCGAGCAATGGTGCATTGAGCCCGCTGCAACGCGCGTTCATCGAACACGATGCGTTTCAGTGCGGCTACTGCACGCCGGGGCAGCTATGCTCGGCGACCGCTCTGCTCCAGGAGTTTCGCAACGGCACGGCGAGTGTTGTGACCGCCGATGTGCGCCAACGTCCCGCCAAACTTTCCGACGAAGAGATTCGCGAACGCATGAGCGGCAACATTTGCCGCTGCGGTGCCTATTCAAATATCGTTGCCGCGATACGCGCGGCGCATGAAGGCAGTGGTCAGAATGCGGGCACGGCTGGCGCCGACCATCGTGACCATCGCGATAACCACGATAACCGCGACAACGCGTAACGGAGCGACGGCATGGATGCGATTACCTACGAACGCGCCGCCGATGTCGCCGGCGCAGTGCGCGCCGTGCAGCAACCGGGCGCGGTGTTCATCGGCGGCGGCACGAATCTGCTCGATCTGATGAAGGGAGGTGTCGAGCGGCCGGTGCGGCTTATCGACATTACGCATATAGGCGGACTCGACGGCGTGACGACACTGCCCGACGGCGGCATTCGCATCGGCGCACTCGTGCGCAATAGCGACGCCGCGAACCACGCGTTGGTGCGCGAACAGTATCCGTTGTTATCGCAAGCATTCTTGTCGGGCGCGTCGTCGCAATTGCGCAATATGGCGACGGTCGGCGGGAATCTGCTGCAACGTACCCGCTGCGCATACTTCTACGACACCGCATTCTCCCAGTGCAACAAGCGCGTACTGGGCAGCGGCTGCGCGGCGCTCGAAGGGCATAACCGCATGCACGCGATTCTCGGCGCGAGTCCGCAGTGCGTCGCGGTCAACCCGTCGGACATGAGCGTGGCGCTCGCCGCGCTCGATGCGGTGGTCCGCGTGAGCGGCCCGGCCGGGGAGCGAAGCATTCCGTTCGCCGAATTTCATCGGCTACCGGGCGACAGACCCGATGTCGACACCACGTTGCGGCTCGGCGAGCTGATCACCGCGGTGGATCTGCCGCCACCGCTTTTCAGCGCGCATTCGCATTACCTCAAAGTGCGTGACCGCGCCAGTTACGCATTCGCACTGGTCTCGGTGGCCGCTGCCTTGCAGATGGACGGCGAGCGCGTGCAGACCGCGCGCATTGCATTGGGCGGCGTCGCGCACAAACCGTGGCGCGCGAGTGCAGCGGAACAGATGCTGAACGGACAGCCGCTGACACAAGCCGCGCTCACCAACGCCGCTGCCGCTGCATTGCGCGATGCCCGGCCGCTCGCCGACAACCGCTTCAAGGTGCAGCTCGCGCAACGCGCGATCGTGCGTGCAGTGAATCAGGCCGCCGGCCGCGCAGGAGGTGTCGCATGACGCTGATCGGTCAACCGTTCGACCGCATCGACGGTCTACTCAAAGTAACCGGCGAAGCACGCTATGCCGCGGAATTTCCGGAAGCGCGTCTCGCCCATGCGGTGCTCGTGACGAGCACGATTGCACGCGGCACGATTGCGTCGATCGATGCAAGCCGCGCGCAGGCCGTGCCCGGCGTGCTGCTCGTCATGACGCATCAGAACGCGCCGCGTCTGCCGAACGGCGGCAAGGCGCAACTGGCCCCGCCTGCGGGGCGTCGACTGTCGCTCCTGCAGGACAACCAGGTGCATTACAACAACGAGCCGGTGGCCGTAGTCGTCGCCGATACGCTCGAACATGCGACCGATGCCGCGCGCCGGTTGCGCATCACGTATCAGAGCACGCCGGCCACGCTCGACTTCGCACAGGCGAAGGCAAATGCACATGCGCCGGACAAACCGCAAGGGCGTCAAACGGATACGCAGCGTGGCAGCTTCGAAGACGGCATGCAGAACAGCGCAGTGCATATCGACGCAACGTACACGACGCCCATCGAGCATCACAATCCGATGGAGCCGCACGCGACCATGGCGCGTTGGGACGGCCCGCAGCTTACGCTCTACGATTCGACCCAGGGCGTGAGCGGCGAAGCGCAGGCGGTGGCCCGAACGCTCGGCATTTCACCTAGCGACATACGCGTGATCTCGCCGTTCGTCGGCGGCGGATTTGGCTGCAAGGGCTCTTCCTGGTCGCATGTTTCGTTGTGCGCAATGGCCGCGAAACAGACCGGGCGTCCGGTGCGGCTCGTGCTCGAGCGGCCGCAAATGTTCGGTCCGGTCGGCGCACGTCCGCGCACCGAACAGCGCCTCGTGCTGGCCGCGCGGCGCGACGGCACGCTGAGCGCCATGCGTCACGACAGCATTTCGAACACGTCCATGATCGAAGACTGGACCGAGACGTGCTGCATGGTCACGCGTATGTTGTATGCGGTGCCGAACCAGGTGACCACACACCGGCTCGTGCCGCTCAACGTCGGCACGCCGACCTTCATGCGCGCGCCGGGCGAGACGACCGGCTCGTTTGCGCTGGAATCCGCAATGGACGAACTGGCGGTCGCGCTCAAAATGGACCCGCTAGCGCTGCGCCTGAAGAACTATGCAGAAGCCGATCCGCAGGAAAACAAGCCCTGGTCGGGCAAGTCGTTACGTGAGTGCTATCAGATCGGCGCGGAGAAATTCGGCTGGTCGCGGCGCAGCCCCGCGCCGCGCTCCATGCGTGACGGTAATACGCTGATTGGCATGGGCATGGCGACCGCGACCTACCCGGCTAATCGCAGCGAAGCGAGCGCCATCGCGCGGATCTTGCCCGACGGCACTGCGATGGTGGCCTCGGGCACGCAGGACATCGGCACTGGAACGTACACGGTGATGACCCAGGTCGCCGCGGACGCGCTTGGCTTCGCGCCGGAAAACATCCACTTTGCGCTCGGCGATTCGTCGCTGCCGAAGGCGCCGGTGTCGGGCGGCTCGCAATCGGCGGCGAGCGTTTCGCCGGCTGTGCGCGACGCAGCAACCGAGGCGCGCGCGCGGCTAATCGCGCTGGCATTGGCGGACCCTGCGTCGCCCGTGCACGGCATGGCGCTCGACGACATCACCGTGGAGAACGGCTGGGTAACGAGCCGCTCGCAACCGTCGAAGCGCGATCCCGCGGCGGCGATCGTCGCGCGCTCCGGCGGCAAGCCGATCGAAGCGACGTCCACCGTCAAGCCGGGCGGCGAGAAGCAGAAGTACTCGTTTCACTCGTTCGGCGCGGTGTTCGTCGAAGTGCATGTGGACGCGGACCTCGGCACGATTCGCGTGCCGCGCGTGGTCGGCGTGTACGACGTGGGCCGCGTGCTCAATGAGAAAACCGCGCGCAGCCAGATGCTCGGCGGCATTGTATGGGGCGTGGGCGCAGCGTTGCAGGAGGAAACCTCGCTGGATACGCGCTATGGGCGTTTCACGAACGCAAATCTCGCCGAGTACCACGTGCCAGTGAATGCCGACATCGGCGCGCTGGATATCACGTTCCTCGACCGGCCCGACCCGTACATCAATTCCCTTGGCGTGCGGGGCATCGGCGAAATCGGCATTACGGGCGTGTGCGCCGCGCTTGCCAACGCGGTGTACCACGCAACCGGTGTGCGTGTGCGCGATCTTCCGATAACGCTCGACAAGGTGATGACGACGACGCAGGTCTGAGCGCGCTGCGCGGGTCGCTTGCCTCGCGGTGCGTTGCGCCGCACAATCGGTGGCATCTTACTCAACGGTGCCCATCCATGGCTTACGCGTCGCTCGCCACTGGCATATTGCTCGCGGCTGGGATCGGCTCCCGCTTCGATCCGCACGGCCTGCAAAACAAGCTGTTTGCGCGGCTGTCCGACGGCACGCCGGTCGCGCAGGAAGCGGCGCACCGGCTACTGAGGGTCGTGCCGCACGTGCTGGCCGTGGTGCGGCCGGGCGCTGAAGCGCTTGCGCGGCTTTTGAACGATGCGGGCTGCGACGTGGCGTTCGCGCCCGGCGCCGAACGCGGCATGGGCGCAAGCCTCGCTGCAGGTATTCAGGCGAGTGAGGACGCCGAGGGCTGGATCGTCGCGCTCGCCGACATGCCGCGCATCGAGATCACCACGATCGAAGCGGTGGCCCGCGCGCTCGACGGCGGCGCGCCGATCGTGGCGCCGTTTTACGACGGGCAGCGCGGCCATCCCGTAGGGTTTGGCGTGGACTACCGCGACGCGCTGCTGTGCCTCGACGGCGACAGCGGCGCGCGCTCGTTGCTCGGCTCCGAACGCGTCATGAGGCTAGATGTCGACGACGCCGGAATCTTGCGCGATATAGACACGCAAGACGATTTGCGCGCCTTGCGCTGACCGCCCGCTGAAAGCGAAAGGGCCTCAGGCATGAGGCTTGCGCGGAATATGATTAATGCTCGATGCAATCGGAACTGTTCATTGACTGCGAATCAGCCGCGCAACTCGCTCCAATTCCGCCTAAGCTGATGTGACGCCGCGATTGTCACGCAACGCTACGCCGCTCGCACGGCGCACGTTTCGAAACCACCCGACTTCCCATGAGCGAAACCAGTCCGCGCCTTTTCATCGTGTCACCTCATTTCGACGACGCCGTCTTCAGTTGCGGCGCATTGCTCGCCGCGCATCCCGACGCTGCGGTTTGTACGGTCTTCGCCGCGCCGCCCGAGCATACGATGCGTACGGAATGGGATGAAAAGTCGGGCTTCAGCGACGCCCATGAGGCAATACACGAGCGCACGCTTGAAGACAATCGCGCGCTTGAATTGCTCGATGCAATTCCGCTGCGAATGCCGTTTCGCGACAGTCAGTATTCCGACTCGCCGTCGATCAGCAAAATGGCAGCGGCGTTAGAGGAAACCATTTACCGAACCACGGCGAACACGTTGCTGATGCCGCTCGGCCTGTTTCACGACGACCATGTGCGCGTATTCGAAGCATGCTGCGAGATCCTGCCGCGCCTGTCGCATCTCGAATGGTTCGGCTACGAGGAAGCCATTCACCGGCGCACGCCGGGTGTCGTGCAGGCACGGCTTGCCGATCTCGCGCAGCGCGGCATCGTGGCGACGCCGGCCAATCCGAGCGCCGGACACACGATCGACGCACAGCGCCGCGGACAGATCAAGCGCGAAGCGGTCAATGCGTATCAGAGCCAGTTGCGCGCGTTCGGCGCCGGCAACTATGAGGATGTTTTTGCCGCCGAGCGCTATTGGCACCTTACCGTCGGCCGTCGCGTGAAGAAGTAACAGGACGATCAGCGCAGCAACTCTGGCGGTCGAGCCTGACAGGAAGCGTCTAGGCTTGAAGAGAACGCCGGACGCCGTCCCGCTATCGCAGAGTTCTCAACCACAGGTGATGCAATGAGCTACGACATGCATACAAGCCCGATCCCCGACCCTAACGCCGATCCGACCCGCGATCCGGAAGGCGATCCGCTGACGCCGCCATCGCCCGGTCATCACACCGAGGAGCCGCAGCGCCCCGAAGGGCCGCCGGACAAAGACCCTGTGTGAGCCTGCTGCGCAGCGCTCAGCGCGTCAGTTCGGTAAAGCCCTGCAACAGCCGGTCGATGTCGGCGGCGTGGATATTGCCCATCGTCGAAATACGGAACAGCTCGGCTGACAGCCCGCCCTGTCCCGCATAGATGACGAATCCGCGCGCCTTCAGCGCATCGTGCAATTGCGGATACGTGACGCCGTTCGGCAGCCGGTATGCACGCAACACCACCGACGATTCCGCCGGCGCCAGCACGCTGCCGATGCCGCGCTCGGCCAGTCCCGCGCGCGCCTGTTCCGCGAGCGCTGCGTAACGCGCATGACGGGCGCGCCAGCCGCCTTCGTCGGCGATCTCGCGCAGTGCTTCGACGAGCGCGTAGTACGCATGAACCGACGGCGTGAACGGCGTGTTGCGCTGATCCTGCAAGCGCGCGAGCCGCCCGAGGTCGAGGTAGTACGTGCGGCTCGCCGCCTGCGCGAGCGCGGCGCGGCGCACCAGCACGAACGAGGCACCCGGCACGCCGTGCAAACATTTGTTGGCCGTCGCGGCGACCGCGTCGAGGCTCGCGTCGGCGAAATCGATCGCTTCGGCGCCGAAGCTGCTCACGCCGTCCACCAGCAAACGCAAGCCGCGAGCACGGCACAGCGTGCCCAACGCCGCAAGGTCGTTCAGACGCCCCGTCGTCGTCTCGTGATGAATCACGGCAACATGTGTGAACGCTTTGTCCGCGTCGAGACGTTCGGCGATTTTCGCGAGGTCGGGCGCCTGCATCCAGTCGTGCTTGAGCGACTCGTGCGCGATGCCGTACTGCGCGGCGATCTGCGAAATGCGCTCACCGTACACGCCGTTTTCCACCACCAGCAGCTTGCCGTTTTGCGGCACCAGCGCGGCGGTCATGCTTTCGACAGCGGCCGTGCCGGAGCCCGTCATGAGCACCGCTTGCCATTCGCTCGCGTCGAGACCGTACAGGTCGACGAGACGCGTGCGCGCCTCTTCCTGCAAGTCGAAAAATTCGCTTTCGCGATGGCACAGGTCCGTCTGCAACAGGCTGTTGCGAACACGTTCGGTGAGCGTCACCGGACCGGGATTGAGCAGCAGCATGGGCGCTCCTTTACTTTGACTTCACGCGGCGCCGATGTGGCGCATGAGGCGCGTTTTCACATCGGGCGGAGTGATGGTGGGACGCGGCAAGCCGTCAGGCGTGCCGCGGCGAATCACGAGGCGCGCAAAACGCGGGCCGTCGAGCGGGGCCGATTCGAACAACTGGTCGAGCACGGCCGGATCGTCGCTTTCGACCGCCGACGCATACCCGCACGCCGCCGCGACACCCGCGAACGAGACTTGCGACGACACCGTCGCCTGTCCCCCGGTCGAGTCGTGCGCGCCGTTGTCGAGCAGCACGTGCGTGAGATTGGACGGGCCGTATGCGCCGAGCGTTGCGAAGGCGCCCATGCGCATCAGCGCGGCGCCGTCGCCGTCGAGCGCGACGACATGCAGATCCGGCCGCGCGAGCGCCAGACCCAGCGCGAAAGGCGTCACGCAGCCCATCGAGCCGACCATGTACAACTGATTCGGACGATCGTCGATTGCGTAAAGCTCGCGCCCGCAAAAACCGGTCGACGCCAGCACCACCGTCGACTCGATCGGCGTATGCGCGATTACCTTCTTCAGCGCGTCATGGCGCGACGCGAGTTCGCTCGCGGCCACGTTGGCGAACTGCGAACGCGCCGCCACCGGCACGCGACGCTCGCTGGCGGCGCCGGCCTTCAACTCGTACGGCGCGACGCTGCCCTTTTGCATGACGAGCGCGTACGGGCGGCCCGTTTCGTCCATGTGGGCGATGGCGCGATCCAGCGCCGGGCCGATTGCGTCGGCTTCCGTGGGGAAGGTCTCCCAGGGAATTTCCATCGTGTCGAGCATCGCGGGCGTGACGGGACCCATTAACGCGTGCTGCGGTTCATCGGCGACGCCGGGCTGGCCGCGCCACGTCACGATCAGCAACTGCGGCAAACGGAAGGTCCACGTGAGCGACGTCAGCGGGCTCACCGCGTTGCCGAGCCCGGAGTTCTGCATCATCGTGATGCCGCGGCGGCGTGTGCCTCCACCACGCTCATCGCGCGCGCCGAGCGCGACGCCGGCGATCAGCGCGACAGCGTCGCCTTCATTCGCCGCCGACACGTAATGCAGCGACTCGTCCTGCAACACGTAGTTGATGAACGGCGTCAGATACGAGCACGGCACGCCCGCGTACCAGTCGAAACCGCGATCGCGCGCCGCCTCGACGAACTGTGCCGCCTCGATCATTGCGCGGCTCCGTTCGCGGAATCCGTTGCCTGCGTGCCGACCGACGCCGCGAGCGGCGTCTGGCCATGCGCGAAGTCGCCGGCGCGGCGGAAGTCTTCGAGATCGTTCACACCGCGCCAGTGGCCGTGCACGTATTGCACCTCGATCGATTCACCGGCCTCGATCAGCGCGTTCAGCAAAGCGGGCATGTCGAGCGACGCGAAATCGGCACGCGCCTGCAACTGCTGCATGACCGCCCGAAGACGCTCGCAGCCTTCGCCACGCACGTTCAGAAGACCGACCCAACGGCCATGCGGCGTTTGCGCGGCAATCTCCGACGACGCCTGCTGCCCGCTCGAAACGTGACGCAACAGCACCTTGTTGCCGAAGAGACCGCGGTCGTCGGCCGACGAGCACCATGCGAAGTCGCGCACGCTCGCGTTTTCCGCATCGGTCAACGACGAATCCACCACGACGCTGAACGCCGCCTCGCTCTCCACCAGATCGCGCAGGATATAGCTGCGGAACAGCAGATCGCCGTACGAGATCAGCGTGTCGCCCGCGAGCTTGTCGAGTGCGCACGCAAGCGATGCGAGTTCGCCGGTTTCCGCATGCTTCTCATTGACCACGAGCTTGATACCGGCCGTATCGATTGCATCGGCGCGATAACCGCCGACCACGGTGATGTCGTTGACGCCCTGCTTCTTGAACGCGTCGACCAGCCAGCGCAACAGCGGCTTACCGGCGATCGGCAACATGACCTTCGGTCGGTCCTGAGTGACCGCTTCGAGGCCCTTGCCGCGGCTCGCCGCAAGCACGACAGCGGCGCTCGCCGCGCGGCCGCTCGACAGATAGCGGTCTTCCGCTTCCGAGTATTCGTCGGCGTCCTGCAAGCGGAAAATTTCGTTGACGCCGGCAATGCGGTCTTCGACATTGACGAGCGTTTCGCTCGTATGGATCTCTCGTGCAACCGCCTGCATGGCCGAGGTCGCCGCGCGAATCAGATGGTTCGCCCAGATCACCGTGCTGATGCCGGCTTCGCGGAACACTTCGGTCGGCGTGCTGTAGTACTTGGTCGGCACGATGACGAGCGGCCCACGGCCCGCCCACTCACGCGCGAACTCGAGAATTTCGTCCGGACGCGAGAGCTTGCTGTGAATCAGAATCGCGTCGGCGCCGGCGCGACGATAAGCTTCCGCGCGGCGCAGCGCTTCGTCCATGCCCCAGCCTGCGATCAGCGCTTCCACGCGCGCCACGATCGAAAAATTTTCGTCCGACTGCGAGTCCTTACCGGCTTTGATCTTGCCGCAGAATTCGTCCATATCGGCGAGCGGCTGAGCTTCGCCGTTAATGAAGCTATTCGTTTTCGGGAACTGCTTGTCTTCGATACACACGCCGGCAATGCCGCGTTGTTCCAGCTTGCGGACGAGGCGGCGCACGTTGTTGAAGTTGCCGTAGCCGGTATCGCCGTCGAGCAGGATGGGCAGATCGCTTGCGTCGGCCATGAATTCGAGGTTGTCGACTACCTGCGTCCAGCTTGCTTCATTGTTGTCGCGCACACCGAATTGCGCGGAAATCGCGAGGCCCGAGCCCCAGATCGCCTTGAAACCTGCTTCGCGCACGATGCGGGCGGACAGGCCGTTATGGGCCTCCATCATGAATTCGAGTTCGTTGCTGACAAGCATCTGACGCAGACGTGCGCTGCGGGAAGCGGAGACGAAGGCGGGTTCGCGGGCATTCATTTTCGGTACTCCTTGTGGCGGGCTTATTGGGGCTCTTTTTGCCCGGCTGGCGACTGGAAAATGGCGACTATAGCGGAATTTTCATTTATTGGTCATTTAGACGGCTCTGCTTTTTCGGCCTTGCTGTTAAGTGGAAAAATGTGTCGATTTTTGCAGAGATCCACAGCCACGTGGCCTTTGGAGTTAATTGGCGTTTTGTGGAAACTTGACAGGACACCATGTCCCCGCGCGCTGGCAGCCGAATCGGCGTGCTCCAGCGACGCAAATTGCAACAAGCGTATTCCAATGAAAATCGTGTTAATCGCGAAATACAGTTGAATAACGCTTCACGATTAATTGATTACCGCGTTTCAAACTTCATTGCATTTTTAATAAACAGGCGACTCGTCGCCTTACAAAGCCGCAGAGGACATTTAGTCAGACAAAACCCCTGCTAAAACAGCGGGTTTCCCCTGCCTCAGGAGACTCCTTGCGACTGCCGTAAACACAGTCAGCGAAAAGCAAACAGCCAATCCGATCGACCCTTTGTGAAAGCACGACCCATTGCTATGACTTTGAACAAAAAACTGGCCTCAATGATCGCCGTCCTCTGGTTCGGCCTGATCCTGATCGGCGGCTTCGGTGCATGGCAAAACCGTGCGTCGATGATTGCCGACCGGCGCGATCAGCTCACGTCGCTGATCGATCAGGCGAACCACGTGGTGAGCCGCTATTACACGCTGGCGCAGCAGCACATCATCACCGAGGACGAAGCGAAGAAGCAGGCGCTCGCAACGATTGAGGCGATGCGCTACGGCAAGGACGGCTACATCTCGGTCAACGATTCCCAGCCGGTCATGCTGATGCATCCGTTCAAGAAAGAGATGGTCGGCAAAAACCTGGCGCAATTCACCGATCCAGCGGGCAACCATCTGTTCGTGGATATCGTCAACGCAGGCAATCGCGAAGGCGGCGGCTTTGTCGACTATCTGTGGGCTAAGCCCGGCAGCGACAAGCCCGTGGCCAAGACGAGCTATGCGATGCACTTCCAGCCGTGGGACTGGTATGTCGTCACCGGCATGTATATGGACGACGTGCAGCGCGCGTTTTATTCAAGTCTCCTGCGCTGGCTCGCCATCACCGTCGCGCTCGGCGCCGTTGCTACGGCCATCATGCTGCTCGTGTTGCGCAGCATCCGCCGCTCGCTGGGCGGCGATCTGGAAGTGGCCGTCGAACATGCGCAGCTGATGGCGCGCGGCAACCTTGCGACGCGCGTGCCGGTCAAGGACAACGACGCCGGCAGCCTGCTGCATGCGTTGCAGACCATGCAGGCGGGTCTCGTGGACACCGTTTCGCGCGTTCGTACCGGCACCGAAAACATCAACATCGGCGCGAGCGAAATTGCCGCGGGTAATACCGATCTGTCACAGCGCACCGAGGAGCAGGCGGCCGCACTGGTGCAGACGGCGTCGAGCATGGATCAGATGACGGTCAATGTGAAGCAGAACGCCGATAGCGCGCTGCAAGCGGCACAACTCGCGGGTCAGGCCGCGGACGTCGCCACGCGCGGCAGCCGCGTCGTCGACGACGTGGTCCGTACGATGGGCGAGATCACGACGAGCTCGCGGCAGATCGGCGACATCATTGGGGTGATCGACGGCATCGCGTTCCAGACCAACATTCTCGCGCTGAACGCGGCGGTCGAGGCGGCCCGCGCGGGCGAACAGGGACGCGGCTTCGCGGTGGTCGCCGCCGAAGTGCGCAGCCTCGCGCAACGCTCGGCCACGGCCGCCAAGGAGATCAAGGCGCTGATCGAAACGTCGACGAATACCGTGGAAGCAGGCGCATCGCTCGTGTCCAACGCGGGTTCGACGATGGGCGAGATCGTGCAATCGGTGCGTCGCGTGAACGAGATCCTCGAGGAAATCAGCAACGCGTCGCGCGAGCAGAGCGCGGGGATCGAGCAGGTGAATCGCGCGGTCGGGGAAATGGATCAGGTCACGCAGCAGAACGCCGCGCTCGTGGAACAGGCCGCGGCCGCCGCGCATTCGCTGAAAGACCAGGTGGGCGTTCTGCGCGAAGCGATTTCCAGCTTTGCGCTGCCGGCCTGACGCTGACTAGCGTGACAAGCGCGTAACAAGCGCATAACAAGCGCGAGAGAACGCAACGGGAAACGACGGAAACAACGGACAACTAGACAACGCGACGGACAGAAGCGCTTGAACACGAGCCGCACGGATTTTCGGATCCGCGCGGCTTTTTTTCGCCCGTCGCGCGAGTTGACTTGCAGTAATCTCTCATACAGATTACGTTCTCATTACAATGAGCAGCACCGCCTTTGAGCGATGCAAGTCAATCCGCTGTTTATCCGCCTCTATGATCCAGAAGAAAAAGTCTCAACCACGCGACCCGTACGCTCCGGTCGCAAAGAACCAGTTGCTCGTTGCGCGTCTTCCAATGTGGCGCTCGAAGTTCATCGTCGTGCTGGTGTTCGGCGCGTTTGCCGCGCTCGCCGGCCGCGCGCTCTGGGTTCAGGTGGTGAATCGCGACTTCTACATCGATCAAGGGCAAAAGCGCTACCAACGCACGATCGAACTGGATGCAACGCGCGGCCGCATTGTCGACCGCAACGGCTCGATGCTCGCCGTCAGTCTGGCGACTTATGAGATCTGGGCGTCCCCGAAACTACTCGACGAAGCCGCGTTGCCGCCGCTTTCGAAGCTGCTCGATCTGCCGCTCGCGGAACTGCGTCGTCGTCTGAGCGGCGACAAGACGTTCGTGCTGCTGAAGCGCCAGGTCGACGCCGATACCGCCGGTCATCTTTCGAAGCTCGGACTCGCGGGCATCACGCAGATTGCGGATTCCAAGCGCTTTTATCCGGAAGGCGAGTCGGCGGCGCACGTGGTCGGCTTCACGGACATCGAGGACAACGGTCAGGAAGGCGTCGAGCTGGCGGCCAACGAACAACTGCTCGGCGTGCCCGGCCATCGCGAAGTCATCCGCGACCGGCTCGGCCGCGTCGTGTCCGAGACGCGCCCGCTCGTACCCGCGCAGAACGGCGAGACGATCCATCTGACCATCGACCGGCGCATTCAGCAACTCGCATACGGACAGTTGAAGGACGCGATTGCGAAACATCGCGCGGAAGCAGGCAGCGTAGTCGTGCTCGACGCGCGCAACGGCGAGATCCTCGCGCTCGCCAATTATCCGAGCTTCGATCCGAACGACCGCGCGCGTCTGACCGGGCGGCAATTGCGCAATCGCGCGGTGGTCGACACGTTCGAGCCGGGTTCGACGATCAAGCCAGTGGTCGTCGCGCTTTCCATCGACGAAGGCAAAGTGCGGCCGCAAAGCGTGATCGACACGGCGCCGGGCTGGTACAAGATCGGTCCGGCAGTGATTCACGACACGTCGAATCACGGCGCGATGACCGTTGCGGAAGCAGTGCAGAAGTCGAGCAATATTGCGCTCGCCAAGCTCGCGCTCAATTTGCCGGCCGAGAAAATCTGGACGAAGTACCAGGAATACGGGCTCGGCTTGCGGCCCGATCTGACGTTCCCAGGCGTGGCATCCGGCAAGGTGCGCCCGTACAAACGCTGGCGCCCGATCGAGCAGGCAACCATGGCATATGGCTACGGACTCTCCGCTTCGCTATTGCAGATCGCGCAGATCTACACCGCCTACGCCGGCGACGGAACGATGCACCGCGTGCGGTTGCTACGCGAGAGCACCGAGGCGGGCGGCAATGACGCGGGCGCTTCCGATCAAACGCGCCACGCGGTCACCACGCCCGGCACCGCACGCGCGATCCGCTCGATGCTGGAAATGGCCACGGGCGACGGCGGCACGGGGCGCGCCGCGACGGTGGAAGGTTACCGCGTGGGCGGCAAGACCGGGACTGCGCGCAAGCAGGTCGGCGCGACGTACGCGAAGAATCGCTACCGTGCACTCTTCGTCGGAATGGCGCCTATGAGCGACCCGAGACTGATCGTCGCCGTGATGATCGACGACCCGGCCGGCAAGGCGTTTTATGGCGGCACTGTCGCCGGCCCGGTGTTCAGCGCCGTAACGGGCGGCGCGTTGCAACTGCTCGGCGTGCCGCCGGATGCGTGACACTACGCGTGGCGCTCGACCCGAGCGCTACGCGTATGCGTGCGGATCTGCGCGATCTTAAGTCTCGCTTAATTCTTTGCTGCAACCATGTGACTCAACATCCCCTGTTGAGCCGCCAGATCACCGGCGGCGTTTTTTTCAGCGATGTTTGCCGACGCGCCAAGAGACAGGTTGCATGCCTGCAAAAAAGAAAGAGGTCACACCATGGTTGAGAACAAGGTATTCGAGCATCTGCGCGCCATGCCTGACAACGAATGGGTCCGGCAGATTCACTCATGCAAGGTCTCTGACCCGCTGCAACCGCCTTGGGGACGTTCGTACCGGCTCGTCGAATGGACCATGAAGCACACGCCCGAAGCAAGTCGCCGCGTGGTGCCCGCCGAAAGTACACCGCTCGAAATTGCGCAGGCCGTCGTATCGCATGTGCCTGGCAGGCGCTTCTGTCAGCGCGGCGACGAATAGCAGAAGTCCAACGCGTCTTCCAGCCGGTCGTTGCCCCAGAACATTTCGTCGCCGACAAAGAAAGTAGGCGCGCCGAAAATGCCCTTCGACGCGGCAGCTTCGGTCTGTTCACGCAGACGCAGCTTGTTCGCGTCGCTCTGCGCTTCGGCGACGATCTGTTGTGCGGGCAAACCGAGTTTCGCGAGCGCTTCGCTCACTACTTCGATCGAACCGATATCGCGGTCATGCACGAAATTCTGCTGCATGATCTCGCGACAGTAAGCAGCAATCCATTCGCGCTCTGCACCGAGCAGCGCCACACGCAGCGCGAGTAACGCGGCGCGCGGAAAAACGCTCGGACGTGTCAACGCAATGCCGTATTTGCGGCACTGGCGTTCCATGTCCTTCCACACGTAGGCGCCCTTCTCCTTCTGTAGAACGAACGGAGAATTGTCGAAACCAAGCGCGCGAAAGATCGGCCCTAGCAGAAACGGCCGCCAATCGACGCTCACACCTCGCGCCGCGGCCTCAGCCTCGATGCGCATGACGCTCAGGTAGCTATAGTTGCTGCCGAAGTCGAACCAGAACTCGATCCGGCGCGCCGGCGTGGCTGCGGAAGCGGCGATGTGGTCCATCTCTATTCTCGTGCAATGCAGGACAGTTGAACGGGAAAGCGCTCAGCGCGTTTGCGTCGCCACGCGCACTCCAAGCGAAATAAACAGCACACCGATGATCTTGTTCTGCCACCGCCGTAGCCACGTCAGGCGCTTGATAAGCCTGCCGAGCGGGCGAATCGTCAAGACGATCAGCGTGGTGTAAAGCGCGCTCATGCCGACGAAAATCAGGCCCAACGTCGTGAACTGCAAAAACGTGGAGCCGTGTTCGGGATGAACGAATTGCGGAAGAAACGCGAGAAAGAAAAGCGCGGTCTTAGGATTCAGCACCTCGGCGGGAATGGCTTGAAAGAACGCTCTCGATCCGGACACGGGCGCACTCGCGGGCACATTCGCGTTGGTCTGCTTTTCACGCAATGCGCGAATGCCCAGATAAACCAGATACGCGGCGCCGATCCATTTGACTGCGTTGAACGCGAGTGCCGACGTCATCAGCAAGGCAGAGAGGCCAACCGCCGCGCCCAGCGTGTGAATGAAGTCGCCCACTGCAATGCCGAGGCCGGTGAAGATGCCGGCCTTGCGTCCTCCGTGCACCGTGCGTGTTAAAACCAGCAGCACGGCGGGCCCGGGAATCAGAAAGAGGCCGAATACAACGGCAATGAAAGTGCCTAACGCGGATAGCTCGAGCATGTCGTCTCCAGATTGTTTGCGCCCGTCCGATGCAAGCGGACAGTTCGAACAGTGTACTTGCGACGCACGCAGCGCGCTTGCCGGCGCCGCAAACTGGCTATCATTCGAGTCTCGGGCTTCAACGGGCTCGCGAGTTGTGTCGATTATCGCTATTGACTGGAATTCCCAAGGTGACTTACACGCTGTCCACGCGGCACATCCACGAACTCGAGATTCGCAAGAGCCGGTTCATTGCGTACGCCGTGCCGGTCGAGGATCGCGACGCCGCGATGGACGAATTGCGCCGTCTGCGCGACGAGCATTCCACCGCAACGCACGTGTGCTGGGCGCTGCTGGCGGGCGGTCAGTCCGGCATGTCCGACGACGGCGAGCCGTCCGGTACCGCGGGCCGGCCAATTCTCGAAGTGCTGCGGCATCACGATCTGGACGGCGTGCTGGGCGCGGTAGTCCGCTATTATGGCGGCGTCAAACTCGGCGCGGGCGGCCTCGTGCGTGCATATACGGACGCAATTGCTTCGGCGCTGCTGGACGCGCCGCGAATCGAACGGATTGCACAAGGGTCGCTGACTGTCGAAGTCGGTTACGCCGACGAAGCCAAAGTGCGGCGATGGATCGAAGCTCAAGGCTACGCGCTCGCCGATACCGCGCACGCAATGCTCGTGAAGATGACCATCCGCTTGCCGGTCAACGCGGTCGAAGACGCACGGCGCACGCTAGTCGATATGACACAGGGCAAAGCCGGCTTCTTCTAATGGCAACGCCCCGGCGCTTTTTATTTCGAAGATGGCGCGCAGGTGCCCGCTGTTACCATGCTGTTCTTCAACGGCATGTATCACCATTTAAAGGGCCACTCTTCTGATCTCGACCGCCGCTTGTTCCAGCACAGCGCCCGAATCGGCGCGGCATGGTTCGCTTTCGCGTCATCCGGCGCGCCCGGCAGCGGGCACGCCGGCGACTCTGGGAAATATCGTGCTCAAGGGCTGCGGCGTGATCGCGCTGCCCCTGATGCTGTCCGCCTGCTCGTGGTCGTGGTTCGGGCTGAATAGCCCGCCCCGCGCGGCGGCCCACTCCACGGGCTGGCTCAGCGTCGCGCCCGCCCGCGATTTCGCGTACATGCCGGCCATTGAAGGACGCATGTCGCCGAATCGCATCGAAAACACGGCGATGACCGCCTTGGTGCTGAAAAACGATATCAACCAGACGGTGCGCGAGAGCGTCGCGAATCGTCTCAAGGTTGCTGGCTTCCATCTCAACGATGGCAGGAAAGTGCTGAGCGGCAACATCGAAAAATTCACTGTCGACGACGTCCGTTCGCCCGCGCTGTGGACACTGAAGATGCGCTACGTGGTGACGGATTCCGCCACGCAAAAGGTCGTGTTCTCGACCACCAAGACCGTCAAACGAAAATCGCCGAAGTTCACCAGCAGTTCCATTGCGATCGAAGACACGGTGAGGCTTAGCGTCGACGCATTGGTGGGCGATAGCGGATTCATCAATGCAGTGAACTGAGAACTGAGGGGCCTGCAGGAGGCTTCCGCCAGAGGCGTCTTCCAACGACACCTGCAAACGCCCGTCAGCGCAGACACGAGCAGAAGCGAGCAGAAGCGCCACCGGTTTTCGCTACAATCGGAAGCAGCGCAGCGCGTTTTCAGGTTGCGCGTTTGCGTGTTCGCGCGCTCGCGCATTTGCGGGTTTTCACCTGGCCCGCGCCCGCGCGTTCATTCCCTGCGAGGCTCCATGTCCACCACCGCCTGGCTGTTCTTCCTCCCCGCCTGTTTCGCGATCAATCTCGCGCCGGGGCCGAACAATCTGCTCTCGATCAACGTGGCCGCGCGGCATGGCTTCATGACTGCGTTTCTCGGCGGTACCGGGCGGCTGGTCGCGTTTGCGACCATGATTGCGCTCGCCGCCACCGGTCTCGCGGTCGTGCTGCACGCTTCGGAGTGGTTCTTTCTCGCTATCAAACTCGCGGGCGCCGCTTACCTGATCTGGCTCGCCATTCAACTATGGCGCAGCGACGCGCCTGCGGTGGACACTACGCAAGAGCAGCCCGCATCGCTCGCGAGGATCGCACGCCAGGAATTTCTCGTGGCGGCGGGCAATCCCAAGGCGATACTCGTCTTTACCGCGTTTCTACCGCAATTCGTCGACATCGGGAAACCGATGCTTCCGCAGTTCGCTGCGCTCGGCATGAGCTTCCTTGTGCTGGAATGCGTGGCTATCGCACTGTACTCGTGGGCGGGGATGCATCTGGGCAAGTGGCTTGTGCGCGCTCGCGTCAGGCGCTGGTTCAATCGCTGCTGCGGCGCATTCCTCGCCGCCATCGGACTCAGTTTCCTGCTCGTCCGCCGTGCCTGACCTTGGTGGAGCGCGAGCAGAAGCGCGCCGTCCATAAGCAATGCCTAATGCTTGCGCCGAGAAAGTTTAACTATCTGTATTGACCGCACGCCCCTATGCTCATTAAGTGACCCGCCGCCGTGCTCGGCGAGAGGCGGCATGGGCAAGCGACTTCTCATAGTCACAGGAGCGGCATCATGAAGATCTGCATCTTCGGAGCGGGAGCGATAGGCGGCTTGATGGGCGTGCAGTTGGCACGCGCCGGCGCCGACGTCAGTTTCATCGCGCGCGGCGCGCATCTCGCGGCAATGCGCGAGCACGGCGCGCGTCTGATTATCGACGGCGAGACGGTCAGCGCGCCGGTTCGCTGCACGTCCGACCCGAGCGAGCTCGGCGTGCAGGACTTCGTGATTATCACGTTGAAAGCGCACTCGTTGCCTGGCGTGGTCGACGCGATGCAGCCGCTGCTCGGCAAGCACACTGCCGTCGTGACCGGTGTCAACGGCATTCCGTATTGGTACTTCTATCAGCACGGCGGCAAGTTCGCCGGCACGCGGCTCGCGAGCGTCGATCCGGACGGCAGTCAGTGGACGAAGCTCGGCCCCGAACGGGCGATCGGATGTGTGCTCTATCCGGCCGCGGAAATCGTGGAACCAGGCCTCATCAAGCATGTGTACGGCAAGAAGTTTCCAATCGGCGAGCCGAGCGGCGAGCGCACGCCGCGCATCCAGCAGTTGCACGAGATCATGCAGGCAGCGGGTTTCGAGGCGCCGATCCGCGACAACATCCGCGACGAAATCTGGCTGAAGCTGTGGGGCAATCTGTGCTTCAACCCGATCAGCGCGTTGACGCATGCAACACTCGACGTGCTAACGAGCGACCCGGGCACGCGCGCAGTGTCGCGCACCATGATGCTCGAAGCAAAGCGCATTGCCGATCAGTTCGGCGTGCACTTTCGGGTCGACGTGGAAAAGCGCATTGACGGCGCAGGCGCGGTCGGCGCACATAAAACGTCGACGCTCGTGGATCTGGAGAACCGGCGGCCGATGGAAATCGATCCGCTTCTGACCGTGGTGCAGGAAATGGGACGCCTCGTCAACGAGCCGACGCCTACCATCGACGTCGTGCTTGCGCTCGTCAAACTGCGCGAACGCATGGCATTGCAGGGCGCGTGATCCGATAGGGTCTGTCTGCGCTTCTCGCGCTTCTCACCTTCATCGCGGTACGTTGAAAATGGATCGGACGCCGCGAGGCGTCCGATCCATTTTCATTTGCGCGGCAAAATACAGTTGCTATTGATCGATGGCCAGCCAGACCGCTTTCGGCTCGGTGAAGTTTTCAATCGCCACGTCGCCGTGCTCGCGGCCGAAGCCCGAATCGCCGGAACCGCCCCAAGGCAGGCGCACATCGGTATAGCCGTAGGTATTGATCCAGACGGTCCCCGCTCTCAGGTCGCGTGCCACGCGATGCACGCGACCAATGTCCGCGCTCCACACACCCGCCGCGAGGCTGTACAACGTCCCGTTGGCGATACGTATAGCGTCCGCTTCGTCGCTGAAACGAATCACGCTCGCCACGGGCCCGAAAATCTCCTCCTGCGAAATGCGCATTTCGTGCTCGACGTTGGCAAACACCGTCGGCTCCACGAAGAAGCCGCGCTCGCCGATGCGCGCGCCGCCTGTCACGAGCGATGCGCCTTCGGAGCGCCCAGCATCGACATAGCCGAGCACGGTCTTCATTTGCGCGGCGGAGATAAGCGGACCCATCGACGTTTCGCGTAACGACGGATCGCCGACCTTGATCGACTTTGCGCGCGCGGCGAGGCGCTCCACCACTTCGTCGTAGACATCGCGATGCGCGAGAATGCGCGAGCCCGCCGAGCACACTTGCCCCGTGTTGAAGAAGATGCCCGACGCCGCGGCCCGCACTGCGTTGTCGAGATTTGCATCGGGGAAAATCAGATTGGCCGACTTGCCGCCGAGTTCGAGCGTCACGCGTTTGAAGTTGCCGGCCGCGCCCTGCAGAATGCCGCGCCCCACCGACGGCGATCCGGTGAACGTCACCTTGTCCACGCCTGGATGCGCGACGAGCGCGTCGCCGACCACACGTCCCTTGCCCGTGACGATATTCAGCACTCCCGGCGGCACGCCTGCTTCGAGCGCGAGTTCGCCGATGCGCAACGCGCTGAGCGGCGTGATCTCCGCGGGCTTCACGATCAGCGTGCAACCGCACGCGAGCGCCGGCGCGATTTTCCACATGCCGATCATCAGCGGGAAGTTCCACGGCACGATCGCAGCGACCACGCCGACCGGTTCACGCAACGTATAGGTCAAAGCGTCCGGGCGAACGGGGACCACCTGGCCGTTGATCTTGTCGCACCAGCCTGCGTAGTACTCGAGCGTATCGATCGCGGCCGGAACGTCCTGGCGCATGACGGCGGCAATCGGCTTGCCCGCGTCGAGACTTTCGAGCGCGGCCAGTTCGTCGAGATTGGCGCGCATCAGACCGGCAAGGCGGGACAGAATGCGGCCGCGCTCTGCCGCCTTGATTCCGTTCCACACCTTCAATGCGGCGCGCGCTGCGCGCACTGCCGTGTCGACGTCGGCGGCGCTGCCTTGTGCAACGTGCGCGATCGGCTCCTCGGTAGCCGGATTGATATTGACGGAATATTCGCCCGTGCCCGGCGGCAACCGTTTGCCGTCGATCAACAGGTCATGGCGCCTGAGGCCGGTATCAGTGTCCATCATGAAGCTCCTTGCATTGAAATGTTGCTTGGGCTGATTGCTGCTAGCCGGCCTCGGGGCGAAGGCCGGTGTCGGCAAGTCGATCGAGCGCTACGGCTCGTGAAGCGCCGCGCCGCTGCGCGCGGCCGCAGGCCGGGAAGGGTCGCGAGGTGTCGCGTGCGGGGATGCGGCCGACGTCGTGTGTGCGGTCGGGTTGGAGATTTCGTCCGGACCGTCGTCCGGACTCGCGTTCCTGGAGGGCGCTCTGCCATGCGCCGCGAACTCCGCCCAGGCGGCCGCGGCATTCGGCCTTAGCGAGCGATTGCGGCGATGCACGAGTAGCGTCGTCAATGCTATTTCAGGAACGAGCGGCCGGCTCACCAGCGAGTCGCCGACTGCGGGCCAATGCGCGTCGACGGGCAGAACGCCGACGCCCAACCCAAGTTCCACCATGCGCAACACCGCCGCCACATGACCGAATTCCTGCACCGGGCGCCGCTTAAGTCCGTTCGCGCTGAAGGCCGGATCGAGCGCCGCACGCACGCCCGCGTCCGCATTCAATGTGACGAGCGCCCAGTCATGCAGCGCCGCCCACGCGACGCTGGCGTGGCGGGCCAGCGGATGCGTCGACGGCATCACCGCGTGCAGCGGCGTCGTGAACATGACCTGCGCGTGCAACTGGTCGTTGGCGAGCGGCGCGGCCAGCGAGACCACGCCGAAATCGACTTCGCCATGCTCGACGCTCGCAAGTACGCCGCTTTGGGGCTGATCCTCGACGGTGACCGTCAGTTCTGGATAGGCGGTCGCACAACGCGCGAGCCCCTGCGCGACCCATCCCGACGACAACACCGGATTGCTCGCCACTGCGACGACGCCGCGGTGTCCTTCGTAAGCCGCCCGCTCTTCGCGCAACGTCAGATCGATTTCATCGAGCAGGCGGCCAATCCTTCGTTCGAGACTGGCGCCCGCGTGCGTCAGTTGAACCTGGCGCGTCGTGCGATCGAACAATTTGAGTTCGACCGCATCTTCCAGCTCCCGCACACACCGGCTCACCGCCGACTGTGTCAGATCGAACTCGCGCGCCGCGCGTGTGAAACTCCGTTCACGCGCGACGGCGACAAACACCTTGAGTTGCTGCAACGAAACATTCATGAGGTCATGGCCGGCCGCGAACGGCTCGGCAGCCTATTCGCCGGTTTGCTCGGGCCAGTGGCTCAGCCGCGAGGCTTTGCCGTTACCCGCGACGGCGAGCACGCCCGGCTGGGGCTCGTCCTGCGAGTGGATCCAGCGCGAGCGCATCGGCGCCAGAATGAATTTCGCGGACACGCCGGCGGCAATCGTAATCACAGCCGAAACAGTGAACACGAGGCTCCATCCACCCGTTGCCGACAACACCGACGCGACCGGCACCAGCAGCGAAGCCGTGCCCTTCGCCGTGTAAAGCGTGCCGGCATTCGCCGCCGCGTACTTGCTGCCGAACGTGTCCGCGCAGATTGCCGGGAAGATCGAGAAAATTTCGCCCCAAAAGAGGAAGATCAGCGCGGCAAACGTCATGAACGCATACGGGTTCGTGCCGTACTCCATCATGCCGAGCAACGCGAGCCCTTCGCCGATAAAGATCGCGAACATCGTGTTTTCACGGCCGATCTTGTCGGAGATGAAACCGCACAGCGGACGCGTGAAGCCGTTGCAGATATTGTCGATGGAAAGCGTGGCTGTCAGCAGCGGCAGCGTAACGCCGAAGATCGTCATGGGAATGCGCGCAAGACCCCAGTCTTTTGCGATCGGGCCGATCTGCGCGGTTGCCATCAGGCCGCCGGCAGCCACCGCCACGAACGAAACGTAGATCACCCAGAACACTGGCGTCTTGATCATCTGGCCGGGCGTGAGGTCCACCTTCGACACCGCGAATTTCTTCTTTGCGGGCACATGCTTGCGCAACACAGGCTTCACCAGCAGCATGGCGAGCAGCAGAATCGCGACGCCCTGCAAGATACCGAAGAAAAAGAACGTGTGCTCGTAGCCGGAGCGGGTGATCATGTTCGCAATCGGAATCACCGTCACTGCTGCGCCCGCGCCGAAGCCGGCCGCGGTCAGGCCCGCAGCAAGGCCGCGGCGGTCGGGAAACCATTTCAAAGCGTTGCCCACGCAGGTGCCGTACACGCCGCCCGCGCCAATCCCGGCGATAACCGCGGAGACGTAAAGCATCGGCAAGGTCGTCGCGTACGAATTCATGACCCATGCAATGCCCGCGCACACCGCGCCGCCTGCCACCACTGGCCGTGGACCGAACTTGTCGACGAGCCAGCCTTCCAGTGGAACGAGCCAGGTTTCCGTAAGGATGAAGATCGCGAACGCCATCTGAATCGAGGCCTGGCCCCAGTGATGCCGCGCGTCCATCGGCGCGACGAACAGCGTCCACGCGTACTGCAGGTTCGCCACCAACGCCATGCACACCATGCCGATGACGAGCTGCCACCAACGGTTCGCCCAGAATACGCGGGCCGTGGTCTGTTGAGTGATATCGTCCATGTGCCTTGTCTCCGCAATTATTTAGTGCAGCCGGCCAATGCGCCGTGCTGTATGTGTCCCGCCTTATCGTTATGACCCGAAAAGCCTTGCAATTCGGGAATTTTTAATCTCTGCGTCTTTAAATCGCTTCCTTTTAATTAGCGAATTAATCATCGCCTTTTGGGAAGTTCTTAATTCCGACCAATCCTTTCTGCTGCTTTCCGCCGATCCCCTATCGGTCCCGCCACGCCTGAATCCAAGCGTTAACCCGAGTGTGAGGCCGGCAGCTTCGTTTTTCTTTACAAACTCATGCTAGGGTCATTGCTGAATTACTAATAATTAAAGTTTGTTATTATGTTGATTCACGTTTGCTTATACATCGGCCATGACGATGCGCAATGCCACGCTCCGGCAGTTGAAGGTATTCGAGACCGTGGCGCGCCACCTGAGCTTTTCGCGCGCCGCCGAGGAGTTGCACCTCACGCAACCCGCCGTTTCCACACAGGTTCGTCAGCTCGAAGAGCACGCCGGCTTGCCGCTCTTCGAACAGCTGGGCAAGAAGATTTACCTCACGCCAGCCGGCACCGAAATGCTGCACTACAGCCGCGCGATCATTCAGCAGTTTCACGAAGTCGACGAAGCCATGAGCCAGTTGAAAGGCGTCTCCGGCGGCAAGCTGAATGTGGCGGTCATCAGCGCCGGCGACTACTTTTTTCCGCGACTGCTCGCGGAGTTCACGCGGCGCTACGCGGGCGTCGTGCTGAATCTTGCGGTGCACAATCGCGAGGAGTTGCTGCATCAGCTCGCGACCAATCAGACCGATCTCGCGGTGATGGTGCGCCCGCCGCATGAAATGGACGCCACGAACGAGCCGTTCGCGCCGCACCCGTACGTGATCGTGGCCGCGCCTACGCACCCGCTCGCGCAAAAGCGCAACATCAGGATGAGCCAGTTGGCGAACGAGGCATTTATCGTACGTGAGCGCGGCTCGGACACCTGGAACTCCATGGAGGAGGGCTTCGCCGGTCGCCTCTCCAATCTGAAAATCGCGATGGAGATCAAGAGCACCGAGACAATCAAGCAGGCGGTCATTGCCGGCATGGGCATCGCATTTCTGTCCGCGCATACGATCAGTCTCGAGTTGCAGTTGGGCCACCTGGTCGTGCTCGATGTCGAAAGCTTCCCGGTCATGCTCAACTGGTATGTCGTTCATCGGAAGAACAAGCGTCTGCCGCCCGTTGCCGTGGCGTTCAAGCGCTTCCTGATGGAAGAAGGCGCGAGCCTCATCGAGAAGATCACTCGGGTGAAGGAACTGAGCGTGTATAAGCAATAGCCTATGGAAATCCAATAAAACTTTAACTATTGCAAATCGATCAGTACTTCTATGCTGCAAGCGAGTTCCATCACTTGTCAGCCCAGGAGGCCGATCATGAACCACGCTTCGGTTGCGACTCATGCCAGCGCACGTACAACCCGCGCTACCGCCGATCATCCCAACGACCCGCATCTGAGCGCCTACAACGCCGCGTTCAGCGATCTGGGTCTGCGCTTTCGCTGGGACCACGCCACGCTCGACATTCTTAGCGAGTTCAACAGCGAAGCCGCTCGCATCACCGCTTTCATCGAGCGCTTTCACGCGCATCTTCACCGCGCTTATGACGCCGATTTCCTCGCTCAACTGATCCTCCAGAAGAAAGCGCAGTACTACAGCGAATTTGCCGCCACTGGCGAATGAGCGGCACGGCGGGAACATGTTCCCGCCGCGTAGAGACTCTGTGGTTCTCGTTCCCTCTGCTGACAGATAGGCCGTCGAGGTCTGTGCTTTCATCGTGGCGGGCTTCATGGCTGTCGGCTTACCGGGAATCGGTTGGGCAGGCGGCGCGCCGCAGATGCGCGAGTGTGCGGTTGCCCGTTGCCGCTGTTATGCCAGCCTCGACGGTGACGGTATGCTGCCGCGCGCACCATGCCGGCGTCCCACGCTTCACGAATCTCTTCCGGCTGTGCGTCATGTCGCCAGTCCATCGCGACAGCCATGCTGCGAACGCCGCGCGCGGCATGGGCATGCGCGTGGACGTTCGGACACTCGCAAAACTCCGAATACCCGGAACGCTCGGAATACCCGGAACGCTCGGAATACTCGCGACTGAGCATCGCATGCACGCCTATTGACGATGCAAGCGCGCTGATTGCGAGCAGCGCGGCGAGTCCGAACGGCTGTACCGCTTCAGTCGCGAACCCGTAGCCGAGCCATCCACATAACAGAAACGCAGCGACGTTGACGATGTCGTGGCCCCGACGCGCCGCCACACGAAGCGGCAACACACCGCGCAATTTGCAGAATGCAATCGCCGATGTGGCGAAGATCAACGCGCCGGCGAACACGGCCATGCAAAGCTCGATCCGCTCCAAGACCGCCTCGATCGACGACGGTAACGACAATGGCGGCGATAAATAACGGACAACGCCGACGACCACGATCGCCAAGCCCATGCCGCTCGCCACCAGCGCGACGAGCGCGGGCTGCCGTGCTGCTAGATTGCGCCGACGCGCGAGCTGCGCACCGGCAAGGGCGCCTGCAACTGCCGCGCAAATATGGGCGACACCAGCACCCAAGCCCGCGGCGAATACGCCGGAAACGGTGGCGGCCAACGCGGCGGCACGCCAGCAAGGCTGACTTCCGGACGCCACATTCGAGCACGACCGCGAGCGCGAGTGATGAATCGGCATCCGCGGCAAGGGCCGCAGCATCTCAGGCAGTCCGTGTAACGGCAATTGCCCGAGCGCCGCAAGCACCGAGCCGAGCGCACAAGCCAACAGCCCGGCGAGCGTCGCCGTCAACGGTACGAACATCCCCAGCCACACGGTACTGTCTGACGCTTGCGACACGCGTGCTCCTTCGTGTTCTCGATGCAACTCCGCGCGCTCGTGGCCCGCGGACCGACCCACCGTTCAAACGAGTCCCGCTACGACGCCTGGTTTCGGCGTCTCTGAACCGGCCGCGCGTGCCGCGTTCAGTGTGTTGCGCAACGTGCCGATCCCGTCGATGGAAACCGACACCGTCGCCCCGTCCTTGATCGAGCCCACGCCTATCGACGTACCGCATGCGATGACGTCGCCGGGTTCAAGCGTGAGGTCTCGCGAAATGAGGCTCACCTGCTCGGCCGGCGAAAACACCATGTCGGCGAGCGGATAGTTCTGCCGCTCGACGCCGTCGAGCATCGTCACCAGATTCGCGCTTTGCCAATCAAAGCCCGAGACGATCGCCGGGCCAATGCAGCAGAAAGTATCGAAGCCCTTGGCGCGGCACCATTGCGGAAAATGCGGATTCTCGTTGAGCAGATCCGCAGCGGTTACGTCGTTGACGAGCGTGTAGCCGAAGATCGCCTGAGCGGCCTCTTCGACGTCGGCATCCCGGCAACGCCGGCCGATCACGATGCCCAGCTCACCTTCATAGACGATCTTGCCCGCGTAGCTGGCTGGGCGGCGGATCGGCTCATCGGAGCCGATCACTGAGCCCGCCGGTTTCAACAGAAACAGCGGGTGCGTCGGCACCGGCTTCTCGAGCTTTGCGGCAAGCGCGTGATAGTTATTCCACAGCGCGACGATCTTGCCGGGCGCACAAGGTGCGAGCGGCGTCAGTGCGCGCGTGGACAACACCACGCCGGTCGGCACCGGCTGATCGAGACTTTCGTACTCGTGCAGGTAGGCACCTTCGACGCGGCCGAACACTACACCGCCGTCGTTCGACATGAAACGCATCCACGTATCCATATGCCGCTCCTTGAGCGCTTCGGCACGATCTTCGTCGCTCATCGCGACGAAAACCGTGCCGCCTCCTGTTTTACGCGTCAGGTCAGATCAACCCGGCACCGCGCGCCCACTGATACTTCGCACCCAGCACCGCGACAGGAATTTCCGTCGAATACGCGTACGCGGGAACACCATGCGCATACAGGTACTCGGCCGCCTCTTCCACCTGCACGTCGCCCGCGAGCGATGCGACGATCGGTTTCTCGATGCCGCGCGCTTTCATCTCTTCCTTCACCTCGACAACGAGTCGCGCGAACACCATCGGCGGCGTGATGATCGTGTGCCAGTAGCCGAGAATGATGGAGTGAATGCGCGGATCTTCGAGGCCGAGGCGTATCGTGTTCTGATACGTCGACGGCGGCTCACCGCCTGTGATGTCGACAGGATTCCCTGCGGCACCGAACGGAGGAATGAACTTGCGGAACGCGGCGTCGAGATCGGCCGGCATGGTCATCAGCGACAGGCGGTTGTCCACGCAAGCATCGGACAACAGCACGCCCGAGCCGCCCGCCCCGGTGATGATCACCACGTTCTCGCCCTTCGGCGTGGGTAGTTTCGGAATGCCTCGCGCAAATTCCAGCAGGTCGCGTAGAGAGCGGGCGCGTATCACGCCGCACTGCTTGAACACGTCTTCGTAGATGCGGTCGTTGCCTGCAAGCGCGCCCGTGTGCGAACTCGCAGCGCGCGCACCGAGACTCGTGCGGCCGGCTTTCAACACCACCACTGGCTTCTTCTTCGAGACGCGCGCCGCCGTCTCCGCGAATGCGCGACCGTCTTTCAGGTCTTCGCAATGCTGCGCAATGATGTCGGTGTTTTCGTCCTGTTCGAAGAAGGTCAGCAGGTCGTCTTCGTCGATATCGGACTTGTTGCCGAGACCTACGATTGCCGACACGCCCATCTTCGCCGAACGGGAGAAGCCGATGATCGCCATGCCGATGCCACCGGACTGCGAAGACAACGCCGCCTTGCCCTGCACATCGTACGGTGTGCAAAACGTTGCGCACAGATTCTTCGGCGTGTAGTAGAAGCCGTAAATGTTCGGGCCCATCAGGCGAATGTCGTACTCGCGCGCAATCGCAACGATTTCCTGCTGGCCCTCCACGTTGCCCGTTTCCGCAAAACCTGAGGGAATCAGCACCGCGCCGGGAATGCCTTTCTTACCGACTTCCGTCAGAGCGCCGGCGACAAATTTTGCCGGAATCGCGAATACGGCAACGTCGATATCGCCCGGCACGTCCAGCACGCTCTTATAAGCCTTGCGTCCCATGATCTCGTCGGCCTTGGGATGGATCGGATAGATCTCTCCCTGATAGCCGCCGTTGATCAGGTTCTTCATGACCGAGTTGCCGATCTTGCCGTCTTCCGCCGACGCGCCAATGACAGCGACGCGATCCGGCTTCATGATGCGGTTCATCTGCCGCACGATGTCTTCCTGACTCGGCCGGTAGCGCTCGACTGGCGGCTCGAAGTCGAGCACGATCCGTACGTCGGCGGCAATCGCGCCACGCTTGCTCGCGAACACCGGGTTCAGATCCAGCTCCGATATCTCCGGGAAGTCGGATACGAGCCGCGACACGTTTTCAATCAAGCCCGCGAGCGCCTCACGATCGACCGGCTCGCCGCCGCGCACGCCTTTGAGCATCTCGGCTGCCGCAATGCCGTCGAGCATCGAACGCGCGTCGTCGCGTGTAGCCGGGGCGAGGCGGAACGTAATGTCCTTCAGCACTTCGACGAGTACGCCGCCAAGGCCGAACGCCACCAGCTTGCCGAATGACGGATCGGTGACCGCGCCGACAATCACCTCCTGGCCGCCGCCGATCATCTGCTGCACCTGCACGCCGAGCAGGTTCGCCTGCGCGTTATAGCGCTTTGCGTTCTCCATGATCGTCGCGAAGCCCTGCACCACGTCGGCAGCATTCTTTACGCCGACGAGCACGCCGCCCGCCTCCGTCTTGTGGAGAATTTCGGGCGAAACGATCTTCAGCACGACCGGGAAGCCGATCTCGGTCGCAAATTGCGCGGCTTCGGCCGCGGTCGTGGCGAGCGCTTCTTTCGGCACCGAAATGCCGTAGACGTCGCACACGAGCTTGCCTTCCGGCGCGGTGAGCGAGGTGCGGCCTTCCGCTTTGGCGTGATCGAGAATATGCCGCACGACGTCCTTGTTGGCGACCTGCGCGTGGCCGTCGGGCGTGTGGGCGGTGCCGCGTTCTTTCAGTGAGAGCGTGTCTTCGTATGCCATGTCCTGCCGTCTCCAATGCGGGTTCGAAAGGCGCCGCCCGGCACCGCGCTCGCCTGAATGGCGAGCGGCGGGCGGCTTGCACTACGGTTTTTCTAATGCGCCTAGATGGCGCCGGCGGTACGCAATGCGCTGATCTGTTCGGGTGAATAACCCAGTTCAGCCATGACTTCGTCGGTATGTTCGCCAAGCAGCGGCGAGCGCTTGACTTCGGTGGGACTGTCGGACAGTTTGATAGGATTGCCGACTGTCAGATATTTACCGCGCGTCGGATGATCGACTTCGACGATCGTGCCGGTTTGACGCAGCGAGGGCTCTTCCGCGATCTCCTTCATCGAAAGAATCGGCCCGCACGGAATGTCGTACTTGTTGAGGATCTGCATGGCCTCGAACTTGGTCTTGGTCATGGTCCAGCGCTCGATCTCCGCGAAGATATCTTTCAAGCGCGGCAGACGCGCGGCGGGCGTCGCGTAGTCGGGGTCGGTGGCCCACTCTTCCTTGCCGATCACGTTGCAGATCTTCGCCCACACCGGTGCCTGCGTGATGAAGTAGATGTATGCGTTCGGATCGGTCTCCCAGCCTTTGCACTTCAGAATCCAGCCGGGTTGACCGCCGCCGGACGCATTGCCCGCGCGCGGCACCGCTTCGCCGAACTTGCCGTTCGGATACTGCGGATACTCTTTCATTACGCCGGTGCGTTCGAGCCGTTGCTGATCGCGCAGTTTCACACGGCACAGATTGAGCACGCCGTCCTGCATGGCGGCAAGTACGCGCTGCCCCCGGCCGGTTTGGGTGCGCTGATAAAGCGCGGTGACAATGCCGAGCGCGAGATGCAACCCCGTGCCGCTGTCGCCGATCTGCGCGCCGGTCACGACAGGCGGGCCGTCGTCGAAGCCCGTGGTGGATGCCGCACCGCCCGCGCATTGGGCGACGTTCTCGTACACCTTGCAGTCCTCATATGGACCAGGGCCAAAGCCTTTCACCGACGCAACGATCATGCGCGGGTTCAATTCCTGAATGCGCTCCCAGGTAAAACCCATGCGATCGAGCGCGCCCGGCGCAAAGTTCTCCACCAGCACGTCGCATTTCTGGATCAGTGCTTCAAGAACCTGCTTGCCTTCGGGGTTCTTCGTATCGATCGTGACCGAACGCTTGTTATGGTTGAGCATCGTGAAGTACAAGCTGTCCACGTCCGGAATGTCACGCAGTTGTTCACGCGTGATGTCGCCTGCTCCGGCTCGCTCCACCTTGATCACGTCCGCGCCGAACCACGCCAGCAATTGCGTGCATGTCGGGCCCGATTGCACATGCGTGAAATCGAGAATGCGCACGCCGTCGAGTGCTTTGCCCATGTCGTGTCTCCTAAGGTATCCGTATTACTTGTACATGGTCTGGTTCTTCGTGCCCGGCGCGTACTCGCGCGGGTCGACCCAGATGTTGACGACAGCCGAGCGCCCCGTGCGATGAATTGCTTCGCGTGCACGCTGCAATGCGCCTGCGATCTGCGCTGGGTCGCGCACTTCCTCGCCGTGGCCGCCGAGCATTTCGGCAAACTTGCTGAAGGGCACGTCGCTCAGCAGGTTGCCTACATTGCCGCGCTCGTCGCCGTATTTCGCGAGCTGGCCGTAGCGGATCTGGTTCATCGCCGAGTTGTTGCCGATCACCGCGAGGTACGGTGCGCCGAAGCGGTTCGCCGTTTCCATGTCGAACGCGGTCATGCCGAACGAACCGTCGCCGTAGTAGCAGAGCACTTCCTTCTGCGGGTGCGCGATCTTGGCTGCGAGCGCGAATCCGGTACCGACACCGAGCGAGCCGAGCGCGCCCGGGTCCATCCATTGGCCAGGACGGCGCGGACGAACGGCTTGCGCGGAGATCGTCACGACGTCGCCGCCGTCGCCGATATAAACGGTGTCGTCGGCGAGAAACTCGTTGAGCTCGTAAGCCACGCGATACGGATGAATCGGCGTGCTGTTCGACTTGAAGAGCGGCATGAGTTTTTCAGTTGCCGTCGCTTCGGCGTCCTGCAACTGCGCCATCCACTTACGGCGTGCCTGGCGCTTGTCATCCTTCAGGCGGCCGCTTGCGGCTTGCAATACAGCGGCGAGGATCGCTCCCGGATCGCCGACCAGCCCGAGGTCGATATCGCGGTTCTTGCCGACGGTCCGGTAGTCCATGTCGATCTGCACAAGCGTCAGTTCTTTACTGATGCGCTTGCCATACCCCATGCGAAAATCGAACGGCGTGCCGACGACAATGAGTACGTCCGCATTGGCAAACGCCTGTGAACGCGTGCGGTCGAAATGATGCGGATCGCCCGGCGGCAGCAGCCCGCGGCTCGCGCCGTTGAAATAGCCGGGAATGTCGAGGCCGCGTAGCAGCGCGATCGCTTCCTCATGACCGCGCGCGGTCCACACCTGCTGTCCGTACAGAATCGCGGGGCGCTCGGAATTGACGAGAATATCCGCGAGTTTCTCGATGTCGCGCGGGTCGCCAATCGATTTGGTCGACGCGCGATAGTGACCCGGCTGCGGCACGACCGCGCGCGAGAGGTCGACTTCGCGGTCGAGTACGTCACGCGGAATTTCAAGGTATGCCGGACCGGGCGCGCCGTTGAAGCACTCGCGCGCGGCCATCGAGATCATGTCGGCGACCCGCTCCGTGCTCGACACGCTGGCGGCAAACTTCGTGATAGGCGCCATGATGTCGACGTGCGGCAGGTCTTGCAGCGACCCCATCTTGTGTTGCGTCAGCGCTCCCTGTCCACCGATATGCAGAATCGGGCTCTCCGAGCGGAACGCGGTCGCGATGCCTGTCACCGCGTTCGTGCAGCCGGGCCCCGCGGTGGTGACCACGCAGCCGAGTTTGCCGGTCTGCCGTGCATAGCCGTCTGCCGCGTGCGCGGCGACCTGCTCATGACGCACGTCGATGATGCGAATCCCTTCGTCCACACAACCGTCGTAAATGTCGATGATGTGGCCGCCGCACAGCGTGAAGATCGTATCGACCCCTTCGTTTTTTAGCGCCTTCGCGACCAGATGGCCGCCCGAGACGACGCCCGCGTTGCGCGTCTTCTGCTTGAGCGTGTCTTCGGCTGTGGTGCTGGCTGTGCTTGGGTTCAGGGATGAAACAACTGCAGACATGGTCGTCTCCTGTGTGTCGACCGGAGCCTGCGCTCTTGCGCTCGGTCCGGTCCCATGCTTTGGCATCGATGGAGGTCTACGCGTGAGCGCTTACTCCGGTCCCATGAAAGACTGCTGCTTGGTGGTTCTGTAACGGTTATCGACTGATGCCCCGTTCCGGGACTCGCCTTCGCGTTTTATCCCGACCTCTCCACATACGGTATGTGATATATCAACGAGAGGCAAGAGTTATCCAACGGCCTTTTCAACATCTGCATTTCCCTGCAGAGCCTTACGAGACAAGCGATTGCCGCTTATTGCGGCTCGTCCCGAACACCGGTTCGAGGGAAAACACTGAGCGGACTTCATAAACGCTCACTGTTGATATATCACATACCACATTTCACAAGCCGTCAAGCGCGGTGTTTCCCTACGCGCCACGCGCCAAATGAAAAAAGCCCGCGGCGTGCGAACACCGCGGGCTTTTCGCTACTGATGCAAGGCCGCTGGCAGCGGCCTCGTCTAACTTAAGTTGTCAGTCGAGAAAATCGCAATTCTTTTCCACGAACGCCGCCAGGTCGAGCGAATGCTGACGCGTGAGACGTTCGGCCAGTTCCGTGTCCCGCTTTTCCAGCGCCTCGATGATGCGTAAATGGTCGACGATCGACCGCGAAGCGCGATCGCTCTGCGAGATCGTCATGCGCCGGATCGCACGCACGTGGATAAAAATATTCTTGATGGTGTCGAGAATGATCTGCGACTTCGACAACTCGACGATCGCCTGGTGAAAGGCGATGTTCGCGTCCGAATACTCGGCAATGTGCTCGGCCGGCGTCGCGTCGCGGAAATTGTCGAACATGTGCCGCAGGCGGGCGATTTCCTCGTCTGTAGCGCGCTGTGTCGCGAGACGGGCAGCCATGCTTTCGAGCGCGGCCCACATGTGGATCATTTCGACGATCTCGCGCTTGCTCTTGCGCACGATGTAAATGCCGCGACGTGGGACCATGCGCAGAAAGCCTTCCTGCTCGAGCAGCGTCATTGCCTCGCGCACCGGCGTCCGGCTTACTCCGAGCGTTTCGCTCAGCACGCGCTCGTCCAGACGGATTTCATCCCGAGTCTGGTAGATGTCCGCGTCGGCAATAGCCTGACGCAACATTGCGTAAGCCTGATCGCGCAAGCTCGCGCTTGCGCCGATAGGCTGTAAAGACAATGTCAAAGGTGTTGCCACTGCTTCAGTTTGAAGTTCCGACGACATTCATCGCCTCTTGTTGAACATGCATACGATAAGGCACCGCCGCTTCCGCGCGCTGCTCATCAAGGCCGATGAAGCGGCCATGTTGCGCTGCGAGTTGTGCGACCGGCTGCGGAATCCAGCGGGCCAGCAGAACGGTGGCGGCAGAGCCCAAGCCAACAACAGCGGCAGCCAGCAGCGAGAGAGGAACAAATTCCATTTATAGCTCCAAATGATTGAGTGAACGAATGACTCAATCATATGCTGCATCGCCGCAAAAATCAATATTCGGTATGTAGTATATCAGTGACTGTTGTTTTCACATCACCTCTTACGGTAGCACGCACCGCTCCGTCCCGCCTGCCCTTCAATTGAACTCGCGCCGCTCCGTGTATACGCGGAAAACGCGCGCTATGCGCGCAGCAGCGTCCGATGATCGCGCAATATCGCCGAAGTGCGGATCGTTTGGCGCCTGCCTCGTATTAATCTTCCGCACATCGTGCAACCGATCAGCCTCGCCCGCATACGCCGCGACGGCGCCGGTCGGCAGTCGTTTCGAGAATCCAAGGAGACCGTATGAGCACCACCCTCTCGCCGGCCGCAGTGGCCGACAATCGCGCGGCGCGCAACCGGGCACGCAAAGCGGCGCTCGGCAGCTTTGTCGGCGCCGTCGTCGACTGGTACGACTTCCTGCTGTACGGGATTGTTGCAGCACTGGTCTTCAACGCCGAGTTCTTTCCGAAGGTAAGCCCGGCAATGGGCACGCTGGCCGCCTTCGCCACATTCGGCGTCGGCTTTCTGTTCCGCCCGCTCGGCGGCTTTGTATTCGGCCACTTTGGCGATAGGCTCGGTCGCAAGCGCATGTTAGTGCTCACTGTCATGATGATGGGCCTTTCTACCGCTGCAATCGGCCTATTACCGTCGTTTTCGACGATCGGCTGGCTCGCGCCGGTGCTGCTCGTCACGCTGCGCGCGATTCAGGGCTTTGCGGTCGGCGGCGAATGGGGCGGCGCAGCGTTGATGGCCGTCGAAAGCGCGCCGGAAAAGAAAAAGGCGTTTTACAGCAGCGGCGTGCAGGTCGGCTACGGCGTGGGCCTCGTGCTGGCGACGGGCCTCGTCGCGCTGATCAGCCGCTCCATGGATAACGCGTCGTTCATGAGCTGGGGCTGGCGCTTGCCGTTCCTGTTCAGCGTGGTGCTGGTGCTGATCGCGATGTGGATTCGCTCCAGCATGGAAGAGTCGCAGGAGTTCGTCGAAAAAGTCGGCGCGCGCGGCGAGCGCAGTGTGCGGCTGCCGATTGTCGAAGCTTTGCTGCGTCATCCGAAGGCGTTCCTGCTGATCATTGCGCTGCGTCTTGCCGAGCTGTTTACGATGTACATCGTGACCGCGTTCGCACTCAACTACTCGACGGCGAATCTTCACATGCCGCGCGAATTTTTCCTCACGATCGGCCTGCTCGTCGGCGCCGTGAGCTGCGTGACGATTCCGCTCTTTGCAATGCTCGCCGACCGTTTCGGCCGCCGCCGCGTCTATATTGTCGGCGCGCTCGTCGGCATGTTCAGCGCGGTGCCGTTCTTCCTTGCTCTCGAAGCCCGCTCCACCGTATGGATCGTCGTGTTCGCCGTGATGCTCGCGAACATCGCGCACGACATGGTGGTAAGCGTTCAGCAGCCGATGTTCACCGAACTCTTCGGCACCGAATATCGCTACAGCGGCGCGGGTGTCGGCTACCAGGTAGCGAGTGTGGTCGGCGGCGGCTTCACGCCGTTCATCGCGGTCGCGCTGGTCAGTTTTGCCGGCGGTTCGTGGCATCCGGTGGCGGGCTATCTCGCGATCGGCTGCCTGATTTCCGTGATAGTCGCTGCGAAGATGAAAACCGGGCGCACTGTCTGAACGACCGACCGCAGTTAAAAAAGCCGGCGTGGCGCGATGGCCACCGCCGGCTTTTTTTACTTTATCCACGTGGTTGAACGGCTTTCTTCGGTAGGCCGTACCTCAAGTTGACTCGTTGGCTGCCGCGATGTGACAGATCTCCGTCGCATTTCCTCGGGCAATGCCTTATGCAGTTCTATCTCATATTGCCAACCCGGGCCTGCCGCCCTATCGTTCGACCAAGCAAGTTTCCAGCGAAATTTGCGCGCGTTCATATGAAGCCCAGCCGCATATATGAACCAGCATCCCGTAGCAATTTTTACGCCGCCAACACTAAAGCATTCGGTCTGATGCGCCGATAACAAAGACTTCGCTTTCCGGGAGACCGACCATGAGCAGTATCACCGAGCCGCAGCACAATTCAGGCTCCGCGCCATTCTTTTCCAAGGAAGCCACCATCGCAAAACCCGGGTTTTCGCGCTGGATGGTTCCGCCCGCGGCACTTGCCGTTCATCTCTGTATCGGCCAGGCCTATGCGTTCTCCGTGTTCAACGGCCCGCTGACCAAGGTTATCGGCATCACGCAATCCACTGCGGACGACTGGTCGCTGACCTCTCTCGGCTGGATTTTCTCGCTGGCGATCGTATTCCTCGGTCTGTCGGCGGCGTTCGCCGGCAAATGGCTCGAACACGTCGGCCCGCGTCGCACGATGTTCACGGCTGCCTGCTGCTTCGGCGGCGGCTTCCTTATTTCCGCGCTGGGCGTGTACTTGCACCAGATCGTGCTGCTGTATCTCGGCTATGGCGTGATCGGCGGGATCGGGCTCGGCTTGGGCTACGTATCGCCGGTGTCGACGCTGATCCGCTGGTTTCCGGACCGCCGCGGCATGGCGACCGGCATGGCGATCATGGGCTTCGGCGGCGGCGCGATGATCGCGGCGCCGCTGTCCGTCGCGCTGATGAATCACTTCCGCAGCGCAACGAGCATCGGCGTAGCTGAAACGTTTATCGTGCTCGGCATTGTGTACTTCATCTCGATGTCGATCGGCGCGTTGGCCATTCGCGTGCCGCCGGCAGACTGGAAACCGGCAGGCTGGACCCCGCCGCAAACCTCGCAGCAGAAGATGATCACGCGCAACCACGTGCACATCGACGAGGCCCTGAAGACGCCGCAGTTCTATCTGATCTGGCTCGTGCTGTTCCTGAACGTCACTGCAGGCATCGGCATTCTCGGCCAGGCTTCGGTCATGATCCAGGAAAGCTTCAAGGGCACCGTGACGGCGGCCGCCGCAGCCGGCTTTGTCGGCCTGTTGTCGCTGTTCAACATGGGTGGCCGCTTCGTGTGGGCATCGGCTTCGGACTGGATCGGTCGCAAGAACACCTACTTCATCTTTTTCGTGCTTGGCGCGGTGCTGTACTTCCTGGTGCCGAGCTTCGCCGCGTCCGGTCAGATGGCGCTCTTCGTGCTGGCCTACTGCATCATCCTCACGATGTACGGCGGCGGCTTCGCGACGGTGCCCGCCTATCTCGCCGACATGTTCGGCACGGCATTCGTCGGCGGCATTCATGGACGTTTGCTGACCGCGTGGGCCGCGGCTGGCGTTGCGGGCCCGGTGCTGGTCAACTACATCCGCGCCTATGAAGTCGCGCACGGCGTGGCAAAAGCCGACGCCTACACGATGACGGTTCACATCATGGCCGTGCTGCTGGTGATCGGCTTCATCTGCAATCTGTTGGTCAAGCGTGTGGACGACAAGCATCACATGACCGACGCACAAGTCGCCAAGGGCGCATAAGGAGACTCGCATGTCGACCGTTCAACCCGTACACCCGACCAACAAGGTCAAGCTCGCCGTATTCTGGCTGTATGTGATGGTTCCCCTTGCGTGGGGCGTGTACAACACGCTCGCGCAAGCGATGAAACTGTTCCAGTAAGCCGCACCCGCACCCCGCCGTTTGCACGGTGGGGTGCCCGCCACCGGCACCTCTCGCCGCCTGGCTTCACCTTCTCACCACTGATACGCGGCGCCGGCGCCCACCGAGGTCGTCACCGAGCTAATGCCCGCGCTCAGCTTCACCTTGAAATTCTGCGCGACGCGCGCCGACAGGCCTACCGCCACCGCCTGATACCCCATGTAGCCCGCTGTGCCCACGCCGATTGCGAGGTTCTTCGTCGCATCGACTTCGGGAACCATGTTCATCGCCATTGCCGAAGCCGTTCCGGCATAGGCGCGCCGGGCGAGATTCCCCATGCCGCTTTGGAACTGCTGCATGTTGACGGCGTCGCCCGCCGCCTGTCCCGGCGCGAGGTTGGTGATACGTCGCTCGTTGCCCGACGAGCCTACGGAGACTGTATCCGGCTGATCCGCGACCGCCCCTTCGCCAAGCGCGACCGTGTTTGCAGCCGATGCTTTCGCGCCGCCGCCCAACGCCAGCGAACCGTTTCCGGTCGCCTGCGGAGCTTCCGCGGAACTGTTAACGGCCATGTAGGCGTTGCCAGTGGCCGCATAGTTCTTGACGCTCTTGTCGATGCTGCTGATCTGCTGGTTGGTTTGCCACAGCTGCGAGCCGGTGACCGCGTCGCTGCTGGTTGCCGAGACCTCGCCGTTCTTCAGGTTGGTCAACTGCACCGTTGGCGCACTAGCCGATATGCCGCCGAGCGTCACCTTGTCATGGGCCGAACTGTCGTACTGAAGTGCGTTTGCGACCGTTCCGCCGATGCGGCCGACCGCGCTTTGCAAGCCGGCGATATCACCGCTGTTCTGCGTGACGCGGCCATCGAGATTGCTGAGCGCGCCGCCGACAGTGTTCACCACCTGGCCGCCCACCCTGTACGACGGCGCGCTAATCGAGCCGTCGGCATTCACCGTGGAGCCGCCGCCTAGCGCCGTGGCCGTACTCGCCGCCTGCGCGAAGAGTTGCGAGCCGTTGACCGCCTCAGTACTCGCCGCATTTAGCGAGCCCCGCGCGACGCCGGTCACCACGCGATTGCCCAGCGTGCCCGCCACGCTGATTGCCCGGCCGTCCGCCAACGCGCCGATCTGAATGACGCGCGAGGCCGGATCTTGCGTTACGAGGCCAATGCCGCCCACCTCGACTTTCTGCTGCAAGGTGGTCAACCCGTTGTCGAGCGAGCCGAGCGCATCGCCGACGTTGCTCTGCGTCCTGCCTTGCACGTGATACGACGGAGCAATCACCGAACCGTCGATACCGATCTGTGCGCCGCCGCCAAGTCCGGCCACGACCGGACTGAACTGCGCGAAGTTGATCGCCGACGTGTCCGTGCGGCCCGCCGCGACGCCCGTCAATTGGCGTGCGCCGCCGGTGCCCGCAAAATCGACGCGTGCGCCATTCGTATTCTGTCCAACGCTGATGATGCGCGACACCAGGTCTTGCTGGACGACCCCGATCTCGCCGTTCGTGATCTGGTTCGCAACGTTTGTGAGGTTGCCCTCGAGCGTGGTGGTGCGCGTGTCGAGCCCGGCGATCTTCGTTGTGTTCACGTTCACGCGCTGATCGAGATTGGCGATGTTCGTTGTGTTGGCGCCGACGCGCCCGTCGAGGGTCGCGATGTTGTCGCTGTTCAACGCGATCGCCCGATTGGCTGCAAACAGTTGCCCGCCGTTCACTGCGTCCAAGCTGTCGCTCGTGAGCTGCCCAGCGCTGACGTTGGTCACGCGAACCGGCGCGCCGGCGTTGCCGAGCGTCATGCTGTCGTGCACGGAAGAGTCGTATTGGACCGAATTGGCGGTGGCCGCCGCGATCGCGCTCGCACCTGCCGCCGTACTCGTCGCGGTACTGGTTGCAACGCTCGTCGTGACTGCTGCCGCCAGGGCCGATCCGACGTCGCCATATGTAACTCCGCCGATGTTGTAGGCAGGGGCCTTTGCGGTGCCATCTACATTGACCGCCGACCCGCCGCCCAGCGCCGCGGCCACACTCGCCGCGTTGCCGTACAGCTGCGCACCGTTCACGGCGTCGGTGCTCGACGCGCCGATCGCGCCGCGCGCCAGACCGGTGACCGTGCGGTTGCCGTTCAAGCCCGCTACGTTGACCCGAATACCTGTAGACGACGGCCCAACCAGGATGTCGCGCGTACCGAGATCCTGTTTGACGAGGCCGATGCTGCCGGACACGATTTGCGACTGCAGCGACGTGATGCCCGCGTCCAACGAAGTAAGCGCGTTGCCCACGGTGGTTTGCGTGGCAGACTGCACGTAGTACCTCGGGCCGACTGTCGAGCCGCTCGCACTGACCGATGCGCCGCCGCCCAGTGTCGACACGACCTGCTTGAGCTGCGTCACATTGACCGCCGACTGCGCTCCGGTGCCCGCGGCAACGCCGACCAGCTCACGCGCCCCGCCGAGTCCGCTGAAGTCCACGGAACGGCCGTCAATGCCTGCGCCAACGGTGAGATTGCCTGTACCGAGGTCCTGCCGAACCAGCCCGATCTGGCCGTTGTCGAGGTTGCTGGCAAGGCTGGAAAGGCTTGCCGAATTCTGCGCTACCGCGTCATTCGTTGCGTGGAGTTGCGCGCCTGTTACCGCGTCGGAACTGTTCGCGTTCAGCGCAGCTTGCGCGAGGTTGGTCAGCTTGACGGGAGTGCCCGAGTTGCCGAGCGTCACCATGTCATGCGCTCCGCTATCGTAGAACAACGCGTCGGCCACATTCGCGCAGCCGGCTGGCGCGCATTCCTGAGCGCCAGCCGGCTGCGCAAACACCAGCGCGCCGACCAGACCAGCGCTCGCAGCGGCCACGGCCCGGCATACCGAAGCGCATCTCGCGCCGCCGCTTTTCGCTGCTTCAGACGCCGCCACATACACGCGCCTCGCTTCGTTCCATACAGTTTTATAGGTCTTGTTCAACATTCCTCCCACTCGGAATCGATTAATCTTTGCCAATATTTTCTTATGTCATCCTAAGTATTATTTGCAATAAAGAGACTCAGGACGCCCCGGATTAACCGGCAAACAAGGCTTAAACCGCGAGTGTGCAGTCGCCTCCAGGATTCGCGAATACGATTAATCCTAAAAGCTAATTTTTAGCTTTAATTAGCTAAAAGGCATAATGCGATTCAGACGAAAACTGCCAAATTTCTTAATCCCGAATCTGCGTAATTAAGCGGCTTTAAGTGGAATGCTGAGAGTGGCCGAGAACCGGCCTGGAAGAAATACGAGCCAGTCAATGCTGGCTCATAAGTAGAGAACTGTGGCGCTGCGAATGTCGCGGCGCGGTGCCAAATGTTGGGAGCGCTCAGATCTTTTCGAAGAGTACGTCTTGCGCGCCTTCCCACAGCACTTTGACGCCGACTTCGCGCAAGTTCTCCTTGCCTTCGACGATGGTCAGGAAATGGTTGCCCGCAAGCTGCCCCATCTTGCTCGCGAAGCAGCACGAGCCATAGGCGATGAGGAGTTCCGTTTCGCTGTAGCCGCCCGGATAAAACAGAATGTCGCCGACCGACGGATGGCTCGTGTGATTCTCGAAACCGACCACCGCGCCGTCGTTCTCGAGCTTGAACTCGCCGAGCGGCACCCAGCAGCCTTCGCCACTCCAGCGCACATGGATGATCTTCTGCCGGTACGGCAACAGCTTCAGGAAGGCGGCCACGGTTTGCGGCGCGTCGGGATTCGTTTCGGCGATAAAGACGTGGCCGCAGGAGGTGATTCGAAGTCGGGTCATCGCTAGGTATCCGGTAAGTCGGTGAGGTGAGGATGAGGATGGTCGGTCGGATGCGGCTCGGGCCAAGCCGTGGGCCGGTCATTCTGTCGTCCCGTGCAAGGCTTAGACAGATACAGTTCGCAACCCGCCTGTCAGGCCAGTTCGACCCGCAACGCCCGGCGCCAATCGCAGCGTGCGCGGGTGGAGGCGGCACCCCCGTGCCAGATTCGCTCTCCGTGGCGCCACGAATGTTCGTAGTTTGCAAGCCGCGCAATGCACAGCACACTTCGAAAGGTGCGTGATTCCTACAGACGGCATTCCGGCTAAGCCTTCCCTTGCACGGCGCAGTCGACTGGCCGCCAACCCAAAGCGCGAACGAAAGGCGCAGCGCCGCCAGGCTTCGGAGGGCGTCGCTTGCACCTGCGAGTGCAGCGGTCCCCGTTTCTCACCGGCCGTTGCCGGAACCCCGCCTACGGCTACACTGTCCACTTGCCCGCCGTTGCTGGCGCGCCATCCGCCTGTCAGCCGCGCAGCCGGTAGCCAAGCGGTGTGACGCCGTAATCGCGCTTGAACTGTACGGAGAAGTGACTGGCATTCTCGTAACCAACCGCAATTGCAATCTGCAGCACCGTCTGATCGGTCGAACGCAGCAGCTTCGCCGCTTGTTCGAGCCGCAAGCGCGTCACGTACTGGTGCGGGGTTTCGCCAGTTTCACGGCGAAACACGCGGGCAAAGTGGAAGCTGCTTAAACCAGCCTGCGCGGCGAGATCGCCAATGGCCAGATCCGCGCCAAGATTCGCGCGTATGTAGTCGGTCACGCGGCGGATCCGGCGCGGTACCAGCCGTTCGGGCTGCGCGAGGCGCGCCGTCCCCGCTTGCCGGCCGCCTGAATAATGTTGAAGAAGATGCGCGGCAAGCGCGTGGATCAGCGCATCGACATAAAGCCGCGAGTCGGCCGGATCGCTGGCGGCGCGGTGCAATGCGTTCAGCATGGCTGCGACCAGCGGGTCGCGGAACCGCATTGCGTCGCTGAGCGATAGCTCGCGGCGCGATCCGTCGAGCTCCATCTGATCGGCCACGCTGTCGATCAGGCTGCGCTCAATATGTAAATGGACGGTCGACAGCGGCTTATCGCTGATCGAACGCCACCGCCAGGAGACCGGCGCGGGCGGCACGTACCAGACGTCGCCCACTCGAAGGTCGGCGCTTTCCCAGCGCCCGTTCAGATTGCGCTCGAGATGCTCGGCGCCGCTCGCGAGCGTCATCAGCGTGAGGTCTTGCAGACCGGGTGCTTCCAGCAGTTCCTGCTCGTCCGGTTCGAGATAGGAGCGCAACACCAGGTGCCGCCACGGGCGATCCACGCTCGACACCAGTTTTTGGCCCGCCATGTAGCGGTCGTAGGCAAGCGTCGTTGTCAGCTTTGGAATTCGTGTCATCACGTCCATTCCCAAGGAGGTGCCGTATGCAAATGAGAGAACTCTGTCACACCCGCGTTACCGGTCGGCTGTCAGCGCAAGATCGCGAAAATGATAGCAAGGAACCGGCTACCGCAATTTTCGGAAATAGCTAATCATTAGGGTGTCGTCTTTCACGCGTTTCGAACGCCGGAGCTACCGTTTCATGGAACACGAATGCGATACGCTGCCGCATTGGCTGACCGGTTCGCCGCAGGGCGAATCCGGCCATGCATCCGCAGCATACAACCCGGCGGTCACCGCACAACCGGCCTACCCGGCCGGCACGCGGCAGCCCGCCAAGTCAGCCCACGCGGCTGACGCATCGATGGTATCGAGCCGCGCGGCAACAGGCGCGGCGCCCGCTGGTTTCCTGACCCTCTTCACCGAGGAGGAGATCGGCACGCCCGCGCCCGCCGCACGGCGCGCGCCCGTCATCAGTCCGCTGGTGCGTTTTGGCAGTGCGCAGGACCGCATCGAATTCGTGCGGCAACGCATCAGGCAACTGGGCTTCAACTCGTTCAGCTATACGGCCACGCGCACGTTCGCGCATCGCAAGACCATGTTCGTGCTGACGAGCTACGAGTCGCAAAGCTGGCTGACGCGCTATTTCCGCGAGCGCTATTTCGAACTCGATCCGCGCGTGGCGCTGGCCTCGCCGACCGGCATGCCGTTCCTCTGGAACACGGTCGACATGCGCGCAGACCTGCCGCGCGCGCAAATGCGCAGCGAGCGGCTCGGCGGCCTGATCGACATGCTGGAGGAGACCGGCCGGAAGAGCGGCATTCTCACGCAGATGCCGCTGCCCGAGCCGGAGTTGAGCGCGAGCCTGTGCTTCAATTCGGAGATCGGCAATCCACGCTGGATGACCGAATCGATCGTCGCGGAAACGCTGATGTTCGCGCACACGATTCATGAATTCATCTGGACGCACGCGAAAAGCGTAATCGGCATGACGCCCGAGCAGCAGCGCGTCACGCTGAGCGAGTTGCAGCACGCGGTACTGAAGGCGGTGGTTCAGGGGCAGCGCGACAAGGAAATTGCGTACTTCCTCGGGCTGTCGCCGCATAACGTCGACTATCACCTGCGGCGTCTGCGGCAATTGTTCAATGTTCGCAACCGCGTGCAGCTGATCAATGTTGCGAAAGCGTACGTGTCGTAGACCGGGGCGGTGTTGCAGTAACTCATGCGAACGGCATGACGGCGAGCGCCGTCATGCCGTTCTCTTATCAGCAGAAGTAATCAGCTCTTGAGCCGGTAACCCGTCTTGAAGATCCACGCAACGATCGCAAGAAACACGGCCAGAAAGAGAGCCGTCATAGCGAGGCTCACCTCGACGTTGACATCCGCGAGACCGTAGAAACTCCAGCGGAATCCGCTCACCAGATAGACGATCGGATTAAACAGCGTCACGACTTTCCAGAACGGCGGCAGCATGTTCACCGCATAAAAGCTTCCGCCGAGAAACGTGAGCGGCGTAATGATCAGGAGCGGAACCAGTTGCAGCTTCTCGAAGCTATCCGCCCATATGCCGATAATGAACCCGAGCAGGCTGAAGGTAACCGCCGTCAGCACGAGGAACAGGATCATCCAGAAAGGATGCTGCACTTGCAGCGGCACGAACAGGCCCGCCGTCGCGAGAATGATGAGCCCGAGCAGGATCGACTTGGTCGCCGCCGCGCCCACGTAGCTCACGACGATTTCCAGATACGACACTGGCGCCGACAACAACTCGTAGATCGTGCCGGTGAAACGCGGAAAGTAAATGCCGAACGACGCGTTCGAAATACTCTGCGACAGCAACGACAACATGATCAGTCCGGGCACGATGAACGCGCCGTAGCTAATGCCGTCCACTTCCTTGATACGCGAGCCGATGGCCGCACCGAACACGACAAAGTACAGCGATGTGGAGATCACCGGCGCGATGATGCTTTGCATCAGCGTGCGCCAGGTGCGCGCCATCTCGAACTTGTAGATCGCGCGAATGGCGTAGAGATTCATTGGTTACCTCGAAGCAGACTCACGAAGATGTCTTCAAGCGAACTCTGCGTGGTGTGCAGGTCCTTGAAACGGATGCTGGCGTCGTCGAGCGCCTTCAGCAGCGCAATGATGTCGGTGCGGCCGCCGTCGCCTTCATACGTGTAGATCAACTCGTTGCCGCCCTTCGCGACGTCGAGGCCGTAGCCTGCGAGCGCCGCCGGCAACGCGGAGAGCGGGGTTTCCAGCTGCAGCGTCAACTGCTTCTTGCCGAGCTTGCGCATCAACTCGGTTTTCTCTTCGACGAGCATGATTTCGCCGCCGTTGATCACGCCGATGCGGTCAGCCATCTCCTCCGCTTCGTCGATGTAATGCGTAGTGAGGATGATCGTCACGCCGCTTGCCGCAAGCGAGCGCACGAGCTTCCACATATCGCGGCGCAATTCGACGTCGACGCCCGCCGTGGGTTCGTCGAGGAACAGTACGCGCGGTTCGTGCGACAGCGCCTTCGCGATCAGCACGCGGCGCTTCATGCCGCCGGACAGCGTGATGATCTTGCTATCGCGCTTTTCCCACAGCGACAGGTCGCGCAGCACCTTCTCGACATACGCGGGGTTCTTCGGCTTGCCGAACAGGCCACGGCTGAACGACACGGTCGCCCATACGGTTTCGAACGAATCGGTGGTGAGTTCCTGTGGCACGAGCCCGATCAGCGAACGCGCGCCGCGATAGTCGGCGGCGATATCGCGGCCGTCGACCGTCACGCTGCCTTCGCTCGCGTTGACAATGCCGCAGACGATGCTGATGAGCGTGGTTTTGCCCGCCCCGTTCGGCCCCAGAAGGGCAAAGATTTCTCCCCGGTTGATCGCCAGATTGATGTTTTTTAGCGCCTGAAAACCGCTGGCATAGGTTTTCGACAGATTCGTGACTGAGACGATTGGCTGCATGGATTCGACGATGGCAGACACCGCTGTGAAAGTGGAGAAAATGACGCGCAAGCGCGACCGCACCCGCAATGTAATGGAATCTGCGAAAGCGTGCAGCGAAAGGATCGCGCCGCGGTGGAAGCCTCCTCGACGGTGCATGCTGCGATTCTCGCCGCCGAGGCCTTCGCTGCGCTGCAAGAAAGTTCGGTTTCCGTAGCGATATCAGCTGGGCGCAACGGCAATGAGAGCGCCGGTCCAAGACGTGCATAACGCATGGCCCGCGCCGTCCCAGGAACGCGTCATGCTCGACTCCTCGCCACGCTGCTGCGCCGGCGCACCTAGCGCCGGCACTTAAGGCACAGTGCTTGCGGCAGTCCTGGCATGTGAGTGCGACGCGCTCGCGTGACATCGATCGACTCTAATGGAGATGAACCATGAAACGCTTTACCAAGACGATTTTCGCTTCGGCGCTAGTAGTGGCACTCTCGGGCGGAGCCTTTGCACAGGCGGGCGGCGGTGCCGGTGGCGGCGGTTCGGGCGGTAACGGTGTGGGCGCCGGCGGCGGCACGACGGGCGGCGCAGGCGGAACTGCAACCCCGGGTGTGGGCCCCGGCACGATGAAGCACCCGGGCGACTCGGGCTATGGCTCGCCGGGCGTGACCGGCACCGGTGGCGGCATGGGCACGGGTACCGGCGCGTCGCCGAATAGCGCGACCACCAATCGCTCCAGTAACGGCATGAGCAACGGTACGGGCAGCACCAACGGCACGATGAAGAACGGCCAGTAACGAAGGTCGATGTTCGTGCAGCTTTTAACGCTGCACGAGTGGCGTTAAGAAGGACGGCGGTGCCGCTGCGCGGCATCGCCGTCCTTTTGTTTTTCGAGCCGCGCTGCGACGCTTGCAACCAGTTAGTGGATTTTGCAACGGCTCCAATGTAAAGAAGTCGCGCGTTGCATCGAAGCGGAATCGCAGAACATGGTCAGGGTTCCGTGCACACGAAGCTGCTTGCGAGATTCACATTGCCCTTGCCCGCATAGCGTGGAAACAGCGGATAGCGGCACAGTGGGCGCGAGCGTCCATTGGTCGCCGCGGCGATGTCGGTGGCGATCAAAGTCTCCGGCGACGCGCCGCGCGTCACCCAGCTATCGAGCGCACCGAGCAGGTCCACCGAAGGAATGAATGCGCCGCTACCGTGCTGAAAACCCGGCACCATGTAAAGACGCATGAACCGATTGACCTGGTCCACGCCGTAGCGATCGACCAATGCCTGATGGTAAGCAATCGTCTGATTCGGGCTAATGACTTCGTCGGCGAGACCTTGCAGCGTAATGAGCTTGCCGCCGCGCGCAATGTAGCGCGCAACGTCCGGATTCATCGCGCCGATGGTTTCGGAGAGCGCTGTCAACTGTGCGCGATATTTGCCCGGACGTTGCGGGTCGAATCTGAGCGAGTCGAAGCCCGCGTCACGCGCAACGAAGTAGCGTATGTAGCCGTCGCCTTGCGCGAACAGATAACCGTTAGCAAAAAACCTGGGCACGGCGAGACGCTCCGCTTGATGTCCCAACCCGAGCGAGCCTGTCAGGTGCGTACCTTGGAACACGTTGTAGCCGCGATAGCCGGCGACATCCCAGGCGAGTTTGTACGGCAGCGACAAGCCGTCGCGCATCACCATCAACGTGGCGAGTTGCGACTCGCTCAGGCATTGCTCGTTCGAAGGCGGGCGTCCCGCGCAACGCAACGACTCGATGATTTCCGATTCATGCTCGCGGCATGCGGGGACGTCGCTCACAATACCGTCCGTGGCACCGTCCAGCCTGTCGCAAACGCTGAGCGTGCGTTGATAGACCTGCTCCAGCAGCAACGGCGGAACATAGCCGCCCGGCGTTGCATATTCCGCCTGGCCGAGTTTGACGCCGATCAGGCGAACACCCGAAAAGTTGAGCGCGGGCGAATTGGCGATCACACCGTCGTAGTCGTCGGGAAAGCGCTGTATCACCGTGTAGCCTTCGCGGCCACCCGTTGAGCCGCCGCCAAAGTACATTCGCTGCGGCGGCCGGCCGTAAGCGCGCGCGATCAGTGCAAGCGCGGCGTCGTGTGTCTTCTTCAGATGCGCATAGCCGAAGTTCGTCACGGCTTCGTCGACGAGACCGAACACCGCGAGCGAGGAATCACCGACATGTCCGGAATCGTCGCCGAAGGTCGCATAGCCTTGCGCGAGCGGCGCGCGATCCGGCGAGAACGGCATCACGCCCGTGCCGCTCACCACGACGCCGTTATAGCCCCCTCCGCCGATTTGCAGCGCGCGGCCATTCCAGCGCCGCGGGAGATTCAGGTCGAAGCGGATGTCGGGTGTAGTCGCTTTGAGCGCCTTGATGCGACCCGTGATGCGGCAATACTCGCCGCCTTGCTGATTGCCCGGCGCGGTTGCGCCGACCATCGACGCGCTCTCGATCTGCGCGCCGGCCGTGGGCAACGCGATCACTTCCGGTGGCAACATGGCGCCCGCGAATTCGGCGCAACGCATGGCGAGCGGCGCATCCTTCTGCGCGGCGAACACCGTATGAGCGCCGGGCCCGAGCAGAGTACCGGCGATGGTGGCCGCGAGCGCGCAGGCGCGAACACCTGAAGTTCGCATGAAACGCATGCGGCGCGACAACGCCCTCATCCGCAACGCGCGCCGCTCGCAGCCGCACGCAACTGCTGTCCCTTCCAGCCGTGCCAGCCGCGCGCAAGCATGAGCAGCGCACCAATGGCGACGAAGTCTCCGGCCAGTCCGATCAACACGCCGCGAAAACCGTGAAACGTATGCGGCGTCGCTGTGTCCACGATCAACGACACCAGCGTGCCGCCGACAAAACATACGAGCCCGGTCCGGCCCACGGTGACCACGGCGGGCAACCGCTGCGCGAGCCACGCTATGGCGCCCATGCGCACGAGACGCGCGGCAAGCCAGGCAATGACAATGAAGTTGATCACGCGATCCACGGAAAGATTCTGTTTAAGGGTGCCGGCCAACGGCTGCGTCAGCACGAACAGTTTGACGGCGGCAAACGCGAGCACTGCGGCAATGGCGGCGCGCGTGAACCAGCGCGCCGCCTCGCCAGCATGAAACTGCTCGCTGATGGGTGCGAGCCGGCACACAATGCCGAGCACGAACATCAGTTGCCATGCAAACGGATTAAAAGCCCACTCGGCCATGTCGTCAATGCTCAATAGCCCGGCCAGCGGCCGCGCGAGCCACCACACAACCGTGCTGAGCAGGAGCGCCGCGATGCGCGAGCGCAGCGCCAGAGGCACCACGAGGGGCACGCAGAGCGCGAAGAACAGGTACATCGGCAACACGCTCGACAGGTAGGGCTGCCGTCGCAACACCGCGATTTCAAACGTCTGATGCAGCGGTTGCATGGCGAACGGCGGCCAGCCGGTAAGCTCGACCATCGGGTGATTCAGTCGCAGAAATGCGAGCGCCGCGCCCGAGAGCAGCGTGAGTACTGCCGTCAACAGATAAGCCCGGTAGATTTCCCAGCAGCGTCGCACGAAGCGCAGCTTGGCGGCCCGCTCTCCGCGGGCCGCAACCACCGCTGTGTATGCCGCCGCCGACGCGTAGCCGCCGAGGAACACGAACACCTCGGCCGAATCGCACAATGCGTACGCATGCAGCATCAGACGAGAGAGCGTGCTGCTGGGCATGTGGTCCAGCACGATGACGATCAGCACGACGCCGCGAAAGAAGTCCACTTCCAAGGAGCGTCCGCGGCGAATTTCCATTCATGTTCTCGCAGGAAAGTTATCCAGCAACGCGTCAAGATATCGCCTTCTTGCCGATGCCGTGCGGTCACGTTGTATGTGCTGACAAGCAGCCTGTCTTTCGGGGCGCCGCGCTGGCAATCTGAAATCCGCTTGTCGGCATGCGGTAAGAGTGATTCGCCGCGCATTGGATTTGCAGCAACTTTTGCGGCTTCGGTGTGGAACGAGCAAAGACGGCCGACTCGCGTCGTAGAAAAAAATCGGCTCATCGCACGATGCGATTTTTTTCGCTTTTTTTCGTCGTAGGATGAATTCATGCATGACCGTCGGAGTTCGCGTAACCCGCGCGACAGGTTTCTCCGCACGGCGGCCACTCATGTGGACCGGACACGCTTGCCCGCCGACCTGCGTCCGGCGGGCGCGTTGAGCGTCAGTGCGACGCCTTCTTTTTGCCGCTGCTCGTTTGCGTGATCGAGCTTTCATTTGCGCGGCACCGGTCCTTCCATTACCGACCTGAACGGTCGCGCGCCGCGCACCGCCCTCGCATTGGAAGACACTCACATGAACAACAGAATTGCCGGCTTCGACGGACTGCGCGCCATTGCCGTCCTGATGGTCTTTCTGCAACACCGGCTATTCGGCGATATCGGCGAGATAGGCCATCTGGGCGTATGGATCTTCTTCGCGCTGAGCGGCTTTCTGATCATCCGCATTCTGTCGGCCCAGCGGCAGCGCATCGAGCAAGGCGGCAGCGGTTTCAGAGCAGAACTCAAGCGCTTCCTGTTTCGCCGGACGCTGCGAATCTTTCCGATCTACTACCTGATGCTCACGGTGATGAGCGCGCTGATGCTGGTGGGCATGGCGAGTCCGGAACTCGCGAGCGGCATGCCGTATCACTTTGCCTACCTGTCGAACTTCTGGATCGGCTCGGTCCTGCATTACTGGCCGGGGCGCTACTCGCATTTGTGGAGTCTTGCCATTGAGGAGCAGTTCTATCTCGTGGTCGCACCGCTCCTGTTGCTGCTCGCAGCGCGGCGGCATCTGGCGGTATGCACGCTGATCGTCATGACGGGACTGGTTTCGCTTCTGGCGATGCGCGCCGCGCATTGGCAGGAGATCACGATCTACACGCATCCGTTGAGCAACTTCTGGTTGCTGGCGCTCGGTGGAATGGGCGGCTTGATGATTTCGGAGAAGGCCGGCGGTGTGGACGGTGCACGCGGTTCACGTGGTGCACGTGGTGTGCGGGCCCTGCTCGGACACGGCGCCACGCTGTTTGTTTTAAGCCTTTGTCTCGTGGGCTTTTGTGCAACCGAGCCGGCGTGGAGCGACATCGAGAATCCTTTGCTCTTTACCGTCGTCAGCGGCGCGTATGGGCTGTGCATAGCGGCGCTGGTGTGTTCGATTGCGTGCTGCCGGAATACGGTCGTGCTGGCTCTGCTGGAAGCGCGCTGGCTTGCGGGCCTCGGACGCATCAGCTATGGCTTCTATCTGTATCACAACCTCATTCCGGACCTGACGCGCAATCATCATGCGCAAGCGCTGTTCGGCGGTGTGGTGCCGCTGTGGGCACATGTGGCCGGGATTGGGGCGTCGTTTGCGATTTCGCTCGGCTTGGCGGTGCTGTCGTGGCGAATCATCGAAGAACCCATTCTTCGTTTGAAGACGCGGCGTGGCGCTTCGGACAAGGTAAGTGCTGATTCGAGGCACGCGGCAACACCTGCGTCCACTTCACCGGAGAAGCAGCATAGCCGGCGCGCGTTGACAGACGAAGGAACCGCTTCGGACGCAGCATGAGGTTGCATGAGGTCGCACTCGTGGCACAGCGGTTGCTGACAGATGACATGACCGTTACCAACTGGAGATGCGCCGTGGCCACTCAGCCCAATAGCCCGAACGAGCATGACCAGGACAAATCGGCCGATCCGGGCGGTCCGCCCACCGAGGTCTCGAAGCCCATTGGCGATGCAATCCCGACACCGGTCGAACCAGGGCTCGACCAGCCTCTGCCGGAAAAAGGCGCCGACTCGTTGCCCGCCGATGACGACGAAGCCAAGCGCGATCCTTTGGGCGAGACAGAAACGCCTCCCGGCGTTCCACCTCCGGGCCCGTCGGACTTCGCGTAGCGCGGTGGTGTCTGGCCGCTCAAGCGTGGTAGTGCGTGGCCGTTCAGGCCGCCTCGGGCTCGTGCACGATCTTCAGCGTGCTCTTGTGCTCCTTGATCAGGCGATACACCGTTTCGCCCGGCACCGTTTCCTGCTCGAGAAGTTCGTCTGCGATAGCGCGCAGCACGGGTTCATACGCGTGCAGCAGGCTATAGCACTGCTCGTTCAACTCCTTGAGCAGAACGTTCGCCTGCTCGATCGCGCCCTTCATCTGCAAACCCGCGTACTGCGAGGGCAATGCGGCGAGGCTAAACAGATTGCCGTCGCTGTTGAAGCCGAACTTCGACACCATGTCGAGGCTGATACGCGACGCTTCCTGCAGATCGGAGGCCGCACCGCTGGATGCTTCGGAAAACGCCAGGATCTCCGCGTTACGGCCGCCGAGCAAGACCTTCACTTCATTGCGAATCTCGGTCTCACGATAAAGATGCTTGTCCTGCGCCTTGGTGATAAGCGCGACGCCCAGCGCGCCGCCACGCGGCAGAATCGTGACCTCCTCGAGTACGCCGGTGCCGAGCAGCGCCGCAACCAGGCCATGCCCGGCTTCGTGCACGGCAATACGCGTGCGTTCGTCCTCGGTCAATGCGCGTTCCGCGCCGCTCACGTCGCCGATCCGCGCGATCTTGATCGCCTCGATGAAATGCTTCGCCGCGATTTCCGTGTCGCCGGCTTTGCGCGCGACGAGCCCCGCCTGATTCACGACCATCGCGACGGTCGCCGGCGACAAGCCTGTCGTAAGGCGCGCGAGTTGATCGTAGTCGATGTCCGCGGCCTTCGACTTCAGCCTCTCGGCATAGAAACGGAAAATCTTCGCGCGGTCCTCGCGATCGGGCAGGCGAACCTGCACGGTGCGATCGAAACGGCCGGGCCGGCGCAACGCCTCGTCCAGATTGTCCGGATGATTGGTGGCCGCAACGATAATCACGCCTTCGTTCGAGGCAAAGCCGTCCATTTCCGCAAGCAACTGATTAATGATGCGGTTGCTCTCCGCTTCGACGGGACCGCCGCCCGTGTCGGTGCGCTTCGCGAGGCCGTCGGCTTCGTCGATAAAGATCACCGTGGGCGCGTTCTTGCGCGCCATTTCGAACAGATGTTTGACCTTCTGGATGCCCACGCCGTAATACTTTGCGCTGAAATAGCTGCCGGTGATCGAGATGAAGCTCGCGCCGCATTCTCCTGCCAGCGCCTGTGCGAGCCGGGTTTTGCCCACGCCGGGGCCGCCCACCATCAGGATGCCGCACGGCGCTCGTACGCCCATCGACGTGAACTGCTTCGGGTTCGACAGATAGCCGCGAATGTCCGCGAGCGCCGCCTTCGCTTCGCCGGCGCCGATCACGTCGTCAAAGCGCAGCGTGGGCGCCTTGCCGAGCAGCGTCGCGCCGCCGCGCATCTCACGGCGCATGAACCACACCATGCCGCCGATCAGCAGCAACGGCAGCAGCAGGCTGATTACGTCGCGCGTCTGGTCGAAAGCCTGCACCCAGTTCGAACCGCCCGTGCGGATGTCCGCGTCGGGCAGCCACACCAGCTGGTATGAAGCCGCGTCGCCGTTCTTCGGCTCGCCGAGTAACAGCGCGTGCGAAAAGGTCGCGTTGTGGTCGGTCACGAAATATTTGGAGCCGTCGCGCCTCGACACGAGAATCGCACTGGGACTCACACCGATTGCGGCAACCTTCGCGTCATGAATGTCGCGCAGCATTTGCGACGCGTCTTTCTCCTCGCGCGTCCAGGCCGACGTGTCGTGGCGCATCTGGTTGGCGACGCCGGTCAGCGCGGGCGCAACCTGCGCCGAGCGCTGCTGGTAATGCCACAAACTGAATGCGAGCGTCAATGCGACAAGCGCCGCCGCCGCAATGACGAATTTGCGCGTGCGTGTTTTCCCAAGCGAATTCTTTCCCGGCTTCATGAGTCACTTCCAAAAACGGGCTCAAGCGAGCCCCGATACAAATCGAATTAGAGAGGATGAGCGGTTGGGAGAGGAATCGGCAATTGCGACGCCATGCCTGCCTGGAAGAAAGGACACCCAACCATGCGTCCCTTTTTCACCCGCCGCGTATAAGCCAGTATGCCGTGCGGCTGCTTCTTCCAAATCGCAGAAAAGGCCTGTTTCTACCGCTTATCCCGCATGTTGAGGCTGGCGGAAATTGGGGGCGCGAGTGGCGCATGGGTGCGGAAGAAAACTGCTCCGCCGCACAGTTTAGCAGCGCAAAAAAGGCCGCGTATTCTGTAGACCTATCATTTCACCCCGCCCTATTTTTTTATGAAAGCGATGCAGTTTTGAGATTAAGGGCTAGCGGGATGGCGATACCGCCGTGAGCACGCGGAAAATCGGAACAATCGTCCGGTTTTTGATAGGCTTCGCCATCCGTCTAAAATCGCGCGCGCTCCTCACAATGGACGTTGCGTAGCGACTCACACTACACGTCACACTCATGCTTCGTTTCGAAAACCTCAGCAAGCGCTATGGCGACCGCGTCATCTTTCAGCGACTGTGGCACGACTCTGCCGCAGGCTGCGTGGCGCTCAACGACGAGTCCGGCAGCGGCAAATCGACTTTGCTCGGCATGCTTGCCGGCGCAATCGAGGCTGATGAAGGGGAAATCTGGATCGGCAACCATTCACTGCGCACGGCACGTAAGGCCGCGCAATCGCTGCTGACGTACGTGCCGGAGGATTGCATGCCGTCACCTGATCCGACCGGTCGCGAATATCTGCAACGCGTGGCTTCGGCGAGAAACGCGGTGGTCAGCGACGCAGCGCTGGCGCTCGCCGACCGCTTCGGACTCACGCCGCATCTGGAAAAACGCTTTGAACAGATGTCGTTCGGCACGCGCAAGAAGTTTTTTCTAACAACCGCGGTGATTGGCGAAACGAAAGTGCTGGTCGCGGACGAGCCCGTTGGCGGACTCGACGCCGCCGCCCGTGCGGTGCTGGTGGATCTGTTCACGACGCTCGCGCAAACCCGCACCGTGTTTTTCTCCAGCTACGACGAAGCGTTCACCGAAGCATGCGCGGCCAGAAGCGTCACGTTCGCAGATCTCGCGCAGCGCGGTTGAGCATCACCGCGTTGCGCGGACGCTCAAGCGCGTCGTGCTCAGATCGATACGCAAATCTTTCCGAAGTGTGCGCCCGCCGCTTCATGCCTGAACGCGTCGCCGAGCTTCGCGAGTTCGAACGTGCTGTCGATGACAGGCTTGATGCCGGTCACTTCGAGCGCGCGAGTCATGTCGCGCTGATCCTGCCGGCTACCGACAATCAGCCCCTGCAGCCGCTGTTGCCGTGCCATCAGCGCCGCGGTGGGCACCGGACCCGCGCGTCCGGTCAGCACGCCGATTAGCGCAATATGGCCGCCTATCCGGCAGGCGGTGATCGACTGCGGTAACGTGCCCGGACCGCCCACCTCGATCACATGATCGACGCCTCTGCCCCCGGTCAACGAGCGCACCGTTTTGCCCCACTCGGGATTCTCGCGATAGTTGATCGTGTGATCGGCGCCGAGCGCGCGAAGCTTTTCGAGCTTCGCATCCGACGAGGACGTCGCGATCACCGAGGCGCCCATCGTCTTGGCAAGCTGCAAGCCGAAGATCGACACGCCGCCGGTGCCGAGCACGAGCACCGTCGCACCCGGTTTCAACTGACCGTCGACGATCAGCGCGCGCCATGCCGTCAGTCCGGCAGTGGTGAGCGTCGCGGCTTCGGCTTGGCTGTAGCCTTTCGGTGCATGCGTAAAGTAGTGGCTCGGCAGCACGACGACTTCGCGCGCATAGCCGTCAACGCCGTCGCCGGGTGTGGTTTTGAAGTCGCCAATCGTGGGCGTACCGTTCTCCCAAAAAGGGAAGAAGCACGACACGACATGGTCGCCAGCCTTGAATTCGCCGACGCCTTCGCCGACTGCTTCGACGACACCCGCGCCGTCCGCCATTGGAATACGCCCGGCGTCGGCGGGCAACACGCCGCTTACGACGCCGTAGTCGTGAAAGTTCAACGAGCTGGCGTGGATACGTACGCGAACCTGGCCCGGGCCTGGCTGTCCCGGATCGTCGATATCGACCAACTGGAGATTGTCGACGCTGGCAGGCGTTCCGATCTTGACGGCTTTCATGTTGCGAGTCCTTTGTGATGTGCTTGGGCGCTCGGCGCGCGGCTTGTCACAAAAGCATATCGCAAGCCGCTCGAGCATGTCGCGAGGTCGGGCAGTCGCGCGGCGTCAGCGACGCGGCATTCAAGCCGCTTTGTCGTGCGCCGCCTGCTCGAGCCACAGCCGGCTGTCGGGAAACCAGAACGCATCTGGCCGCGGTGGAGCGACGAGCTTGACGGGCAGCGCAGGGTTGAAGATTCGGGACCACGCGGACAGATAAGACGGCGTTTTGACCAGATAGCCGCAGCGCGACAAAAGCAGACTGGACACCAGCGCTTCGCGCCCGACTTCCAGCCCCGGAAAGCCGCTGAAATGAACCGGCGTCGCACCGTTCGCAAGCAGCCTCGCGGGCGCGACGCTCACCGGCTTGCTGAACGGCAATGCGACGAAGTAATCGACAAAGGCCTGTTCGTCGCTTGAAATGAAAATGTGGTTCAAATGCGGATTTTCCGCCAGCGTCGTTTCGACGTGACGGCAAAAGTCTTTCCACGAAACGGGAACCGCTTCGAGCGTTTTGTCAGTGCCTCTGAAGTGTGCGCCCAGTGTGAAGGCGCTGATACCGAGCCGCTCGCAGACTGCATCGACCTCGCGAACGATATGCTGCGCCGGCCGATAGTATGCAAAGAACAGTTGACTCGCGCTGCCGAGTTCCAGCAAGTGCTCGTAACGTTGCCGGAAGCCCAACTGCACGAGGTCACGAACCGTCGAAGTCCTGAGCTTGCGCGCGAGCGGCAAGGCAGCCGGAGCGCGTACCGGTTCGAAGAACGCGGAGAACCAGTCGACCTTTCCATCGGCATCGCCATACAGGCCGCCGCGAGCGCTAATGCGCGGCAGCAGGCATTTTTCCTCACAAAACATGAGGATGAACAACACCATTTGCATGACGGAGAAAAAGCCGGAGTTCTCCTTGATTTCGATCGCAAAGACGCCCCGGTTGAGGCGCTGCATCGCATGAAGCGATATGCGGCGAGGCGTGGCGACGGAATGTTTGAATCGCTCGCTCCTTCGGATCTGTTTTGCCCTGTCGACGACTTTTCTCAACATGCCTGGCCCCTGTTAATCGATTATTTTGGCAAACGGCACCCGCCTCACCGGCGAGAGAAACCACAACACGACAGCGCCCGAGCTTAGCACCCCGAACTCACCATCCAGTAAATCTGGCGCGGCGTTGAGTTAGCTAGCGCACAAAGGAACGGTAAGTTATGCCCGGTTCATAACGCTGCTTCAATTGCGCCGCGACGCGCTCGATTACTTCGTCCCAATTTCCCCGTTGCGGTTGCGTGAAAATGCGCACTGTCGGATACCACGGGCTGTCCTCGCGATTGCGCAGCCACCGCCAGCAACCGGCAAAACGATTCAGCAACCACACCGGCTTGCCCATGGCCGCTGCCAGATGAGCGACCGACGTATCGACCGAAATGACGAGGTCCAGGTTGTCGATGATCGCGGCAGTGTCCGCAAAGTCCGACACGTCGTCCATCCAGTCGGTGAGATACGCTTTTGTCGAGGGGCTCGCACGCTTCGCGAGGTCGTCGGCTTTCTGCAAGCTGATCCAGCGAATCCGCGACAAAGAAAGCAATGGGGCGAACTGCGCCGATGTGAGGCTGCGCGCACGATCTTCGGTGAGCCCGGAGTGGCCGCCTGCCCATACGACACCGACGCGCGGCAGGTCCGGCCGGGACAACTCGCCGAGTTTTGCACGCCACTCGGCGGACCGCTGCGGCTCTGCGTGCAGATACGGCTCTGCTGGGATGTTGTCGAGGCGCGTGCCGAATGCGAGGGGCAACGACATCAACGGACATTGCCAGTCCCACTCTTTGGCATCAGGCATGACGTCGTCGAGCATGACGAGGCCCGGCCAGCGCGCACACAACGACTCTTCATAAAGGCGCCGCAGCGAGGGCGGGCAGATGTAGCCCACCTGGGCAAAACGTTCGAGTGCGAGCGGCAGGTAACGCACGAATTGCAGGCTGTCGCCGTGACCTTGCTCCGGCAGAACGAGGAGGCGCGCGCCGCCCGCCACGCCGGGGTCCTCGCCCTTCCACTGCGGCCATGGGAGTTCCGGCCGCTGCGATACGGGCTGCCTGTCGGCATCGACGAAATTGGCCCAACGGTCTTCGAAGTACGGCCACGCTTCTTCGTATCGGCCCGCTGCCAGCAGCACCTGACTGAGACTTGCGCGAGCGCCGCGATTGGACGGGTCTAACGTCATGGCGTGCCTGAGGTGCTGCTCGGCCTTGCTCAACGAGCCCAGGTCTTTCACGACGACGCCCAAGTTAGCGTGCGCCTGCACATAGTCCGGTTTCAGTTCGATCAACCTGCGATAGACTGCTGCCGCCTCTTCCGCGCGCCCTTGCAACTGCAGCGCGACGCCGAGGTAATAGTGAAGCGAAAGCGAATCCGGCTGATACGTGAGCCCCGCGCTGGCAGTGTGCACAATGCTCGCGAACGCGCGCAGCCTGATCTGGACGAGGCACAACATATCGAAGAACGGCGGCTGCGGCTCGACTTCTACCGCCCGCTCGATCCAGCGTTGCGCCAATGGCAGCTGGTCCTGTGCGAGCGCCACCAGTCCGCGCGAGTAAAGCGCGGCCGCGTGCGCCGAGTCATGCACAATGATTCGATCGAGAAGCGCCTGCGCCGTGTCGAAGCGACCTGCGAGGCGTGCTTCTTCCGCTTCGTTGAACCAGAGCGAAATGGCTTGGGGTGATACAGGGGACTGGTTTTGCATGAGCGCGCGAATGATTCTGCGTGGATGAGTCTGCGTGGATGAATCGTGAGACCTCGACTGGCGCAGGCTGCGAACGCTGGCCTGCGCATGAGGTGACGCCGATTATCGACGTCCAAGACGAGCGCCCGTGTAGGACCGTTCCCAATGACGGGCACAGATTGGCGTCAGCGGGAAAGGTAAAGACGCATGCTCGCAGGCTTGACCTTCCCGCCGTGGGAAGGTGCAAGATCGTCTTGAGACTTGTCTCAGGAGATTGGAAATGAAATTGGAATTAGCCGTTCCGGATATGTCTTGCGGTGGATGCGCAAACGCGATTGCTCGAGCGATTGCCGGTCTTGATCCGGCTGCCGCGGTCGACATCGACGTGTCCACGAGGATCGTCAAGGTCGCGTCGACGCTAACATCCACGCAACTCACGGAAGCAATCGCGGCGGCGGGATTTCATCCGTCGATGAGAGACTGATAGCCGCGCGTCGCTCGAACAACTTTTTAATGGGAATCGACTATGAAGAAACTTCGCGCTTTTCGTGCATTGTGCGTGTTCGGCGGTGTGGCATGCGCCGTCGCCACCGCGCCTGTTCACGCGCAACACACGGCCTCCATGCCCGGCATGGACATGTCTTCCTCTGCCGATGGGGCTTCCGGCGATTCGACGCCGGCGTTCAAAGCCGCCGACGAAAAGATGATGAAAGACATGAGCGCGCCGACCTACACGGGGGACGCCGATAAAGACTTCGTCGCGCACATGATCCCGCACCACCAGGGCGCGATAGACATGGCGCAGGTCGAACTCAAGTACGGCAAAGACCCGGAGTTGAAGCGCCTGGCGAAAAACATCATCAAGGCGCAGCGTGACGAAATCGGCTTCATGCAACGCTGGCAGGCCAAACACGGAGCGAAGTAACGCTGCGAAGGCGACGTGTGGTCAGACGGACACCCGCACGGAGAACGGCGGCCTTCGGTCGCCGGCAACGCTGTGTGTGTTCAATGACGCGTGACGTCGGGGCCGGGTCCTGCTTTCACGTCGTCGCTTGACGCTTCATCGAGGCAAGCGGTTTCTTGCGGACCGGTGCTCATGTCGGGCACCCGCGACGCGGGCTCCTTGGCTTCCTGAAGCAGGCGCGCCGCCCGGCTCGCCGTGATGCGCTTCTTGGCCACTCCTTTTGCATCGAGTGCGATCACCTGGAAGAGTTCGCGGTCACACGCAAGCTCCTGCTGATATTGCTCGCCGGTGCTGACGAGCAATTCCAGCATGGTCTGCTGCCGGCGGCGCTCGTCAATCGTGACGGCAGGATTCCTACATATCGTGGACGCAAGCGTGATCAACGAGTCGAGCTTGCTCATCTGACGGTCACAGAGATGGAAAGCCGAGAGCGCAAGCTTTTCGTACTGGAGAGCGTCGACGGGTGGCCGGGAATCGGCTTGCGATCGGCGTTTATTCTTACTCATTGTGCGATCTCGCTAAGACTTCAGTAGGTCGGCGGGCATTCGGTTGAGACGGGCAACACAGCCCAGCAGAGGCAGACGCATGCCTCATGTGGGCGGATGCGTGGTTACGATCACAGCTTCCAGACCTGACCGTTGAGTGTTTCTCGATGGCCCGGGGATTATAACCAGTGCGAAGCCACGCACGTTCAACCGGGCGCGCTAAATATCCACGTCCGAGCCTGAGTTCGACGCCACGCGTCCGGCCAGCACCGGAGCGCCTCTGCCTAGCCCTGCACCCTGACCCAACCCTCCATCAAAACTCTCGCACTGCGACTCATCACCGCCTTCGTGACGACCCACTCGCCACCGACAACTGCAGCCTCCGCCCCCACCCGCAGCGTGCCCGACGGATGCCCGAACCTCACCGCTTCACGCTCACCGCCGCCAGCCGCCAGATTCACCAACGTTCCCGGAATCGCCGCCGCAGTACCGATCGCCACAGCGGCCGTGCCCATCATCGCGTGATGCAGCTTGCCCATCGACATCGCGCGAACCAGCAGATCCGCGTCGCCCGAGCCGATCCGCTTTCCGCTCGACGACACGTAGTCGGCCGGCTTCGCAACGAACGCGATCTTCGGCGTATGCTGGCGCGTCGCGATTTCGTCCAGATGCTTGATCAGCCCCATGCGCAGCGCGCCGTGTGCGCGAATCGTCTCGAACATTGCGAGCGCCTTTTCATCGCTATTGATGGCGTCCTGCAACTCTGTGCCCTTGTAGCCGATCGCCTCGGCGTTCACGAAAATCGTCGGGATGCCGGCGTTGATCATGGTCGCCTTGAGCGTGCCGACACCCGGCACCTCGAGATCGTCGACGAGATTGCCGGTCGGGAACATCGAGCCGCCGGCGCCGTCTTCTTCCGCTGCGGGGTCCATGAATTCGAGCTGCACTTCCGCCGCCGGAAAAGTCACGCCGTCGAGTTCGAAGTCGCCCGTTTCCTGCACTGCGCCGTCGGTCATCGGCACGTGCGCGATGATCGTCTTGCCGATGTTCGCCTGCCAGATCCGCACGGTCGCCACGCCGTCACGCGGAATCCGGTTCGCCTCGACCAAACCCGCGCTGATCGCGAAAGGGCCCACTGCAGCGGAGAGATTGCCGCAATTGCCGCTCCAGTCGACAAACGGCTTGTCTATCGACACCTGTCCGAACAGGTAATCCACATCGTGATCGGGCTTGCTGCTTTTAGCGATGATCACCGTCTTGCTCGTGCTCGACGTCGCGCCGCCCATGCCGTCAATCTGCTTGCCGTACGGGTCCGGGCTGCCGATCACGCGCAGCAGCAGCGCGTCGCGCGCGGCGCCGGGCATTTGCGCCGCATCGGGCAAGTCCTGCAAGCGGAAGAACACGCCTTTGCTCGTGCCGCCACGCATGTAAGTGGCCGGAATTCTGATCTGCGGTTTATGCGCCATGAAACAGTGTCCTGAACGATATTGATTAAGCCGCCGCCTTCGACGACTCCAGAAAGTCCTGCGCAAAACGCTGCAGCACGCCGCCGGCCTCGTAGATGGAAAGCTCTTCGGCCGTGTCGAGCCGGCAGGTCACCGGCACCTCGACGCGCTCACCGCTTCGGCGATGAATCACCAGCGTCAGATCCGTGCGCGGCTTGCGTTCGCCGATTACGTCGAAGGTTTCCGTGCCGTCGATTGCCAGCGTAATGCGGTTCACGCCCGGCTTGAATTCGAGCGGCAACACGCCCATGCCGACGAGATTCGTGCGGTGAATCCGTTCGAATCCTTCCGCGACAATCGCTTCCGCGCCGGCAAGGCGCACGCCCTTGGCCGCCCAGTCGCGCGACGACCCCTGGCCATAGTCGGCTCCGGCGATCACGATCAGCGGCTGCTTGCGTTCCATATAAGTTTCGATCGCTTCCCACATGCGCGTGATCTTGCCCTCCGGCTCGATGCGTGCAAACGAACCGGCCTTCACCTTGCCGTCTTCAATCACCATTTCGTTCCTGAGCGTCGGGTTCGCGAACGTGGCGCGCTGCGCCGTCAGGTGATCGCCGCGATGCGTCGCGTACGAATTGAAGTCTTCTTCGGGCAAGCCCATTTTCGTCAGGTATTCGCCTGCCGCGCTGTCCGGCAAGATTGCATTCGACGGCGACAGGTGATCGGTCGTGATGTTGTCGCCGAGCACGGCGAGCGCACGCATGCCCTGCAGCGTGCGCTCGCCCGCAAGCGCGCCCTCCCAATACGGCGGACGGCGAATGTACGTGCTCATCGGACGCCAGTCGTAAAGCGGGTTCGCTTTCTCCTGCGTGTCCACCGACACCGCGAACATCGGCTCGTACACTTTGCGGAATTGCTCGGGCTTGACGCTCGAAGCCACGATTGCGTCGATTTCTTCGTCCGACGGCCAGATGTCCTTCAGTGTCACGTTATTGCCGTCGGCATCGACACCGAGCACATCCTTCTCTATGTCGAAGCGAATCGTGCCCGCAATCGCATAAGCCACCACCAGCGGCGGAGAAGCAAGAAACGCCTGCTTCGCGAACGGATGAATGCGGCCGTCGAAATTGCGATTGCCCGACAGCACGGCAGTTGCATACAGATCGCGCTCCACGATCTCCTTCTGGATCGCCGGGTCGAGCGCGCCGGACATGCCGTTGCACGACGTGCACGCATACGCGACGACGCCGAAGCCAAGCTGTTCGAGTTCGGGCAGCAAGCCGGCTTCTTCCAGATACAACGTGACGGCTTTCGAGCCAGGCGCGAGCGACGTCTTTGCCCACGGCTTGCGCGTGAGCCCGCGCCGGTTCGCGTTACGCGCGATCAGGCCGGCCGCGATCATGTTGCGCGGATTGTTGGTGTTCGTACAGCTCGTGATTGCCGCGATGATCACCGCGCCGTCCGGCATCAGGCCCGGCTCGTTCTCGACCTTGCCGCTGATGCCGCGCGCCGCCAGTTCGGAAACCGGCAAGCGCCGGTGCGGATTCGACGGCCCGGCGAGCGTGCGCACGACCGTCGACAGATCGAACTTCAGCACGCGCTCGTACTCGGCATGCGTGAGGCTGTCGGCCCACAAGCCGGCTTCTTTTGCGTAGGTTTCAACGAGCTTCACGAGTTCGTCGTCGCGGCCGGTCAGCTTCAGGTACTTGATGGTCTGCTCGTCGATATAGAACATGGCGGCGGTCGCGCCGAATTCGGGCGCCATGTTCGCAATCGTCGCGCGGTCGCCGAGCGTGAGCTTCGCCGTACCCTCGCCGAAGAATTCAAGGTATGCACCGACAACTTTTTCCTTGCGCAGGAACTCGGTCAGCGAAAGCACGACGTCGGTTGCCGTAATGCCTTCAGCAGGCTTACCCGTCAACTCCACGCCGACGATATCCGGCAGACGCATATACGACGCGCGGCCCAGCATCACACTTTCCGCTTCCAGTCCGCCGACGCCGATCGCGATCACGCCAAGCGCGTCGACCATCGGCGTATGCGAGTCCGTGCCCACCAGCGTATCGGGAAACGCGACGCCGTCGTTCACCTGCACGACCGGACTCATGCGTTCAAGGTTGATCTGATGCAAGATGCCGTTGCCCGGCGGAATCACGTCGACGTTCCGGAACGCCCGCTTCGTCCAGTTGATGAAATCGAAGCGGTCTTCATTGCGACGGTCTTCGATTGCCCGGTTCTTCGCGAACGCGTCCGGGTCGAAGCCGCCGCACTCCACGGCAAGCGAGTGGTCCACGACGAGTTGCGTCGGCACCACCGGATTGACCATCGCGGGGTCGCCGCCTTGCGCGGCGATCGCGTCGCGCAAACCTGCAAGATCGACCAGCGCGGTCTGGCCGAGAATGTCGTGACATACCACGCGCGCCGGAAACCACGGGAAATCCAGCTCGCGCTTGCGTTCCACGATCTGTTTCAACGACGCGACGAGCGTCACCGGATCGCAGCGCCGCACGAGGTTTTCGGCGAGCACGCGCGACGTGTACGGCAGCTTGTCGTATGCGCCGGCCTGGATTGCGTCGACGGCGGCGCGCGCATCGAAGAAATCAAGCTGGGTGCCGGGAAGGCGTTTGCGGTAGGCAGTATTCATGGCGTGGGGACCAACAGTAATGATGCGGGAACAAGGGCGGCGGCCATCGCATTGAGCGGGCGTTTTTAACGGCGCGTTCCTGCCTGGGTGAAGCAATCGGTCTAGTGTAGCTCGCTACGGCAAAGAGCGACCCTGGCTCGGGGTATCGGCGAGCCAGAGTCCACGTGCTTGCGCGAGGGCTCTGACGGCGTTAGCCGCGCTTCGCGAGCGGCACGAACGGCAGATCGTCGGGACCGGTGTAATTCGCGCTCGGGCGAATGATCTTGTTGTCGATCCGTTGCTCGATGATGTGCGCGCTCCAGCCGGCCGTGCGTGCAATGACGAAAAGCGGCGTGAACATCGCCGTGGGCACGCCCAACATGTGATACGACACGGCGCTGAACCAGTCGAGGTTGGGGAACATCTTCTTCGCTTCCCACATCACCGATTCGAGTCTTTCCGCGATGTCGAAAAGCTTGTTGTTGCCCGCTTCCTTCGAAAGCTTCTTCGCTACTTCCTTGATGACCTTGTTGCGCGGGTCCGAGATCGTGTAGACGGGATGTCCGAAGCCGATCACCACTTCCCTGTTCTCAACGCGCCGGCGGATATCGCTTTCCGCTTCGTCCGGCGTCTGGTAGCGCGACTGGATCTCGAACGCGACTTCGTTTGCGCCGCCGTGCTTCGGTCCGCGCAGCGCGCCAATTGCGCCCGTGATTGCCGAGTAGATGTCAGACCCGGTGCCCGCGATCACGCGCCCCGTGAACGTCGACGCGTTGAACTCATGCTCGGCATACAGGTTCAGCGACACGTGCATTGCATCGACCCACGACTTCGACGGCTCGACACCATGCAGCAGATGCAGGAAGTGGCCGCCGATCGAGTCGTCGTCGGTTTCCACTTCAATGCGTTTGCCGTTGTGCGAATAGTGGTACCAGTAGAGCAGCATCGAGCCGAGCGACGCCATCAGTTTGTCGGCGATATCGCGCGCGCCGGGCAGGTTGTGATCGTCCTTCTCCGGCAGCACGGTGCCGAGCACCGAGACGCCGGTGCGCATCACGTCCATTGGATGCGCGGCAGCGGGAATCCATTCGAGCGCGGCCTTCACATTGGCGGGCAGGCCGCGCAACGCCTTGAGCTTCGTCTTGTAGGCGGTCAGTTCGGCCTGTGTCGGCAGCTTTTCGTGCACGAGCAGATACGCGATCTCCTCGAACTCGCAATTACCCGCGATGTCGAGAATGTCGTAGCCGCGGTAGTGCAGATCGTTGCCGGTCTTGCCGACCGTGCAGAGTGCCGTGTTGCCCGCGGTCACACCGGACAGCGCGACGGATTTCTTCGGTTTGAATGCGCCCGCGTTCGGCGTGCTGTTATCTGCTTCGCTCATCAGTCTGTCTCCAGTTGCGATCCTACGTTTTTGAACGGGTCGTTAAACGCAAAGATCGGGCCATGCGCTACGGCGGGCGCTAAGTGCCTGTTTCGGCGGAGATCCCGTCTTCTGCGAAATGCCGATGATTTCACTCATGAAATTGGCGAATTTCATTTTTGAAATGGATGCGCGCATAATGACTGCATCTAGCCAATCGAGAGCGCACCGCGCGCCACTGCCGTGAGCACTGCCCCCTTCGACCCCGTCCAGCGCCCGCGCATCTGGGCGCTCAGCATCAGCCGCCTGCGCGACCTGTTTTTCGATATCGCCGGCGAATATGTGGAGCGCGCCGACCTGCGCATCGTTGCGCAAGGTTTTGAAGATGCCGTTCGTGAAATCGAGGCCGCCGGAGCGTCGCGTCCCGATGTCGTCATCGCGGGCGGCTCGAACGGCGCTTATCTGAAGACGCGCGTCGCCGTGCCGGTCGTGATGATCACGCCAACGGGCTTCGACGTAATGCACGCGCTCGCGCGCGCTCGCCGCGACGGCTCGAAAATCGCATTGGTCACGCACGGCAATACGCCCGACGAGATTCGCCGCTTCGTCACCGCATTCGGGCTCGACGTGACGTTCGCCTCGCATCAATCGGCGCAAGACGCGGAAAGCGTCGTGCTCGATCTACGCGACCGGGGCGTGGACGTGGTGGTCGGCCCAGGTCTCGTGACCGACCTGGCCGCGAACGCCGGCATGGGCGCTGTGTTTCTCTACTCACGCGCGTCGGTGCGTGCGGGTTTCGACACGGCGCTCGAAGTCGCGCAAGCCACGCGGCGCGAAACGATCCGCCGTCAACGGCTCGACAATCTGCTGCAACACCTGCGCGACGGCGTCGTCGCGCTCGACTCGCAAGGCCGCGTAGAAGCGATGAACCAGCGTCTTGCCGCCGTGCTCGGTATCGACGCGGCAAATGCAGTGGGCCGCACGTTCCTCGAACTTGCACCGGATCTCGACGGCAGCCTGCCCGATTCGGACGGCGACGCGTTTTGCACCGTGCGCGGCGCGAGCTATGTCGTGCATCGCGGGCCGCTTGCAACGAGCGGAGCCGCGGCGGGCACGGTGCTGACGTTCCAGGAATCGCGCGCGGTCGAGCGGCTCGACCGCACATTGCGCTCGCGTCAGCGTGTGCAGCAGTTCAGCGCGCGGTATCGGCTCGAAGACATGGTCGGCGCGTCGGAGTCCATGCAACGGGTGCGCGCGCTCGTGCAGCGTTACGCAAGGTCGGACGCTACCGTGTTGATTCTCGGCGAGAGCGGCACCGGCAAGGAGATGGTCGCGCAAAGCATGCATCACCTGAGCGCGCGGCGCGACTTCGCGTTCGTCGCCATTAATTGCGGCGCCTTCCCCGAAGCTTTACTGGAAAGCGAGTTGTTCGGATACGAAGAAGGCGCATTCACCGGCGCGCGCAAAGGCGGCAAGGCCGGGTTGATTGAAGTCGCGCATCGCGGCACGCTGTTTCTCGACGAAATCGGCGAAATGCCGCTCTCGTTGCAAAGCCGCTTGTTGCGCGTGCTGCAGGAGCGGGAAGTCGTGCGGCTCGGTTCGACCGAACCCACGCGCGTCGACATTCGTGTCGTCGCGGCGACGCACCGTGCGTTGACTGCGGGCATCGAAGCCGGTACTTTCCGCGCCGATCTGTACTACCGGCTCAACATTCTCAGCATTGCGCTGCCGCCGCTGCGCGAGCGTCCAAAGGACCTGATTCCGCTCGCGGTCGAGTTGTTATTGCAAGCCGCAGCGCGTGAGCCGAGGCTCGCCGCGCGTCTGCCCGACGCCGCCGCTGCTGAACGCGCTCTTGCCGGGCTCGCCGAGCCGTTGCAGCGCTATGCGTGGCCCGGCAACGTGAGGGAATTGCAGAACGTGGTCGAGCGCATCGCGGTCGAGCTTGCCGAGATGGAGACCGAGACGAACGTGGGCCTGCACGCGGACGCCGCAGCACAAACCAGCCCAAGCCGGAACGCTGCAATCGCGCAACCGCTCATTACACGCGACATGCTGCGCACCATCGCGCCCGAGATCACCGAGCCGCACCACACGCGCTCAAAGAGAGCCGCGCTCACGTTGCGCGAACGCAGCCGTCATGTGGAAGCCGACGAGATCCGTGCCGCCCTTGCCGCGCACGGCGGCGACCGCGACGCCGTTTGCGACGCGCTCGGCATCAGCAAGACGACCTTATGGCGGAAGCTGAACGCACCGCGCTAGCTTTCGCGCTCACGTTGCACTGCTTGCCCGCATTGCCAGGATTGGCCGTCGCGCGTTGAATGAACATGCTGGGCGTCATGCCGCAGCATCGTTTGAAGTGCCGGCCAAAGTGGCTTTGGTCGAAGAAACCGACCTCGGTGGCAACCACCGAGCCTGGCACGCCTTCAAGCAGCATCGTCTGCGCACGCTGAATCCGCACGCCGCACAGATAGCGATACGGCGAAGAACCGTATTGCTGCCGGAACACCGTCGCGAAGCGCGACACGCTGAGCGCGGACAGTGCCGCGAGTTGCGCGAGCGTCACCGGCTCGTTGAAATGAGCTTCGATGAAAGCCCGCGCGGCATTAAGGCTGATGGACTGTTTCATGACGTCACGATGCTCGAGCGAGGCGCCGCTTCTTTTGCGAAACGCTGAATGGCGAACTTGTCCAGTGGAATCGGCGTGCTGCCCGTATCGACGAGTTCCGCCATCGTCTCGCCGACACCCGGGCCAATCTGAAACCCGGCGCCGTTGAAGCCGAATGCATAGAAAAGACCGTCGACCTTGCTGCTCGGACCGATCACCGGTTCGCCGTCGGGCAAATAACTTTCGACGCCGCTCCACACACGAATCACATGCAACGGCGCCAGCGCGGGGACGAGCCGCCGCATCTGCGCAAGCTGACGTACCGTGTTCTGAGGCAGGACCGACGCGCGGCTCGTCACCGGATCGGCCGGCCCGGCGGGACCGCCGCCGACGATGATATTGCCGCGCGGAATCTGCCGGAAGTAGATGCCTTCCTGCTTGATCGACGTGAACACGCCCATCGACGATTTGAACACGTAGGGCACCGGCTCAGTCACGCACATTTGCGGGCCGCTCACGGTAAGCGGCGCACCCTCGCCGAACTGTTCGGTAAGACGCGTCGCCCAGGCGCCCGCACAAATGACCAGTTGCGCGGCGCGGTACACGTCGCCCTGCGCGCTTTCCACGCGAAAACGGTCGCCGTCTTTTTCGACGCGCACGATCTCCGTGTTCTCGATCACCTGCGCGCCGAGCCGCGCCGCCGCGCGTCCGAATGCGGGTGCGGCCAGTCGCGGATTCGCATGGCCGTCGAGCGGCGAGATGGACGCAGCCAGCACTTCGCGTCCAAGAAACGGAAAGCGCCGGAACATCGCTTCGCCGTGCAGCACTTCGAGCTCAAGCCCGTGAGCGCGCGCGTCGATCGCGTACTGCTCGAAATTCTCGACGTCTTTCTGGTGATAGCACACGCGCGTATGGCCGACCGGCAGAAACTCGACATCGTCGCCGAGCAATTCAACCGAGCGCTGCCACGTACGCAACGCGCGGTTGGCCATCGCCAGTTGCGGCAATGCGCGGCCTTGCCGCCGAATGCCGCCAAAGTTCACACCGCTCGCCTGCTGCCCGGTCAGTCCGCGTTCCAGCAGAATCACCGAGCGATTGCGCCGGCTCAGGAAGAACGTCGTCGTGGTGCCCATGATGCCGCCGCCGATCACGATGACGTCCGCTTCGTTGCGATTGGCCGCGCTCATTGCGTCACCTCCTCGGTGAGTGCCTCGGTGAGTGCAACAGGCAGCGGCTTGACGGGCGCCTGGCCGCGCAACCGTCCCACCGACGACAACGGCACGCAAGCGGCCGCCGCAATGATCTCCGCGCCCGCGTGAGCGCAATAGCGCCCCTGGCAGCGCCCCATGCCGACGCGCGAAAACGCCTTTGCGCGATTGGCTTCCCGCGCGCCCGCCTCGCATACGACGCGACGCAACTCGCCCGCAGTAATCGCTTCGCAGCGGCAAACAATGGTCTCGTCCGGCAGCGACGCAGCGAACTTCGCCGGCCACGGAAACGCTTCGCGCAAGCCCGCAGCAAAGCGTGAGAAGCGCGTCAGTTCAGCGCGCAGGCCTTCCATGTCTTGCATGCTTCCCGTCTGCATGCCGTGGTCGTGCATGACGGCGAGCGCCGCGAGGCGGCCGGAACGTTCCGCTGCGTCCGCGCCGCGCACGCGCGCGCCGTCGCCCGCGAGATAGACGCCTTTGACGCTACTGCGGCCGTCGTTGTCCACTTGCGCGAGCCACTGCTGCGCTTCGTCGTCGAAAACAAAGCGGCAACCGGCCAGATCCGCAAGTTGTGTTTCCGGGCGCAAGTGATAGCCGAGCGCGACCGCATCGCAAGCTAACTCGATGCGCTTGCCGCCCGGCAGCGCCGCTTCCACGCCGCTCACGCCGGTTTGCGGGGAACCTTTGATCTCCAGAGGCTGCACGCCGCGATAAACCGGCACGCGCGCTTTCGACAACACGCGCGTCAACGCAATGCCCTTCTTGAGCGCGGCGGGAATCGCGAGCAAGCGCGGCAACGCGGCGACGCGCTGCATGAAGGTCGACGTGTCGAGCACCGCCGCGATCTGCGCGCCCGCCTTCACATATTGTGCGGACACGAGATACAGCAGAGGCCCGCTGCCCATCATGACGATGCGCGAGCCGATTGCGCAGCCTTGCGATTTCAGCGCGACTTGCGCGCCGCCAAGGCTATACGTGCCCGCCTGATGCCAGCCTTTGACGGGCATCAGCCGATCGGTTGCACCGCTGCAAATGATCAGCGCGTCGAACGGCAGCGTGCCGTAACGTGTGCCGCTCACTGTGTGCACCGCATTCGCCGAGATATTCCAGACGAGTGTCTCAGGCAGATAGTCGAGCCTGCTTCTCAGCGAATCGAAGCTTTGGTGCAATGAAGCGGCGCGCTCCGACTCCGTGCCATAAAGCGTGTCATAGCTGCGCGAGAAACCTTCAGGCTGACGCCGGTATATCTGTCCGCCGTCGCGCCGGCCTTCGTCGATAACCGTTGGACGCAGCCCGGCTTCGACAAGCGACTCTGCAGCACGCACCCCCGCCGGTCCCGCGCCGATCACGATTACACGCGGGGCCATACGCCCTCCCCGGCTTCGGCCAGTTTCGTCACGATCGACATGCCGGGTGCCGCCGGCGTGCTGCATGCGCGCACACGCTCGCCTTTCGCGGTCCACACCCAGCAGTCCTGGCAGGCGCCCATCAGACAGAAACCGGCGCGGCGGCCATCGCCGAATTCGGAATCGCGCAACGTGCTTCCGCTCGTGAGCAACGCGACCATCAGCGTGTCGCCTTCGGCGGCTTCGCGTAGCACACCGTCGACGGTAATCGGGAAGGTCTTGCGACCGGTTTCCGCGAGCCGCACAAATCGCTGGTTCATGCCGGGATCGTCTCCAGGGTTTGCAAACGGCTGAGCTCGGCCGCCGAATGATGGCAAAGAATCTCAGCGCCGGAAGGAAGTTTCTTGAGCGACGGCGCGGTCATATTGCACATACCGTCGATTCGCACGGGGCAACGTGACCGGAACGAACAGAGTTCGGGCACGTCGGCGCTCTCGCCCATCGCGGGCAATGCGCAAGCAGCCACGTGACGGCGCGCGTCGAGCCAGCCGGGCCTCAGTTCGGGCACCGAATCCACGAGCAACTCCGTGTACGGGTGATACGGCGGCGCGGCGAGCACGTCGCGCTGTCCTGCTTCGACGCGCTGACCCGCGTACAGCACGATCACTTCGTCGCAGATCGCGCGCACGGTGGAAATGTCGTGGCTGATGAACATGTACGACACGCCAAGCTCGCGCCGCAACTCGGCGAGCAGATCGAGAATCGCCGCGCCGACCACGGTGTCGAGCGCGGAGGTCACTTCGTCGCAGAGAATCAACGCGGGATCGGCGGCGAGCGCGCGCGCCAGATTGACGCGCTGCTTCTGGCCGCCGGACAAACCGGCAGGCGTGCGAGTCGCGATGGAAGCCGGCAGCTTCACCAGATCGAGCAGCGCGAGCATGCGTTTCTTTGCAGCAGCGCCACGCAGATGGTGATAGAACGCGAGCGGCCGGCCTAGAATGTCCGCAATCGAATGGCTCGGGTTCAGCGCGGTGTCCGCGTTCTGGAACACGATCTGGATCTGCCGGTACTGCTCGGGCGTGCGCCGCGACAGTTGCGCCGGCAGCGCCTCGCCATTGAACAGCACGTCGCCGCGTGCGCGGTCGACGAGCCCCGCAACCACGCGCGCAAGCGTCGTCTTGCCCGAGCCCGATTCGCCGATCACACCGAGCGCGCTACCGCGGGCAATGGTGAGACTCACGTCGTCGAGCACCCGTACGGCGGGCACGCCGGAACGGTCGATGCGGCCATAACCCGCGGACAGTCCGCGGATTTCCAGCAGCGGCGCCACGCGCTTTGCTTCTTCTGGCGGCGTGTCGAATGATGCTTCCGGGCGGCGCGTCGCGGCGAGCAGCTGACGAGTGTAGGCGTCGACGGGCGCGTCGAGCACCTGGGCGACCGCGCCGTTTTCCTTCACCGCACCGCCGTTCAGCACGACGATGCGATCGGCCATCTGCGCGACCACGGCAAGATCGTGCGACACATACACAGCAGTCGTGCCGAGTTCGCGCACCACCTTCTTGAAGGCGGCAAGCACTTCGATTTGCGTGGTGACGTCGAGCGCGGTAGTCGGTTCGTCGAACACGACGACAGCCGGATCGGTAATCAGCGCCATCGCGGCCATCAAGCGCTGCAACTGCCCGCCGGATACCTGATGCGGATAACGTTCGCCGATGGTTTCCGGCGCAGGCAACGCGAGCGCGCGAAAGAGCCCGATTGCCTTGGTCCGCGCGGCGTCTTTGGTCATCAACTGATGCAGCAGCGCAGGCTCGGTGACCTGATCCATGATCGTGCGCGCCGGATTGAAGCCGGCCGCCGCGCTCTGCGCGACATACGCGACGGTGCGTGCGCGCAATGCGCGGCGTCCCCGGGCGTCGAGCGACAGCACGTCGACGTCGCCGATCCGCACCGAGCCGCCGCTGATCGAGCAACCCGCGCGAGCATAGCCGAGCAGCGACAGCGCAATGGTCGTCTTGCCCGAACCGGACTCGCCGATCAGCGCGAGCACCTCGCCCTTCGCCACCGAAAAGTCGACGCCCTTGACGATCTCTGTCATCGGCCCGTGCGCCGCGCCCGCGACGACACGCAGCCCCTTCACTTCAATCATGTGCCGGTCGGCCATCATGCGTCTCCGTGGCTACGGCTGCGACGCCGCAAGTTGTCGATCAGCAGATTCATGCCGATGGTCAGCGTGGCAATCGCCACCGCCGGCATCAGGACCGCGGGTGCGCCTTCCGACAAGCCGCCGATGTTCTCGCGCACGAGCGAACCCCAGTCGGCGTTAGGCGGCTGCACGCCGAGGCCGAGAAAGCTCAGGCCGCTCAACAGCAGCACGATGAACACGAAGCGCAGCCCGAAATCCGCAAGCATCGGATGGATCATGTTCGGCAGCACCTCGACGCGCGCGATATATAGCAGGCCTTCGCCCCGCGCCCGGGCCACCTGCACGTATTCCAGGCCCATCAGGTTCAACGCGAGCGAACGCGAGATACGAAACGCGCCTGGAATGTAGGCGAGCGCGGCAACTGTGGTGAGCATCGTGATCGACGATCCGAACGCGGCGATCACGACGAGCGCGAGCACCTTGCTCGGAATCGAAATCAGCGCATCGAACAGGCGGCTCAACACTTCATCCACCCATTTGCCGGACACCGCCGCGAGCAGTCCGAAGAACGTGCCGATTACGCTCGCGAGCAACGCGGCGGCGAGCGCGAGGCCCACCGTATAGCGCGCGCCGTACAGAATGCGGCTTAGCATGTCGCGGCCGAGATAATCCGTGCCGAGCGGATAGGCTGCGCTATAGCGGCCGAAGATTTCCGTCGACGTCAGCGCGCCGCCTTTGTATGGCGCGACCAGCGGTCCGACGAAAGCGACCAGCAGCCAGAACAGGACCATGAGCAGGCCAAGCAGGCCGAGCACCGAAAAGCGCTGCACGAGGCGTTGCAACACATTCTGCTTAGCGCTCACCACTTCGACGGGTGGCGTCTCGGCGACGAGTTCATCGCGGCTGACGTCGTATAGCTCGGTGCCGGCGTGAGGAACGTGGGGATTGGTAGGTCGGCTCATCATCGACGCAGCCTCGGGTTGGATACGATCTGACACAGATCCGCGATCAGCACGAGCGCGAGATACGCGGCGCAAAACACCATCACGCAGCCTTGCACGAGCGGCATGTCGCGATTCGTCACGGCGTCGACCATCAGGCTCGCAAGGCCCGGATAATTGAAGATCGACTCGACGATCACCACGCCGCCGAACAGATACGAAAGGCTCAGCGCAACCGCGTTGGCAATCGGCCCAATGGTGTTCGGCAGCACGTGCCGCAACACCACGCGGCCCGGCGACGCGCCCTTGAGCAACGCCATTTCCACATACGACGAGTTGAGCTGATCGAGCACGGCGGCGCGCGTCATGCGAGCCATCTGCGCGACGATCACGCAGCACAGCGTCATGACCGGCATCGCGTAGATGCGCAGCAGCGCGCCGAACGAATTCACCTCGGACAGGTACGACAGCGCGGGCAGCCAGCGCAGCTTGACGGCGAAAATCAGCACCGCGACCGTCGCGACGAGAAACTCGGGAACGGCCACGGTCGACAGCGTCAGCACATTGAGCGCACGGTCGAGCAGCGAGCCGCGAAACATCGCCGACGCGATGCCGATTACCAGCGCGACCGGCACCGACACCACCGCGGTCAAGCCGGCGAGCACGAGCGAGTTCGGCAGGCGCGTCGCGATCAACTGGCTAACGGGCAGATTGTTCGACAACGACGTGCCGAAGTTGCCGGTCACAATATGAAGGAGCCACTCGAAGTAGCGTTGCAGCGCGGGCTGATCGAGCCCGAACTGATGCCGCAGGGCGGCGACGGCCTCCGGCGTGGCCGCCTGGCCGAGCGCCTGTTGCGCGGCATCGCCGGGAAGCAGGCCCGTCACGCCGAACACGATTGCCGAGACCAGCAGGAGCGTGAACAGCGCAAGGCCGAGGCGCGCGGCAATGAGTCGTTGCGCGTGTGCTTTCATTGAAAGTCGCCTCCTTTTTTGCAGCATGCGCGCCGCGTCGCAACGGCGAGCCGTGCACGTTTGGCGCGTATGGCGCGTATGGCGCGTATGGCGCGCATTGCGTATTGCGGGGGAAACGGCGCCCCGGTTCACCGAACCGGAGCGCCTTTACATTACGCCTCTAGCCAGACGTTTTCAGCAAATGCAAAACCCATCAGACCTGCGAGCGGAATCGAGCCGAGGCCCTTGAGCTTGCTCGTATAGGCGTCGAGCGAACTCTGGAACAGCGGAATGCCGATGCCGCCGTTTTCATGCACGAGCACCTGGATGTCGCCGTAGATCTGCTTACGCTTGGCGTCGTCCGGTTCACCACGCGCTGCAACCAGCAACTGGTCGAACTTCGCACTCTTCCAGTTCGCCTCGTTCCATGGCGCGTCCGATTTGAAGAACTGCGTGAGCAGCACATCGGCGCTCGGGCGCGCGTTGACGGAACCGTAACCGAGCGGATGCTTCATCCAGTGATTCGACCAGTAGCCGTCCGCCGGCACGCGCGTTACCTGCAGGTTCAAGCCCGCTTGCGGCCCGACCTGCTGAAGCAGCATTGCCATTTCGACCGAACCTTCAGCCGCCGGCGAAGCGAAAATCTGGATCGGCGTGCTGCCGACCTTGGCCTTCTGGAAGTGATACTTCGCCTTGTCCAGATCGAACTTGCGCTGCGGCAAACCGGCCAGGTAGTACTTGTTGGTCGGATCGATCGGCTGATCGTTGCCGATCGCGCCGTAGCCCTGAAAGACCGCGCGGCGAATCTGCTCGCGATCCTGCAGGTACATCATGCCTCGCCGAAAATCGTCGGTGCCGGTAATGCCGCCTTCGTCGCGAACGACCAGATCCGTGTACTGGCCGGTTTTCGTTTCCAGCACGGAGAAGCCGGACGTGCCCTTGATGCGCGGCGCCGAGCGCGGGCTGACCGCGTTGATCAGTTGCACGTCGCCGGAAAGCAGTGCATTCACGCGTGCCGATTCGTCGCCGATGCCGATCAGTTCGATCTCGTCCAGATGCGGCAGGCCCGGCTTCCAGTATTTCTCGTTCTTCACGCCGACCGTGCGAACGCCCGGCGAGAATTCCTTGACCTTGAACGGGCCGGTGCCCACAGCCGTCTTGAAGTCCTTGGTGCCGTCCTTGATGATGAGAAAGTGCGACGTCGCGAGGATCACCGGCAAGTCGGCGTTCGCGCCTTCGAGCGTGATCGTCACTTCGTCCGGACCGGTGGCCTTCACTTCCTTGATCTGATCGGCAAGCGTCTTGGCCTTCGACGCTGTCGCCGGGTCCTTATGGCGCATGATCGAATAAACGACGTCGGCGGGCGCGAGCGACTTGCCGTCGTGAAACTGCACGCCGTTGCGCAGCTTGACGACCCACACGGTCGCGTCTTTCGTATCGAGCGACGTGGCGAGCGCCATCTTCGCGCCGAGATGCGAGTCGAGTTCGGTCAAGCCGTTGTAGAACATGTTGCAACGAACGTAGTCGGTGGCGAGCGCCCCTTTCGCGGGATCGAGCGTGTCAGACGCGGACGCCGACTGTGTCGCCACGCGAATCTTGCCGCCCTGCTTGGGCGCCGCCTGCGCGAGAGCAGCGCCGCTTGCGCTCAGCAGCCCGGCGCCCGTCATCGACATCATCCCGGCCGCGGCCATCGCGCGCAGCACATCGCGTCGCGAGGCGCCCCGGGCTGTCAATTGCTCCAACCCGTTACCGAGGTCATAAGCGCCATGTTTCGAGTTTTCCTTATCCATCGAACTTCTCCGCAAGGGTGGGCAGTTGTGATGACTGCGTGGGGCTCAATAACAAACACAAGAACAGGACTTCAATAAAAGATGTCTTTGATACGGTAGTACGTCCCCACGAGCGGCAGGAACCAGGGCTTGCCGGTGTGGCCCGGTATCGCCGCCCATTCCGACTCGCCCCACGGGTTGCGGTCTTCGCGGCCGTCCATGACGTCCGCCATCACCTGACCCATGTGTGTGGACATCTGCGTGCCGTGGCCGCTGTAACCCATCGAAAAATAAATGCCGTCGTGTTGCCCGGCGTGCGGGAGACGGTCGGCGCTGATGTCCACCAGACCGCCCCAGCAATAGTCGATGCGCGCACTCGACAGCATCGGGAACATCGCGGCCAGACCTTGTTGCAGGATGCGCCCGCTCTTCGCATCGGACGGACGTTCCGACGCCGTGAAACGCGCGCGGCCGCCGAACAGCAGACGCGAGTCGGGCGTCACGCGGAAGTAGTTGTGCATCAGGCGCGTGGTCGTATAAGCGCGCCGGTTCGGCAACACCTTCGCCAACAGTTCCGGCGGCAAAGGCTCGGTCACCACGATGAACGACCCGACCGGAGCAAGACGCCGCCGATACCAGCCGAACGGTCCATGGCGCGACGGGCCCGTTGCGATCAACACCTGCTTTGCACGCACTTCGCCGCGCGTGGTGACGACGCGATGCGCGCCGCCGTCTTTCACGATCGACGTGACCGCCGCGTGTTCATACAGCTTCGCACCGCGACGAACCGCGGCCTCGGCGAGCCCGACCGTGAACTTGCCCATATGCATCTGACCGCCGTGACGTTGCAGCAATCCGCCATGAAAACTGTCGGATTGAACCTCGCTGCGAATACGGTCTCCGTCGATCAGTTCAATGTCGGTATCGACCGTGCGCCGAATCAGATCGGCGGTCTTTTCCAGATGCGCGAGATGATGCGGCTTCGACGCAAGCTTCAGCTTGCCGGACGCCAGGTAGTCGCAGTCGATCTGCTCTTCGCGAATCAAACGCTCGACCGTATCGACGGCATCGGCAAACGCGCGGTAACACGCGCTGGCGCGTTCGATACCGAGTTGCGCGGCGAGCGCGACGAAGTCTTGGGCGACGCCCGTATTCACCTGCCCGCCGTTGCGGCCGGATGCACCGCCGCCAACGCGCCCAGCGTCCACCACCGTTACCGACGCGCCGCGCTTACCCAGCGCCAGCGCCGCCGACAAGCCGGTGAAACCCGCGCCGATCACCACCACGTCGGCGAGGCCGTCGACCGGGCCTTCACACGCTGTGACGAACGGCGGCGCGGTGTCGAGCCAATAGGATTCGAGCTTCATCCGGTGTGTCCTTTGATCGGCAGATGCTTACAGGCCGAGTTCGGCGGCCAGCCCCGGAATGCCGTCGACTTCGTAGTACTGGTAATACGGCGTCGACGGTTCATGACCGCGGTTGATGAAGGCCTTATGCTTGACGCCCATGTCGTGCACGGTCATGAGGTCGTAGCGCAGGCTCGACGACACGTGCAACACGTCTTCCGGATTGCAGTTCAGCTTGTCGAACATGTACTCGAAGCCTTGCATGCGCGGCTTGTACGATTGCGCCTGCTCTGCCGTGAACACCGCATGGAACGGCGCGCCGAGCTTGTCGACGTTGCTCTGGATCTGGTCATTCGACGCGTTCGACAGAATCACGAGCTTGTACTTCTTTGCAAGGCGCGAAAGACCCTCGGGCACGTCCGGATGCGGACCCCACGTCGGCACTGCTTCATAGATCTTCTGCGCACCGGCTTCATTGAATTCGACATTCATGCGCGCGCACGCACGGCGCAGCGCATTCACCACGACATCGCGATACGGCTTCCATGCGCCCAGCACTTCGTCGCGGCGATAGCCGGCGTAGAACGCGACCAGCTTTTCGAGGTCGTCGGCCTTCAGAATGTGGCCGTACAGTTCGCGCGTCATCTCGGCCATGCGGAATTTGGTCAGCGTGCCGTAGCAGTCGAAGGTAATGTATTTCGGTTCGAATTCGATCATGGTGCAGTCCTATCGTGATGGTGAACTCGCGTCGAGCTCATTGGCGAAAACAGGGAAAGCTCATTCCTGTAAAAGATTTAATCAGCGCAAAAACATAGATGTTCCTGATTCGCGCGCTGCTTGTGACACAAACCATTCGTTTTGAGGCCGTTGCGCAGCACAGTCTGCGGTTACCGGCTGGAAGCCTTGCCAGGCTTGGCTCGCGTGGGCCGGGCGTGGCCGCCTTCCACGTACTCGCCGCCGATGAAATGGCCGCTGCGAATCGCGACATCGTCCGGATTGAAGCTGTCCATGAGAGAGGGTCCTGAGTGGTGACTGAATCAAACCGCCTGCGATGCGTCGGTAGCAGGTCATCGCAATGACAAAATCGTAGAGCCGCGTGCCCGGCATATGTCGCCGACAAAATTCGCCGCGCAGCAGAACCCGCCTGTAATGCATGTGCAGACCTGGTGTTTTGCATCGAATTGCAATGCGGCCCGCTGAAGCGCGTCACATAGAAAGATCGTCCTAGTCACACCGCGCCCTGGATGACAAAGTGACGCGTAAGCCTTTAGCCATTCATGGAGTGCGGCGTGCCCGATTCGATTACCTATAGACGCTTTACCCTCGACGACATAGACGCCGCTCATGCGTTGACGGTCGAACTCAAATGGCCGCATCGCGCGGATGACTGGAGATTCGTCGTGCAACTCGGCGTGGGTTTCGTCGCGGAAGACGCGAGCGGCGTGATCGGCACGGCGCTCTGCTGGAAGTACGGCGCGGACCGTGCGTCGCTCGGCATGGTGATCGTGTCGCCTGCGCGGCAAGGACGCGGCATCGGCAGAAAGTTGATGGAGCTTCTGCTGGAAGAACTCGGCGGCCGGATCACGTTCCTGCATGCAACCCCCGCCGGTCAGCCGCTTTACGAGAAGCTCGGCTTCCGCGCGGCCGGCACGCTCGACCAGCATCAGGGCGCGGCATTTCAGCCGCCGCTCGTGTCGTTGCCGCCCGGCGAGCGTCTGCGTCCGTTAGGTTCAAGCGACACCGCGCGGCTCGTGGAACTGGCTTCGCAGGCAAGCGGCCTCGATCGCAGCGAGGTCCTGCCCGCGCTGCTGGAGAACGCCGACGGCATTGCGCTCGACCGCGACGGCGAACTCGTCGGCTTCGCGCTCTTTCGCCGCTTCGGACGCGGCTTTGCGATCGGCCCGGTGGTCGCGCCTCATTCCGGCGATGCGAGCCGCGCGAAGGCGCTCATCAGCCACTGGCTCGCGCTCAATGAGGGCGTCTTCGTGCGCGTCGATACACCGGGCGATAGCGGTCTGACCGAATGGCTGGAACAGCTCGGCCTGCCGCGCGTGGACACCGTCGTCAGAATGGTGCGCAACGCAGCGCCGGAAAGCGTGGCGGCCAAGGCGACAGGGTGTGTGCAGTACGGCATCATCAATCAGGCGATTTTCTGACCCGTCATGGCCTTCCTCTATAAAGCAGACCCGGCGCGCGGGGCGCAGTGGGCGAAACTCTTCGCCGAGAAGGCGCCCGACCTACCGTTTCATATCTGGCCCGATCACGGCGATCCCGCCGCGATTCGCTATCTCGCCGCCTGGCAACCGCCTGCCAATCCCACGCTCACGTTTCCCAATCTGGAAGTGGTGTTTTCAGTGGGCGCGGGCATCGATCAATTCGATCTGTCGGGCGTGCCGGCGCATGTGCCGGTCGTGCGGATGATCGAACCGGGGATCGTGGAAGGAATGGTGGAATACGTCACACAGGCCGCGCTGACGATTCATCGCGATCTGTTCGACTACGGTCTTCAGCAACAACAGCAAGTGTGGCGCGAAATGCCGCTGAAGCCGGCTGCGCAACGGCGCATCGGCGTGCTCGGACTCGGCGTGCTCGGCACCGCGGTTCTGGAACGGCTGCGCCTTTTCGGTTTTGCGTGTGCGGGCTGGAGCCGCTCGCCGCGTGAAATAGAAGGCGTCGAATGTTATGCGGGCGAAGGCTCGCTCGACGCGTTTCTCGCGCGCACCGACATACTGGTTTGCCTGCTGCCGCTCACGTCCGCCACACGCGGTCTGCTCGACGCAAGCCTGTTTGCCAGGCTGCCGCGCGGCGCATCGCTGATTCAAACCGGGCGCGGCCCGCAACTGAATCAGCCGGATCTGCTCGCAGCACTCGACAGCGGTCAACTCCTCAACGCGATTCTCGACGTGACGGATCCTGAGCCTTTGCCGCCCGGCCATCCGTTGTGGACGCATCCACGCGTGCGGATCACGCCGCATATCGCCAGCGCCACGCGGCCCGATACCGCCGTCGACGTGGTGCTCGACAACTTGCGCCGTCATCGCGAAGGTCTGCCGATGCTCGGTCAGATCGACCGTACGCGTGGCTATTAAGCGGCACACATGTCACTGAACACATGCCCGGCGGCACTTTTCAGCGTTCGCAGCACAAAATGCTAAGGGCATGCATCAAAACGCGTCGCGCGCGCTTTTCAGGCAATTGTTTAGGCAAGCGGGCGATCGCCCCGGATCAGTAGTATGGAACCGTCAACAGCCCTTTCCCGCGACGAGAACCCACCATGCCGATTCAATCGCTCATTGAAGCCGACCGCCAGCATCTGATTCACCCTGTCATCAACTATCGTGCGCACGAAGCTCGCGGCGTCACGGTTCTCGAATCCGCCAGCGGCGCGTTTCTGCGCGACGCGGCCGGCAATGAACTGCTCGACGCCTTCTCCGGCTTGTGGTGCGTGAACGTGGGCTACGGCCAGCAGAGCATTGTCGAAGCCGCCACCGCGCAAATGAAAAAGCTGCCCTACGCGACGAGCTATTTCCATTTCGGCTCTGAACCTGCGATCGAACTCGCGCAGAAACTGGCGAGCGTGGCGCCGGCGTCGCTGCAACATGTGTACTTCACACTCGGCGGCTCGGACGCGGTCGACTCGGCAATCCGCTTCATCACGCATTACTTCAACGCGACGGGCCGCCCGTCGAAGAAGCACATCATCGCGTTGCAACGCGGCTATCACGGGTCGTCCAGCATGGGAGCGGGGCTCACTGCATTGCCCGCGTTCCACCGCAATTTCGATCTGCCGTTGCCGAACCAGCATCACCTGCCGTCGCCGTATGCATACCGCAGCAATTTCGCCGACGACGCCGCGCTGATCGCCGCCTCGGTCGCCGCGCTCGAAGCGAAGGTCGCGGAACTCGGCGCGGACAACGTCGCCGCGTTCTTCTGCGAGCCGATTCAAGGCTCGGGCGGCGTGATCGTGCCGCCGTTCGGCTGGCTGAAGGCAATGCGCGAAAGCTGCCGCAAGTTGGGCATTCTCTTCCTGGCGGATGAAGTGATCACGGGCTTCGGCCGCACGGGTCCGCTCTTCGCATGCCAGGGAGAAAGCGTCGAGCCGGACCTGATGACCGTCGCGAAGGGTTTGACCGCCGGTTACGCGCCGATGGGCGCCGTGCTGATGTCTGACGAAATCTATCAAGGCATTGCCGATGGCGACGCCGAAGCGATTGTCGGCCACGGTCACACGTATTCCGCGCATCCGGTCAGCGCGGCAATCGGTCTCGAAGTGCTGCGGCTTTATCACGAAGGCGGGCTGCTGGCGAACGGCGCAGCGCGCGCCCCGCGTTTTGCGCGCGGTCTCGACGCGTTGCTCGAGCATCCTCTGGTGGGCGACTCGCGTCACCGCGGCTTGCTCGGCGCGCTCGAACTCGTCAGCAACAAGGACAGCAAGGCGCAATTCGACCCAGCACTCAAGCTGTCGGAGCGCATTGCCGCTGCGGCGTATGAAAACCGCCTGATTTTCCGCGCGTTCGGCGACAACATTCTCGGCTTTGCACCGGCGCTCTCGTACACCGAATCGGACTTCGACATGATGTTCGAGCGGCTCGAAAAAACCCTGGACGACGTGCTCGCGCAACCCGACGTTCGGGCCGCGCTAAGCGGCAAAAACGCGGCTAACAACCAGGTCAAAAGTACTGCCGCTGCATGCTAGAGTAGAGGGCGCCTTAAGCCCCTTACCCCAACCGCCGGAGCTACAACGTTACGATGAGCAGCGATTGCAAGCTGGACCGTATTGACCTGCGCATACTTTCGCAGTTGCAGAAGAAAGGCCGCATAACCAACGTCGAGCTTGCCGATGCGGTTGGCCTTTCGCCCAGCCCCTGCCTGATTCGCGTCAAGCGCCTGGAGAAAGCCGGCTACATCATCGGCTATGGTGCGCAGATCCAACTCGAAAAGCTGGGCGACGTGCAGATCGTTTTCACCGAAGTCACGCTCGCCGATCACCGGCGCGAAGACTTCACGAAGTTCGTGAATGCGATTCGCGACGTCGATGAGATCGTGGAGTGCCATCTCGCAAGCGGCGGCTACGATTACCTGCTCAAGTTCGTCACGCGCAGCGTGAGCCATTACCAAAGCATTATTGAAGGCTTACTGGAACGCGACATCGGCATTGAAAAGTACTTCAGCTACGTGATCATCAAGTCGCCGTTCGTGAAGAGCCACTATCCGCTCGAAACGTTGTTCTCGCAGAATCATCACTAGGCATTATCAGGCGCTGTGTTCCGGCGGGCTCCACTGGGCGAACTCCTCGCTGAGGAAGTCCACGCAGACCCGCACTTTCGCCGACTGCGCGAGCCGCGCCGGATACACCGCCCACAAGTTCGCCGGCTGCGTCACCTCCGGCAACACCTGCTGCAATTGCCCGCTTTCCAGCAGCGGCCGCACGTCCCACATCGAACGCAGCACGATGCCGCGTCCGGCCAACGCCCATTGCACCGCCACCTCGCCATGATTGGTCGACAACGGTCCCGTGACCTTGATCGACGCCGCTTCGCCGCGGACGGTCAAGCGCCACAATCCGAACGGATGATCGCGCTCCTTGATCGCGAGACACGCATGCGACGACAGATCGGCTAGCTGACGCGGCGCGCCATGCCGCGCGAGGTAATCGGGCGACGCGCATAGCACGCGATGATTCGACGCGAGCCGCCGCGCGATCAGATGCGGCGCGATGTCGTCGCCAATACGAATGTCCAGATCGAAGCCCTCGCCGGCCACATCGACGAGCCGGTCGAAAAGGTCGAGGCGCACGCTCAACTGCGGATAACGTTCGGAAAACCCCGCGAGTGCGGGTGCAACGAAGCGCCGGCCGAAACCGAAACTGCTGGAAATACGCAGCTTGCCGCCAGGAATGCGGCGCGTGGTCGACACGTCTTCTACCAGCTGATCGACGTCGTCGAGAATCTTCTCGGCCCACGTATAGACGCGCTCGCCGGCTTCCGTGATCGCCACGCGCCGCGTAGACCGGTGCAACAAACGCGTGCCGAGCGTAGTCTCCAGCACATTGATCCGCTTGCTCACATAAGCTGCGGACACGGACAACGCCTCCGCCGCCGCGCTGAAACTGGCTTTGCGCGCGACTTCGCAAAACACGCGCAAATCGCCGAGATCGGGTGACGGGGCGGCGTTCATAGGTCGCTCACTGGCGTGGAGGTTTGTACACGAATCGTGCACAGTGGCTTAACTAAAGCGATCATTTTAGAGCCAAACTGCAGGAATAGAATAACCGTTATCGAATCAGTACTAGCCCTAATGGAGGAGCACAACATGTCGAAAAAATATCGGATCGCTGTCATCCCCGGCGACGGCATCGGCGTCGAAGTCATGCCCGAAGCGCTTCGCGTGCTCGACACGGTGAAAGAGCGCTTTGGCATCGAACTCGAGTATCAGCACATCGAATGGGCAAGCTGCGACTACTACGCGAAGCACGGCCAGATGATGCCCGACGACTGGAAGGCGCAACTGCAATCGGCGGACGCGATTCTGTTCGGCGCGGTAGGTTGGCCCGACACGGTGCCCGACCATATTTCACTGTGGGGCTCGCTGCTCAAGTTCCGCCGCGAATTCGACCAGTACATCAACCTGCGCCCGGCGCGTCTTTTTGCCGGCGTGCCGTCGCCGCTCGCGGGTCGCAAGGCCGGCGACATCGACTTCTGGATCGTGCGTGAAAACACCGAAGGCGAGTATTCGTCGGTAGGCGGCGTGATGTTCGAAGGCACGGAGCGCGAGTTCGTACTGCAGGAATCGGTATTCACGCGGCATGGCAGCGAACGCGTGTTGAAGTTCGCGTTCGATCTCGCGCAACGTCGCGAGCGCAAGAAGATCACCGTTGCGACAAAGAGCAACGGTATTGCGATCAGCATGCCGTGGTGGGACAAATGCGCGGCCGGCATTGCGGCGCAGTACCCGGACGTCACGTGGGACAAGCAGCACATCGACATTCTCTGCGCGCGCTTCGTGTTGAACCCGGATCGTTTCGACGTGGTGGTGGCTACCAATCTGTTCGGCGACATCCTGTCCGATCTCGGTCCCGCGTGCACGGGCACGATTGGGCTCGCGCCGTCCGGCAATCTGAACCCTGACCGCAAGTTTCCTTCGCTGTTCGAGCCGGTGCACGGCTCGGCGCCGGACATCGCCGGCAAGAACATCGCCAATCCGATCGCGATGATCTGGTCCGCGGCGATGATGCTCGACTTCCTCGGCAATCACGAGGGCAAAGAACGCGAGGCGCACGACGCGATTCTGGCTGCGATCGAAGCGACACTGGTTGAAGGCCCGCATACCGGCGACCTTGGCGGTAAGGCGAACACGACCGAAGTCGGTCAGGCCATTGCCGCGAAACTCGGCTGAAACTCGCTAATCTTTCTGCCAGGACACTCTCGCATGAGCATGGAAACCTATCCCATCGAGGTCGAGTTCCCCGACATCTCGGCACATGAACAATCGCCGTCGGGCATTGCCTACGTTCATACGTTCGACTCCGGCGTGCCCGGCCCGCACGTCATGATCAACGCGCTCACGCACGGCAACGAAGTGTGCGGCGCGATTGTCGTGGACGACCTGCTGCGACGCGCGTTGCGCCCGCGGCGCGGACGCCTCACGCTCGCGTTCGCGAACGTCGCGGCTTACCTGAGCTTCGATCCCGCGAAGCCGGACGCCGCCCGGTTCGTCGATCAGGACTTCAACCGCGTCTGGACCGCCGCCATGCTCGACGATGTGTCGCGAACCTCCAGCGAACTAACGCGCGCGCGGGCGATGCGGCCGGTCATCGACAGCGTCGACCTGTTGCTCGATCTGCACTCGATGCACGAGAAGAGCAAGCCGCTGATCGTGGCCGGGCCGCTGCAAAAAGGCATCGATCTCGCCACGCGACTCGGTACACCGGCCACCGTGATCTGCGACGAAGGCCATCCGGAAGGCCGCCGCATGCGCGACTATGAAGGCTTTGGCGATGCGGCCAGCCCGAAGAACGCGTTGCTGATCGAATGCGGGCAGCACTGGGAACAGACTGCCGTGGCAGTGGCACGCGACACGACTGCGCGTTTCCTGCTGCTCGCCGGTGTTGTCGACGAGAGCGATCTGCCGCCTGACTGGCTCGCGCCGTTGCCGCCTGTGCAGCACATCGTGCGCGTAACGGAACCGGTCGTCGCAACGAGCATGGACTTTCGTTTCGCCGGGCCGTACACCGGGCTCGAAATCTTTCCTGAAGCCGGCGCTGTCATCGGCTGGTCCAACGGCGAAGCCGTCACCACGCCTTACGACAACTGCATGCTCGTCATGCCTTCGCTGCGCCAACTGCGCCCTGGCGTGACGGTCGTGCGCCTCGGCAAGATCGAACAAACCATTGCCAACACTTCAACCAGCGGCCAGTAAGCGGGCGCGTGCATTTATATAAGGCGGCTAAAGCCATGAAGGTTCAACAAATCAAACAAAGCGTGAATCTGCAGAATCTGGAGGACTGGGGCACGGCTGGACTGCCCGGCACCACGCCGATCCGCGTCTCGGGCGTCCAACGGGTGATCAAAGGAACGGAAACCATCGACACCGGCATCTTCGAATGCTCGGCGGGCACTTACCGCCGCTCGGTCAAGCAGGCCGAAGTGATGCACATCATCGCCGGGCATGGGCGCTTTACGCCGGACAACGAGGAGACGGTCCACTTTGCGAGCGGCGACACGCTGTTTTTCGAGGCCAATACCGAAGGTCTTTGGGAAGTGGACGAGACTATGCGCAAGGTCTATGTGATCCTCTGATCGACTCTTGCAGTTTCTACCCGGCGCGCTCACACGCGCCGCGGCCTCCGCGCTATTCTCTGCTTCGTCACCGCCCTTTCCTTTCGACGTGACCCGGCCACAGTGTCGGGTAATCCCGCGTTGACCTGCCGTTATCAAATTACTTACAGTGGCACTTGTTCGCTGAGAGAATCCTAGTTCTATATACGAACAAATAAATTGATAGCGACGGCAACCCTGTCCGCATACCATGCATGAATGAAGCCGACAGAGTTGCAGGCGCAGGCATTGCGCGCCGCCCAACGGCACGCGATCGTAAAGTAAGACGAGGCTCGCTGCGACGAGCCTTTTTGCAGTCAGGAGACGCATCATGAATCGCAGCAACGCTGTGAACGTTCAGACCTTCCTCAACGAACATCCATTCTCACCGTTCCAGTGGCTGGTCTTTTTCATGTGTTTCGTGATCGTCCTGCTGGACGGTTTCGACACGGCCGCCATCGGTTTCATTGCGCCGTCGCTACTCGCGGAATGGGGCATTGCGAAACCGGCGCTCGCACCCGTACTGAGCGCGGCGCTGTTCGGCCTTGCATGCGGCGCGCTGGTGTCGGGGCCGTTGTCCGACCGGCTCGGACGACGGGGAATGCTGCTGGGCTCGGTGTTGTTGTTCGGCGCCGCCTGCCTCGGTTCGGCATTTTCGACGAGCATCGAATATCTGACGGTGCTGCGCTTCATCACCGGCGTCGGCCTCGGTGCGGCCATGCCGAACGCCGTCACGATGATGGGCGAGTACTGCCCGGACAGTCGCCGCGCGACCGTGATCAATCTGATGTTTTGCGGCTTCCCGCTCGGCGCGGCATTCGGCGGATTCCTCGCCGCGTGGATGATTCCGCATTTCGGCTGGCGCAGCGTGTTGATGCTCGGCGGTATCGCCCCGCTTCTCCTGCTCGTCCTGCTGGTGATCAAGATGCCGGAGTCGGTTCGCTACATGGTCGCCAACAATCAGCCGGTCGCGCGCATTCGCGCCGCTCTGTCGCGCATTTCGAGCGAAGCCGCGCAGGCGGACTCGTTCATGATGACGGAAACCGCGCCGCAAACGGGCGGCAAGGGCGCGGGTGTAGTGCTGTCGCGCGCGTACATCGTCGGCTCGCTGATGCTGTGGATCACGTACTTCATGGGCCTCGTAATTTTCTACGCGTCGATCAACTGGATGCCGATTCTGCTGAAGGACGCCGGCCTCACGCCGCAACGCGCGACGCTGATTTCCGCGCTGTTCCCGCTCGGCGGCGTAGGCGCGGTTGTGTGCGGCGTGCTGATGGATCGCTTCAACGCGAACCGTATCATCGCGGCCTGCTATGCGTTGACCGCCGTGAGCGTGTATTTCATCGGCCAGGCGGTGGGCAATGTCGGCGCGCTCGTGTTTATCGTGTTCGTTGCAGGGGTGCTGATGAATACCGCGCAATCGTCGATGCCCGCACTCGCTGCCGCCTTCTACCCGACGCAAGGCCGCGGCACGGGCGTCGCGTGGATGCTTGGTATTGGACGCTTCGGCGGCATTGCCGGTTCGTTCCTCGTGGCGGAACTCGCGCGCCGTCACTTCACGTTCGCCGGCATATTCGCGACGATCGCCGTGGCCGGCGTGATCGCGTGCATCGCGCTGCTGATCAAACAGGCGGCGCGGCCGCATGTGGCGAATGCATCGGTGCCTAAAGCGGAGTCGTTCGGACACTGAGCGCCTCGCACGGAAGTGCGTTGCTGGTGCAGACAAGCCGCCTTTCGAGGCGGCTTTTTCTTTTCAAGCTGCAACCTGCTCTGCCGGGTTCGGGGCTTGCTGCAAGTGATGCTGACCATCTTATGGAGCACACGACATGAACCCCGATTCTCTTGCCGGCACTCCTGCCTATTCGCTGCCCGTTCGCCATGTTCCTGTTTTCGGCATGGCGGCGGCATCCGATCCACCGGCTGATGAAAACGACGACGACCTCGATGACGAACTCGACGAAACGGGCGAGGTCACCAACAGGAGCAATGGCAAAACAGGCACCGACACCGAAGCCGAGCCGGACAAGAAATAGTCGCCCACAGCGACGAATCGACGCGGGCAGCAAGGGCTCGCTACCGCGTTAAACTGCGGCCTTTGCGCCCAACAGGATTCGTCGTCATGAAACGCGTGGTGATATCCGCATTGCTTGCGGGATGCCTTGTTCAAACGGCCGTTCAGGCCGTGGCACAAACGGTCAGCAATCAGTGCTTTGCGATTGGCGATATCGCCGGCCAGGTCGCTTCGTGGCGCGCGCACAAGAAGACCAAAGCGCAGGCGCTCGATCAGGCCGCAAAGTACTATCGCGACGATGCAGACCGCCAGACGTTTGCCGCCATCATCGAGAAAATCTATGCGCCCAGCGCGCCGCGCATGACGCCGGACCAGGCCAGCATGGCGTTCACGTCCGAGTGCGCGACGGCGCGCAACGAACAGGCGTTAGCGCACTAACGCCTGCGACCGTCAATGCTACGCGGGCGGTCGCCACTTGTCGTGCGCGCGTCGGCAGGCCGTGTCGTAGGCGCCAACTCCCAGTGCAATCAGCAGAATATGCTGTGGGCGCCCGAAAAAAACAATGTGCACACCGTGGGCCGCTTTTTGAGGCGAGTCATTGATTGCCGGACGCGCGTAGCATCGGCTTATGGAACGAGATTCGCGCTGCTCTGCACCCGCTGCGCGCTTACAGAAACCGTACGCCCGATACAGTCAAAACGGCAACCCAAGGAGCAACGCAATGTCTCTCGCATTGACGCGCAATGAACTGATTCGCCCGCTGAATTTCATCGGCGGAAAATGGATCGCCGCCGCGAACGGCGCGCGCTTTCCCGTCACTAATCCCGCGACCGGCGACACGATCGTCGAAGTGGCGAACAGCAGTGCCGCAGACGCGCGCGCCGCCACCGACGCCGCGGCCAGCGCGTTGCCCGCATGGCGCGGCAAGCTGCCGCGCGAACGAGCTGAGATTCTGCGCCGCTGGCACGCGCTCATCGTTGAGAACACCGAAGACCTCGCCAAGCTGATGTCGACGGAACAAGGCAAGCCTCTGGCGGAAAGCCGCGGCGAAGTCGCGTATGGCGCGTCATACGTCGCGTGGTTCGCAGACGAGGCGACGCGCATCTACGGCGACATCATTCCGCAGCAGCAACGCGGCAAACGCATGAGCGCGGTGAAGGAAGCCATCGGCATCGTGGCCGCGATCACGCCGTGGAATTTCCCGCTCGCGATGATCGCCCGTAAGATCGCGCCGGCCCTTGCGGCCGGTTGCACGGTAGTCGCCAAGCCCGCCGAAGACACGCCGCTCACCGCACTCGCGCTCGCCGCCCTCGCACAGGAAGCCGGCGTGCCCGACGGTGTGCTGAACATGCTGTCCGCTTCGCGCGACCAGGGCATCGAAGCGGTGGCCGATTGGCTCGCCGATGCCCGCGTTCGCAAAATCACGTTCACCGGTTCGACGCCGGTCGGCAAGCATCTCGCGCGCGAGTCCGCCGCCACGTTGAAAAAGCTCTCGCTCGAATTGGGCGGCAATGCGCCTTTCATCGTATTCGACGACGCCGATCTCGACGCCGCCGTCACCGGTCTGATGGCAGCGAAGTTCCGCAATGGCGGGCAAACGTGTGTATGCCCGAATCGCGTGTACGTGCAAGCCGGTGTCTATGAGCGTTTCGCCGATCTGCTCGCGAAACGCGTGGCGGCCCTGAAGGTTGCGCCTGCAACGGATCCGAGCGCGCAGATCGGCCCGATGATTAACGAACGCGCAATCGACAAGATCGCGCGTCACGTAGAAGACGCGGTAAAACAAGGCGCAAAAGTGTTGACCGGCGGCAAACGCCTAACGGAACTGGGCCCGAACTACTATGCACCGACTGTGCTGACCGACGCGAATGACGGCATGCTGGTGTGCTGCGAAGAGACCTTCGGACCGGTTGCGCCGCTGTTCCGCTTCAGCGACGAAGCCGAAGCGGTGCGTCTCGCGAACGACACGCCGTTCGGCCTCGCCGCTTACTTCTTTACGCAGGACGTGCGGCGTATCGACCGTGTCGCCGCCCGGCTGGAAGCAGGCGTAATCGGTATCAACGAAGGCGCTGTGTCGAGCGAAGCGGCGCCGTTTGGAGGCGTAAAAGAATCGGGCTATGGCCGCGAAGGCTCGAAGTACGGACTCGACGATTATCTGTCGATCAAGTACCTGTGCCAGGGCGGCTTCGACCAGTAAGCGTTCGCCTCGCGTTAAACCAAAGCGTTGCGATGGGCTTCCACCAGTTCGGCCATGCTGTTAAAGCGAAAGTCGATCTTCGGCTGGGAGCCCGGGTCCATTGTCGCGCCAAAGCCCTCTTTGGCATGCCGGCGATAGATCCAGCACGACGCAAGTCCGAACTCATTCGCCGGCTTGTGATCGTGAAAGAGACTTTCCGCCGTGTGAAGAATCTTTTCCTTGGAGATGCCGCGTTCGCCCAGCTTCTCCAGCATGTACTCGAAATTGCGCGGTGACGGCTTATATGAACCGATATCTTCAGCGGTGAAGATTGCATCGAATTCGACCTGCAGCTTTGCGTTGCTAAAGCTAAAGCTCTCATTGTCCACGTTCGAAAGAATGACCAGCTTGTAGTGCTGCTTCAGGTACTGCAACGCCGCGGCTGAATCGTCGAATGCCGGCCAGTTCTGAATCGATCTGCCATAAGCCATGCAGTCGTCGAGCGTGTACGGCACGCGCCATTCTTCGGCGAGGCGCTTATAGACGATCGGCAACAACTCCTGATATCGCCGGTAAGGCGTGTACTTTTGCTGCGACGACTCGTGTCGCGCGTGTGCTTCGAGTACCTGGTCGCGTGTCAGCATTTGCTCGACGCGTTCGAGAAGCGGCCGCAAGCCTTCGAAAATGCCTGTTTCCCAGTCGATTAGCGTGCCGTAGCAATCGAACGTCAACGTGTCGAAGTCAGTCAGTCGCATTGATTGCGCTCCTCGTTTTTGCGGATCATACGCAACAGTGTAGGGTATTCTGCGCGTACCGACGTCAAACAGAATCGCTATGAATCTTAGGGCCCTGCAGTGCTTCGTGATTCTCGCCGAGGAGCTTAATTTCAGCCGTGCTGCTGAACGGCTTCACATTGCGCAGCCCGCGCTGAGCCAACAGATCCGCTCACTCGAAGAGCGGCTCGGCACGCAACTGGTCGATCGCGCTCGACGGCCGCTCACGCTTACCGAAGCGGGACTTTACTTGTGTACAGAGGCTCGCCAGATACTCGGTGCTCTGGAGCAGGCGAGCCTCGCGACGCAGGAAATCGGCATAGGCCGGCGCGGCTGGCTCAGCGTCGGCTTCACGCGCTCGGCGATGTACAGCATTCTGCCGCCCGCGCTCAAAGCGTTTCATCAAGCGTATCCGCAGGTGGAACTGAAGCTCTTCGAAATGCTCACCGAAGAACAGACCGATGCGCTTCGCGACATGCGGATTCACATCGGCATTGGCCGTCAGCCGCTGGCAATCGAAGGATGCACGTCGTACCCGCTGCTGCGCGAACGGGTGGTGGCCGCGTTGGAGCCGGGCCATCCGCTTGCCGCCCGCAAGAGCTTGAAGATCACCGATCTCGCCGACACACCGTTGATCCTTTACCCAAAACATCAGAATGCGCAGTTCAAGCGCTCGGTTCTATCGTTGTATCGCGATGCCGGACTGACGCCGTTCGTCGCTCACCAGGCGTATGAGATTCAAACAGCTATCGCGCTCGTGGCCGCTGGGCTGGGTGTCACGTTCATTGGCGAGTCGGTAGCGCGTCTGGGCCGCAGCGACGTTGTCTATCGCCACCTGACAGGACCAGCTTCCAGATACCGCTCGACGCTTGCCGCGACTTTCCGCTCGGACGACGCGTCGCCGCACTTGCATGCGTTTCTCGCCTGCCTTCCGCCGCCGCTTGAGAACGCCGCACTATAAGCAAAAGCCTATAGAAGCATAAGCAACCGGTCTTGGACTGCTCACCCGCCCGTTCTTATCATTGCCTGCACATATGACAAGAACGCAGGGACGGCGCACTCGCCGTCGCCGCAAGGTAGGAGACAGCATGAACCCGATCGACGAAGCCGCAACCATGCGAAAGGTATATGGGCGCCTGATGCCCCTGCTTTTCGCCATGATGTTCTTCAATTACCTCGACCGCATCAACATCGGTTTCGCCGCACTCGACATGAACAAGCAGTTGGGCTTTAGTCCCGCTGTGTTCGGTTTCGCGGGCAGCATTTTCTTTGTCGGCTACATGTTGCTGGAGGTGCCGAGCAATCTGCTGTTGCATCGCGTTGGCGCACGGCGCTGGATCGCACGCATTCTTCTGACGTGGGGCGCCGTGGCCGCGGTGACTGCGTTCGTGTTCAACGACACGAGCTTTTACGTGCTGCGCTTTTTGCTCGGCGTCATGGAAGCCGGCTTTTTGCCGGGCGTCGCGGTGTATCTGACGAAGTGGTTTCCGGTGCGCTACCGGGCGCGAGCGGTGGGCGGCTACATCATCGCCGGGTCGTTTTCGGCAGTGCTGGGCGGGCCTATTTCCACGGCGCTCATGACCTACGCGGACGGCATTCTCGGTTTGCACGGCTGGCAGTGGATGTTCATTCTTGAAGGCGTGCCGGCAATGCTGCTCGGTCTCCTCACCCTGCGCATCATGACCGAGCGCCCGGCCGACGCCGAGTGGCTCTCCGTCGACGAAAAGCGCTGGCTCGAATCCACGCTCGCCGCAGAACGAGAAGCCCTGGGCGGCAACACGCACTTCCCGCTTATGCGCGTGGCGGGCGACATTCGTGTGTGGAGTCTGGCTTGCCTGTTCGGCTGCGCACTGGTGGGCATTTATGGATTGTTCCTGTGGTTGCCGCAGATCGTCAAAAGCCTTGGACACCTTACTAATCTTGAAGTCGGCTTTCTGTCCGCCGCGCCGCCTTTACTCGGCGTGCTCGGCATTTTCCTGATCAGCCGCAGCTCGGACCGCACCGGCGACCGGAAGAGACACCTTGCTTTCGTGTACGGAATGAGTGCGCTGGCCATTGCCGGCAGCGCGTATGCGCCGAATCCGGTGATCGCCTACGTGCTGTTATGCGTGACCGGTCTGTTTATCTATGCGGGCAATCCGCTGTTCTGGAGCCTTGCGTCGTCGTTCAGAACCGGCGCGGCAGGCGCCGCGACTATCGCGCTCATCAATACCATTGCGCAGTTCGGCGGCCTGGTCGGCCCATGGAGTATCGGTCTCGTGCGCAGCGCAACCGGCAACTTCAAGCTCGCGTTGCTGACGATTGCAGCATTCCTGCTCGTGGCCACGGTCATCGCACTGGTGATGCGTGTCACGGCATCGGAAGACGAAACACAATCGCTCGCCACAGGCGACGCCGCGCCGCGTGCGTAACGGACATCGCGACAACAAGCAAAGGCATTGCAAACCATGATCATCGATTGTCACGGGCATTACACGACCTCGCCGCCGCAGCACGAAGCCTGGCGCACGCAGCAGATTGCCGCGTTAAAGGACGGCCACACGCCGCCCGCACGCCCCAACATTAGCGACGATGAAATCCGCGAGAGCATCGAAACGGGCCAGTTGCGCATTCAACGCGAACGCGGCACCGACCTCACGATCTTTTCGCCGCGTGCTGCGGGCATGGGTCACCATCTCGCCACCGCGCAAGCGAACGCGCAATGGTCACGCGAATGCAACGACCTCGTGCATCGCGTGTGTTCGCTGTTTCCGCGCAACTTCGTGGGCGTATGCCAGTTGCCTCAAGCGCCAGGCGTGCCGCCCGCGAACTGTATTGACGAATTGCGGCGCTGTGTCGAAGAACTCGGTTTTATCGGCTGCAATCTGAATCCCGATCCATCCGGCGGACACTGGTCGGGGTTGCCGCTCACGGATCGCTCGTGGTATCCGCTCTATGAAGCGATGGTCGAACTCGACGTGCCCGCGATGATCCACGTGTCGTCGTCGTGCAACCCGAACTTCCATGCAACCGGTGCGCATTACATCAACGGCGACACCTCCGCGTTCATGCAGTTGCTCACTGGCGACCTGTTCGCGGACTTCCCCACGCTGCGTTTCATCATTCCACACGGCGGCGGCGCAGTGCCTTATCACTGGGGACGTTATCGCGGTCTCGCGCAGGACATGAAGCGACCGCTGCTGCGTGATTACCTGCTAAAGAATGTGTTCTTCGATACCTGTGTCTATCACCAACCCGGCGCTGAGTTGCTCGCGAAAGTGATCCCCGTCGAAAACATTCTGTTTGCATCGGAAACGATAGGCGCGGTGCAAGGCGTCGATCCGGAGACAGGACACCATTACGACGATACGCGCCGCTATATCGATGCAATCGAATGGCTTAGCGACGCGGAGCGCCAACGTATTTATGAGGACAACGCGCGTGCCGTGTATCCGCGGCTTTCGCGTCAGCTCGACCGGCAACTCGCGGCGCAAGGAGCCATTGTATGAACCCAATCGGATGGCGAGAGTATGAGTCGGCACCCCAGGCTGGAGCGGCGACTCTCGGTGCATTGCGCGAACTTGCGGTGTCCCTCCTCAGCGACAACATGGCACGCGCGAGCGGCATGCTCGGTTTGCGACCGTATCATCGGCCAAAGCCGCTTGCGGGCACCGCGGTCACGGTGCATACCCGGCCTGGCGACAACCTGGCGATTCATCGCGCGTTCGATTTCTGCAGACCCGGCGACGTGCTGGTGATCGACGGCGCCGGCGACCTGACCCAGGCGCTGATGGGCGAGATCATGGCGAGCTTCGCTCAGAGTCTGGGCGTGGAGGGACTCGTGATAGACGGTGCGATACGCGATGTCGGCGCGCTAGGTCAGCGCGACTTTCCGGTGTACGCACGCGGCGTCACGCATCGTGGTCCGTACAAGAACGGACCTGGCGAAATCAACGTGCCTGTCACCGTCGGCGGCATGGTGGTCCATCCAGGCGATATCATTGTCGGCGATGAAGACGGCCTGCTCGCAATCGCGCCCGCCGACGCCGAAGCTGTTATCGAAGGCGCGCGCCGCCAACAAGCGAAAGAGATGGCTGCCTTGAAGTCGATTGCCGAAGGCAACTTCGACCGCTCGTGGGTTGCCCCTCAACGCGACAGGATGATGAACACCTGACAGTGAGCCTCATGGCGCAATATCTGAACGCTGAAATGCTTGTTGAACTGGCGCGTGCCGCAGAGGCGCGCGTCACCGGGCCATGCGCGTGCATGAAAACGCCGCTCGACGGCTGGCAGTCGCAACCGCTTTCTCTCGACGAAACGCAGTTCGAGGAAATCGGCACGCTGCTGCCGCAGGACTATGCCGAGCCGACTTTCAGCGAGTACTTGCCGGACAAGACAACCTATTGGTCGGCCGACGCGCCTATTGCGCCGCGCTACTTTCCGTACAACCGCTGTGCAGTGTGGAAGTGCGTCTTATGCGGACGTCTCTATCTGCACTACACCGAAGGCGGCGGTTATTTTGTCGATCGCAGGATTCGCGCGGTGAAAGCCGATTTGATTGAAGACGTGCCATTGCTTCCCTGAAGCCCTAAAGCCCGAACGCAATAACGCAGTAACGCCCTAGCCGCTCGCCAGTCGAGCGATCTGTGTCTCCGATATCGCGCGAACGTCCACGCGGCGGGGCAAAATCGCGTCGCGGTTCGCACTGTCGGCCACTTTCTGAAGCGCGGCAATATCCTTATCGTTGATGAAATGCTGTTTGAGCGACGCACGCCGCGTGATCGTTTTCGCGGCATCGAGCGGAGAGCGCGTCAACGTCGCATAAATTTGTGCGTATGCATCGGGGTTCGCCAATGCCCAGTCGCCCGCACGTTGCAGCCTCAACAGCACGTCGGCGATAGCCGCGCGTTTGCCCGCGTCCGCAAGCGACGCCCCTGACGCAGTAATAAAGCCTAGCCCGCTATTGATGCCAGTGCCGTCGCGCAAAACGCGGGCGCCGCGTTGGACGGCAATGCCGTAGTACGGATCGAATGTCGCCCACACCTCAATGGATCCGGAAGCGAACGCCGCAAATGCATCGACGGGCAAAATGAAGCGCACCGTCACGTCGTCTTTCGATAAGCCCGCTTCGGCGAGCGCGCCATACAACTGGAATTGCGAAATGCTGCCGCGTGCCGACGACACAAACACGGTGCGCCCTTTCAGGTCGGCAACCGTGCGTATCGCAGAGTTCGGCGGGACAAGGATGCCGAGTTGCGCACCCGAACCCACGCGGGTCGCCACGATCTTCAGCGTCGGATCGCCAACCGCCGCTGCGAGCACCGGTAAATCGCCTGCCGGTGCGAGATCGACGGCGCCCGCGCGTTGCGCTTCGAACAGCGGCGCCGCCCCCTGAAAATTCGCCCAGCGAAAAGCGTATGGCGCACCGTCGAGCACTTTGGCCGCCTCGACGAGCGCGCGGGTGCCGCCGGCCTGATCACCGAGTACGAGCGTGGTCGATGCAAGATCCGCAGCCAGCGTATGTTGCGAATGCAAAGCGCCGGTTGCCGCGAAGGCGGGCACGGCACCCAACAGTTTCAGCATGCGCCGTCGCATTGAAAAAGAAGTTGGAGCGGAATGAGCCATAAGCCCTCACGTCAGGTCGATACGTCAGCGTATCGAGCCGCGCGCGGCATGGGAATGAATCGATTTCGATAACGTTATTTGCCGGCGCGCTTTGGCGTCGGGCGCGCGCTATGAGCGTCGAAGTCGAAGGGCATGCAGGTCGTTGCGAGGCTTGTATGTGAGTGCTCCAGTACACGCAAAAAACCGCCACTGTGCCGTTTGAAGTGCCGCTCTGACTACCCGCGATTCAAAGTTGAAACGAATCGGTCCGACGCCGGCCAAAAAACCGCCTCAATTCGTCGAAGAAAGCCGCGAACGACGCACCTGGGTCAAATCCCTAAATTTGGGCTGCACCGCATAACCATCGCCGGAAAGCGCGAAGTTCCGCCACGGCAAAAATGACCTGCAGATGAGGCAGAAGTGATTCAAGTCGGTCAGAACTACGCGCGCTGGCATCTTGCGAAGTGCGATCAACGGGCTGCAACCCCCGCGCGCTATGGAATCGACCATGACTGGCCCACTCCTTGCCTTTATCTTTTCATACAGCCGGCGACATGACCATCGACCAGGTCTTGCCAACGGGGGCTTCTCTCAAACGCTCGAGAATGAGCAGCGAGAAGAACGATCCGGTTGCGAAATAAAAGAATGCGAGGAGTACCAGAAGATGCAGTCTCTTATCCTCATTCGAACGGGCTTGCGGTGTGCCGTGCGCATCGCGCGTCGTCTTCTGGCATCGCATCTCGCGGTCATATTCAATGCGCCGCTTATGTTCCCTGTTTCCCGCAAGCTAATCCCGCTGACAGTCGCGCCGCGGCACAGCCACCACACAAATCGTAGCAGGCCGTTTTCGGCTCCTGCCCGGCCGCTCTCATCCGCAGCGCCCGGACGCCATTTCCTGTAGCACCCTTGTAGTGAGCAGCACGTTGTACCCAAACCGTAGTTATTCGATGACATTTAAGTTAGCCATCCTAAAGGGAGTTCAATCATGAAATCGTTTATCAACAGCGCCAAGGCATTCATTCGCGACGAAGACGGCGTGACCGCCATCGAATATGGCCTGATCGCCACGCTCATCGCGCTCGCCATCATCGTTGGCGCGACGGCCGTTGGTACCAATCTCAACGCGAAGTTCAACTTCATCGCAGGGAAGCTCGCGTAAATACGGGCCGGTGCCGGCGGACGAATCGTGCAAGCGTACCGTCCGCCGCCACCGCCGTTAGCCGCTGCCCGGCCCGCAAGGCCGCCATCCAGTTGAACGGGAGTTGATCATGCAATCGCTCATTGAATCCATTGACGCATTCGCCCACGACGAAGAAGGCGTCACCGCAATCGAGTATGGCCTCATCGCCACGCTCATCGCGCTCGCCATCATCGTTGGTGTGACGGCCATCGGGACGAACCTCGAGGCGAAGTTCATCGCGATCTCCGGCTATCTGGCCTAGTTTCGCGCGAAGTGCCGATGGGCGTGCCGCGTTCGCGCCGTCGTCCATCGCACCGCCCTTTTTCAGTCTGCGGTATTGCCGATAAGAGCTTGCCATGTTGATTACCAGCAACGTCATGCCACCGATCGCTCCGTGCGTCATCGCGCTCGTGGTCGCTGCCGCCAGCACGGACATCCAGTGCCGCCGTATTCCTAACATGCTGGTCGGCGCCGGTCTGCTCGGCGCGCTCTTTGTGCAGTGCTGGCTCAAGGGATTCAGCGCCGGCGCCGGCGCGTGGTTCACGGGCGCCGTTGTGGGACTCGCGCTGTTTCTGCCGTTTTATCTCGTGCGCGGCATGGCCGCCGGCGACGTCAAGCTGCTCGCGATGGTCGGCGCATGGATTGGTCCTTTGCTCGTGTTCCATGCGGCTCTCGCCACGTGCGTGATCGGTGGCATATGGATGCTTGCGCGCACCGGGCGGCGTCATCAGTTGGGAAAGGTGTGGGCAAATCTCCGCGTCATTGTCCAGCCCGCGTTGCGCAAAACAGGCGCGGCTTCCATCGAATCGGTGGGATCAGTGCCCTACGGCGCAGCCATCGCAGCAGGAACCATTTCCGTCTTGCTGACGGCAACGGCATAACGGAATCACAACCGCGTGCCGGACGACGATCCGGCATCCGAAGCGATAAAGCCGTGCTCAAAATAGCGCGCGGCACCGGGGAGCAGGACATGAACACGAACGGTACGGCCACAGCCCAGGCAGCAAGCGCACCTCTCGACATGGACGCCGGCCAGAGCTGCACGAACGACATGGTATTGCGCGCGCCGCGCACTGTTGCGGACACCGGCTTGCCCGCGCTCTTCGTCGCGCATCTGGTTCTGAAGTCCCTTTTGCAGAACGGCAAATCGTCGCTCGGCGATCTCATTTTGCGGCATTGCCTGACAGCAGCGGCACTCGAAGAAACGATCGGCTTCCTGGTGCGCGAACATCTTGTCGAAATCGCCCATCGCGGTGCGGCCGATACCGATGTCTATCTGCGCCTCACCGATGCCGGCCGCGCTCTCGCAGCTCACGAAGCAAGCCGCTCCACCTATTGCGGCCCCGCGCCGGTCACGCTCCAGGCGTATGTGAGCATGGTCAACGCGTATTCGGTAACACGCATCCGCATTGCGCAGCACGACGTGCGCGCCGCCTTCCCGGACCTGATCGCCGATATGCCGTTGATCGATTCCGCAGTCGCCGCGTTGAACGCCGGCCGCCCGGTCATGCTCTATGGCCCGGCGGGCGGCGGCAAGACCTACCTCGCCGAACGGCTTGGGGAATTGCTGCAAGGCGCTGTGCCGGTCCCCTATGCGATTCATGTAGCGGGCGATGTCATCCAGTTGCACGATCCGCTGATTCATCGCGACGCTTGCGCTAGCGCTCTGCCTCACGTAACCGATCGCCGCTGGCGAGTATGCGAACGGCCGGTGGTGATGTCCGGCGGCGAACTGACATTGGCGATGCTCGATCTCCAGTACAACGCGAACAGCGGCTTTTATCAGGCGCCGCCGCATATGAAGGCGAACATGGGCATGTATGTCGTCGACGATCTCGGCCGCCAGCGCGTCGCGCCCGCCGATCTGCTCAATCGCTGGATCACGCCGCTCGATCGCGGCGTCGATCAGTTCTCGCTGCAATCGGGCGCGCGCTTCGTGAGCCCGTTCGATGTGTGGCCCGTATTCTCGACCAACCTTACCCCTGCCGAACTGAACGACAACGCCTTTCTGCGCAGGCTCGGCTCGAAGCTCCATGTCGGCCCGCTGTGCCTCGACGACTACCGGCGCCTCTTCGACGCTCAATGCGCAGCGCACGACATTGAGCAGGCACCCGGCGTGTTCGAGTACCTGATGCACCAATTACATCTGCGCAGCGGGACACCGCTTCTCGCCTGTTATCCGGCCGATCTTCTCGCCGTGCTGCGTTCTTTCGCGCTCTATCACGGCGACGCACCTGTCGTCACCGAATACCGTCTGGCGCATGCATGGCACAGCTATTTCGGCAGCGCGCCGGAACATGAAGACACGCATTTATCCCATGCCGGGGAAGCCGGCAAACGGTACGCCGGCGTCTGATCAGCAGGTGCCATCGCAACTCATGAAAGGAGTATCAACATGAAGACCAGTCGCGCAATTGTGATGTTAGGAATGGCTCTGCTCGCGGGTCTTGCCGCCGTCGGTTTCGCGTCGCGATGGTTGCTGCAGGCGTCGTCGTCGGCCGTCACGCCGGTTGCGGTGGCCACCGCCGAAGTGAGTCTCGGGCAGCCGCTGAATCCGAACATGATCCGCACGGTGAACTGGCCGTCCGCAAGCGTCCCGCCCGGCGCGTTCAAGGATGCCAAAGCACTTGACGGACGTGTGGTGCGCACGAGCCTCGAACCCGGCGAGCCGGTGATCGAATCGAAGCTCGCTCCGCAAGGCACCAAGGGCGGCCTCTCGGCGGTGATCGGCGAAGGCAGGCGTGCGATCACGGTGCGCGTGAACGATGTCGTGGGTGTGGCGGGTTTTGCACTGCCCGGCAACTATGTGGACGTGATCGTCAACACTCAGGAACCCGAAGCGAAGAACTCTGACCCGCAGCAGAGCATCTCGAAGATCGTCCTCGAAAAGATTCTCGTGCTTGCCGTCGCGCAGCAGGTCAGCCGCGACGACACGCAGCCCAAGGTCGTCAACGCAGTCACGCTCGAAGTGACGCCTGACCAGGCCGAAAAACTCGATCTCGCGCGCAGCGTCGGCAGCCTGTCACTCGTGCTGCGCAACCAGATCGACGACCGCGCGTTGCCCACCGGCGGCGCGACCAAGGTCACGCTGCTAGGCAGGCCCGCCGCGCCGGCATCCGCGCCCGTTGTCGCGGCGGCGCCCGCTCGCGTCAAATACACGGCCCGCCCTGCGCCGAAGCGCGACTGCGTCGGCGTGCTGTCGGGAACGCAAGGTAGTCAGGAATGCTTTTGATCACATAACAGTCGGGCAATGCCGCCGCGTGTCGCGCACGACAGTTCGCTCGCAACGGGGCTACGGGGAGATAAAGAAATGAAATCGAGTCAACGGAAACTCATGAACGGCTGCGGGATGCGCGCCGCGTTGCTGACCACAACGATATGCGCATCGCTGCTCGGCACGCAGGCGGTGCACGCCCAGGAGGCGCTCGATCCCGGCATGTCCGGCAAAGGCGTTGCCGTGCCCATGCCGCGCGGCCCGGTGCAAATGACCATCAGCATGAATCCCACGGCGGCGCAGCCTGCCAGCGCAATGCAAAGCGCCGCCGCCCGCGGTCCTGCATGCAGCCGCACGCAGAACGAGCAGAGCACGGTGGTAGTGCCAATCGGCAAGTCGACGCTGATGCACACCGCGGAACCGGTGCGCAATCGCACGCTGGGCAATCCGTCGATCGCGCAGGCCACCATGGTGTCGCCGCAAACGCTGTACGTAGTCGGGATGGCGGTCGGCACCACCAACATGATCGTGCAAGGCAAGAGCGGCGCGTGCGAGGTCATCAACGTGGTAGTCAACGCGGATTCAGGCGGCCTGCAGACTTCGCTGTCGCAACTCATGCCCGATGAGCCGAACATCCGCGTCTCGACGGTCGCTGGAGACCTCGTGCTCGCCGGCCGCGTATCGAATGCACAGGCCGCCAATCAGGCACAGGAAATCGCCAAAGCATACGCACGAAGTTCGCTGCCAGCAGCCAACGGCGCGTCGAATGGCAACGCCAAGGCCGCGACGGTGCTCAACATGATGAGCGTCGACTCGCCGCAACAGGTAATGCTCGAAGTGAAGGTCGCTGAAGTGTCGAAGACCGTGCTCAACCAGTTGGGCTCGGCAATGAACATCCAGGGCGGCTTCGGCTCGTGGAGCGGCGCGTTGATCAGCAGCCTGCTCGCGGGCGTGTCGAGCATCGTCGACGTGAACAAGGCGAATAACCGGCCATTCAATGTCGCGATCGACGGACAGCACGGCGATAACCTCGTGAAGATTCTGGCCGAGCCGAATCTCGTCACATTGAGCGGACAGGAGGCGACATTCCTCGCAGGCGGCAAGGTTTTTATTCCGATTCCGCAAAGCAACCTGAACGGCGTGGCGACCATCGTCCTGCAGGAAGAGGAATTTGGCGTCGGCCTGAAGTTCACGCCGACTGTACTCGCCGGCGGCCGCATCAACCTGAAGGTGGCGCCGGAAGTGTCGGAGCTGTCGTCCACCGGCGTCACCGTCGGTGCGACGAATACCAACAATCTGACGATCTTGCCGCTGATCACCACGCGCCGCGCTTCCACGACGGTGCAGATGAACGATGGGGAGACTTTCGCGATTGGCGGCCTGATCAAGAACAACGCGTCGGGCACGTTGAAGGCCATTCCGGGTGTCGGCGAAGTACCGGTGCTGGGCGCGCTCTTCAGAAGCACGTCGTATCAGCAGGACCGCACCGAACTCGTGTTCATCATCACGCCGCACCTCGTGAAGCCGTTGCAAACGGCGGCGAATCTGCCGCTGCCCACCGACCGCCTGAGGACGCCGAACGAGGCCGACGTTTATCTGATGGGCAACATGGAAGGCCGCGATCCGGCGGGCGACAACAAGCCCGCGCCGCCGATGCCTGCCCCTGCGCCGTCGCCGGCGATGGCTCCGGCACCGTCGCAACCGCAGGTTCCTGCAGTCGTTCCCGCCGCCGAGCCGCCCGTCTCCGCCATGGTGCCGAATCCCGCAGCGGCGAGCACACCGCTGCCTGAGGCGAAAGCCGCGCAAATTGCTGCTCACAACTAACGCAACCCCTCGGAGAACGTCATGACAAACCACACCATTTCCTCCTTGCGCTGGGCTGCGTTACTCCTGCCGGCGTGCCTCGCGCTCAACGGCTGCATGTCGACGACGCCCGACTTCGACCGGCACTTCGGCGAATCGGTGCGCAGCTACACCGAGGCCCAGATCATCGACCCGGACGCGGCCGCGAAAAATCCGTCGACGGCGGGCGTGGACGGCAAGGCTGCGGTCGCGGCGATGTCGAACTACAACGCGTCGCTGAAGGCACCCACAACGTCCGCCAATGCATTCGTAATCGGCGTGGGCCGCAGCTCTGCCGGCGGTGCGAGCGCGGGCGCGGGCGCGGCCATGCCTACGCCTGCGAACGGCGAGTAGGCAACGTGAGCCTTGCAACGGCGCGAGCCGTCGCAGGGCCAACCCGGCAACGATTCCGCGGACGACAACATCATGATCAATATCCTCATCAACTCCGAGCACACGGGCCGAATGTCCGAGGTCGTTCGCCTCGTCACGGACTGCGGCAATTGCACGACGACCCGCATGCAAGGCGCGCCCTCCACGTTGCTGGAGCGCGGCGACAGTCTCGATGCGTTCGACGTGCTGATCATCGACGCGGCGTCGATCGAGCGCGCCGAACTCGATTCGGTCAACCTGCTGGTGCACCGCTATCCGCGCCTTACGTGTCTGTTGCTGTTGCCGCAGACGTCGCCCGACACGCTGATCGCCGCAATGCGCGCGGGCGTTCGCGACGTGCTGAACTGGCCGCTCGACGCACGCGCGCTCGGCGCCGCCGTGCAGCGTGCCATGGCCCCGCACGCCGACGAGACTCGCCACGAAACGCATATGGTGTCGTTCATTTCGTGCAAGGGCGGCGCAGGCACGAGCCTGATCGCGGCGAACGTGGGTCACGCGATCGCGACGCTGCACGGCAAGCGGGTGCTGCTCGTCGACCTGAACCAGATGTTCGCCGACGCCGCGTTTCTCGTAAGCGATCAGGAACCGCCGTCGACGTTGCCGCAAATCTGCGCGCAGATCGAACGCATCGACGCCGCGTTTCTCGATGCGTCGCTCACGCACGTCACGCCCGGTTTTCATGTGCTGGCCGGCGCGGGCGATCCGTTGAAGGCGCTCGAGATTCATGAAGAACAGCTTGAATGGATTCTCGGCGTGGCGGCGCCGCGTTACGACGTCGTGCTGTTCGATCTCGGCCAGAGCATCAACGCGCTGTCCATCGTCGCGCTCGATCGCAGCGCCGAGATTCACCTGGTGCTTCAGGCAAGCATGCCATATGTGCGCGCGGGCCGCCGTCTGCAGGAGATGCTCGTGTCGCTCGCGTATTCGCCCGACAGGATGCGCCTGCTATTGAACCGGCACCGCCGCCACGACGAGCGAGCCGCGAGCGCGCTCGAACAGGTGCTCGGCAGGCGTCCTTCGCATCTGATCGCCGACGACCCGCAAGCGGCGGCCGAGGCCGTCAACCTCGGTGAGCCGTTGCTGAAAAATGCGCGCAACAGCGCGCTCACGCGCAGCATACAGGCGCTCGCACAAAGCATCGTCAATCAGTCGACAGGCGTCGTCCCGCAGAAGAAGCGGGATGACCCGTTGCTCGCCCGGCTGTTCGGCCGCTCGGCCACGCAGCGGCAGTCGACGGCGTCATAACGTCAGCCAGGAGAATCTCATGTCACTACGCGAACAGATGTCGTCACAAACGGTCCATGCGCTGCCGGAACGCCAGGCGGGCATGCGCGCGCCGCTCGGTCTCGCGCGCGCCGCCTACCAGACGCTCAGACGCAAGGTTCACGAAGCCGTGCTCGATCGCGTCGAACTGGAACGTCTCGCGCGGCTGCCGGCCGAGCAGGTGCGTCAGGAAATCGGCGGGCTGATCGCGCGCATCCTCGAAGAAGACAAGGCGCCCGTCAACGACTTCGAACGCAGGCAGTTGATGACCGACATCCACGACGAGATGTTCGGTTTCGGTCCGCTCGAAGCGCTGCTGCGCGACCCGAGCGTATCGGACATTCTGGTCAACACGTACCGCACGACGTACGTCGAGCGCGGGGGACGGCTGGAACTCACGGACGTGACCTTTTACGACGACGCGCACCTGATGAAGGTGATCGAGAAGATCGTCTCGCGGGTCGGGCGGCGCATCGACGAATCGAGTCCGATGGTCGACGCACGCCTGCCTGACGGCTCGCGCGTCAACGCGATCATTCCGCCTTCCGCTGTGGACGGGCCGCTCATGTCGATCCGGCGTTTCGCAGTGAACCCGCTGCAGATGAGCGACCTGGTGGCGTCGCAAAGCCTCACGCCACCCATGGCCGAGCTGCTCGATGCGCTCACGCGGGCAAAGGTCAACGTGCTGGTGTCGGGCGGAACGGGCAGCGGCAAGACCACGCTGCTCAACATTCTGTCGGGCTTCATTCCCGAAGGCGAGCGCGTGGTAACGATCGAAGACGCGGCTGAGTTGCAACTGCGACAGCAGCACGTGCTGCGTCTGGAAACGCGGCCGCCGAATGTCGAGGGACGCGGCGAAGTCACTCAACGCACACTCGTGCGCAACGCGCTGCGGATGCGGCCGGATCGCATCATCCTCGGCGAAGTACGCGGCGCCGAAGCGCTCGACATGCTCAATGCGATGAACACCGGCCACGAAGGATCGCTCGCGACAATTCACGCGAATACGCCGCGCGACGCGCTGACGCGCCTCGAAAACATGATCAGCCTTGCCGGCCTTGCCCTGTCGCCGAAGAATCTGCGCCAGCAGATTTCGTCCGCGATCTCGGTGGTGGTCCAGGTGGCCCGCTTGACCGACGGCCGGCGCAAGGTCGTCAGCATTCAGGAATTGACGGGCATGGAAGGCGAGATGGTGAATATGCAGGAGATCTTCACGTTCAAACGAACGGGCATCGATCAGAACGGCACCGTGCGCGGCCACTTCTGCGCGACCGGCGTAAGACCGAAATTCACCGAGCGGTTGCAGGCGTTCGGCATTGCGCTGCCCGACCAGCTCTACGATCCGGCCCGGCGCTTCGATACGGCGTAACGGTCGGCGCGGCGCACGCGGCTCATCTTTGTGAGGCATCTATGAATCCGATCTTTTACGCCTTCGCTTTCCTGCTCTTCGTTGCGGTGGTTCTGGGTATAGAAGGGGTGTATCAATGGTGGAACAGCCATCATGGGGCCGCTGCGCGACGCCTCGATCAACGGATCAGAGCGCTTTCGGCGGGCGCGCATGTGCACGGCGAGCGCCTGTCCATCCTGAAGGAGCGCATGCTCAGCAATTCCGCGCCGCTCCATGCGCTGATGTTGCGCGTGCCGCGCATCCACGCGATCGACCGGATCGTCGTTCAGTCGGGGTTGAGCCACACGGTCGGGCGGCTCGTGATGCACAGCGCGGTGGCCGTTATCGTCGTGCTGCTCGCGGCCAGTTTCTCTCCAGTGCCGGTGCCGACGCTCGTCATGGTGCTCGCCGGCGCGGCGGCCCTCGCGTTCCCAACACTGCGCGTGCTGCGCGCTCGCGCCAGGCGCCTTCGTGTTCTCGAGCGGCAGTTGCCCGAGGCCGCCGACATGATCAGCCGCGCATTGCGAGCGGGCCATTCGTTTTCAAGCGCCATCGGCATGCTCGGCAACGAGTTCGCCGAGCCGACGGGCGGCGAGTTCCGTACCGTCTTCGACGAAATCAATTACGGCGTCACGATGAACGAAGCGCTGCTCAATCTTGCGACGCGCGTGCCGGTTCGCGATCTGCGCTACTTCGTGATCGCGGTGCTGATCCAGCGCGAGACCGGCGGCAATCTCGCCGAGATTCTCGACAGCATTGCGTCGCTGGTTCGCGACCGGCTGCGTCTGTTCGATCAGGTGCGCGTGCTGTCCGCCGAAGGGCGCCTGTCCGCATGGATCATCGGCCTGTTGCCGTTCGCAGCGGCGGGCGCGATGAATCTGTTGAACCCGAGCTTTCTCTCCGTGCTCTGGGAAGATCCCGCCGGGCTCAAGGTCATCGAATCGGTGTTCGTGTCGATGCTGTTCGGCGTGCTGTGGATGCGGCGGATCGTGCGGATTCGCGTATAACGCCGGCCGTGCGTCAAGAGAACCCAATTGGAGAGTCACGATGGAAACGCTCGATTCAGGGACCCTGTTGCTGCTCGGCGGCGTGTTCGTCGCCACATTCGCCGGCGTGGTCGCGCTCATGTGGTGGATGACGCCAAAGGATATGCAGCGCCGCATCCAGCAGGCCGGAGGCGTGTCGCTGTCGCGGCAAACGCAGTCTTCGGCCGGCTCGGGATGGGCCGAGAAAATCGCGGAGATCTCGCGGCCGATCTCGCAACTGTCCATTCCAAAGGACGGCTGGGAAGACTCGCCGTTACGGCTGCGTTTGATGAACGCGGGCTGGCGCTCATCGACGGCGGCCGGGCTTTATTTCGCGGCGAAGACCGTGCTCGCACTGCTGCTGCCGCTTATCGGTCTCATCGCATTGATGCGCACGCCGGTCGTCAACGGACAGTACGCTGTGAGCGCAACGATCCTCGCCATACTCGCGGCGATCGGCTACTACACGCCGAACATCATACTGGCGCGCTGCCGTGCGCGGCGTCAGCGCGCGATTGTCGAAGGCTTCCCGGACGCGCTCGATCTGCTGACGGTTTGCGTGGAAGCGGGCCTCGGTATGGACGCCGCGCTGATGCGAGTAGCCAACGAAATGCAGCTCGCAAGTCCCGAAGTCGCAAGCGAACTGCAATTGATGCTGCTCGAACTGCGTTCCGGCTTCACGAAGGAAAAGGCGCTGCGCAACCTCGCGTTGCGCACGGGTGTCGAGGACGTCGACAACTTCGCTTCGATGCTGGTGCAAGCGGATCGCTTCGGCACGAGCATCGGCGCTTCGTTGCGCGTGATGTCGGACACGCTTCGCACGCGCCGCAGAATGCGCGCAGAGGAACGCGCCGCCAAGATCGCATTGAAGCTGTTGTTCCCGCTGATCTTCTGCATCTTCCCCGCATTGATGACGGTGCTGATGGGACCGGCGTTCATCCACATCTACCGCATTTTGCTGCCGACGCTCGGCACGTGACGCGTTCATCGGCACGCGGCGCACGCATTGGTTGAAAACAACAACGCGCACAGGGGACGAGAAATGAGCCATAAAACAACGCACTTTTCATCATTTTCCGGAACGCGCCCGGCCTCGCGCAGACGCGGGCGGCGCCGCGAGGCGGGCGTCGCGGCCGTCGAGTTCGGACTCGTCCTGCCTCTGCTGTTGCTGATCGTGTTCGGCATGGTCGAGTTCAGCATTGCGCTGTACGACAAGGCGGTGATCACCAATGCGAGCCGCGAAGCTGCACGCGCCGGCGTGATGTACAAGGTACCGCCACTCACGGCCGCTCAGATCACCACTGTCGCGCAGAACTATGCGTCGACGTATCTGATCAGCTTTGGCGCGTCGCCGTCGCCGGTGAGCGTAGCCGTAGATCAATCGTCGGGCACGACGACCGGTCAGCCGCTCAAGGTCACGCTCACCTATTCGTATAGCGGCGTGGGGCTCGGCGCGATCGTCAGTCAACTGGTGGGCTCGGTGCCCATCACCGCCATCACCACGATGAACTACGAATAACGACGCGCAACCGGCAGGCCGCCACTGCCCGGCGCAATCCACACGCGATGGAGGTTCACATGAGACCCCGAAGAAATCCTGCGCCGGCGCGGAACCGGCAACGCGGCGCCGTAGCGGTGATGACCGCGCTGTGCCTGACCGTACTGATCGGCACGACTGCGCTCGCGGTCGACCTGGGCCGCGCGTGGGTCGTGCGCAACGAACTGCAGAACGCTGCCGATGCGGCGGCGCTTGCCGGCGCTGGAGCGCTCGGGCCGAACTACGCGACCCCGAACTGGACGCAGGCGGAAATGAAGGCACAATCCGCGATCACGCTGAACCGGACCGAAGGCTCGCTACTGCTGACGGCCCAGGTTCAGAGCGGCTACTGGAACGTGACGGGCACACCCGCCGGCTTGCAGTCGCTGCCTGTGCCCTCGCCGGGCGCCTACGACAAACCCGCCGTGCGAGTGACGGTAAGCCGCGCGGCCGGGCAGAACGGCGGACCGCTTCCGCTCGTGCTGGCGCCGATCATCGGCATCAACACAATGCCGATCAGCGCAACGGCTGTGGCGGTCATCTCGGCGCCGGGCTACGCCGCGCCCGGCGCACTTTTTCCGACAGCCATCTCGAAGTGCCTCTATACGGCCTACTGGAATGCAACGACGGGACAACCGGTAAACGATCCCGCAACCGGCCGCCCTCGGGAGTTCAGCATAGGATCGACTTACCACTATCCCGGCTGCGCGGCGAGCGTGGGCTCCGGGCAATGGACATCGTTTCAGTACAACGTTCAGGACGTGACATCGATCCGCAATCTGATCGCCAACGGCAATCCACTGCCGCTCAATATCGGCGATACGACATGGATTCAATCCGGCGTGAAGAATACGATCTACAACTCGGTGCCTGCTCCCGCCGATGTTCTGCTGCCGGTGGTCGACACGCTCGATACGGGCAGCCCCGTGCCCATCGTCGGGTTCGCGCCTTTTCATATCGACGGTGCGGTGAACGGCAGCAACCCGTACATTTACGGCCATTTCATTGCGGGCTACAAGGCGCCGTCGGCTAGCGGAGGCTCCGGCGCCGCGACGTATTACGGCGCCGTCACAGCGCCGAGTCTCGCCAACTAGCGAACATTGCCCAACCTCGCACGCCGCGAATCCACCTGCCGGGAACGTTCGCTGCGACTGTATAGCCTGGCGCCCGCCATCGCGGCGACATACGTCATACGCGAGACCGGCGCCGGTCATTTTTTTCAACGCTTCAAGTAACCCTTTCATACGATGCGTTTACACGAGGGTTGCAGCGGACTTCGCGGAACGGAAAGAGCGGCAGACATTGCGCGTCCCCGACCGGGGAGTCCCCAACGGCAGGAGTAGCGACATGCAAAACGCGGAAGACAATCCCACGCAGAAACAGCAGAACGAAATGGCCGCAAAGAGTCCGGTGCATACCCCTGCAGCCGGAACGGCTTCTCCAGACGCTCATACGCAAGCTAAAGAGTTCGGCAGCTCGAGTAACGCCGGCGCGGCCGAGCCGACGGGGCGCCACGACAACGCGCAGAATCTGCCGCCTATCGATCTCGACGCGCTGACGGCCGATTCGCCTGACCCGGTGCACCGGGCGAGCAGCCGCACGGTCTCGGTGGACGCGGCCAACACGGCGTCGACCGATAACACCGTCGACACCGACGGCAAAGGTCTTGAAGCAAAGCGAGGACTGTCGCCGTGGCACGACAATGTCATCTCGTCGAATGCCACGCTCGAAAACAACGTTCCCGCGCCCGCAATGGGCCTGGGCGGCATAGACAGCCGCGCCGGTGGAAACATGCCGCTGATTGCGGCGCGCGACGGCTGGCAAGTGTCGTATCGCGGCACTGTTTACATCGAGCGAAGGAACGGCTCGCTCGCAGAACACGTCATACAGTTCGACGCCCGCAGGGCAAGCGGCAACGAGCCAACGTAAGCTGCGGTAATCCGGCGGGACTGCGCAAGGCATGGACCTTGCGCAGCGTTTTCGCCGGACGCATGGCACGCCTCCCTCCCCGGAAGCACACCGCTGTCGCCTGCCGGCGCACCAGTTCGGGAAGGCACCATGGAACTCGTCGATCGGAGCGATCGGAGTCGCGCTAGCCGCGTGCGCGGACGGCGGCGCTCACGCGTTTTATCCCGCTATGCGGGTCGGCCGGTTCGTCTCATCTGGCGCTATGTCGCGCGCCACAAAGTGGCTCACGTCATCATGCTCGTCAGCGTCGTGGCCGCGGTCGGCTTCGCGCTCGCGTCGCAATACGGTATCCGCAATCTGATCGACGCGCTGCCGCAAGGGCGCGCGCATCCACAGACGGTCGAGTACGCGTTTGCCGTGCTCGTCGGCCTCATTTTCGCGGACAACCTGATGTGGCGCGTCGCCGGCTGGGTCGCGGCACGCGCATTCGTGCGCGTGACGGGCGACATCCGCCAGGACATGTTCGAGTATCTGACGGGACATGCGCCTTCGTTTTTCGCGGACAAACAGCCGGGCGTTTTATCCAGCCGTGTGTCAGCCACGGCGAACGCGGTATACATCATCGAAAACACGGTGGCATGGACCGCCTTGCCGCCGACGCTGACCGTGATCGGCGCGATCGTGATGGTGGCCACCGTGAGCGTTCCGATGAGCGTCGCGCTCGTCGCCGTTTCGGCAGCCCTCAGCGCGTGTCTGTTCTGGCTCGCGCGCAAGGGCACGTCGCGGCACGAGGCGTTCGCGAGCCAGGCGGCTTCCGTAGACGGCGAACTGGTCGATGTAATCGGCAACATGGGGCTCGTGCGTGCGTTCAGCGCGGTCAACGCGGAGCAACGGCGCTTCGACGGCCATCTCGAAGCCGAGGCCGTTGCGCGCAAGCGCAGTCTGCTGTATCTGGAAAAGCTGCGCCTGCTGCATGCGTTCGCCACCGTGGTGCTGTCGGCGGGCGTGCTCGGCTGGACCGTGTGGCTTTGGACGCAAGGTAGAGCGAGCACCGGCGACGTGGTCCTCGTCGGCTCTCTGGGCTTTTCAATTCTGCATGGTTCGCGCGACGTGGCGGTCGCATTCGTCGATTTAACGCAGCACGTGGCGCGCCTCGCGGAAGCATCGCAAACTTTGCTGACGCCCTATTCGATGCCGGAACCGCCCAAAGCAATACCGCTCGCGGTGCGCGAGGCGACAGTCGATTTCGACAACGTCTCGTTCGCTTATCCGGGCCGCAGGCCGGTATTGAACGAGTTGACGCTGCACATCCAAGCAGGGGAACGCGTGGGACTGGTCGGACCGTCCGGCGCGGGTAAATCGACCGTGCTCGCGCTGCTTCAGCACTTCTACGAGCCGGCCACCGGGTGCGTACGCATTTCCGGCCAGGACATCTCGCAAGTGACGCTGGAAAGCCTGCAAGCGGCGATCTCGGTGGTGCCGCAAGACGTCACGCTGCTTCATCGCTCGTTGCTCGACAACATCCGCTATGGCTGCCCCGATGCAAGCGAAGCCGACGTGAGGCGCGCATGCGAAGACGCCAGTTGCATGGATTTCATCGGGGCATTGCCTGACGGCTTGAACGCGATAGCAGGCGACCGCGGCGCGAAGCTCTCCGGCGGACAGCGCCAGCGCATCGCAATTGCGCGCGCGATCCTGAAGGACTCGCCGATACTTCTGCTCGACGAGGCGACCTCGGCGCTCGACACCGCTTCGGAAATCGTCATTCAGGCCGCGCTCGAACGTCTCATGCAGAATCGCACGGTGATCGCGATTGCGCACAGGCTGTCGACGTTGCAGTCGTTCGACCGGATCATCGTGATGAACCGCGGCCGCGTCGTTCAGGAAGGCACCCCCGCGCAACTTGCCCAAGTGCCGGGCATCTACCGCGATACGCTGGCGCGCCACGGCCGGCGCACCCCCGCCCCTACGCTGAACTGATCCGCCTGCGCCTTCTGCCGCATTCAAACGACTTCGCGGCAAGGGCTAGCCGTCCATGCGCTCACCTTGTGTCCTGATCAACTCGACGAGACGCTTCGCGGGCATCCGGTAACTGGTCTGCTGTTGAATACCCCATTCGGAGCGCTCCGTTTCGACCAGCAAAACGTATTTGCCGTCCGGGCTCGCTTCCAGGTGCTGCATGTTCAGCATTTCCTCGCCGGCAATATCTGTTTCCTGCCCGAGCGTCATGACACCTTTCGCGCCACATCCCATGCCACGCCTCCATGCCGTTGCTGCCTGCGATTGCGGGCCCCCTTCGTCGCCTGCATCGGTCCAGCAAAGCGCGTACCGGCGAAGCAGTCACTGGCAATTGACGGATAATCGGGGCTGCGTCTTGCGCGCTCGCTGCGTTGCGCCAGACCGGTTCATGGTTTACCGCACTACTCTGCTTACCTTCGTATGGCGAGCATCGGAACACTTTCACAACCGCACTGAGAAGACTTCACCATGCGCATACCACCCGTCAAAGCCATCATCGCTTTTGAGAGCGTGGCTCGAACTGGGAGCGTCAATCGTGCGTCGGAGGAGCTTGGGCTGACCGCTTCGGCGGTGAGTCATCAGATCAGCAATCTCGAGTCGATCATCGGCCAGACGCTGTTCTACCGCTCAGGCCGGGGCCTCGTGCTTACGCCGACAGGCGAGCGCTATCTGTCGGACGTCACGGGTTCTCTTGCGGACCTGAGCCGCGCGACCGAGCGCGCGTCGAGCCGCACCGAGGTCGACATTCTGCGCGTGCATTCGAGCCCCAGCTTCGGGCTGATGTGGCTGCTGCCGCGGCTCGCATCGTTTCAGGAAGCGAACGGGGACATCCAGCTGAACCTCGCATGCTCATACGAAGATGTGTCGTTCACGAGCGGTTACTACGACATCGACATTCGTCACGGTTATGCGAACTGGCGCGATCTCGAAGTGCGGACGCTTCGCAACGAGTTCATTGCGCCGCTGGCGTCGCCGGCCTATTTGCGGAGCCACCCGGTGAATACGCCGGAAGATCTGCTCGCCCATCGTCTGATCTACTCGGAAACGCCGCTCGTTCAGTGGAAGCAATGGTTCGGGCGTACCGGCGTCTCTGCCGCGCACAAGACGTTCGATTTCTCGTTCGACCGCTCGTACATGTCGCTCGAAACGGCGGCGCTCGGACTCGGCATCGCGCTCGAAAGTCTGATGCTCGCGTCGGTACGGATCAAGGAAGGCGCGCTCGTGCCGGTGTTCGATCACTCGCACGCGGTCGAGGTCGGCGCGCATCATCTGGTGTGCCCGCCGCAGAATGCGGAGTTGCCACGGGTCGCGCGATTCATCGCGTGGATCGACCGGGAAATCGGTCAGAGAGAACGCGCGGCTTAAAAACACCGGCAGATCGACACCAGGGTATTCCAGCACCGTGCTCATTCGGCGGATTGCTTCGCAGGCCGCCAACCCGCGCGCAGCAAGCGTCGCGTCCGCCCTCCCGAACACCTGAAAATTTCTCAAGCATAGTTGAGCCGTACTGCGTTGATGCCACGCGCGGCGTGCCGGACACTGGCTCCATCACATCAACATTCAGGAGACAAGTGATGCTGCTCGAGAACAAGGTGGTTATCGTCACGGGCGCGGCTTCCCCGCGTGGAATCGGCAAGGCGACGGCGAACGCACTGGCCGCCCAGGGTGCGCGCGTCGTGATTCTCGATCTGCGCGAAGAAGACGCGAAAGCCGCCGCCGCCGATCTGGGCGCGGCACATCTCGGCCTTGCTTGCGACGTCACCAACAAAGCTGCATGCGTGCAAGCTGCAACCGCCACGCTCGAACGTTATGGCCGCATAGACGGCCTCGTCAACAACGCCGGCATCACGCAGCCAGTACGCACGCTAGACATTAGCGCCGAAGGTTTCGACGCAATCGTCGATGTGAATCTGCGCGGCACGCTCTACATGTCGCAAGCCGTACTGCCTGCAATGAAGGAGCAGAAGCGCGGCAGCATCGTGTGCATGTCGTCTGTCTCGGCGCAACGCGGCGGCGGCATTTTCGGCGGCCCGCATTACAGCGCGGCGAAAGCCGGTGTGCTCGGTCTCGCGCGTGCGATGGCCCGCGAATTCGGCCCCGACAGCATCCGCGTCAATTCGATCACGCCGGGGCTCATCCAGACCGACATCACCGGCGACAAGCTGACTGCGGAAATGCGCGTGGACATCATCAAAGGCATTCCGCTCGGCAGACTGGGCGACGCCGCCGATGTCGCGAACGCGTGCCTTTTTCTCGTGAGCGATCTCTCGACGTATCTGACGGGCGTCACGCTCGACGTCAACGGCGGCATGCTCATTCATTGACGACAGCGCTCGCCCGTGAGGCGGCGCTGTGTTCCTGGCACCCGGGCGAACCCGGGGCCCATGGAAGGAGACAAACATGAAATCGAAATACACCGCTTCTGCTATCGACGGCGAAGTGTTGGCGCACTCAGACGCGACGAGCTTCGAATCGCGCACCTACGCCAAGGTAAGCCGCAGGCTGATTCCGTTTCTGATGCTGTGCTATCTCGGCGCGTATCTGGATCGCGTCAACGTCGGCTTTGCGAAGCTGCAGATGCTGAACGATCTGCGCTTTAGCGAGACCGTCTACGGCATGGGCGCGGGCATCTTTTTTCTCGGTTACTTTCTTTTCGAGGTGCCGAGCAATCTGGTGCTTCACCGTGTCGGCGCGCGCAAATGGCTTGCGCGAATCATGCTGACGTGGGCGGTGATTTCCGCGTCGTTCGTCTTTGTGAAGTCGCCCACCGCGTTTTATGTTTTGCGCTTTTTGCTTGGCGTTGCAGAAGCGGGTTTTGCGCCCGGCGTCATTCTTTATCTGACGTACTGGTTTCCCGCTGCCCGCAGAGCCAAGGCGTTGTCGCTCTTTTTCATGGCGATTCCGCTTGCGGGCATAGTCGGCGGTCCGCTGTCGGGCTGGATCATGCATTCGCTCCACGGTGCGATGAACATGGCCGGCTGGAAGTGGCTGTTCATGCTTGAGGCTCTGCCGTCGCTCGTGCTTGGAGTCGCGATTCTTCTGTATCTCGACGACGGCATCGCCAAAGCAAAGTGGCTCACCGAGTCGGAGAAGAATCTGCTGGCACGCAATGTCGCCGGCGATAACGTGCACACCACTGCCCATATTTCGATTCGCTCGTTCATTGGCGACCGTCGCTTGTGGCTGATGGCAGCGATTTATTTCTGTGTCGTGCTCGGTCAGTACGGGCTGACTTTCTGGCTGCCGACGATCATCCGTAAATCAGGCGTCGCCGATCCGCTGTGGGTGGGTGTGTTCACCGCGATTCCTTATCTTTGCGCGATCGTCGCATTGCCGCTGATCGGCATGAGTGCGGACCGCCGGCGCGAACGCAGACTTCACCTGGCCATTCCAATGCTGATCGCGGCAGCGGGGTTTGCGGTCCTGCCCACGCTCGGCAGCGTGCCGGCGTCGATCGTGTGTTTGAGCATTGCGGCTGCCGGCATCCTCGCGTCGTCGTCGCAGTTCTGGTCGCTGCCCACGGCGCTGCTCGGCGGCATGTCCGCCGCAGCCGGCATCGCGGCTGTGAACTGCTTCGCCAATCTTGCGGGCTTCTTTTCGCCCGCCATCGTGGGCTGGCTCAACGACATGACGGGCCGCTCGACAGCGGGACTGATCTTCATCTCGGTTGCGGTGACGCTCGGCGCATGCCTGGTCTTCCTCGTGCCCGCGAAGTCCGTGAACCGCTGACCTTTTCCAACTATTCCGCTTAAATCTCAGGAGACGACATGAACAGTCCATCCAATGCGTCGACGGCGTCGCTTGCCGAACACGCTTACCGCATCCGCAGAAACGCACTGTTAATGGGCGAGGTGCAGGGCCAGGGTTATATCGGGCAGGCGCTCGACATCGCCGATGTACTGGCCGTCGCGTACTTCGGCGCAATGCGCTATCGCCCGGAAGATCCCGAGTGGGACGAGCGCGACCGCTTCCTGCTCTCGAACGGACACTATGCAATCGCGCTGTACGCGGCGCTGCTCGAAGCAGGCATTCTTCCCGCTGAAGAACTGGAGACCTACGGCAGCGACGACAGCCGTCTGCCCATGTCCGGCATGGCGAGCTACACGCCCGGCATGGAGATGTCCGGCGGCTCGCTCGGACACGGCCTGACGATTGCGGTCGGCCGCTGTCTCGGACTCAAGCGCAAGGGCTCGAAGTCGTTCGTGTACACGCTGTTCTCCGACGGCGAACTCGACGAAGGCGCGATCTGGGAAGGCATCATGTCGGCGAGCCACTGGAAGCTCGACAACCTGATCGCCGTTGTTGACGTGAATAACCAGCAGGCCGACGGACCGTCGACACAGATCATGGCGTTCGAACCGCTAGTCGAGAAGCTCGAAGCATTCGGGTGGTTCACGCAACGTGTGGACGGTAACGATATCGGCGCCGTGGCCGCCGCGTTCGACGCGGCCCGCAAGCATCCCGGCAAGGAGCCGCGCATGATCGTCGCCGACACGCGCATGGGTTGCGGCGTGCCGTTCCTCGAAGAGCGCGAGAAGAACCACTTTATCCGCGTCGATGCGCACGAATGGCAATTGGCGCTCGAAGCACTGGAAGCAGGGAGACAAGCATGAGCAACGCAACCATGAGCAAACCGCGCCTGAAGACCTCGGCGATGATCGCGTCCATTGCGGGCGAAGGCCAGCTCACGCGCTCGGCGCCTTTCGGTCACGCACTCGCCGAATTGGCTCGACAGAAAACCAACGTTGTCGGCATGACGGCCGATCTCGGCAAGTACACGGACCTGCATATCTTCGCGAAGGAATTCCCTGAGCGCTACTACCAGATGGGCATGGCCGAGCAATTGCTGATGGGCGCAGCGGCGGGCCTCGCGCACGAAGGCGCGCAGCCGTTCGTGACTACCTACGCGGTGTTCGCGACGCGCCGTGCGTATGACTTCATGCACCAGGCCATTGCCGAAGACAACCTCGACGTGAAGATCGTCTGCGCGCTGCCTGGGCTCACCACTGGCTACGGTCCTAGCCACCAGGCCGCGGAAGACCTCGCGTTGATGCGCGCGATGCCGAACATGACCGTTGTCGATCCATGCGATGCGCTCGACATCGAACAGATGGTGCCGGCCATTGCCGCACACAAGGGCCCTGTATATGCGCGTCTTTTGCGCGGCAACGTGCCTGCGGTGCTGGACGAATACGACTACACGTTCGAACTCGGCAAGGCAAAGATGCTGCGCGACGGCGCGGAAGTGCTCGTGATCTCGTCGGGCATCATGACCATGCGTGCGCTCGAAGTCGCGAAAGCGCTGGAACGCGACAACATCGGCGTGGGCGTGCTGCATGTGCCGACCATCAAGCCGCTCGACACGCAGACAATCGTGCGCGAAGCAAAGCGTTCGGGCAGGCTCGTCGTGGTGGCGGAGAACCATACGACGATCGGCGGTCTGGGTGAGGCCATTGCGGCCGAACTGATGCGCGCCGGAGTGTCGTGCCCGTTCAGGCAGGTGGCGCTCCCCGATGCATTCCTCGCGGCGGGCGCACTGCCGACACTGCATGACCGCTATGGTATTTCGACCTCCGCGATGATCGAGTCGATCAAGGGCTGGCTCGGTTAGATCCGCACATTGCGGATTCCATTACCTGCGAGGTAATCGACGCGCCTCCGGGCGAGGGCAATCATACGCAGCATGCAAGTTCCGGTTTCTTCATGCATGGAGGAGTGAACATGACTGCGTATGCGATTGCCCATTTGCACGACGTTGAAATGTGCGCTGAGATTGTCGAATACCTCGAGGGTATCGACGCCACCCTTGCGCCATTCGGCGGCCGATTCATCGTACACGGCGCACGGCCGCACGTCGTGGAAGGCGAGTGGCACGGCGACCTGATCGCGATTGAGTTTCCCGACCTTCCGACGGCGCGCGCCTGGTACGCGTCGGACGCGTACCGGCGCATCCTGCCGTTGCGCATGCGGCATGCTCGCGGACCGGTAATCCTCGTGGAAGGCGTGGACGGGAATCACAAAGCGACCGACATTCTGCGTTGAATTCCGCGTTGAATTCGGCCGACACCGCGGTTCGGCAGCGGGGAACTCCGAAGCGCACGGAGTCCACAACCCTCATAATGCGATCATTCGAAGCCACAAATTTGCGCCACAATGATCGACCTTCAAGCCCAAGCAAGCTCCTCGCCCCGCCTCACCAGCCTGTCGCACGGCGGCGGGTGCGGCTGCAAAATCGCCCCCGGCCTGCTCGCTGACCTGCTCAAACGCAGCGCGCCGCTGCCGTTCTTCCCGGACCTGCTCGTCGGCAACGATACCGCTGACGACGCCGCCGTCTACAAGCTGAACGACGAGCAGGCGATTGTCGCGACCACGGACTTCTTCATGCCGATCGTCGACGATCCGTTCGACTTCGGCCGCATTGCGGCGACCAACGCGCTCTCCGACGTCTATGCGATGGGCGGCAAACCGCTGATGGCGCTCGCCATCGTCGGAATGCCGATCAACGTGTTGCCGCACGACGTGATTGCGGCAGTGCTGAAGGGCGGCGAGTCGGTGTGTGCGGACGCCGGCATTCCGCTCGCGGGCGGACATTCGATCGACTCGGTTGAGCCCATCTACGGCCTCGTCGCAATCGGTGTGGTCGATCCGCGGCGCGTGAAGCGCAACGCGGGCGCGCAGGCCGGCGACGTGCTGATTCTCGGCAAACCGCTCGGCGTTGGCGTGCTTTCGGCTGCGCTGAAGAAAGACCGGCTCGACGCGAACGGCTACGCCGCCATGGTCGGCGCGACGACCAAGCTCAACCGGCCGGGTGCTCAACTCGCCGGGCTCGACGGCGTCCATGCGCTCACCGACATCACGGGCTTCGGCCTGCTCGGCCATACGCTGGAACTGGCGCGCGGCTCGAAGCTCACCGCGCGCGTGCGTTACGCCGACCTGCCGTGGCTGCCGGGCGTAGTCGACTTTGCCGAAGCCGGCGTTTTCACGGGCGCCTCCGGTCGCAACTGGGATGCTTACGGTAAAGATATTTCGTTGCCGGCGACATTGCCGCCGAGCGCGCGCACCTTGCTCACGGACCCGCAAACCTCGGGTGGTCTGCTGGTTTCGTGTTCACCCGACACTGTGAACGACGTGCTGGCGCTCTTTCACGCCGACGGTTTCGGCGACGCTCGCGTGATCGGCGAAATAGTTGCAGGCGAAGGGCGCGTAGAAGTGATCTGAAAGAAGGTGGCGGCCGGCACGGCGCGGTGAAAGGTTGCAGAAAGCCGTGCCCTGCCGCCAATCGCGCCGCATGCGATAATTTCGGTCTTTCCGGCACCACTTTGTCCGCATTTCCTCCGTACGCCCTTGAAAAACCTACTCGTCAGCCTCGATCAAGCAGGTGATTTCGATGAAATCATCGACGTACGCACGCCTCTCGAGTTTGCCGAAGACCACATTCCGGGCGCGATGAACGCGCCGGTGCTCAGCAACGAGGAGCGCGTGCTGGTCGGCACGATGTACAAACAGGTGTCGCCGTTCGAAGCCACGAAGGTGGGCGCGGCGCTGGTGGCCCGCAATATCGCGCTTCATCTGGAAACGACGTTCGCCGACCGGCCGCGCCACTGGCGGCCGCTGGTTTATTGCTGGCGCGGCGGCAAACGCTCGGGCTCCGTCACCACGCTCTTCAACATGATCGGCTGGCCCGCGCGTCAGCTCGACGGCGGATACAAGACTTACCGGCGCGCAACAGTCGAGGCGCTCACCACGCTGCCGAGCCAATTCCGTTACGTCGCACTGGTCGGCCCGACCGGGAGCGGCAAGACGCGGCTCCTCGCCGCGCTCAACGAAGCAGGTGCGCAGACGCTGGACCTCGAAGCGCTCGCCGCGCATCGCGGCTCGCTGCTCGGCGCATGGGCTGGGGTCGCTCAGCCGTCGCAAAAAGGCTTTGACACCTTGCTCGTGAGCGCGCTGCGCAGCTTCGATCCCGCGCGCCCGGTGTTCGTTGAAGCGGAGAGCCGTCGCATTGGCGCAATCACGCTGCCGCTCGCTCTGCTCGACACGTTTCATCGCGGCGATTGTGTGGAAGTGGCGGCGAGTCGCGAAGACCGCTCGGCGTTTCTGCTTCACGACTACGCGCAACTGTTCGACGACCCCGAGTCGTTGAAGGCGCAGCTGGAACGTTTGATCGGCTTGCATAGCCGCGAACGCGTCGCCGGGTGGCAAAAACTCGTCGACGAAAACCGGCGCGCCGAACTCGCGAACGAGTTGATTGAGCTCCACTACGATCCGGCATACGCGCGCAGCAGCCATCAGCATTTCACGCAACTGCCGCAGGCGCTGAAAATCAGTTTCCGGCCGAACGACGCAGACGTCGTCGATCAGGCTAAAGCGCTCCTCGCGCAACTCGATAAGCGTTCAGTCGCGCTAGTCTGACCCAACCTTAACGTTACGAACAACATGCAATCAACCCTTCGGCAGCCCCGCGTCGCGCTTGGCTGGATCGTGTTCCTCGCGATCGCCGTCGTCGGACTCTTCTATGTGAAGTGGTTTCCGTATTACAACCGCGCGTTCGTCGCCGCGAGCCAGCATTCGATCGGCAAGTCGATCCTGATGGGTACGTCTGCGAGCGCGCCCGCAGCGTCGTGGCAGTCCGCAATCGACTACGCGTTTGCCTACGGCAAGGCCATCTGGCAGGCAATGGTGCTGGGTCTGTTGCTCGGCTCCGCGGTGCAGGCGCTGATTCCGCCGCAATGGGTCGCCCGCGCGCTCGGCCGCAGCGACTTCAGCAGCGTCGTGAAAGGCGGCCTGATGTCGTTGCCCGGCATGATGTGCACCTGCTGCGCAGCGCCGGTAGTGGCGGGACTGCGCGCGCGGCAGGCGGCGCCCGGCGCGGCAATCGCATTCTGGCTCGGCAATACGGCGCTCAATCCGGCCACACTGATCTTCATGGGTTTCGTGCTCGGCTGGCAGTGGATGGGCTTGCGGCTCGCTCTCGGCCTGGTGATGGTGTTCGGCCTTGGCTATCTCGTGAACCGCATGGTGACGCCGAAGGAAGCCGAGGCGTCGCGCGAAGCCATCGCGCAACTGGTCACGACGGATGAACCGGGCACCGCATTTACGCGCTGGGTGAAAATACTCGGCACGATGACGCTGCGTCTCGTGCCCGAATACATCGTGCTGGTGCTGATTCTCGGCGCGGCACGCGCGTGGCTCTTTCCGCACGTTGGGCCGGACATCGACAACAGCGTGCTGTGGATCGTCGCGCTGTCCATCGCCGGCACGCTGTTCGTGATTCCGACGGCGGGCGAAGTGCCGATCATTCAGGCGATGCTGTCTTTCGGCATGGCAGCCGGGCCTGCGGGCGCGCTGCTCATGACGCTGCCGCTAATCAGCGTACCGTCTATGGCGATGCTGGGTCGCTCGTTTCCGAAGCGGGTCTTGACCGTCGTCGCGTTGGCCGTGGTGGTCTGCGGCATAGTGAGCGGCGCGCTCGCCGCGTCCCTGGGGTTCCGATGAAAAAGCTCGCGGTGTTTACGCTCGCGTCGTGGTCGGCTGCGGCGCTTCTCTACTTCGGCCAGCATTCGGTCGCGCTGATCGCGGTGACCGGCGTACTCGTGCTGGCGAGCTTCGACCTGCTTCGTCCTTGACGCGGGTTTAACAACGCGGGCTTAACAACGCGTGCTAGCGGCCCTGCATAGACACGGCCGCGTCACACCGCGTCTAGTCGCGCTAACGTACCGTTGCTGCTGCAAGTGTCGTGCGACGGCGGGCGCTGATCAAAGCAGCGATGCCCGTACCAATTCCCAACGTCAGAAGACATGCAGTAGGTACCAGCATCGGCGCAATCTGGCTATGCGCCGCTTTGCCGACATAAGGCATCAGATTCTGTCCCGCGAAACCGCCGAGATTGCCGATCGCATTGATCGCCGCGACACTCGCAGCGGCGCGCGCCCCCGAGAAAAAGCGCGGCGGCAGCGACCAGAAGCACGGATACAGTAACGGAATGCATGCTCCGCCCAGGCACAGCGCCGCAAAGCGCAGCGTTGGGGTCGGCAGCACGAGGCTCGACGCGAAGCCCACCACGCCGACCGCTGCAACAATGCTCATCGCCCTCAACACCACGCGCTCACGCTTGAGCTTGCCGGGAAGCCACAGCAACAGCAGCGTGGCGAGCGCCCACGGAATCATATTGAGCACGCCATTGAGCGACGACGACACACCGTCGCTCTTGAGCAGCGTCGGCATCCAGTAGGTCACGCCGTACAGCGACGTCGACATCAGCATGTAGGTCAGCGCGAACATCAGCACCTTGGGATCGAGCAGCGCGGCCCACGGATGCGTCGCCTTGGCATCGCCCGCTGCCTCGCGCTTGAGCGCGGCGAGCACCACATCCTTTTCCTGTTGCGAGAGGAACGGTGCGTCGCTCACCGAATTCGGCAGATACTTCAGCGCGACAAATGCAACCACCACAGCTGGCAGGCCGGTCGCGATGAACACCCACTGCCAGCCGGCAAATCCCCATGTGCCGCCCAGCGTGAGTAACAGACCGCCGATCAGCGAGCCGAGCATATTGGCGAGCGAACTGCCGAGCGTGAAGAAGCCAAGCACTTTCGTGCGATAGCTCTGCGGGAACCACTGCGTGAGGTAATAGATCACGCCCGGATAGAACCCTGCTTCAGCGACGCCCAACGCAAAGCGGAACGAATAGAACACCGGCAGCGACCGGGCAAACGCCATCAGCACCGTTACGATGCCCCACGTCATCATGATGCGGGCGAGCCATGCACGCGCGCCGAAGCGATGCAGCGCGAGCGTGCTGGGCACCTCGAACAGCAGATAGCCGATGAAGAACAGCGACGCGCCCAATCCGTACGACGCTTCGGTCATGCCGAGGTCGTGCACCATCTCCAGCTTGGCGAAGCCGACGTTCTGGCGGTCGATGAACGAAATCAGGAACATGACGATGAGTAGCGGCATTAACCGCCACGCCATCTTTTTCATGACCTGCTGCTCGAATGCTAATTGTGTGGACATGATTTCTCCGCTTGCCCGACTGCACGGCAAATAAAAATTGATACAGTCATATATATGATTGTAGGAATTTCAGCCGGACGCCATGGGGTGATACCCGCATGACGGGCAACGCCACCTTGAGCAGGAAGCTGTGTTCGGCGGAAACAGGCGGGCTAACGCGGGTCTAGCGGATTTCGACCTGGTACTGGAATGTATCGGCCGCGCCACGCGTGCTGCGCCATTCGAACGGTGTGCCGGCGAAGTCGGAGGCGACGCGGTGAACCAGAATCACCGGGCTGCCGGTTTTCATGCCGAGCAGCGAAGCCGTTTCGGCGGTAGCCTGTTCTACGCGGAGAATTTCGGTCGCCGAGGCCACCATCTGCTTGCAGAGCCGTTCGTAGAGCGGGTACAGCAGGTCTTCGAATTTGTCGAGCGGCAACGCGGCAAGCGCTTCGAAACGGGCGCGCGGCAGCCAGATTTCCTCCGACAACACCGCCTGCCCTTCGATCATTCGCACGCGCGACAAGTGGATTGCCTTCTCCGAGGCCTTCATACGCAAAGCGTTGCGGATCTCTTCGCTGGGCTTCACCACCTCGCGCTTCAGGACGCGCGCGGTGGGGCGCACCGGCTGCCCGTCGCGCGAGACAAAACGAAAGAAGCGGAACAGCGACGAGTCGAAGCGCGGCCGCCGCACGAACGTGCCTTTGCCTTGGGTGCGGGTGAGCACGCCGTCGCTGACCAGCAGGTCGATCGCCTTGCGAACGGTGCCCGTGGAAACGTTGTAGAACTGGCCTAGTTCCGCCTCGGTGGCGATGGCCTCTTCGGGCGCCCATTCGCCGGCGGCAATGCGGCTCACGAGGTCGTCACGCAATTGCTGATAACGGGGCAGCCGGTCGTCCGGCCTGGACACGAAAGACGCCGTATTCATGGATTCATACAGTTATGCAGAGGAGTAACTACTGTACCGCATTGAATCGATCGAAAGCGAGCAAGGGTTATTACCCAATGACCCGCAGTCCGATTGGGCGCAAGATTCATACAGTCATATATATGAATCACCGAAACAGCAGGACGAACGGACGGAGATGGCTATGTTCAATTGGTACAGGCAGGGTACGCCTGTCGAGCGCAACACCTTCTGGGGGTGTTTCGCGGGATGGGGTCTGGACGCGCTCGACGTGCAGATGTTCACGCTTGCCATTCCAGCGATCATCGCGGCGTATGGCATCGACCACACGCAGGCGGGCGCGATCAGCGGTGTGACCCTGGTCTCGTCGGCGCTAGGCGGCTGGATTGCCGGCGCGCTGTCGGACCGCTTCGGCCGCGTGCGCACCTTGCAGATGACGATTCTCTGGTTCGCCGGCTTCACCTTCCTGTGCGCATTCGCCCAGAATTTCCCGCAGCTGTTGCTGCTCAAAGCGCTGCAAGGCTTTGGATTCGGCGGCGAATGGGCTGCCGGCGCTGTGCTCATGGCGGAGACGATCCGCACCGAACATCGCGGCAAGGCAATGGGCGCGGTGCAAAGCGCGTGGGCCGTGGGTTGGGGCGCCGCGGTGCTGGTCTACGCAGCCGTATTCTCATGGCTTCCCTCTGACACCGCCTGGCGCGTGATGTTCGCAGTCGGCCTGCTGCCCGCCGGCCTCGTGCTATTCGTGCGGCGCAATCTGAAAGAGCCGGTGCGCATTGAGCCCGCCGGCGCGAGAGTCGGTCCCAAGGTCTCAGCGTTCGGTCAGATTCTGCAAGTGTTTCAGCCTCGCGTGCTTCGAACCACGATTATCGGTGCGGTGCTCGGCACGGGTGCTCACGGCGGCTACTACGCGATCATGACGTGGCTGCCCACGTTTCTCGCGAAGGAAAGGCATCTGTCGGTGTTGAATACTGGCGGTTACCTCGCCGTCGTGATCGTCGCGTTCTGGTGCGGCTGCATGCTGAGCGCGTACCTGCTCGATCGGATCGGCCGGCGTCGCAACATCGCGTTATTCGCTTTCTGCTGCATCGTCACCGTGCTCGCATACGTCATGTTGCCGTTGACGAACATGCAGATGCTCGTGCTTGGCTTCCCGCTCGGCCTCTTTGCCGCCGGCATTCCGGCAAGCCTCGGCCCGCTCTTCAACGAACTCTATCCCGCCGACATGCGTGGCACCGGCGTCGGCTTCTGCTACAACTTCGGGCGCATTGCATCCGCAGGCTTTCCGGTTCTGGTCGGCTACATGAGCCATTCGATGTCGCTCGGCGCGGCCATCGGCATCGACGCAGCCATTGCCTACGGGCTTGCGATGACCGCGGTACTGCTGCTTCCGGAAACGCGCGGCAAGCGTCTGCGCGATACCGCGCCGGAGCAGGCCGCAGATACCGCCGATGCCGCCGACGCAGCGCGCCTCAACCTGAACTCTCCGCGCAGTTGAATATGAACGCACACGCATCCTTACCGTCGTTTGCACACGGTGGCGTCGACACCCACGCACACGTTTTCGAGCAGGGCTTGCCGTTGACCGGCGACCGCCGCTACGCGCCCGTCTACGACGCAACGCTCGACGACTATCTGCCGCTGCTGAACGCGCATGGAATGACGCACGCGGTGCTCGTGCAGCCGAGCTTTCTCGGCACCGACAATCGCTATCTGTTGCACACGTTATCCGCCGACACCGAGCGTTTGCGCGGCGTTGCTGTCGTTGCGCCGGACATAAGCGCGAATGAGCTTGATGCTCTGCATAGGCATTGCGTAACGGGAGTTCGGCTTAACCTTATCGAGCAGCCGCTGCCGGATTTGCGCGCACGACCGTGGACGTCGTTGCTGGACCACGTTGCGCGACTGGATTGGCATGTCGAGTTGCATAGAAACGCAGCCGATCTGGCACCGCTGATCGAGCAGCTTCTGGAGCGCGGCGTGCGAGTCGTCGTCGATCATTTCGGCCGGCCCGATCCGGCATTGGGCACACAGGACCAGGGTTTCAAAGCGCTGCTCGGCTATGGCAAGACGGGGCGAGTGTGGGTAAAGCTGTCTGGCGCATATCGCTGTACCGCACCGGACTCGCCCTTCGTCGCAGATGCGACACGGCAATTAATCGAGCAGTTCGGCCCGGACCGTTTGATGTGGGGCAGCGACTGGCCGCACACGCAATACGAAGCGGTGACGAGTTATGGTGACACCTTGTCGACGCTGCTCGACGCCGGTCTCGATTCGACCGCTCTCGGCGCGATTTTGCGCACCACTGCTCGTTCGTTCTATGGATTTGACGTTGAGTCTGTCGAGAATGCGTCCGCAACGACAGCTGCCGTGCAACGCGCGACGTACTGAATGCAGCGAGAGGAAAGCGAGGAGTTACAGCGATTGTTTTGACAGGACAGTGGACGAAAGCGGCACCGCTTTCGTCCACCTCACTGATGCGTTGGTAGGCTCGATTGGATTCGAACCAACGACCCCCACCATGTCAAGGTGGTGCTCTAACCAACTGAGCTACGAGCCTGTAGAGGCGCGAATTATAGAGAGTCTGTCGAAACTGTACAAGAGCCGGACGGCATTCTTGTTGTTGACGCTCGCGCCACTCATTACGACGCGCTCCATTCGGTATCTGCATCGAGTGGAAAGACCGGGCGCCGGATATTCTGGAAAGCGAACAGGCCGTAGTCCGAACTCGTCACGCCCCGGCTATCGCACTCCACGAGCCCGGCGGAGATCGGCACGAAAACCGGACGGCAATACATGCGCGATTTGAGTAGCAGGAAACGCGCGCGACGCGGGTCGATACCAACGCTTTCGAACACGCCCAGGTCCCACGGCTCATGCGTGTGTTCGGTCACGACCAGTTTCACCGTGCCCGTATCGAGAACCGCGGCGCGCCCCATGTGGGCTCGCTGACCGGTGTAAGTCGGCCCGCTGATCACATATTCGCCGTCGGTCAAGGCTCGCACCACACCGGTCATTGCGACGGGCGCGCGCGGCGTCACCGCACTGCTTCCAACCTTGTTGCCGATCGTGATGGTCACCGTGCTGCCGACGCCTGCGGCCATCAATGCGGCCACCGCCTGCGGATCGCACAACGGCCCAGTGACGATGCCGTCCAGATTCTGCCGGAGCGCTTCTTCGAGCAGATCCATCGTGTCGCACGTGCCGCCCGACATGCAGTTGTCGCCATGATCCAGCAGAAGCACCGGCTTGTCGGCGTCTTTTGCGAGAGCAGCGGCTTGCGCAACCGATTCGGCGAGCGGCGCGCTGCGATAGACGAATTCCTCGCGCTCGTTCCAGATTTGTTGCGCGATTCGCTCGGCCACTGACTCCGCTTGCGCGCGATCGCCATTGCTGACAACCACGACGCTGATGCACGGCGCAGCGATATCCGCGAGCGAAAAGCCGGACAACACCGAGACCGCGAGCATGCCGTCGGCCTCGGCGGCGCGCGCCGCGTCGACAGCACGCTTCATCGCGCCCTCCGCGGTCGCGCTGCGCAGCGTGTGCGTGAGCAACGGCGGCTGGCGCCAGGCGATGACCGGCTTCGCCTTGCCATGTATCAGATCAAACAGCAGACGCGCGGCGTGCGCGCCGGTTTCATACATATCGACGTGCGGATAGGTCTTGAAGCTGACGATCACGTCCGCGTTGTCGATCATTTTCTGCGTGACATTGCCGTGCAGATCCAGCGCGACGGCGATCGGGGCGTTGGGCAATGCCGCGCGCACGCGTTCGAGGAGATCGCCCTCGCCGTCATTCGAATTTTCCGCGACCATTGCGCCGTGCAGGTCCAGCATCACTGCATCGCATCCGCTCGCGGCTGCCAGAATTGCGTCGCAGATTGCGTCGTATGCTGCCGCTTCGACCGGCCCGCTCGGGTTGGCCGCCGCCGACACCGGCGTAACGATCTGCGCGCCTTCGCGTGCAGCGGCGTCGATGAACGCGGCCATTGCGGTCTGCATGCCCTTGTTGTCGTTGAACGCGTCGTCGTTGAAGCTCGGGCCGGCGTTCGTACCGTTCTGGCCGAAAGCGGACAACGGCGTCGGCACCGGCGAGAACGTGTTGGTCTCGTGATTCATCCGCGCGATGAGGATTTTCATACGTTCGAATCCTCCGACATCGGCGCTGTCTGGACCACTTGTGCCGCTCCCAACATCGCGTGCAGCAACACGTTGCAGCCGGCCTCCAGATGATCCGCGCGCGCGTCTTCGATTTCGTTGTGGCTGATACCGTCCTTGCAGGGCACGAAGATCATCGCGGCAGGCGCGACGCGCGCGAGATACACAGCGTCATGGCCGGCACCGCTGATCACGTCCATTGACGAGAGGCCCAGCATCTCCGCGCCGTGTTTGACGGCGGCCACCAGTTCCGTCGCGAACGGTTGCGGCGCGAAGTACACGACCGGCTCGACATCAACCGCGATGCCCGCTTTTTCGCTCGCGACCGTGCAGGCGTCGCGCAGTGCGCTGTCCATTGCGGTCAGCGTGGTGTCGTCGGCGGCGCGCAGATCGACCGTCAGTTTGACGCGGCCCGGAATCACGTTGCGTGAGTTCGGATGCACGTCGACCCAGCCTACCGTGCCACGCCCATGCGGCGCATGTTCGAGCGCAATACGGTTCACGGCGTGAATGAGGTCGGCGGCAACGAGCAGCGCATCGCGGCGCAATTCCATCGGCGTCGGTCCTGCGTGCGCCTCCATGCCGTGCACGGTCACGTCGTACCAGCGTTGACCGAGCGCGCCTTGCACGATGCCGATAGTTTTGTCGTTTGCTTCCAGCACCGGGCCCTGCTCGATATGTGCTTCGAAATACGCACCAACGGTATGCGGTTTCGTGTTTTCTCCAACGTAGCCGATTGCGGTCAGCGCGTCGCGCACGGACACGCCGTCCCGATCCTGCTGCGCAAGCGCATGTTCGAGCGTGAAAGCGCCTGCAAACACGCCTGAGCCCATCATCACGGGAACGAAGCGCGAACCTTCCTCGTTGGTCCAGACCGCGACCTCGATCGGGGCGAGCGTTGTAACGTTTGCATCGGCCAGCGTGCGCAGCACTTCGATGCCGGCGAGCACGCCGTAGTTGCCGTCGAACTTGCCGCCGGTCGGCTGCGTGTCGATGTGGCTGCCGGTCATCACCGGAGGCAGCTCGTCGCGCAAACCAGCGCGGCGCGCAAAAATGTTGCCGATCGCGTCGATGCGAACCGTGCAGCCTATTTCCTTCGCCCAACTAACGACCTGATCGCGTGCTATGCGATCCAGTTCGGTTAGCGCGAGCCGACAGACGCCGCCCTTCTCGGTCGCTCCAATTTTCGCGAGCTGCATGAGACTGTTCCAAAGCCGTTCGCCATCAACGCGCAAACGACTCACTGCCTCGGTAGCCTGCGATTCATGAACTTGCATCAGTGCTTCCTCATAGTGAAGTCGGCGCGGACTCAGACAACGCCGACGCCCAGATAGCGGTCCTTGATCGAGTCGTCGGCGGCGAACGACGCATTGTCGCCCGAATAAACGATCACGCCCTGTTCGATGATGTAGTGACGATCCGCGAGTTGCGTGCAGACTTCGAGGTTCTGCTCAACGAGCAAGATCGCCACACCGGCCTCGCGAATGAGTTTGAGTTGCGCGACGATTTCTTCGACGATCACCGGCGCGAGGCCCTCTACCGGTTCATCGAGCATCAGAAGACGCGGATGATTCATCAGCGCACGGCCCACTGCTAACATCTGCTGTTCACCGCCGGACAGTTGTCCGCCGCCGTTCGTGCGTCGCTCTTTCAGCCGCGGAAAAATGCGGTAGATGTCGTCGAGTTGCCACGGCGAATCTTTGCGCGCGCCGAGTCGCAAGTTTTCTTCCACGGTGAGCAACCGGAAAATACCGCGGTGCTCGGGCACGAAACACACACCACGCGAGGCGATTTTATGCGGCTGCAGCCCGCTAATGGTCGCGCCGTTGAACGTCACGCTGCCGTTCTTCGGCGCGACGACGCCCGCGATCGCCTTGAGCGTGGTCGATTTTCCTGCGCCGTTGCGGCCCAGCAGCGTAACCGTCTCACCTTCCGCGATCTGCAACGAAACGCCTTGCAGGATGTGACTTTTGCCGTAGAAGCCGTGAATCTGCTGCACGTCGAGAATCATGCGCGGCCTCCGGTAATCATGTTGCCGAGATAGGCGCTGCGCACGCGCTCATCGCCGCGAATTTCGTCGGGCCGCCCTTCCACCAGCACGCGCCCTTGTTGCATGACGGTGATCGTGTCGGAGATGTCCATCACGATGCCCATGTTGTGCTCGATCAGGACGACGGTGTAGTCCTCGCGCAGGCCGCGAATCAGTTGCTTCATATCGTCGAGGTCGTCGATACCCATGCCCGACGTCGGCTCGTCGAGAAAGATCGCCTTGGGACGCGCCGCGAGTGCCATGCCGACTTCGAGCCGCCGCTGCTGACCGTGCGACAGAGCGCCTGCCGACACTTTGCTGAAACGCTGCAACGCGAGGCGTTCGAGTATGTCGTCGACGGTTTCGGTGTGAGCCAGCGCGCCGCGCGGCGGCGACCATGCATTGAGCGCACGCACGGAATCGACACCTTGCGCAGCGAGCCGCAAGTTTTCCTGCACGCTCAGATTAGCGAACAGACTCGTCACCTGGAACGATCTCGCGACGCCGCGACGCACACGCTTGTGATCGGGCTCGTGCGTCACGTCGTGTCCGTCGAAGACAATCGTTCCCGCGGTGATCGGCAGAGTGCCGGTGAGCACATGGAAAAGCGTAGTCTTGCCCGCGCCGTTCGGACCGATTACCGAGTGCACGGTGCGCGGCATGATGCGCAGGTTGACCTCGGAGAGCGCCGTGAATTTACCGTAGCGTTTCACGAGGTCGCTTGCGTTTAGAATGGCCTCGCTCATGCGCGCTCCTTTGCGGTGTCGTCGGCTGCTGCGTCTGCATCGGCTTTGTCATTTCGGCGCAGGGCGTGCCAGATGCGCTCGCCGAGTCCCCATAGACCGCGCTGCATGTACAGGCTCACCGCCATCAGCACGATGCCGAGCAACAGCAGCCAGCGCGGCCACAAAGTCGAGAGCCAGTCGGCGAACAGCACATAGAAAGCGGCACCCAGCACGGACGCGAAGAGATTGCCGGTGCCGCCGATCACGGTCATCACGAGGATCATCTCGCTCGTGTGGTAGTCGATGTTGGAAAGCGGCGCGATGCCGGTCATCAACGCATGCAGTGCGCCCGCGAGTCCGGTTACGGCACCGGAGATGACGAACGCCATCAGCTTGAATCGCTTGACGTCGTAGCCGACGGCGGCGGCGCGCGCTTCGTTGTCGCGGATCGCAAGCAGCGTGCGGCCGAATACCGAGTGCGAGACGCGCATCAACAGCCAGAATACGACGAGGAAAAGTACCGCGACGAATCCGTAGTACTGCCACGGGGAAGCGAGCGGAATCAGCGCTTTGCCGGCCAACCCGAGCGCCGGCCGCGGAATGTCGAGCAGTCCGTTGTCGCCGCCGGTCAGGTCCGGCGTGGTGTAGGCGAGGAAGTAGAACAGTTGCCCGAATGCGAGCGTCAGCATCACGAAGTATGTGCCGCGCTGTCTGATCGAAAACCATCCGACCAATGCGGCCGCTATCGCGCCGACCGCGATTGCCGCCAGCAGCGCGACGGGCACCGGCAACGCGGCCCTGGTCAGCACGAGCCCCGCGCTATAGCTGCCGAGTCCGAAGAAAATGCCCTGCCCGAACGACAGCAGTCCCGTGTGGCCGAGCAGAAGATTGCAGCCCAATGCGGCGAGCGCGAATACGAGCACTTCTGTCGCGAGCGAGCCGGAGCGCAACGTCAGCGGCAAGATGCACACGACGAGCAGCGCGAGCAACAGGAACCGGTAGCGATGCAGCGCGTGTCGCGGAACGGGCTGCGATGCACGCGTAACTGCTTTAGTGTCGGCGGCTTTAGAAGTATCGATCACGCGGCTCTCCCGAGTAGGCCATTGGGCCGCAGCAGAAGTACGGCCGCCATCGCGACGTAGATCATCAAGCGCGCGCCTTCGGGCCACAGCGTGCTCATGACGCTCTGCACGATGCCGACCAGCAGGCCGCCGACCAGCGCGCCGAGAAAATTGCCCATGCCACCCACCACCACGACGACGAACGCGACGCCGAGCGCCTCGATACCCATGAAAGGATCGACGCCGCGAATCGGCGCGGCGAGCACGCCGGCGAGCGCGGCGGTTGCGGCACCGAGCGCGAACACGAGGCTGAACACCCGCAATACGTTGATGCCGAGCAGCGAGACCATCTCCGTCGATTCGCTGCCGGCGCGCACCGCGCTGCCGAGACGCGTACCCTCGAGCACCCACCAGAGCAACGCCGCGAGCACTGCAGTGAAGCCGATCACGAACAGGCGGTACTTGGGATAAACAAAACTGCCCCAGATCACCACGCCGTTCAGCATGTCGGGAACGGCCACGTTGTCACCGAGCGGCCCCCACACGAGGATCGCGCATTCCTGCACGACGAGCGCGAGGCCTACCGTCACGAGAATATGGAACTCGTGCTGCTGCGCGTATACGTGCCGCAAAATCAGCTTTTCGACGACCCATGCCAAGGCGCCGACCGCAATCGGCACGACGATCAGTGCTGTCCAGAAGCTCATCGACCACTGCATCGCCTGATAGCAGAAGTAGGCGCCAAGCAGATAGAAGGCGCCGTGCGCGAAGTTCACGAAGCGCAAGAGGCCGAACACAATCGACAAGCCGACCGCGAGCAGGAAATACAACATCCCGACCCCGATGCCGTTGACGATCTGCAGGAGATAAACGTTCATGGCGTCCGTGTGAGGAATTGGCGAAATTCACTGCCTGTGCTTGTGCGTGCGCTTGCGCCTGCGCTTCGTGCTCTCATGCGCTCGCACGTGTAGGTGCTGCGGTGCGCGAGGCACCGCGGCGCCCGCGCGGATCACGCCAGCTTGCAACCGGTCTTGTCGAGCGGCAGAAACGATTGTCCTGAACTGACGATATCCGCGTAGTCGTCGGCGTTTTTCATCTTGCTCTTCGCCTTGCCCTTTAACAGATAATAGTTCTTCAGCACCTGATGATCGCCCTTGCGAACCTCTTCAGGTCCTGTCAAACCATCGTATTTCATGCCTTCGAGCGCGGCGACCACTTTCTTCGGATCGACGTTGCCGGCCTTCACAATGCCGTCCAGCAGAATCTTCGTGCAGATGTACGAGCCCGCCAGGCTGTAGTTCGGATTCGTCTTGAAGGCCGCCTGCGTGCGTTTGACGAGATCGCGGTTGAGCGGCGAGTCGATTGCGTGCCAGTACTGCGCACCGAAATACACGCCGTCGCACAGGTCCGCACCGAGCGATTCGAACTGCTCGAGACCCGAAGCCCACGCGAGCAGAATCGTGCAGTTGTTCTTCATGCCGAAGCTGACCGCCTGGCGCAGCGTGTCGGAAGATTGCGAACCGAAGTTGAGGATGAGCAACACGTCCGGCTTGGCGGCGACTGCGTTCGTCAAATAACCGCTGAACTCTTTTTCGTTCAGCGAGTGATAACTGTTGCCCACGTGCTCGATGCCCTTCTCCTTGAAGACGGCTTTTGCGGCGGACAACAGGCCGTCGCCAAACACGTATTGCGGCGTGATCGTGTACCAGCGTTTGGCCTTCGGCATCATCTGGATCAGCGGACGCACGGTCTGTTCAATTGCGCCATATGTGGGCACCGACCAGCGGAAGGTCGCATCGTTGCAGTCTTTCCCCGTGATTTCGTCCGCACCCGCTGTGGTGATGAAGACGCCGCCGGCTTTCTGGACTTCCTTGCCCATCGCCAATGATTCGGACGACAAAATACCGCCGGCAAAGAATCGAGCATTCTTCTGTTGCGCGATTTCCTGAACGCGGCGTACTGCTGTTGCCGGCTTGCCTTCCGTGTCGAGCACCGAATAGGCGAGCGGTTCGCCGAGAACCTTGCCATATTGTTCGATGGCGAGCTTCATACCAAGGTCTGCATACTTACCGTTGGCGGCGAACGCGCCCGACATCGGCACCGGACAAGCGAACTGCACGCTGCCTGCCTGTGCGAAGGCGCTGCGCGCGACGAGCGACCCCAGCGTGCCCGGAACGGCCGACAGCGCGGCCAGCTTCAACATATTTCGGCGATTCAAAATGACGCTCCTTGGAAGAGACACGCACTGAACGACTGCGAAAGCTTGCTGGCCTGGGTGAACTTTCCACCACGTCGGCTTTGTTCTATTTATCATGATAAATAGGTTGAATCCGATCGTAGGTACAATAAATTCCGGTGTCAATAAGGCAAAATTCCTGGCGGCAGCAAGGCAGCTTTGCTTGCAACGCGGTGGGCGCCGGCGGAACGCCGATGGTGCAGTACACAAATGGGAGCATGAAGATGGCCATGGATCGAACCAAGGCTGGCGCAGCGATTGAGATCAAGCAGCAGAAGCGTGGCGATCTGGTCGCGGAGGAAATCAAGCGACTGATCACGGAAAAGGACCTGAAGCCGGGCGATCGCCTTCCACGCGAGGTCGAGTTGCAGCAACTCTTCTCGGTGAGCAAAAGCACGATCCGCGAGGCGCTGAAGTCGCTTGAAGTTCAAGGGCTCATCAAGGTGACGACCGGCCCTGCCGGCGGCGGCATGGTGGTGGAGGTGCCGCTCGATCGGACGTTGCAGCTTCTGCAGAACTATCTGTTCTTCAAGGACGTTTCGATCGACGACATTTACACCGTGCGCAAACTGCTCGAGCCGGAGCTCGCGGCAGGCGCGGTCCCGCACCTGACAGAGCAGGATTTCGAAGCGCTGGAGGCGAGCATTGCTTGCTGCGATCGGCCGGCTTCAGCGCACGGCGGGCAGGACATCGTCCGGCAGCGCCAGGAGGACGTGAACTTCCACGACATTCTGGCGGCGGCTAACCCGAATCCGTTTTTGCGTTTCAGCTGCGAGCTGATTAACGAGATGATCCGGCAGCTCATCGAGTTTCGTAACGATACGCCGCAGGCCGAGCACGAGCGGTTCGGCCAGGCCAATGTCAAGATTCACAAGGCGATCACGAAAGCAGCGCGCGAGCGTGACGTCGACAAAGTGCGCGAGCTAATGACGGTCCATATGACCGAGGCGCCGCGTTACGTGAAACGGATGAAAGGGAAGCTGCGCGGGAGACTTATTCTCGACTCGGAGATCCGCCGCCGGGTGCGGGCGCGAAGTGCTGGTCCCGTGGAGGCGGAGGGAGATGGGGAGTGATGGGGTTGGTGGCCGGGGTTGGTGGCCGGGGTTGGTGGCCGGGGTGGGTGGCCGGGGTGGGTGGCCGGGGTGGGTGGCCGGGGTGGGTGGCCGGGGTGGGTGGCCGGGGTGGTCGTTGGGGTTGGTCGTTGGGGTTGGTCGTTGGGGTTGGTCGTTCGGGTTGGTCGCCGGGGTTGGTCGCCGGGGTTGGTCGCCGGGGTTGGTCGTTCGGGTTGGTCGCCGGGGTTGGTCGCCGGGGTTGGTCCCTGAGGTTGGTCGCCGGGGTTGGTCGCCGGGGTTGGTCGCCGGGGTTGGTCCCTGAGGTTGGTCGCCGGGGTTGGTCGCCGGGGTTGGTCGCCGGGGTTGGTCGCCGGGGTTGGTCCCTGAGGTTGGTCGCCGGGGTTGGTCGCCGGGGTTGGTCCCTGAGGTTGGTCCCTGAGGTTGGTCCCTGAGGTTGGTCCCTGAGGTTGGTCCCTGAGGTTGGTCCCTGAGGTTGGTCCCTGAGGTTGGTCGCCGGTTGGTGGCGGAGTCGGCGCCCTGGGTGGTGGCCGAGGCTGGCGGCCGACGCTGGTGGCAAAGCTAGTCGCATGGGATCGTCGGTTGCCCGGTTGCGTGGGTCGCGTGGGTCGCGTGGGCTGCGTGCGCTGGCTCACGTGCGTGGATTATGTGGGCATATGTCAACGAAGGGACGACGAAATCGCGTACACGGGGCGTCGACACTCGTGACGCGGGTTCGCGGCGAGTGATCGGTTGAAGCGTCGTGGCTCGAACGTGAGCGCTCGAAATGAGCTTTGCGACGCGCTTTGTCGCATCGTGCCGCCGACGCTGCGAACGGGATCCGTAGGCGCTAGGGAGCGGTGACGCCAACCTGAACGACACGGTGAATCTCGTGGCGATCGGCCCACAGGTTGCTTCGCAGTCGAGCGTGGGCCACAGCGATCGGCCGCGTCAAGGATGTCGATTCACCTTCGGCTTTTCAAGACAGTTGTCATTGGGTTGGCGGGAGGTGCCTAGGGAGGTCGGCGGCTAACGACAAGAGGGCTCAACCTTTTGACGCGCGCGCCGTTATTGCATCTGCACAGCACGTTCACTGGACCTTCATGGCACAACCTATTCCGTTCTCCCGAAACACCGGCGCGGCACGCGCCCGGCATGCCAAGGCGATGCTGCTGACGATGGCACGCCAAACCGCGGACGATCTCGCGCTGCGCGTGCATCTGGCGCTAGACGCGTTGCGACGAGGCGACGGCGGGATAAGCGATGCTCAGACACTGACGCAAGTAATGCTGCTGACGGGTTTTCTGGCCGAGTCGGGTTTCGGCTCCGCGACTAGCGAGCAACTCGGCGAGGCCGAGCGTGCGATAGCCAAGGTATTCGACACCGGACGAGATACCGGCAGATGGATGCTCAACGAGAACGGATTCGCGATATTTGCACAGATCGCTACCAACTACGACCAGCAATTACACCGCGCTCCGCTTTGGGCAATTACCGAGGTCAGCGAGCGGCTGGACCGTTTTACCGCGGGGCTGCCGGATCAATTTGCGACGCGAAAGAGGGCTTAGTTGTCGCCCGATTACCGGAGTACTGAATAGCCGAGAATCGCTTCAAGCCGTATTCGTCCGATGACGACAGCGATTTGTTTGCTTGGCTGTTTTACCGCCGGTAAACGCAGAAACCCCACCTTTTGTGGGGTGGGGTTTCTGATGCTGCTGGGGAGCCTGACGATTACCTACTTTCACACGGGCAATCCGCACTATCATCGGCGTGGAGTCGTTTCACGGTC